>CADBCY010000001.1 GCA_902793325.1 uncultured Eubacteriales bacterium
GCAGCCCAGCGCCGCCGCCGGCGCGGCGCGCAGCATCCGCTGCAGCCCGGCGTCGTCCAGCACGCCGCCGCGCACCGCCAGGCCCGGGAACAGCCCGCGCACCAGCGCGAACAGCGCGCCGGGGTGGCGCGCGCCGTCGTCCGTGCCGCTCAGCGGGCAGGACAGGCACAGGTAGTCCGAGGTCATGGAGACGGCGCTCTTCAGGTAGAACCGGCGCATGCGCGACAGCCCCGCGGCGTCCAGCCCCAGGTAGGCGTGCGAGATCCGGGACAGCGCCTCCAGTTGGGCGGCGTTCAGCAGGCCGTCCGGCTCGCCGCCCGCGCGGTCCGTCTCCCCCAGGATGAGCAGCGCCCGGCACGCCCGCGCGGTGATGCGGTCGCTGGTCTGGGCGTACACGGCGTCGTCCGACTGGGGCAGCGGCTTCACCACCGCCGCCTCCAGGGATTCGGACAGCGTCTCGCGGAGCACCGCCGTCGGGCGCTTCTGCGCGCCCATCAGCCCCGCCATCTGGTCCAGCGCGCCCACGAGGCGGTTCCACACCTGCCCTTCCTCGCCCGCCTGCTCCCGCAGCCCCGCGCCGATCAGCGCGTTCAGGCGCGCCTCCAGCTTCGCCGGGGCCTGGGTATCCTCCAGGTAGGCGAACACCGCGGCGAGCTGATCCTTCAGGTCCTTCGCCGCGCGCAGGCGCTCGCGGAGCGCGTTCACCGGGGCGGCGAAGCGCGCGCGCACCGGCTCCAGCGCCTGCTTTTCCGCCTCCGTGCCGCGCCGCAGGGGCGAGAGCAGCGCCCGCGCCCGCAGGCCGTACTTCACCGCGAAGTTGGCCAGCCGGTCGGCCTCGTCCCCGTCTACGGCGGCGTAGCCCGTGCGCAGCAGCGCCAGGGCGTCCTCCGGCTGCGCGGACGCCTCCGCCAGCCGCAGGGCCGAGGTCACGCATTCCGCCAGCGGGTGGCGTGCCGCGGGGCGGCTCGAGGACAGGAACAGCGGCACGCCGTAGGCGCGGAAGGCCTCCTGCAGCGGCTGGCGGTAGGCGTCCACGTCCCGGCAGAGTATGAGCATGTCGTTCCAGCGGTAGCCGCGGGTCATGGCGAGCTGGCGGCACAGCGCCGCGGCGAAGCGGCACTCCTCCATGGGGTCGCGCAGGATCGCGGCCTGCACCCGCCGGGGCGGCCTTTCCGCGGCGGAGGGGTTCGCGGGGAAGGCGAACAGCTCGCGCGACAGCAGCGCCAGCTCCCCATGCTGGGCGGGCGCCTCCACGCGGATGCGCCCCGGGCCGTCCTCGCCCTCCAGGCCCACGCGCTCCACCGGCGCGCCGGCGCGCCGGGCCGCCTCCCACAGCCGCCGGAGGCTGTGCTCCAGCGGCAGGAAGCAGTCGTAGTCCCGCGCGCCCGGGTCGTTCTCCAGCGGCAGGAACACGCCGGTCTCCGGGCAGGCCGCGCCCACCGCGCCCATCAGCCGGTGCAGCGTGGGCGGGGTGAGGTCGAAGCCGAAGAACCACACGTCCGCGCGGCGCAGGAAATCCGCGTCCTTCGCCAGCGCCGCCGCGCGCAGGAATTCCGACTCGCCGTCCTGGAAGCGCCCCTCGATCAGCGCCTCGTATTCCTCCAGGATCGCGGCCAGGTCGGAGAGCTTCATGGCGAGCTGGCCCGAAGTCTCCTCCGCGCAGAACCGCAGCCGCTCCGGGCCGAGCCCCGCCTGGCGGATCAGCTCCAGCTGCCGGGCGCAGCGGTCCGCGAACCCCCGGCGGTGCAGCGCGTTCCGGTACAGCGTCAGCCGATCCTCCGCCGCCTCCACCGCCGCGCGCACCAGCATGACCCGGCCGCGCTCGTCCACCCGCACGCCGTCGGGCAGGCCCGCGGCCTCGAAGATGCGGCCGCACAGCCGCGCCGGGCTCAGGATCTGCAGCTCAAAGGAGCCCCTGAGGCCCAGGGCCTTCAGCAGCGCGCGCTCGGTCTGCAGCGTCAGTTGCTTCGGCACCACCACGAGGTGGGTCCCGCCGGAACCCCCTTCCATGGCGGCGCGGAGCCGTTCCGTCAGCGCGGGGAACAGCAGCGGCATTCGCCCGGTGTAGATGCGCATGGTTCGCACTCCTTCGGCGCTTCCCTCATGGGATCGCCTATAAGCAAGCATAATGCTTTCCCCCGGGGATGTCAACCGGTTTGGCCGCTACCGGGGGAGAATTCTGTCGTCCGGACAAAAAACGGGGAGCCGCCCCGGCCGCGTCGGGACAGCTCTCCGTCGAAAAGCCCGGCCTATTTCAGCCGCGCGACGAGGGCGAACAGGAAGTAGGCGACGATGTTCACCGCCACGATGGTCGCGCCCACCGGCGTGCCGCCCACGATGGACACCAGCATGCCCGCCAGCGCGCACGCCACGGACACCGCCGCGGAGCACAGCGTGACGCCCAGGAAGCTCCGGAACAGCCGCATGGCGGAGAGCGCCGGGAAGATGATCAGCGCCGAGATCAGCAGCGAGCCCACCAGGTTCATCGCCAGCACGATGATCACCGCCGTCACCACGGCGATCAGCAGGTTGCAGGCCTCCACGCGCGTGCCCACGGCGCGGCCGAAGTCCTCGTCGAAGGTCACGGCGAAGATGCGGTTGTAGAACAGCGCGAACAGCGCCACCACCGCCACCGACAGGCCCGCGCACAGCCACACCTCGGCCCTGGTCAGCGTCAGTATGGACGTGGAGCCGAACAGCGTGGAGCAAACGTCGCCGGAGACGTTCGTGGACGTGGAGAACAGGTTCAGCAGCAGGTAGCCCACCGCCATGGCCCCCACCGACAGCATGGCGATGGCGGCGTCGCCCTTCAGCTTTGCGCGCTTGCCCGCCCGCAGCAGCAGCACCGCGCACAGCACGGTCACCGGCATCACGAACAGCAGGCTGTTGGAAAGCCGCAGCACCGCCGCGATCGCCATGGCGCCGAAGGCCACGTGCGACAGGCCGTCACCGATGAACGAGAAGCGCTTCAGCACCAGCGTCACGCCCAGCAGCGACGAGCACAGCGCGATGAGCACGCCCACGATCAGCGCGTAGCGCACGAAGGGGAAGGACAGGTACTGTTGCAGCGTGGCGATCATGCCTCCGCGCCTCCCTTCGCGCCGTCGGCGTCGGCGAGGAACCGCTGCCCGAGGGGGCTCTCCCGGTAGGCATCCGCGGTGCCGAAGAAGGTGCCCTTCCCGCCGATGTGCAGGATGTGGGTGGCGTACCGCGCCGCCGCGGCCACGTCGTGGGAGATCATGACCACCGTGACGCCGTCGCGCCGGTTCAGCCGCTCGATCAGCTCGTACATCTCCGCCGTCACGCGGGGGTCGAGCCCGGACACCGGCTCGTCCAGCAGCAGCAGCTTCTGCGTGGCGCACAGCGCCCGCGCCAGCAGCACCCGCTGCTGCTGCCCGCCGGAGAGCTCCCGGTAGCAGCGCCTGCGCAGCGGGGCGATGCCCATGCGCTCCAGGCTGCGCTCCGCCAGGGCGCGGTCGGCGCGGGTGTAGAAGGGGCGCCTCCCCAGGCGGCTCTGGCAGCCGGAGAGCACGATCTCCCACACCGTGGCGGGGAAGTCCCGCTGTACGGCGGTCTGCTGGGGCAGGTAGCCCAGCTCCTTCTCCCGCAGGCCGTCGCCGAAGGCGATGCTGCCGCGCATGGGCTTCTGCAGGCCCAGCATGGTGCGCATCAGGGTGGACTTGCCCGAGCCGTTTTCGCCCACGATGCACAGGTAGTCGCCTGCGTTCACGGAGAAACTCAGGCCCTCCAGTATGGCTTCGCCCTCGTAGCCGAGGGTCAGGTCTTGGCAGGTGATCAGGGACATTTCGTCGGTTCCCTCCGGCAAGCGGTTCAAAGGGGGTCGCGCGTTCGCGGAGCGGCGCGTCAGTTCAGCGCCTTCCGCAGCACGCTCAGGTTATCCTCCATGATGCCCAGGTACGTCGCGCCGGATTCGATGTCGCGCGCGGTGGTGGCCTGCATGGAGTCGAGGGTCAGCACGGCGGGGCTGCCCTGGGCGGCCTGGGCGATGGTCTCGGCCACGCGGCGGTCGCTGTTCTCGATGGTCAGCACCGCGGGCAGGCCCAGCTCGTCCACCTTGCCCGCCAGGAACACGATGGTCTCGAAGCTGGCCTCCGTCTCCGCGGAGCAGCCGCTGAAGGCGGTGTAACAGGACAGGCCGTAGTCCTCCGCCAGGTAGCGGAAGGGGAAGCGGTCGCCGAACAGCATCGTGTGGATGCGCGCGCCCGCCACGGCTTCGGCGTAGGCGTCGTCCAGCGCGGCGAGCCGTGCGGCGTAGGCTTCGGCGTTGGCGCGGTAGGCGTCGGCGTGGGCGGGGTCGAGCTGCGAAAAGGCGTCGGCGATGGTCGCGGTCAGCGCCCGGGCGTTGCGCAGCGAGAGCCAGATGTGCTCGTCGTATTCGGTTTCCTCCGGCGCGCACGCCTCCCCGGCCTGCATGCCCTCCACCGCTTCCTCCTCCATGGGGTCCTCCATCGCGTCCAGCAGGCTGAGCGCCGCCTGGTTCGGGTTGACGGCTTCCTTCAGCGCGTCCTCCACCCAGGCGTCGGACTCCCCGCCCACGTAGATGAACAGGTCGCAGCCGGCGATCTCCATGATGTCCTGGGCCGTGGGCTGGAAGCTGTGCAGGTCCACGCCGTTGTCCAGCAGCAGCGTCAGCTCGATCGCCTCCTGCCCCGCCACGGCGCGGGCCCAGTCGTACAGGGGGAAGATGGTGCACACCACGCGGGGCGTTCCCTCCGCCAGCGCGGGCGCGAACGGCGCGCACCCGGCCAGCAGGGCCAGGATCAGCGCCAGGCAAAACGTCTTTTTCATGGTCAGTCTCCGTTGGCAATGGAATTTCGGCAGCGCGCGCACACGCCGTAGAACACCGTCTTCCCGGCGTTCCAGGCGAAGCCGTGCCCGTCGAGCAGGTGCTCGCGGATGGCCTGCAGCTCGTCGCAGTCCATGTGGATCAGCGCGCCGCAGCGCTCGCACTTGCAGTGGAAGTGGGCGGAGCACTCCGCGCGGGCGTCCGCGCCGACGTACTCGTAGCAGGCGCTGTCGCCCACGTCCAGCGTGTACCTGCGCACCAGGCCGTCCTGCACCAGGCGGTCCATGTGGCGGTACACGGTGGCCATGCCCAGCGGCGAGCCCGCGGCCTCGAAGTGGGCGCGGATCTGCGCGGCGGTCACGTGCACGCCCCGGTTCGCCTCCAGGTACCGCATCAGCTCTTCGCCCTGTCGGGTATGGTACGGACCCTTCCCGGCCATGCCGCGCGCCCCCTTCCAATTTGAAAATCAAAATCATTTTACCACCGGACGCACCGTTGTCAATATGAAAACCGTTCTCAAAATGATGAAATTTCGGTAAAGGCGCACATCGCAGGGGCGGCCGTCGGCCGCCCCTGCGATGATAAAGGTCCTGTGCCTGAAGATCCCGGGGAAACGGAAACGGTCGCGCCGCCCTGCCTATCCTTCCCGCGCGTCCCCGGCGAGGTCGGGGTGCGCGAGCAGCGCGGCCTTCAGGCCCGGCGCGTCCAGGTGGTTGTACACGTAGGCCCGGCGGCGCAGGGCGTCGGGGACGAACGCGTCGTTGCGGTCCAGCGCGGCGGCGGGGGCGGCGGACACCAGCGCCTCCGGCTCCAGCGCCTCCAGGCAGGCCCTCAGCCCCTCCAGGAAGCGCTTCTTCGGCAGCAGCGTCTCCACCAGCAGCGCCGTGCGGTCGCCCGCGGGCTTGACGGTCTGCACCGCCAGCCGGTTCGAGAAGCGGCCGCGCAGCAGCCAGGCCAGCGTGTCCAGCTTGCGCGTGCCCAGCCAGGGGTGCAGCAGCAGCCGCCCGTAGCCCAGCGGGGTGAACAGGCGGTCGAGCTCGTAGGTGCGCGCGGTCGCCCGGGCCTCCGCCAGCGCCCGCTTCGCGGCGGGGTGGAGGTAGGGGTATTCCGCGTCCGAGGCGAGGATATCCCGCAGCTTCGCCACGATCCGGTCGTGCACGCGCGCGCCGCCGCCCTGCCAGCCGCCGACGGATTCCCCGCCGCCGCCCTGGCCCACGTACACCGCGCCGCGGGCCTCGTCCACGCCGGTGACCTGCCACACCCGGCCCGCCATGGTGAAGCTCTCGCCCACCCGCGGCAGGGCGTCGATGCTGCCGATCTCCCGGCCGCCCGCGATCACCCGGCAGCCGCCGCTGTCCTGGAACACCGACAGGAAGCGGTAGTCCCCCGCCAGGCGCTCGCCCTTCAGCCCGGGCAGCAGCGTGCCGGTCTCCGTCACCTCCACCAGGTCCTCGTCCAGCATATGCCGCAGCAGGGCCATGTAGTCCTCCGCCGGGATCTTCGCGAAGGCGGGCAGGGTGTGCACCGCCTTCGCCAGCGCGCGCGAGGTGCGCTCGCCGGCCATCAGCGCGGAGAGCAGTTGCTGCACCAGCAGGCTGTAGGGCAGGGGCTTTTCCTCGAAGGGCTCCACCCAGCGCTCCTCCAGGTACAGCTGCACCACCGCCACGGTGCGCAGCAGCTCCCAGGGAAGGTTGTCGAAGGGCGTGTCGCCCCGCCGCCGGGCGCGGGTCAGGAAGCGCATCACCGCGGGCTGGCCGCGCCGACCCGAGCGCCCGAGGCGCTGCACGAACCCGGCGCAGCTGTCCGCCGCGCCCAGCTGCACCACGCGGTCCAGCCTGCCGAGGTCGATGCCCAGCTCCAGCGTGCGCGTGGCCACCGCCGTCGCGGGGCCCTCGGCGGCCTTCATGGCCTCCTCCGCGTCCTGGCGGATGGCGGCGGACAGGCTGCCGTGGTGGGCGTGGAAGGCGTCCGGTTCACCCCGGCGCGCCGCCTCCGCGCGCAGCGCCGCCACCACGCTCTCGGTCTCCGCGCGGCTGTTGGTGAACACCAGGCAGCGGCGTCCCCGGACCAGTGCGTAGAGGTCCGCGTACAGGTCCTCCCGGCCGGGGACGGGGATCTCTTCCGCCGCCTCCGGCGCATCGTCCGCGGGCTTCCACGGCAGGATCCGGTCGAGGAGGGAGGGCTTCTTTGCCTCGTCCGGCGCCGGGTCGACGGCGTAGTTCTGCAGCGCCAGGTCGAGTTTGCGCCCGGATTCCCGGCTCTCCACCACGGCGGTCTCCCGGTCCGTGCCCGCGGAGAGCCACGCCTGCGCGGCGGCGTAGTCGGACACGGTGGCCGACAGGCCCACGCGCCGCGCGCCGCCTGGGGTCAGGCGGTCGATCCGGCACAGCTGGCACTGTAGCTGCAGCCCCCTGTCCGTGCCCATGAAGGCGTGCACCTCGTCGATCACGACGAACCGGAGCGCGCCGAACAGCCGCGCCGCCGTGCCGGGCTGGCGCATCAGCAGGCCCTCCAGCGCCTCGGGAGTGATCTGCAGCACCCCGCGCGGGTCGCGCTTCGCCCGCTTCTTCTCCGACTCCGGCCGGTCGCCGTGCCAGGCGTATACGGGGATGTCCGCTTCCTCCATGAGCGCGTCCAGGCGCTCGAACTGGTCGTTGATGAGCGCCTTCAGCGGGCCGATGTACAGCGCGCCGAAGCCGTCCGCGTCCGCCTGCGCCAGCCTCGTCAGGATGGGGAAGAAGGCTGCCTCCGTCTTGCCCGAGGCCGTGCCCGCGGCGATGAGCACGTGGTCGTCCCCGTCCAGGATCGCGTCGATGGCCCGCTCCTGCACGTCCCGCAGCGACGTCCAGCCGTGGTCGAACACGTACTCCCGGATGAATGGGGCCAGCCGGTCGTAGCCGCTCACAGGTCGTACACCGCCAGGCTGTCGTCGGCGGCGTCGGGGTCGTCCGCCGCGCCGCGCAGCGGCACCTGGGGCGAGCCCACCAGATCCTCGAAGCGGGCCTCGGGGTTCTGGAGCAGCAGGTTCATCAGGGCGATGAAGTCGCGCGTCACCTCGCGGGGCGTCAGCAGCGCGTCCGCGCCGATGCGCTCGGACACCTTCTGCATGAACGCCGCCAGCTGCTCCGCGCTCAGTATGGGTTCCTCCAGCCCGTGGTGGGCGCAGAACACGTCCATCAGCCGCTCCAGCAGCAGGAAGATCTCCTCGGGGGTCAGCGACTCCAGCCGCAGGATGGGCCCGGAATAGTCCGCCATGCCCTCCGGCAGCAGCGCGCTGCCCCGCAGCCTGGACTTGAGCGCGTCGTAGCTGAACAGCCCGCGCCGCTCGTCCTCCACGCTCTGGGGCGTGCCGCCCAGGTACAGCCCCAGCCACGGCGCGCGGCCCTGCATGATGTCGTTGAACATCGCCAGCAGCTTTTCGTAGTTGTTCTCCCGGCTCACGCGGTTGGTGATCTTGTACAGGTTCACGGTCTCGTCGATGAGCACCAGCAGCCCGCGGTAGCCCAGTTGGCTGGCCAGCCGCGCCAGCAGCTTCACCGCGTCGTACCAGTTGTCGTCGGTGATGATCTGCCCCACGCCCAGCGGCTTGGCGTCGGCCTTCTTTTCGTATTCGCCCCGCAGCCAGCGCAGCGCGCGGCCCATGCCCTCGTCGTCCGCGGCGCGGTAGCCCTCCCAGTAGGCCAGCAGCACCCGGGCGAAGTCGTAGCCGAACACGAATTCCCGCAGCTCCCCGGCGGTGGCGCGGATGGCGGCGCTGACGGCGTCCCCGTCGGAGCCCTCGCCCAGGTCGCGGCAGATGTCGTTGATCCAGCGCTGCAGCAGGCTCTCCAGCGCGCCGCCCTCGGGCCGGGTCTTGGTGGACAGGCTGGCCATCAGCTCCCGGTACAGCTTGAGCCCCTGCCCCTTCGTGCCCGCGAGCCGGCGCTCGGGGGTCAGGTCGGCGTTCATCACCAGGTAGCCCCGCTCCATGGCGTTGTTCCGCGCCAGTTGCAGCAGGAAGCTCTTGCCGCTGCCGTAGCGGCCCTCGATGAGCCGGAACGCGCCGCCGCCGCCGGCGATGTCCTCCAGGTCGGACAGTATGGCCTCGATCTCGGCCCTGCGGCCCACGGCGATGTACTCCAGCCCGATGCCGGGTACCACGCCCGCGCCCATGGACTTCAGTATCGCCGTGGAGCAGCGGCGGGGGATCTTCGGAATGACGTGCACAGTGTTTTCCATGGGGGTGCCTCCCTTTGGTAGAATGGAATCCGAATATGATTGTCGGCGCGCTGCGCAACTCGCTTTGCTCCCTTGCGCGCCGACCCGGAAAACCTTCGGTTTTCCTAATCATATTATACCACGATTGTCGGCGCGCTGCGCAACTCGCTTTGCTCCCTTGCGCGCCGACCCGGAAAACCTTCGGTTTTCCTAATCATTATACCACGATTGTCGGCGCGCTGCGCAACTCGCTTTGCTCCCTTGCGCGCCGACCCGGAAAACCGCGCTTCGCGCCAATTTTCCTAATCATTATACCACAAATTTCCCGCGCGGGAAGAAAAAAGGGGACGAACGCGAAAATTCCGTTCGTCCCGGTGAATGATCCGGCAGGGGAGGCCCGGCCCGCGACTCATCTCACGATGGCCGTCACGCCCGTCGCGGCCAGGGTCATGATCAGGCACGCGGTGGCGTTTCCGAGCAGGATCGCCGCGGCGCTCTTGCCGCGGGGCATGTTGAACAGCGTGGCGATGGCGCTGCCCGTCCACACGCCGGTGCCCGGCAGGGGCAGGGCCACGAACAGGTACAACCCGAAGAGCTCCGCCGTTTCCGCGGAGAAGTAGCGCCGGATGCCCTTCCTGCGATTCCGCTTCATGGCGCGGCGCTTTTTGGCGGTGTGGCGCTCCAGCCACGCGGCGAAGGCGCGCACCGGCTTGATGGGCAGCGTGTAGAACCAGTCCAGCACCGGCCGCAGCAGCAGCAGTATGAAGGGCACCGGGATGCTGCTGCATACCAGCGCCAGCAGGTAGGCGAACGCCGCGGGCAGGCCCATGCCGATGGCCACCGCCACGGCGTAGCGGCCCTCGAAGGTGGGCACCATGCTCAGCAGCGCGGCGGTGACGATGCGCGCGGTGTCGGGCCGGGCGGCGACTTCCCCGGCGGCGGTCATCAGGGGGGCGAGGCGAAGCAGGTTTCGGGTCATGGTCATCCTCCAGGGGGCGGGCGCCCGTTTCGTTATCCTCCCCATCATACCACGGCAATGTAAAGGGCGTGCGGTGGAGGGGATGTCGCCCCGGTGCGCGGGCATGGGAAAAGGGGCGCTTCATCGGCGCCCCTGAAGAACGGACTGTCCGCCGGTTCGGAAGAAGTTATTTCTCCGCGAATCCGAAGTATGCTTTGGCGTTGTCGTGGCTGATGCCGCGGACGATCTCCTTGAGGGTGTCCATGTCGTCCGGGAACATGCCCTCCTCGACCCACTCGCCGAGCACGCGGCACAGTATGCGCCGGAAGTACTCGTGCCGCGGATAGCTCAGGAAGGAGCGGCTGTCGGTCAGCATGCCCACGAAGCCCGCCAGGTAGCCCAGCGCGCCGAGGGACTTGATCTGCTCGACCATGCCGTCGAAGTGATCGTTGAACCACCAGGCGGAGCCGTGCTGGATCTTGCCCACCGCCTCGTCGCTCTGGAAGCAGCCCAGGATGGTGTCGATGGCGGCGTTGTCGTTGGTGTTCAGGCTGTAGAGGATGGTCCGGGGCAGCGTGCCCGCCTCCTCCAGCATGCCCAGGAAGGCCGCGGTGTCGGCGGAGGACGCGCCGTTGTCCACGCAGTCGTAGCCGGTGTCCGGGCCGAGCCTGCGGAACATGGGGCCGTTGTTGTCCCGGCGGCAGCCGTAGTGAAGCTGCATCACCCAGCCGAGGCGCGCGTACTCGCCCGCCAGGAAGGCCATGGCCGCCGTCTTGAAGGCGTCCTCCTCCCGGCGCGAGGGCATCGCGCCAGCGAGCCGCGCGGCGAAGATGCGCTCGATCTCCGCCTCGGGGGCCGGGGCGTACATCACGTAATTCAGGCCGTGGTCGCTCAGGCGGCAGTTGTGCTCGTGGAAGAACGCCATGCGCGCCTTCAGCGCCTGCTTGAGCGCGGCGAAGCTGTCGATCTTCACGCCGGAGACGGCCTCGAGCTGGGCCAGGTAGTCCAGATAGGTCGCCTTCTCCAGGTTCATGGCCTTGTCCGGGCGCCAGGCGGGCAGCACGGCGGTCCGGAAGGTGGGGTCGGCGGCCAGCTTTTCGTGCCACTCCAGGCTGTCGACGGGGTCGTCGGTGGTGCAGATGGTCTCCACGTTGGACATGGCGATCAGCCCGCGCACGCTGTAGCCCGCGCTGCGCAGCTTCGCGTTGCACAGGTTCCAGACCTCCTCGGCGGTATCCCTGTTCAGGATGCCCTCGTAGCCGAAGAAGCGCCGCAGCTCCAGGTGGCTCCAGTGGTACAGCGGGTTGCCGACGGCCTTGCCCAGCACCTCGGCCCAGCGGAGGAACTTTTCGTGGGCGTCGGCGTCGCCGGTGACGTACTTCTCCGGCACGCCCGCCGAGCGCATCAGCCGCCACTTGTAGTGGTCGCCGCCCAGCCAGACCTGGGTGATGTTGTCGTAGCGCAGGTCCTCCCAGATCTCCCGGGGGCTGATGTGGCAGTGGTAGTCGATAATGGGGCACTTCTCCGCCGCCTCGTGGTACAGCGTGCGGGCGGCCTCGGTATTCAGAAGAAAGTCTTTGTCGAGAAACATGGTGTTTCCTCCTTGTGGGTGTTCGCGGCGCCGTCAGGCGCCCAGGTGCCGCGCCAGCGTGGCGCGCACGGCGCCGGGGCCGGCCAGCTCCTCCCGGAAGAGGGCGGCGACCTTGTCCTTCAGGCCCGCCTCGACGAGGCTGACGCCGAACAGGTTTGCGTTGGCGAGGATGTCGTCCAGCCTGCCGTCGGCGGAGGCGGGATCGCCCGGCGTCACGCCGGCCAGCGCCTCGGTGAGCATGGGCAGCATGGGGTCGGGGCTGACGGCCATTGCCTTTCCGGCGTCGTCCACGCCCAGCAGGTACCGCAGCCACCCGGCCAGCGCCAGGGGAATGGCCTCCAGCGCCGCGGGGTCGCGGTCGGGGTCGGCCATGTAGCTCTTGATGGTCTCGCCGAAGCGGATGGGGATTTTCTGGCTGGTGTCGCAGGCGATGCGCTGGGGCGTGTCGGGCATGAAGGGGTTGGGCAGGCGCTGCTCCACCACCTCGTCGATGAACGCCCGCGGGCTGAGGATCTTCGGGTCGGTGACCACCGGCAGGCCCTCGTCGTAGCCGATGCGCCGGACCAGCTTCACCAGCAGTTCGTCCCGCATCTCGTCGCAGATCTTCTCATAGCCCAGCAGGCACCCGTACACCGCCAGCGCCGTGTGCAGCGGGTTCAGGCAGGTGGTGACCTTCATGCGCTCGGTGTTGTTCACGGTGTCGCGGTCGGTCATGTACACCCCGGCCTTCTCCAGCGGCGGGCGGCCGTTGGGGAAGCGGTCCTCGATCACCAGGTACTGGGGGATCTCCGCGTTCACGAAGGGCGCGATGTAGGTGTGCTTCGCGGTGACGATGGCGTCCATGTCCTCGAAGCCCTGCGCGCGCAGCGCCTCGGCCACGGAGTCCGCGGGGCGCGGGGTGATCTTGTCGATCATCGACCAGGGGAAGGAGACCTTCGCCTCGTCCTCCAGCCAGGCGACGAAGGCGTCGGTCACGAAGCCCCTGTCCTGCCAGGCGCGCGCCATCTCGGTGACGCCTGCCTTCAGCTTTTCGCCGTTGTGGGAGCAGTTGTCCATGCTGACCACGGCGACGGGCGTCGCGCCGGCGTTGAAGCGCTCCCACAGCATGCCCGCCACGATGCCCATGGCGTGCTTCGGCATGGCGGGACCCGCGGCCATGTCCGCGGCGGCGAGGGGCGAGAGGTCGCCCTTCATGTCCCGCAGCGCGTAGCCCTTCTCGGTGATGGTGAAGCTGACCATCTGCAGGGAGGGGTTGCGGAAGATGGCCTTCAGCGCCTCGCGCTGGGCGGGGTCGGCGGCCACCAGCCCCCGGGCGATGGAGGCGTTCACGGCCTTGTCGATGCCGCCGTCGGGGCGCAGGCTCACGGCCAGGGTCATGCTGTCGTGGGGGAGGTAGATCTTCTCGATGACCTCGTCGTCGAAGGTCTCCACGGCCACGATGCCCGCCTTCGCCTCGCCCGCGTCCAGCAGCGCCTGCATCAGGCCCGCGATGAACCCGCGGAAGATGTTGCCCGCGCCGAAGTGCACCCATACCGGGCGCTCGGCGGTCTCGGCGCACATGGCCTTCCAGTCCTGCTTCGGCAGGCGGACGCCCGCCGCTACCCAGGCGGCGCGGTCCATGAGGCCGTTATAGTTCAGTTGCATGGTCATTCCTCCTAAGCAGAGCCGTCGGCTGCCGGCGACCGGCCGAACGGGCGGTTTGGCTGAAAGCCGGCGGCGGGTTGCTCTTTATCCGTTCTTTTCCAGCGCTTCCCACAGCCCGTTGAGGTACGCCGCGCCCAACGCGCGGTCGTAGAGGCCGTAGCCGGGCCGGCCGGTCTCGTCCCAGATCATGCGGCCGTGGTCGGGGCGCACGTAGGTGTCCGGGCAGGTGTCGTGCACGGCCTTCATGATCGCGTACAGGTCCAAGTCGCCCGTCGAGGACAGATGCGCCGCCTCGCGGAAGTGGTGGTGGCCCAGGTACTTCACGTTCCGCACGTGCATCGCGCCGATGCGGTCCATCTTGCCGAAGTGGCGAATGCAGGCCACCACGTCGTTGTCGGGGTTGGAGCCCAGGGAGCCGGTGCACAGGCACACGGTGTTGGCGGGGCTGTCGTGCAGGCGGATGATCCTGTCGAAGTCGTCCTGGCTGTGGGCGATCCGGGGCAGGCCGAAGATGGGCCAGGCGGGGTCGTCCGGGTGGCAGGCCATGCGCACGCCGACCTCCTCGCACACCGGGATCACGGCGTCCAGGAAGTACTTGTAGTTGCGGCGCAGGTCGTCGCCGGTCATGCCCTCGTACTGGCCGAGCGTGGTCTCCAGCAGCGCCAGCCGCTCGGGCTCCCAGCCGGGCAGGGTGAAGCCCTGGCTGCCCTCGGCGGTCTTTCGCACGATCTCCAGCGGGCCCATCTCGCCCAGATCCTTCTCGTCGAAGTACAGGCTGTTCGAGCCGTCCTCGGGGATCACCCGCGCCAGGTCGGTGCGCAGCCAGTCGAACACCGGCATGAAGTTGTACACGATCACCTTCACGCCGTTGCGGGCCAGCATGCGGATGGTAGACATGTAATTTTCGATGTATTCCTCGCGGCTGGGCAGGCCGAGCTTGATGTCCTCGTGGACGTTCACGCTCTCGATGACCTCCAGCTCCAGGCCGGCCTCGTGCACTTCCTTCACCAGCGCCCGGAACTCGTCCTCGGGCCAGTCCACGCCCGCGGGCTTGTCCAGCAGGCCCATCAGCCCCGTCATGCCGGGGATCTGCTTCACGTACTTCAGCGGGATCGGGTCGGCCTTGCTGCCGTACCAGCGGAATGTCATTTTCATGGGGATCACTCCGTTCTCATATGTGGAAGGATGGGTGGGCGGGGAGGCGGGGCGCGCCCTCCCCGCGGTCAGGATATCACAGCCGCAGCGCGCCGGTGATGGTGGGCAGCCACAGGCTGATCTGCGGGATGAAGGTGATCAGCAGCAGGGCGATCAGCATGCAGATGTAGAAGGGGAGCGTCGCCTTGACGACCTTTTCCATCGGCAGCTTCGCCACCGCCGAGCCGATGAACAGCACCGCGCCCACGGGCGGCGTCAGCAGGCCGATGCCGCAGTTGAGCACGATCATGATGCCGAACTGCACCGGGTGGATGCCGATGGACTGGGCCACGGGCAGCAGGATCGGCGTGGCGATCAGGATGATGGGGGCCATGTCCATGATCATGCCCAGCACGAGCAGGATCAGGTTCAGCAGCAGCGCGATGACGATGGGGTTCGAGGAGATGCTGGTGATCAGGTTGGCCGCCTTCAGCGGCACGTGCAGCAGCGTCAGGCAGTTGCCGAAGGCCGCGGAGGTGGCAATCAGGATCAGCACGATGGCCAGCGTGTCGATGCAGCTCTCCAGCGCCTTCCACACGCCCTTCCAGTTCAGCCCCCTGTAGATGAACACCGACACGAACAGCGAGTAGATGACCGCGATGGCGGCGGACTCGGTGGCGGTGAACACGCCGCCGACCACGCCGACGACCACGATCAGGATCGCCGCCAGCGCCCAGAAGGACGTGCCGAGCTGCTTGACGAAGTTCTTTATGGAGAACTTTTCACCCTTGGGATAGCTCCGCTTCACGGAGATGATATAGCTGCCCACCATCAGCGCGATGGCCAGGATCGCTCCGGGGATGTAGCCCGCCATGAACAGCGCGCCCACGGAGATGCCGCCGGCGGTGGTGGCGAAGATGACCATGTTGTGGCTCGGCGGCACCAGCAGGCCCTCGCAGGAGGAGGTGATGGTGACCGCGGTGGAGAAGTCGGCGTCGTAGCCCTGGTCCACCATCATGGGGATGAGGATGGAGCCCAGCGAGGCGGTGTCCGCGGAGGCGGAGCCGGAGATGCCGCCGAAGAAGTAGGACGCCACGATGTTCACCATCGCAAGGCCGCCGCGCATCCAGCCGACGAGGGAGTTTGCGAGGGCGATCAGTTTGTCGGAAATGCCGCCGGTGCCCATCAATACGCCCATCGTGATGAAGAAGGGCACGGCCATCAGGCTGAAGGACCACACGCCCTTCACCATCTGCTGCACCAGCGTGACCAGCGGCTGCCCCATGGACAGCATGCATAACACCGTGGACAGGCCCACCGCGTAGGCGATGGGGAAGCGCAGGAAGATCATCAGCAGGAAGCTGCCCAGCAGGATGATCGTGGAAATCGTCTCGGCGCTCATGCCTGCTTCGCCTCCTTTTCAGCGGGAACAAAGAATTCCTCGATGTGCTGGAAGATCTGCTCCAGCTCGAAGATGATCATGCTGCCGCCCGCCACGGGGATGGGCAGGTACTGCCACACCTTGCTCAGCTTGGGCAGGGACGCATACTTGCCCTTCGCGGCCAGCGGGGAGTTGCAGAACTTCACGCCCTGCACCAGCAGGATCACGCCCAGCGCCAGCACGGCCAGGTCCGCGAGCAGGTCCAGGCACAGTATGGCCTTCCGCGAGAGCTTGTTGTCGTAGATGGTCATGCGGATGTGGGCGCGGCGGCGGATGGCCAGCGTGGCGGACAGCACCGCCATGTAGGCCATGAGCGTCAGCACGATCTCCTCCGACCAGTGCGGGTCGCTGATGAAGGGCACGTAGCGGCCCAGCACCGCCCAACTGGTGATGATGATGTCGCCGATCAGCAGCAGCTTGCAGATGAACAGTACGATTTTATATGTCCAGTCGTACAGCGGCCTGATCTTCTCCATCGTTTTGAAGAACGCGGGCATGGGGAAAGCCTCCTTGCTTTTGGTTTGAAAGGGGCGCAGGGCTGACACCCTGCGCCCCTTGAAAGGGTTGGCGACGGATTATTTCGCCATGTCCAGGATCTGAGCGTACAGCTCGGCCTGGTCGGCGGTGTTGGCCTCGATGGTGGGCTGGCAGGCCTCGACCCAGGGCGTCTTGTCCTCGACGGGAATGACGGTGCAGCCGGCGTCGGCCAGCTTGGTGAAGGTCTCGGACTCGACCTCGGCGACCTTGGCCTTGCAGACCTCGGAAGCATACGCGCCGGCCTCCATGATGGCGGCCTGCTGCTCCTCGCTCAGCTTTGCCCAGGCGCTGTCGGTGATGACGATCTGGATGGCGCCGAGGGTGTGGCCGTCCAGCATCAGGTAGGGAGCGACCTCCTGGAAGGCGTTGGAGAAGTAGTTGGCGGTGGGCTGCTCGGCGGCGTCCACGACGCCGGACTGCAGCGCGCTGTACAGCTCGGTGAAGGGAACGGTGGTGGCGGCCGCGCCCAGGTTCTCAACCATGCCGGTCATGACCGGGTCGGAGGAGACGCGGATCTTCATGCCCTTCAGGTCCTCGATGCCGGCGACTTCGTTCTTGAAGAAGAAGTGGCGGAAGCCCTCCTCGCCGTAGCAGATGCCGCGCAGGGGCAGGCCCACTTCCTGCGGCTCGGCCAGGAACTCCTGGGCCAGGTCGGAAGCGGCGAACGCCCAGAAGTGATCCTCGCTCACGAAGGTGTAGGGGATGGACAGCAGCTTGGCCTTGTTGCAGCCGTACTGGGTCAGCGCGAAGGCGGAGATGCGGCTGATGTCGGTCACGTTGCCGCCGGCCAGCAGGTTGTCCAGGATCTGATCCTCGGAGCCCAGCACGCCGGAAGCCTGAATGTCGATCAGCACGGAACCGCCGGTCAGCTCTTCGACCTTCTCCTTGAAGGCGGTGGCGACGGCGCCGACGATGGTGCCCTCGAGGGGGTTCACTTCCGCATAGGTCAGGGTGATGGGCTCCTCGGCCAGGGCCGCGGCGCAGCTCAGCAGCATGACCAGCACGAGCGCGATGCTAAACAGCTTCTTCATTGGGGGATTCCTCCTTTTTTCTTCCAAACGGATGTCCGCTTTGGATTTACGGCGGCACGCCCCTTTCGGCGGCGCGCACCGTGTTCATTGACATTGAAACACATTCCTCTATAAATGTCCATGGTTTTAACATGTAATTACATTGCAAAAAACATCAAACATTACTATAATGTTTACAGGAAACATCCTACGGGACGATGACGGGAGGCGGGGACATGGCGCGGCGATTGCTGAATCCCTTCGATCAGCGGCAGGTGATGCAGAAGGAGAATCTCGAGATCTTCCACTACAACAACCCCGCCATCTGCACCTGCCCGCCGCACCAGCACGATTTCTTTGAGCTGTTCTGCCTGCTGAACGATTCGGTGGACTACATCGCGGACGGCATGCGCTACACGCTGCACCCGGGCAACCTCATGCTGGTCGCGCCGGGGCAGCTCCACCGCCCGGACGTGGCCGGGCCGACGCGGGACATCGACCGGTTCGTGCTGTGGCTGAGCGTGGATTACGTGCGCTCGCTCACGGAGGCGCTGCCCCGCCTGCGCTACACGCTGCAGGGGGATCTCACGGGCCGCAACCTGATCCGGCTCGACGACGACACCGCCGCGCTGGCGCGCCAACTGCTGTTCGCGCTGCACCGCGAGGCCTCCGAAGAGGACGCCGACAGCGCGCAGCTGATCCGCAGCATCGTCTCCCAACTGCTCATCCACTGCTGCCGCTGCATCGCCCGCCTGCCGGAGGACGTGCCCCGCAGGGCGGAGCTGCGCTACCACGAGATCATGCGGGTGTACGAGTACGTGGTCACCCACCTGCGCGAGGATTTGAGCGTGACCGGGCTGGCGGAGATGTTCTTCATGGACAAGAACACGCTGACCCGCCAGTTCAAGCGCCTGGTGGGCATGACGCCGGGCGAGTGCATCCGCCGCCACCGGCTGGAGGCCGCGCGGCAGTTGATCGGCCGCGGCGCGCCGATGCAGCAGGCCTGCGCCGAGTGCGGCTTCTCCGACTACAGCGCCTTCTACCGCGCCTTCCGACGCGCCTACGGCGTCAGCCCGAGCGCGCTGGCGGGAAGGGAATGACGGACAGATTCAATCGGGAGTATGAGATATGTCGGGCAATGAGATCGTCGTCCGCGTGAAGCTGGACGAGCGCACGTTCAAGCGGTTCTCCCGCTTCGACGCGCTGAAGCTGCGCAAGCGCTGGGTGCGCCCGGTAGCGTTCGCGGCCATACTCGCCGCCTTCGCCGCCGTGGCGCTGTTCACGGGGAAGGAACAGGCGGGGCTCATCGCGGCGGTGCTGCTGGCGGTGGGGCTGGGGCTGCCGGCGGTGTACTTCGGCACGTTCTTCTCCCAGGTGAACCTGCAAGCCGTCCGGCAGAAGCTGAAGCCCGCCCGGCCGGTGTACACCGTGCGCCTGGACGGGAACGGCGTGCGCGTGACCAACGACCAGCGCGAGGAGGCGCCCGTGCGCCTGCGGTGGAGCGAGCTGCAGGCCGCCTTCCGCGCGAAGGGCTGCATCTACCTGTACGTCAACGCCGCCCGCGCCTTCCTGCTGCCCGACGGCCAGGCCAACGTCTCCCCGGACGAGCTCTGGGCCTGCCTGCAGAAGCAGATGGGCGGGCGCGCGCGCCGGGCGTAACGACCACGAGACAGCGAGGATACGCAATATGAAGCATTGGAAGCCCAGGGCGGTGGCGATCGTGATCCTGATCGCCGCGCTGCTCACCGGCGCGCTGCGCGCCGTCAACGACGAGGGAACGGGCCGGGCGCAGGGCGAGGACGTGTTCGGCGGCGCCGCCACGGCGCTGAGCCGCCTGGTCGCCACGCTCACCGGCGGGCGCGTCCCGGCGGAGGAGGCCGCGACCGAGCCGTCGCCCCTGCCGGGGGACGCCGACGCCCCGGCATCTCCCCGCGGCGTGACCATCGGCATCGGCAGCGGGGATGCGCCCGACGCGCCAGAGGAGGCGCGGGCGGTCAACGTGGAGCCGAACCAGCGCATCGAGCGCGACTACCACGTGGAGAACAAGGGCGCGGCGGACGCCTTCGTGTTCATGACCGTCACCCTGCCCTACGTGGTCATCGCCACGCAGGAGGACGACGGCGCCTACCACCCCGCCGCCGCCCGCCCGCTGTACACGTTCGAGGTGAACGCGGGCTGGACGCTGCTGGAGGACAGCGTGGACGGCGACCGGGTCACCTACGTCTACGCCTGGGCCGACGGCCTCGGGCCGGACGCCATGACGCCGCTGGCCCCGGGCAGCGCCACCGCGCCGCTGTTCGACCGGCTGGTCACCGCCAACTACGTGGAGGGCCGGCTGGACGGCGTGGAGACGGAGATCTCGGTGCAGGCCTGCGCCGTGCAGGCGGAGAACCTGGGCCAGGGCAATACCCCCGCGGCCGTCTGGCAGATGGTCCGCAATCAGGGACAATGACAGGGAGGACATCATCATGCAAGCCAACATCGTATTTCACAACGACGCCGCGCCGAACGACCTCGGGGGCGGGGTCTCCCGCCGCGTGCTGGCCTACAACGACCGGCTGATGATCGTGGAGGTCAGCTTCGAGACCGGCGCCACGGGCAGCGTGCACACCCATCCCCACAGCCAGAGCACCTACGTGCTGTCGGGCCGGTTCCGCTTCACCATCGACGGCGCGCCGGCGGAGGTGGGCGCGGGCGACACCATCGCCTTCCCGCCGGACATCCCCCACGGCACCGTGTGCCTGGAGGCCGGGACGCTGCTGGACATCTTCACCCCCATGCGCCGGGACTTCGTGGGGCTGGAATGACGGCGTTGCGCCCGCCTGATTATTAATTTATGAGGATATTTTTTACTTTCAGCTTTACATCCCCCAGCCCTTGGTGTACAATAAAAGCGTAACTGCGGGGCGAGGAGCGCTTTCCGCGGAAGAAAGAATAAAGGGGAGAACACAATGGCTCTGGACTATCGTAAATGCGCTGAGCAGATCGCGGCCAATATCGGCGGCGGTGCGAACGTCATCAGCGCGGCTCACTGTGCCACCCGACTCAGACTCGTTATTGCCGACAACAGCAAGGTTAACAAAGCGGTTCTCGAGAACATCGACGGCGTCAAGGGCATGTTCGAATCCAACGGTCAGTTGCAGCTGATCATCGGCACCGGCACCGTCAACAAGGTCTACGAGGAGTTCCTGGCCGTCACCGGCGCGTCCGCCGCCAGCAAGGCCGACGTCAAGGCCGCCGCGGCGAGCCGGATGCCCCTGTGGAAGAAGATCCTGAAGACCCCCGGCGACGTGTTCGTGCCCATCCTGCCCGCCATCGTGGCCTCCGGCCTGATGATGGGCCTGGTGGAAGCGCTGGCCAAGGCCATCCCCTCCTTCTCAGAGAGCGGCTGGTTCGGCTTCCTGGACCTGGTCGCCAACACCGCGTTCGCGCTGCTGCCCATCCTGGTGGCCGTATCCTCGGCCCGCGTGTTCGGCGGCAACATCTTCCTGGGCGGCGTCATCGGCATGATGATGGTCCATCCCGGCCTGATGAACGCCTGGACCGTCACCCCCACCAACCAGCCCGCCGTGTGGGACCTGGGTCTCTTCAAAATCTCGCAGGTCGGCTATCAGGGCCACGTCATACCGGTCATACTGGCGGTCCTGCTGATGTCCACGGTTGAGAAGTGGCTGCACAAGAAGGTGCCGGAGATGATCGACCTGTTCGTCACCCCCCTGTGCACCGTGCTGATCACCGCCTTCGCCACCTTCGTGGTCATCGGCCCCATCTTCTCCATCCTGGAGAACTGGGTGCTGACCGGCGCCGAGTGGCTGGTCACCTCCACCGGCGGCATCGGCGCGCTGATCATGGGCGCGCTGTATCCCTGGACCGTGGTCATGGGCCTGCACCACATGTACAACGTCATTGAGGCGGGCATGCTATCAGGCAGCCTCGGGCTGAACATCTGGATGCCCATCGCCTCCGCCGCCAACTTCGCCCAGTTCGGCGCCTGCTTGGCCGTCGCCATCAAGTGCCGCAACGCCAAGCTGAAGTCCGTGGCCCTGCCCTCCTCGCTGTCCGCGTCCCTGGGCATCACCGAGCCGGCCATCTTCGGCGTCAACTTCCGCTTCATGAAGCCCTTCATCGCGGGCGTCATCGGCGGCGCGGTCGGCGCGCTGTTCGGATCGCTGACCCACCTGGGCGCCACCACCTACGGCGTCACCGGCATCCCCGGCCTGCTGGCCATCAACAACGTTCCCGTGTACTGCATCGAGCTCGTCATCGCCGCCGGCGTGGCCTTCGCCATCACCACGGTGATCTGGAAGGAAGAGCTTCCCCAGGCCGCGCCCGCGCCCGCCGAGGCACCCGCTCCGGCGCTCGAGGTGCCGACGACCTCCGTCATCCGCTGCGCCAACGGCACCGTGCTGCAGCCCGTGAAGGGCAACGTCATCCCCTACGACCAGATCCCGGACGACACCTTCGCCTCCGGCGTGCTGGGCGTGGGCGTGGGCGTGCAGCCGACCGACGAGGTCGTGGTCGCGCCGTTCGACGGCGAGATCAGCTCCGTGGCCGAGAGCAAGCACGCCGTGGGCATCTCCGCCAACGATATGGAGCTGCTGATCCACGTGGGCGTGGACACCGTGCAGATGAACGGCGACGGCTTCACCGCGCTGGTGAACGAGGGCGACAAGGTGAAGGCCGGCCAGCCGCTGATCCGCTTCAGCCGCGAAAAGATCAAGGCCGCCGGCTACAGCGACACCGTGGCGGTGCTGCTGACCAACTCCGACGACCTGGAAGGCGTGGAGTTCGGCGCGAAGTAAGCGATCTGCCGTCCGCCCGCGGGCGGACGGCATGCCGCTCAAATGTGAATATTGAATATCATATAAGGAGGAACCCCCATGAAGTCTTTTGAGTACGTCATCACCGATCCCGTAGGTATCCATGCCCGTCCCGCCGGCATCCTGGTCAAGGAGATCAAGAAATACGCCAGCACCGTGACCGTGAACAAGGGCGAGAAGTCCGTGAACGCGCTGAAGCTGATGGCGCTGATGGGCATGGGCATCAAGCAGGGCGATACCGTGAAGGTGACCATCGAGGGCGCGGACGAGGATACCGCCGCCGCCGCCATCGAGGATTTCTTCAAAAACAACTTCTAAGCGGCTGCAGTCCGCGGCACACAGCGCAGGGGCGGCGATGCGCCGCCCGCCCGGACCCCATTTCCCGGGCGGGCGCCCATTGGGCGCCCCTGCGGCGTTTGTATGGACCTTGAAAGGAGAGCCAGACATGATTTCGATTCAGGGCAAGGGCGTATCCACGGGCGTGGCCATGGGCCCCCTCTACTACTACCAGCGCGCCAAGAGCACCATCCGCCGCTTCGAGGTGGAGGACGTCGAGGCGGAGTGGAACCGCTTCAAGGCCGCCCAGGCCAAGGCCATCGAGCAGCTGGGCGAGCTGGCGGAGAAGGCCCGCGAGGAGGCGGGCGACGAGGCCGCCATGCTGTTTGAGACGCACCAGATGATGGCCGAGGACCTGGACTACGAGGAGGCCATCGAGGGCCTCATCAAGGAACAGAAGCTGAACGCCGAGGCCGCCGTCACCGACACCGCCGCCCAGTTCGCGGACATGTTCGCCCAGATGGACGACGCCTACATGCAGGCCCGCGCCGCGGACGTGAAGGACGTGTCCGGCCGCATCGCAGGGCGGCATCGACAGCCCCGTGCCCGTGATCCTGGCCGCGGACGACCTGGCGCCCTCCGAGACCGTACAGCTGGACAAGAGCAAGATCCTGGGCTTCATCACCGAGGGCGGCAGCGGCTCCAGCCACACCGCGATCCTGGCCCGCACCATGGGCATCCCCGCCATCATCGGCGTGGGCGACCAGCTCAAGCCCGAGTACGAGGGCCGCGAGGTCATCGTGGACGGCGGCACCGGCAACGTGGTGGTGGACGCCGACGAGGCCACGAAGGCCCGCCTGATGGCCAAGCGCGAGGAGCTCCTGAAGCGCCAGAAGCTGCTGGAGCAGTTGAAGGGCAAGGAGAACATCACCCGGGACGGCCAGAAGATCAAGGTGTTCTGCAACATCGGCAATCCCGAGGACGTGCCGGTGGTGCTGTCCAACGACGGCGGCGGCATCGGCCTGTTCCGCTCCGAGTTCCTGTACCTGAACTGCTCCGACTATCCCACCGAGGACTACCAGTTCGAGGCCTACAAGAAGGTCCTCTCCGACATGGACGGCCGCGAGGTGGTCATCCGCACGCTGGACATCGGCGCGGACAAGCAGATCGACTACTTCGACATGCCCAAGGAGGAGAACCCGGCGCTGGGCAACCGCGCGCTGCGCATCTGCCTGAACCGGCCCGAGATCTTCAAGACCCAGCTCCGCGCCCTGTACCGCGCCTCCGCCTTCGGCAAGCTGGGCATCATGTTCCCCATGGTCACCTCCGTCTGGGAGGTCAAGGAAGCCCGCAAGATGTGCGAGCTGGTCAAGAAGGAGCTCACCGAGGAGGGCAAGCCCTTCGCCGACGACGTGCAGATCGGCATTATGATCGAGACCCCCGCCGCGGCGGTGATGAGCGACCGGCTGGCCAAACTGGTGGACTTCTTCTCCTGCGGCACCAACGACCTGACCCAGTACACGCTGGCCTGCGACCGCCAGAACAACGACCTGGGCCGCTTCTTCAACCCCCACCATCCCGCCGTGCTGCGCCTTTTGAAGATGGTGTGCGACAACGCCCACAGGAACGGCGTGTGGGTGGGCATCTGCGGCGAGCTGGGCGCGGACCTGGAGCTGACGGAGACCTTCCTCTCCATCGGCATCGACGAGCTGTCCGTCTCCCCGCGCAGCGTGCTGCCCCTCCGCCAGAAGATCCTCGAGACCACCGTCTCCGACGTGAAGGAAAAGATCCTCGCCGACCTGCTGGGCGACGAGAACGCGCTGTAACCCACCGGGGCCGCCTCCAAAGGGCGGCCCTTGCCATGTCATTTTTCCGGGAAAGGAGCGAAACCCATGTCCCTGTTCAGGCGCAGGCGCGAGGAGATCCCCTTCGACCCCGCCCGGCAGCGGCCCGCGGTGCGGCGCAGCGTGTGCACGGGCGAGATGACCGCGGGCTTCATCGACCGCGAGACCGGCAAATTCCAGGACATCATGCGCGTGGACGGCCGCGCGGGCCTGGAGGCCTTCTGCCGCGCCATCGGCGTCGCCCCGGAAGAGGTGGAGACGATCTACTGACCCGCCCCATCCTGCTGTGGTAGCATGGCGTCGCCCAGGGGTTGCGGCGCGCGGGTGCGTATGCTATAATAGCCCCTGCGGCGCAGGGACGCCACGCATCCCCGCGCACCGCGACGAAGAGAAGGGAACGAGGCTCCATGACCCATTCTGCCGGACGTCGCCTCAGCACGGTGGACATCGTGCGCTGCGGCCTGTTTACCGCGCTCATCGCCGTAGGCGCGTTCATCAAGATCGTGCTGCCCGTGGGGCCGTTCATGGTCACCGTGTCCATGCAGGTCTTCTTTGCCACGCTGGCCGGGCTGCTGCTCGGCGGCCCGCTGGGGCTGTTCAGCGGCGTGGCGTACCTGGTGCTGGGGCTGGTGGGCGTGCCCATCTTCGCCCACGGCGGCGGCCTGGGCTACCTGGCCCGGCCCACCTTCGGGTTCCTGATCGGCTTCGCGGCGGCGGCGTGGCTGTCCGGCACCGTGGCGGGCCGCCTGCGCCGGTTCGACTGGGGCCGGGGCGTGCGGGGCGATATCGTGGCGGCGCTGTGCGGCGTGGCGGCCTACTTCGCCTGCGGCCTGGCGTACTACTACGTCGCCTTCAACTTCATACTGCCCAATACCGGCGGCATCGGCCTGCGCGAGCTGTTCGTCGTGTGGCTGCTGAGCACCATCGTGCCGGACAACGCGATCGGCCTGCTGGCCGCCGTGCTGGCTTCCCGCCTCCGCCCGCTGCTGAAGGCGCGGCGCTGACCGGACCCAAAAAGCCGCCCCAAAGCGACCTTCGAAATCGTCGCTTTGGGGCGGCTTTTCACGTCCGGGGCGGCGTTAGTCCCGCTTCCTGCACACCCAGAACGCCACCGCGCCGGCGGCGGCCACGTTCAGCGAGTCCACGCCGTGCTGCATGGGGATCATGGCGGTGCAGTCGCAGCGGGCGACGGTGGCCGGGGCGAGGCCGTCGCCCTCCGCGCCGAGCACCAGCGCGAGCTTTTCCGCCGAAACGAGCCCGGGGTCGTCGATGGGAACGGCGCGCGCGTCCAGGGCCAGGGCCGCGGTCCGAAAGCCCAGCCGCCCCAGCAGCGCCAGCCCGCCCTCCGGCCAGTCGTCCAGCGTCGCCCAGGGGACCTGGAACACCGTGCCCATGCTCACCCGCACCGCGCGCCGGTTCAGCGGGTCGCAGCTGGTGGGGGTCAGCAGCACCGCGTCCATGCCCAGCGCCGCCGCCGAGCGGAAGATGGCCCCGATGTTCGTGGCGTCCACCACGTTCTCCAGCACCGCCACGCGGCGGGCGTTCGCCAGCACGTCCTCCGGCCGCCGCGGCGCGGGGCGGCGCATGGCGCACAGCACGCCGCGGGTCAGGGGATAGCCGGTGAGCTGTCGCAGCACGTCGCTCCCGGCCGTGTACACGGGCACGTCCCCGCAGCGTTCGATCAGCGCCGCCGCCTTGCCCTCGATGTGCCTGCGCTCCATCAGCAGCGAGGCGGGCGCGATGCCCGCGTCCAGGGCGTAGCCGATCACCTTCGGGCTCTCGGCGATGAACAGCGCGTCCCCCGGGTGCAGCCGGTTCCGAAGCTGCGCCTCGGTCAGCCGAGCGTAGGCGTCCAGCGCCGGGTCGCGGGGATCGGTGATTTCGACGACGTTCGGCATGCTACTTCTCCCGGACGGCGTAGACCGTGGCCGACGCCAGCACGATGATCGCGCCCAGCACCGTCAGCGGGCCGGGCTTTTCGCCCACGAACAGGAACACCCACACCGGGTTCAGGATGGGCTCCAGGTTGGCCAGCAGCGCCGCCGTGATGGGCGAGACCCGGTTCATGGATTTTGAAATGAAGAAATATCCCCCCGCCAGGCACAGCCCCAGCCCGCAGGCCAGCAGCCAGTGGACGGGGTTGAGCGTCATGTTGGGGTCGAAGAAGGCGTACAGCGACACCGGCGCGCAGAACAGCATGCCCAGGTAGGAGTAGTCCTGCGAGTTCGCCCCGGGCATCCGCGCGCAGAAGAACACCAGCGCGAAGGCCACGCCCGCCAGCACCGCCAGCGCGTCGCCCAGGGGGTTGCCCCCGGCCAGGCCGTCCCAGGAGCACAGCACCACGCCCAGCATGATGCACGCCGCGATGACCAGGCTCAGCCCGCTGGGCCGCTGGTGGTAGAACAGCCAGCAGAACAGGATCACGAACGCCGGCATGGCGTATTGCAGCACGATGGCGTTGGCGGCGGTGGTCAGCTTGGTGGCCGCCATGAACAGGAAGCCGCACAGCGCCACGCCCAGCGCGCCCAGCACGTTGCCCTTTGTGACGCGCACCTTCGCGCTGCCCCGGGCGAAGCCCAGCAGCACCGCCGCCACCAGCGAGCGGAAGCCGTTCTGCGTCAGCGCGTTCCAGGGCAGGGACTTGCTGAATACCCCCGCGAACGACCAGCTGATCGCCGCCAGCGCCACTTCAATCGCGCCGATGCGCCTGTCTCGATTCATGGCAAGCATTCCTCCGGATGGGATCGTTCAGTTGCTTCGGGAAACCAATAGTACCATTCTACTCCTCGCCCCGTTAATTCTCAAGGCTTTTCTTTTTCTTTGCACTGTGCTATAATAATGAAATTGACCGGGCAACGCCCGGGAGGATGAATCCGGAGGATACCGTCATGTCCCATCTTGCAGACCTGCCCATGGAGCAGGCCTACGCCGCGCAGGTGCAGCAGGTGCTGCTGCAGACCGTCGAGCAGGCGCAGGCGCTGTCCGCGGAGCATCTGAAATCCATACAGGCCATCGTGGCCGACGCCTGGGAGGACCTGCGCGTGAAGCCCACCGCCCTGTCGGAGGAGGACCTGGAGCAGCTCTCCACCGAGGTGGACCGCTTCGCCGCCCGCCGGGACTTCGCCAAGGATACCGCCGAGCGCGCCCGCCGCATGCTGCTGAACCCCTTCTTCGCCCGCGTGGACTTCGCCGAGGCGGGGGAGAGCGACCCGGAGCGGATCGTCATCGGCCTGCACAGCGTCAAGGACGGCCAGGGCGGGCTGCTGGTGCACGACTGGCGCGCGCCGGTGTCCAGCCTCTACTACGACGCCATGCCCGGCCCCGCGTCCTACGACAGCCCCTCCGGCAGGATCGACGGCCGGCTCGCGCTGAAGCGGCAGTACCGCATGGAGAACGGCCGGCTCGTCTACTACGTGGACACCGCGCTGAGCATCGACGACGCGCTGCTGCTGGACATCCTGTCCGGCGCGGCCAGCCCCCGCATGCGGCAGATCGTGTCCACCATCCAGGCGGAGCAGAACGCCGCCATCCGCGTGGAGGGCGCGCGCGTGGTGTCCGTGGCGGGCTGCGCGGGCTCGGGCAAGACCTCCGTGGCCATGCACCGGGCGGCGTACCTGATGTACCGCCAGCGCGAGACCCTGTCCGCCAGCAAGCTGATGCTGCTCTCCCCCAGCACGGCCTTCTCGGAGTACGTGTCCGGGGTGCTGCCGGAGCTGGGCGAGGAGAACATCCGCGCCCGCACGCTGCGCGACGTGGTGGAGGAGGCCCTGGGCGCGCGCGTGGAGCGGCCCTACCGCCAGCTGGAGGCGCTGCTCTCCGAGGGTGCGGACGGCCTCAGGCACCGGTCGGTGGCCTGGAAGGGCGGGCCGGAATTCCTGAACCGCATCCGCCGCGCCGCCGGGGACTTCGCGCTGCTGGGCCCGGAGTTCCGGGACGTGGTGCTGGAGGACAAGCTGCTCGTCTCCGCCGATGAGCTGCGCGCGATGTACAAGGGCGAGCTCTCCCTGCTCACCCCCGCCCAGAAGCTGGAGCGCATGCGCGCGACGCTCGAGACCCGGCTCTCCGGCTGGGAGCAGCGGCTCTACCGCGAGTACGCCCGGAGCCTCGAGGGCCGCTACGGCCCGAGGGAGCTTCGGCAGGTGGCGAACCTCGCCGTGGCCCAGCGCATGCAGCCCGCCCGCGCCCAACTGCGCGCCATGCTGGACGCGAAGGGCGCGACGCTGATGGAGCGCGTGCTGCGGGAGGCGCCAAAACCCCTCCGCGACGCCTGGCGGGACAACCGCGCCGCGGGGCTGACCTGGTGGGAGGACGCCGTGGCGGAGGCCTACTTCGCCGTGCGGCTGGGCTTCGCCGCGCCGGACAAGCAGATCTACCACCTGCTGGTGGACGAGGCGCAGGACTACTCCGACGCCGCGCTGGCGCTGCTCGCGGCCTGCTTCCCCAACGCCAGGGTCACGCTGCTGGGCGACCCCCGCCAGCGCACCATGCCCGGCCTGCCGCCCTGCGACCCGGCCGCCTGGGGCGCGTGCTTCGGCGCGCCGGACGCCCCGGTGTTCCCGCTGACCAAGTGCTACCGCTCCTCGCGGCAGATCGCCGCGCTGCTGAGCCGCATCCTGCCGAACGAGCCGCCGCTGGAGGCCTTCGGGCGGGACGGCGAGCCGCCGCTGGTCGCGCCGTACTCCGAGGCGCTGCTGCGGCAGACCCTGGACCGCTTCCGCGCCGCGGGCCACCGCACCATCGCCGTGATCACCCGCACCCAGGCGCAGGCGGACAGCCTGTCCGCGAAGCTGACGGGCGTGTACCGGCTGGACGGCGGCGAGGACGACGCCCACTACGAGGCGGGCGACAACGTGGTGGCCTGCTATCACCTGACCAAGGGGCTGGAGTTCGACGCCGTGATCGCCGTCTGGCCCCGGGCGGAGTGGACCCCCGGCGAGCGCCGCCGCCTCTACACCGCCTGCTCCCGCGCGCTGCACGCCCTGGCCGTCCTCGGCGCGGAAGACATCCTGTGATCCAATGCGCTGCATTCCCATGACCGACAAGACAAGGAGGCTCTCCCATGGACATCCGTTATTCCTGCAACCAGCGCGACTTCAAGCGCTACACCACCGCCGAGACCCGCGCCGAGTTCCTGATCGAAAAGCTGTTCGCGCCCGACGAGGTCGTCGCCGTATACAGCCACGTGGACCGCATGGTCACCCTGGGCATCATGCCCGTGCGGGAGAAGGTGTCCATCGACAAGGGCATCGACGTGTGGCACAGCTTCGGCACCCACTTCTTCCTGGAGCGCCGCGAGTGCGGCATGTTCAACGTGGGCGGCGCCGGCAAAGTCACCGCCGACGGCGAGGTCTACGCGCTGGGCTACAAGGACTGCCTGTACCTGACCCGCGGCGTGAAGGACGTCGTCTTTGAGAGCGATGACCCCGCCCATCCCGCCAAGTTCTACATCGTGTCTGCCCCGGCGCACACTTCCTGCGAGAGCCGGCTCATCCGGATCGCGGACGCGGCCAAGAAGCCCTGCGGCGCGGCGGAGACCAGCAACAAGCGCGTCATCAACCAGTTCATCCACCCGGACGTGCTGAAGACCTGCCAGTTGTCCATGGGCATGACGGTGCTGGAGCCCGGCAGCGTGTGGAACACCATGCCCGCCCACACCCACGAGCGCCGGATGGAGGTCTACTTCTACTTCGAGGTGCCGGAGAACGAGGTGGTGTTCCACTTTATGGGCGAGCCCGACGAGACCCGCCACGTGGTCATGCAGAACGAGCAGGCCATCATCAGCCCCTCCTGGTCCATCCACGCTGGCGCGGGCACCAGCAACTATACCTTCATCTGGGCCATGGGCGGCGAGAACCAGGCCTTCGACGACATGGACGGCATCCCGACGCCCGAGCTGAGGTGACCGGCCATGACGCTTGCCGAAGCCAGGGCGACGCTCGCCTCGCTTGAAGAGGCGCTGCACGCCTACCGCCACGCCATGGGCGTGCTGAACATCGACGGGGAGACCGCCGCGCCGAAGCGCTCCTCGGCGGGGCGCGGCCAGACCCTGGCCGTGCTCGGCGGCGTGGTGCACGAGAAGCTCACCGCCCCGTCCACGCGGGAGTGCATCGACGCGCTGTACGCCCATCGGTCCGGGCTGACCGCCGCCGAGCTCCGCCGCGCGGAGCTATTGAAGGAGCAGAGCGACGAGCTCGCCCTGGTGCCGGTCGGGGAGTACATGGCCTACCAGCGGCTGCTGGAGGAGGCCGGCGACGTCTGGCACGACGCCAAGCGCGCGAGCGACTTCCCCGCCTTCGCGCCCTACCTGGAGAAGATCGTCGACTACAACCGCCGGCTGGCGGCGCGCAAGGATGCCTCGAAGCCCGCCTACGACGTGCTGCTGGACCTGTACGAAAAGGGCGCCTCCGCCGCGACGCTCGATCCCTTCTTCGCCATGCTGCGCAGCGAGCTCACGCCGCTGATCCTGGCCGTGGGCGAAAAGCCCCGCCCGGACGCCTCGTTCCTGGCGGGCAGCTTCCCCGTCGACCGTCAGCGGGCCTTCACCGACCGCGTGATGGCGCTGATGGGCATTGACCGCGAGGACTGCGCGGTGGCGGAGTCGGAGCACCCCTTCACCGACGGCTTCAACAACCACGACGTGCGCATCACCACCCACTACTACGAGGACGCCGTGCTGTCCAGCCTGTACAGCGTGATCCACGAGGGCGGCCACGCGATCTACGAGCTGGGCGTGGCGGAGGCGCTGCAGGGCACCTTCCTGGCCGGCGGCAGCAGCATGGGCGTGCACGAGAGCCAGAGCCGGTTCTACGAGAACTACATCGGCCGCAGCCTGCCCTTCTGCCGGGCGCTGCTGCCCGTCATGGCGGACTGCTTCCCCGGCCGGCTGGAGGGCGTGACGCCCGAAATGCTGTACCGCGCGGTGAACGCCGCCGGGCCGGGCCTGATCCGCATCGAGGCCGACGAGCTGACCTACGCCATGCACGTCATGGTGCGCTACGAGCTGGAGAAGGCGCTGATCGGCGGCGATCTGAAGGCGGCGGACGTCCCCGGCGAGTGGAACGCCATGTACAAAAAATACCTGGGCGTGGACGTGCCCGACGACCGCCGCGGCGCGCTGCAGGACAGCCACTGGTCGGGCGGCGCCATCGGCTACTTCCCCAGCTACGCGCTGGGCAGCGCCTACGGCGCGCAGATGCTGGCCGCCATGGAGCGGGACATCGACGTCTGGGGGCCGGTGGCCGCGGGGGACCTCTCGCCCGTCACCGCCTGGCTGCGGGAGAAGATCCACCGCCACGGCCAGCTGCTCACGCCCGCCCGGCTGGTGGAAAACGCCTGCGGCGGCCCGTTCGACCCGTCGTACTACGTGGCGTACCTGAAGGACAAGTACACGGCGCTGTACGACCTCTGATCCCCTCCCGCAACCCGAATCCATCCAGGCAAGGAGCGCCATCATGAAACTGCGCATATCCCAGCTTCGCCAGAAGCTGGACGATTACCGGCTGTCCCCCGCCGCGCTCGCGGCGCGGGCGCTTCGGCTGCGCGAGGCGGACATCCTCTCCGCGCGGGTAGCGCGCAGGTCCGTGGACGCGCGGGACAAGGGGGACGTCCACTTCGCCCTGACCCTGGACGTGGAGACCGCCCGGCCCGTGCGCCCGCTGCCCCGGAACGCGCAGGAGATCGTCGATCCCGCCCCGCGCCCCGCGCCCCGGCCCGCGCGCGCCTTCGCCCACCCGCCGCTGGTGGTGGGCATGGGCCCGGCGGGGCTGTTCGCCGCGCTGACGCTGGCCCGCGCGGGGCTTAGGCCGGTGGTGATCGAGCGCGGGAAGCGTGTGGAGGAGCGGGAGGAGGACGTGCGGGCGTTCTGGAACGGCGGCGCGTTCAACCCCGCCAGCAACGTGCAGTTCGGCGAGGGCGGCGCGGGCACCTTCTCCGACGGCAAGCTGAACAGCGGCATCAAGGACCCCCGCTGCCGCGCGGTGCTGGAGGAATTCTTCCGCGCGGGCGCGCCGGAGGAGATCCTGTACGAGGCCAAGCCCCACATCGGCACCGACCGGCTGAAGACCGTGGTGCGCAGCCTCCGGGAGGAGATCCTGGCCCTGGGCGGCGACGTGCGCTTCCAGACCCGGCTCGCCGGGCTGGTCCTCGAGGGCGGGCGGGTCGCCGGGGCGCGGCTGGAGACCCCGCGGGGCGAGGCGGCGCTGGCGACGGAGGACGTGATCCTGGCCGTGGGCCACAGCGCGCGGGATACCTTCGCCATGCTCCATGCGCTGGGCGCGGCCATGAGCCGCAAGCCCTTCGCCGTCGGCGCGCGCATCGAGCACCGGCAGGACATGGTGAACCGCAGCCAGTACGGCCCCGCGGCGGGCCATCCCGCGCTGGGCGCCGCGGACTACAAGCTGAGCGTCCACCTGCCCGGCGGCCGGTCGGTCTACACCTTCTGCATGTGCCCCGGCGGCACGGTGGTGGCGGCGGCCTCCGAGGCGGGCGGCGTGGTGGTCAACGGCATGAGCGCCTTCGCGCGGGACGGCGGGAACGCCAACAGCGCGCTGCTGGTGAACGTGCTGCCCGAGGACTTCGGCGGCGACGACCCGCTGGCGGGCGTGCGCTTCCAGCGCAGGTGGGAGGAGGCGGCCTTCCGCGCGGGCGGCGGCGACTATCGCGCCCCGGCGCAGAAGGTGGGCGATTTCCTGGCGGGGCGGCCCTCGACGGGGCCCGGCGGGGTGACGCCCAGCTACCTGCCCGGCGTGAAGTGGGGGAGCCTGGACGGCTGCCTGCCCGGCTTCGTGCTGGCGTCCATGCGGGAGGCGCTGCCGCTGCTGGACCGCAGGCTCCGCGGCTTTGCCCACCCCGACGCCGTGCTCACCGGCGTGGAGACGCGCTCGTCCTCCCCGGTGCGCATCGAGCGCGGGAAGGACTGCGTTTCCCTCACCATCCCCGGCCTCTACCCCTGCGGCGAGGGCGCGGGCTACGCGGGGGGCATCCTCTCCGCCGCGGTGGACGGCATCCGCTGCGCGGAGGCCGCGATGGGCGGGAACATACCGCAGGAGGCGATACCTTGACGCGCGCGATGACCGAATCCCAGGCCATGGAACAGTGGCTGCTGACGGAGGGGCGCAAGACCCTCTGGCGGCCCTTCATGCAAGGCGTGCGGCGGTACGGGCTGCTCCGGCCCGGCGACCGGGTGGCGGTGTGCGTTTCCGGCGGCAAGGACTCCATGCTGCTGGCGGTGCTGATGGACGTCCTCCGGCGGCGGGGCGAGATTCCCTTCGAGGCCGTGAACCTGGCGATGGACCCCGGCTACAGCCCGGAGAACCGGCGTCGGCTCGAGGACAACCTCGCGCGGCTGGGGCTGGAGTACGAGCTGTTCGAGAGCGACGTGTTCGAGGTCGCCGCCGCCCAGCGGGAGCACACCTGCTTTCTGTGCGCGCGCATGCGCCGGGGCTGCCTGTACGGAAAGGCGCGGGAGCTGGGCTGCAACCGGATCGCGCTCGGCCACCACTACGACGACGTGATCGAAACCACGCTGATGGCCATGCTCCACGGCGGGCAGATCCAGGGCATGCCGCCGATGCGCCGGGCGGAGCACTTTCCCGGCATGGCGCTGATCCGGCCGCTGTACCGGGTGCGGGAGGCGGACATACTCGCCTGGCGGGACCGCTTCGGGCTGGAATTCCTGCAGTGCGCCTGCCGCTTCACCGAGGGCGCGGCGCGGCGGGAGACCGTCTCCCGCCGCCAGGGCGTGAAGGCGCTCATCGAGAAGCTCAGCGAGGACGACCCCAAGGTGCCCGCCAACCTGTTCAACAGCGTCCACCGCGTGGACCTGGATTCCCTGGTGGGCTGGAAGCGCCACGGCGAGCGCCACAGCTTTCTCGAGGACTTTCAGGAGGAATAGCGGATCATGACCGCAGGGGCGCCCGACGGGCGCCCCTGCGGCGCCTTTTGGGCTTGTGCGCGGTCGGGCAACCGGCCGCAGGGCTTCGCCGGAAATCGTTCAAAAAAGCTCGGGAACCTGAAATCCTTCAAGTTTCCTTTAAGCTTCGCCCCCTATAATACGGCCATCGACAGGGGAGCGGCGAACGCATTCGGACGTCGCGACCCGGCGGGGCGGCCAAAGCCCGGGAACGACGACCTGTGATTGGGAGGCTGTTTCCATGAAAAACCTGATGAAGATTCTGAGCGCGATGCTCGCCGTAATGATGTTGTCCCTGCCCTTCGCCGCGCTGGCGGAGGACGCTTCCGCCGATTCCGCCCCCGAGGCCATGGGCCAGCCCCCGGAGGGCGGATTCCCCGGCGACGGCCAGCCGCCCGAAATGCCCGGCGGCATGGGCCAGCCCCCCGAGGGCGGCATGCCCGGCGGCATGGGCGGCCCCGGCGGCATGGGCGGTCCCGGCGGCGGCGCCTCGAAGCCCGAGCAGTTTGACGCGGTCGAGACCTACGACGGGGACGCCACGGTGACCGAGGATATCACCAGCACCGGCGCCGACGAGAACGCCGTGCTGGTGGAGGGCGGCAGCGTGAAGCTGGAGGGCATCACCCTCGTCCGCGATTCCGACGACTCCACCGGCGGCGACAGCAGCAGCTTCTACGGCGTGGGCGCGGCGGCGCTGGTCACCGGCGGCACCCTGACCGTGACGGACGCTTCCATCGAGACGGACGCCGCGGGCGGCGCGGGCGTGTTTGCCTACGGCGACGGCGTGGCCTACGTGTCCGACACCGCCATCCACACCGTGCAGGGCACCAGCGGCGGCATCCACGTGGCGGGCGGCGGCACGCTGTACGCCTCCAACCTGACCGTGACCACCGAGGGCGCTTCCTCCGCGGCCATTCGCTCCGACCGGGGCAGCGGCACCATGGTGGTGGACGGCGGCAGCTATACCGCCAATGGCAGCGGTTCCCCCGCCGTGTACGTCACCGCCGACATCACCATCCGCGACGCCGACCTGACCGCCACCGGCTCCGAGGCGCTGTGCCTGGAGGGCCTGAACGCCGTGCGGATGTACGACTGCAACCTGACCGGCGACATGCCCGACCTGGAGGCGAACGACAACACCTGGACCGTGATCCTCTACCAGAGCATGTCCGGCGACGCCGAGGTGGGCGAGGGCAGCTTTGAGATGGACGGCGGCACGCTCACCAGCCTGAACGGCGGCGTGTTCTACACCACCAATACCGACAGCGTGTTCACCATCCGCAACGTGGCCATCACCCGGACGGACGACGACGGCTACTTCCTGCGCTGCACCGGCAACGCCAACCAGCGCGGCTGGGGCGCCTCCGGCGCGAACGGCGCGAACTGCGTGTTCACCGCCCTGCAGCAGGACATGACCGGCGACATCGTCTGGGACAGCATCTCCAACCTGACCGTGTACGCCGCCGAGGGCAGCGTGTTCACCGGCGCGGTCATCGACGACGAATCCTGCGCCGGGGAGGGCGGCGACGGCGGCTGCACGCTGGTGATCGACGCCACCTCCACCTGGATCGTCACCGGCGACAGCACCCTCACCGCGCTGAACTGCGCCGGGACCGTCGTGGACGCCCAGGGCCGCACCGTGACCATCGAGGGCGCCGACGGCACCGTGTACGTCGAGGGCGACTCCGACTACACCGTCACCGTGGAGCGCTATTCGGACGAGGCGGACACCTCCGCCATGGGCACGATCTCCGCCTGGGAGGAGCATGCGGCGGCGTAACGCCGAGCCCCTGATATGCAGCAAAAACCGCCCGATTCATTGGAATCGGGCGGTTTTGTCATGAGGTCATCCCAGCTTTTCCATGCTCTGCCGGAGTCGGCGGAGGGTCTCCTCCCGGCCCAGCAGGTAGGCGATTTCAAACGCGCCGCCGGGGGTGGACTGCTGGCCGGAGATGGCGATGCGCAGCGGCCACAGCGCCTGGCCGTTCTTCATGCCCATGCCGGGGATGGCTTCCATCACCCGGTCGTGGAGCTCGGCCTCGGTCCAGTCGGTCACGCCCTCCAGCACGGGCAGCAGCGCGCTCAGCGCCGCCTTCGCGCTCTCCGGCGTGGACTTCTGCTTCTTGTTCGCGTAGAAGTCGACGGGGAACTCGGGCAGCTCCGCCAGGAACCGCACCATGCCGGGCAGTTGGCTGAACACCTCGGTGCGGCCCTGCAGCAGCTCGCACAGCCGGGCGAAGTCGAACCGCGCCGGGTCGAGCACCTTCGCCAGCCACGGCGTCGCGATCTCCCGGTACGCCTCGGGGCTGAGCTTGCGGATGTACTCGGCGTTGAACCAGTTCAGCTTCTGCATGTCGAAGAAGGACGGGGACTTCGAGAGGCCCTCCAGGTCGAAGACCTCCTCCAGCTCCTTCAGCGTGAAGAACTCCCGCTCGCCGCGCGGGCTCCAGCCCAGCAGCACCAGGTAGTTGATCACCGCATCCACCAGGTAGCCCTCGGCCAGCAGGTCCTCGAAGGAGGGGTCGCCCTGGCTCTTGGACATCTTGCGCTTCACGATGGCCTTTACCGGGTTGCCCTCGGCGTCCAGCACGGGGTTGCCCTCGGCGTCCACGGCCATCTGGTACTCGCCGGTCTTCTTGTCGCGGTAGGTGCCCTCCACCATCACGGGGGTCAGGTGCACGTAGGTGGGCGGCGTCCAGCCCAGGGCCTCGTACAGGAGGTTGTACTTGGGCGCGCTGGACAGGTACTCGTTGCCGCGCATCACGTGGGTAATGCCCATCAGGTGGTCGTCGATGACGTTGGCGAAGTTGTAGGTGGGCAGGCCGTCGGCCTTGATGAGCACGTTGTCGTCCAGGGTGCTGCAATCCACCTCCACGTGGCCGTAGATCACGTCGTCGAAGCCCGCCTTGCCCTCGGTGGGGATGTTCTGGCGGATCACGAAGGGCACGCCGGCGTCCAGCTTCGCCCGGACCTCTTCCTTTGAAAGGGACAGGCAGTGCTTGTCGTACTTGAAGGTCTCGCCCCGGGCCTCGGCCGCCTTGCGGGCCTCCTCCAGCCGTTCCTCGGTGCAGAAGCAGTAGTAGGCGTGGCCGGACTCCACCAGTTGTTTGGCGAAGGGCATGTAGGTGTGCTTGCGCTGGGACTGCACGTAGGGGCCGCAGGGTCCGCCTACGTCCGGGCCCTCGTCGTGGGTCAGGCCCGCGGTCTTCATGGACTTGTAGATGATGTCCACCGCGTCCTTGACCTCGCGCTTCTGGTCGGTGTCCTCGATGCGCAGTATGAACTTGCCGCCCATGCGCCGGGCGTACAGGTAGGTATACAGCGCCGTCCGCAGGTTGCCCAGGTGCATGTAACCCGTCGGGCTCGGCGCAAAGCGGGTGCGTACTTCCGTCATGGCTTTGCCGTGCTCCTTTTGATGAGATATGGGCGTGAGCTGTCGACCCGGATGCCGCCGCCGCGCGCGAACCCGCGCGGCGGCGGCCATCGGGCCGATCGCCGTCGGTTTTACGCCTCCGCGTCGGCGATGTCGAAGGCGAAGATGGTGGTGAAGTCGTACTTCTCGCCGGCGTGCAGCACGCTGTCGATGAACTCGGGGTGGTTGATGGAATCCGGGGCGAACTGCGTCTCCAGGCAGAAGCCCTCGCGCTTGCCGTACACGCGGCCGGAGCTGCCGGGATGGATGCCCTCCAGGCAGTTGCCGCAGTAGAGCTGCACGGCGGGCATGTCGGTGAACACGTCCATCACGCGGCCGCTGTCGGGATCGGTGACCTCCGCGGTGAAGCGCAGGCCGGCCTCGAAGTCGTTGATGTTGAAGTTGTGGTCGATGCCCTGGCCGAAGCCCAGCTGCTCGTCCCGGTCGGTCAGCGCCAGGCTGTCGCCCACGCGCTTCGGCTCGCGCAGGTCGAAGGGCGTGCCGGTCACGTCCCGCTGCTCGCCGGTGGGGATGCAGCGCGCGTCCACCACGGTGAAGGTGTCGCAGTTCATCTCAAACACGTGGTCCTCGATGGTCTTGCCGCCCGCCTCGCCGTTGAGGTTGAAGTAGGTGTGGTTGGTCAGGTTGCACAGGGTGTCCTGGTCGGACAGCGCCTCGTAGCGCACGATCAGCTCGTTCTCGTCGGTCCAGGTGTAGGTCACCAGCACGCGCAGGGTGCCGGGATAGCCCTCCTCGCCGTCGGGGCTGGTGTACTTCAAAATCAGGCTGTCCTCGCAGATGCCCTCGATGGGGGTCACGTCCCAGATCTTCTCGTTGAAGCCCACGTTGCCGCCGTGCAGGTGGGTGACGCCGCCCTCGTTCTTCGCCAGGGTGAGCTTCTTGCCGTTCAGCTCGCACTCGCCGTTGGCGATGCGGTTGCCCACGCGGCCGATCAGCGCGCCCAGGTAGCCGCAGGTGGGCACGTAGCCGCTCACGTCGTTGTAGCCCAGCACCACGTTGCCCAGCCTGCCCGCCTTGTCGGGCACGTTGATGGCGCGGATGATGCCGCCGTAGTTGGAGATTTCCACCGACGCGCCGGAGGCGTTGGTCAGGATGTACAGGTCGGCCCGGCGGCCGTCCGCCAGCGCCCCGAAGCTCTTCTTTGCAATGCTCATGATGATACCCGCCTTTCATGTCGTGGAAGCGCGGCGCGCGCCGCACCCTTGCCATCCTATCATACATCCTTTGCGCCGGGAATTCAAGGGGGTTCGGGTAAACACGCGCGGGGTTGGCGCAGAAAAACCGGGCGCCCGCAGAGCAGATGGTGTTCTGCAGGCGCCCGGTGATAAGCGGAACTATTCCGCGCTGCCGACGAACAGGCTCTCGTCCAGGTTGTGGCGGAACATGTTGGCGTACTGGAAGATGCGGTAGTCGGCCAGCGCATCGCCGATGCCTTCGCTCTTGAAGTGGAACACGCCTTCCTCCAGGTAGCCGTTGGTGCTGAGGGAGGGCACCGTCTGGCTGAGCTCGTTCAGGAAGTTGAAGTAGGGGGCGCTGTCCAGCCCGATCTCCTTCAGCACGCGGGGCATCAGGAAGTTGATGCTGGTCAGCGGCACCTCTTCCACCTTCTGGTCGTAGTTGTTCCAGATGACGAAGGGCACGATGTGGCGCCGCAGCCGGCCGTCCAGGCCCAGCTCCTCCGCGAACTCGGTGGGGAGGATGGGCTGGTGGTCGCCGAAGAACACGATCTGCACCTTTTCGTCGGTGTTGCGGAAGTATTCCACCAGCTCCCGCATGGCGTCGTCGCTCAGCTTGATCAGGCTCAGGAACTGGTCGATCTCGGGGTAGTCCCGGGAGAGCCCGACGGCGTGCACGTCGGCGACGAAGTCCTCGTACTCATAGCCGCCGTGGTCCTGCATGGTCACGCCGAAGAAGAACAGGGGCTGGTCCTTGGGCCGCTCCTCGAACACCTGGATCAGCTTGTGCACGAAGGCGCTGTCGGACACGAATTTGCGCACGTAGCCGTCCCAGTCGCTGTCCTCCAGGAAGCAGGTCTCGTCGAAGCCGAAGGCGGGGTACACGGTGTTGCGGTGCCAGCCGTTGGCGTAGTACGGGTGCATGGCCACGGTGTGGTACCCGGCGTTCTCAAACACCTTCACCACGGAATTCTCGTCGCCGGACATATACTGGCCGTAGGGCATGCAGCCGGAGGGCATGAAGGCCATGGAGTTGCCGGTGAGGAATTCCCACTCGGAGCGCGCCGTGCCGCCGCTGATGGTGGAGGACGCCACCCAGCCGTGGATGGACTCGTCGGCGATGCTGTGGGTGAAGGGCAGGTAGTCCGCGTCGACCTGGAAGTCGCCCAGCACCGACAGGTCGGTGAAGGATTCCACCATCACGGCGATCACGTGGGGCTTTTCCGACGCCGTCTCCGCCGCGGGCGTCCCGGCGTTCTCCGCGCTCAGCGCGCGGACGCGGTCGTCGCTGTAGCCCTTCGGCGGGGTGATGAAGCTGTCCATCAGCTCGGTGATGAATTCGCCGAGCAGGCCGTTGTAGATGATGCCCTTGCCGCGGAACATCCTGGGCTTTTTACGGGGGTAATAATAAAAGCAGAACGCGCCGCAGGCCAGCGCGCACACCAGCGCCGTCAGCCGCAGCGGCAGCCGGCGCAGGTTCGCGCGGGGCGCGCGCAGCCGCAGCACCGCCAGCAGCGCCGCCAGGTACAGCAGCACGGCCAGCACGATGCAGGGGGTGATTTTGAGGTGGTACTGGGCGGCCACGCTGATGGCGGTGTTGATGTTGTTGAAGTCGCTGAGGGTGATGAGGTTGCCCCTGAACTGCACCACGGCGCAGTCGATGATGCCGAAGATCAGGCACACCGTCATCCAGAGGATGCCGAAGATTTTCACGTCGGCGGTGGCGGCGGTGAGCAGGCACAGCAGCGCCATCACCAGTATGGAGTCGGTGATCACGCTCTTCGTCATCGGCACGAGCTCCCAGAAGTACATGGGCATGCACAGTATAAACACGCTGCAGCCCGCGATGGCGCCGTTCGCCAGCACCAGGCCCCACCAGGAGCGCACCTCGATGCGATACAGCAGCGGCAGCGCCACCAGCGCGCCGACGCCCAGCGAAAAGGGCACGATGATGTGCGGCTGCCGGCGGAACTGCGTGCGCAGCATCAGCGCCAGGAAGAGCGCGGCGCAGACTGCGCCCAGCGCGATGGCCAGCGCGCGGCGGCGGCGGTCTTGGGTCAGCTCAAAACGCATGGGGATTCCTTCTTTCCGGTCAGTCGGCGCCGCCGCCCACGAACAGGCTGTCGTCCATGTCGCGGCAGAACATGTTGGCGTACTGGAAGTACCGGTACTCGCGCAGCAGGCCGTCGGGGTCGTCGTTCAGGGCGTGGTACTTGCCGTCCGCCAGGTAGCCGGTGGCGCTCACGGAGGGGACCTTCTCCCGGAGGGCGTTGAGGAAGTTGAAGTAGGGCGCGCCGGTATAGCCGATCTCCTGCAGCACCCGGGGCATGAGGAAGTTGATGCTGGTCATCTCCACTTCCTCCACCTTCCGGTCGTAGTTGTTCCAGATGACGAAGGGCACGATGTGGCGCACGGGCTCGTCCGCCTCCAGGCCCATGTCGTCCAGGAAGTTGTCCGGGAGGCTGGGCTGGTGGTCGCCGAAGAACACGATCTGCACCTTTTCGTCGCAGGCGCGGAAGTAGTCGATCATCTCCCGGATGGCGTCGTCGCTCAGCCGGGTCAGGGAGAGGTACTGCTCCAGGCTGGGGTAATCGCCCGCGGGCTCCAGCACGCGCACGGTGGATTGGTATTCCAGGTCCACGTAGCTGCCGTGGTTCTGCATGGTGATGCCGAAGAAGAACAGCGGCCGGTCCTTGGGCCGTTCCTCAAACACGCGGATCAGCTGGTGCACGAAGGCGCTGTCGGACACGTACTTCCGCACGCATTCGTCCCACTCCAGGTCCTCGAGGAAGTAGATGTCGTCGAAGCCCAGCATGGGGTAGATGGAATCGCGATTCCAGCCGTTGGAGTAGTAGGGGTGCATGGCCACGGTGTGGTACCCCGCCCGCTTGAACAGCTTTACCACGGAGTTCTCCCCCTCCGACACGTACTGGCCGTAGGGCATGCTGCCCTCGGGGGTGAAGGCCATGGAGTTGCCGGTGAGGAACTCCCACTCGGTGCGGGCGGTGCCGTTGCTGACGGTGGAGGCCATCGCCCAGCCGTGGATGGATTCGTCCGCCAGGGAGTGGATAAAGGGCGTGCAGTCGACGTCGAGCTTCAGGTCGCCCAGCACCGACAGGTCGCTGAGGGATTCCACCATCACGGCGATCACGTGCGGCGACTCGGTTTCGGCGGCGGGCGCGGTGTACTCGGCGCACAGCGCCTCGACCTCCTGCTCCGAGAAGTCCTTCGGGGGCCGGATAACGCTGTCCTGGTATTCCAGGATCAGCTCGCCGATGATGCCGTTGAAGCGCAGGCTGCGGCCCCGGTAGTACTGCACGGACCGGCTGCTCAGGAACCACCAGGAATAGCCGAAGCAGACCACCGCCAGCGCCAGCGCCGCCAGCCGCACCGGCAGCTTCTTCAGCGACGGGCGAACCTGCTTCGCGCGCAGCAGCGTCACCAGGCCGATGGCGGTGATGATCGCCGCGATGACCATGGTGGCGTAGATTTCGAGCCGGTACTGGGCGAGCACGTTCATGGCCGCGCCCATGGCGAAGATGTCGCTGTGGCGGATCAGGTTGCCGGTGAACTGCACCACGGCGCAGTCGATGATGCCGAAGGCCAGGCAGAACAACAGGTACACCGTGCCGAGGATCTTCACATCGGCGGTGAGGGCCGTGAACAGCAGCAGCGGGATCAGCGACATGGCGCCGTTGCGCAGCGGTATGGTGGTCACCGTCACCTGCCGCCAGTGGTACAGCGGCGCGTGCATGGCGAGTATGCCGATCTCGGCGACGAAGGCGTTGGCCAGCGCCATGCCCCACCAGGAGCGGATCTCTACGCGGAACAGCAGCGAAAAACAGGCCAGCGCGCCGATGGCGATCGAGAACAGCGTGCTCTTGATCGCGTCGAACGGGGTGAAAACGCACAGTATGCGGATGGCGACGGCCACCGCGACGCCGACAACCACCGCCGCGATGCGCCCGCGGCGGCTCTCAGTCCTCTGTAATTTCATGGATACTCCTTCATATGGCGCGGCGCGCCGAAGCCCGCCGCTCGGGGCCGCAGGCAAAGAGCCGTGCGCCTGCAGCGTAAACAACACCTTATTATAGTCGGGCCGCCGCGTTAAATCAACGGCCTTACTGTTATTTTACGCAAACCCGCCCCCGGGCCCGCCGCCGCGGGCGCTTCCCCCGCGCCCGGGCGGGGGCGCATCCCTTGACAATCCCCCGGCCGGCTTATATAATGAAGAAACCGGGCCGGCGGCGCCTGCCCCGGGAGGAATGTGCCCGCGAGGCACGGGGAAGTGATACGATGAACGGCAAACAACGCAATCAGACGGGGCGCGCGTCCTACACCACCAGCGTGGAGCGCCCCTCCGGCGGCAGGCTGGTGGGGCTTCGCGGCGTGCTGACGCTGCTGCTGGTGCTGGTCCTGCCCCCGGTGGGGCTGCTGGTGATGTGGGGCCGCGGCGTGTTCCGCGCCCGGGGCCGGGCGGTGCTGACCACGCTGGCCACCGTGGAGATGGCGGTGGCGCTGGTGCTGCTGACGCCCAAGCAGCAGTTGCCCACCCAGCAGCCGGTGCCCGCCGCTCCCGCGGCGGTGACCGTCGCGCCCACGGACGACAGCCTGGACGCCCTGTACAATATCGAGGAGCTGATCTACCAGCAGCAGTTGGCCGAGGTGGTCGCCCAGGGCGGCACCGAGCGCGACCTGATGACCGAGGAGCAGAAGCTGAACGAGGCCAACGAGGCCAACGAGGCGATCCTGGACACGGTGGTGTACAGCGTGTTCAACCACGCAAAGTACTACCACGCGGAGAAGGTGTGCCAGCACCAGACCAACGGCCGCACGCTCACCGTGCGCGAGGCCATGAAGGAATCGCTGGCGCCCTGCCCCAACTGCAACCCGCCGATCCCGTCGGCCTGATCCCACGGCCGACGGCCTGCGCGGGGGTGAAATGGGACAAATCTGGATAAAAATACCTAATTAATGTCATAATAATAACCTTGCTTTCAAGTATGAACCATTCTATCATTACAATAGAATGGTTCTATTCAGTGGAGTCTGCCCAAATGCGCCCGTCGCGGGCGGGGGCAGTCGTCCCGGATGGAGCCGCCGGAAAGCCTGATTCCACGGGCGTCCCGGCGGCTTCGGCGCGCCTGCGGCCCTTTGTCGCGGGCAATCCCAGGAAAAGGAGGCCAGCTCATGTTTTGCTCCAAATGCGGCAAAACCCTGACGATCGAGGATCGCCAGTGTCCGTACTGCGGCAGCCCCGTGGGGGAGAGCCGCTTCGCGGGCGCGGGCTATACTTCGGCCCAGGCCAATATACTGTCGGACGCTCCGGCGGAGGCGGCGGCAGCCTATACCAAGACCACCTACACCACCATGACCGAGGAGGAGAAGCAGGAGGGCGCGGTGGACAGCCGCACCACCTATCGCCCGGTCTACGAGGGCGGCTCCGCCCCCGAGGAGGTGCGCAAGGACATGCGCGCCGCCGTGGAAGCGGTGGACAGCGAGGCCGCCGCGGCCGAGGAGGCCGAGAAGCCCCAGGCCACGCTGGAGAACCTGTCCGAGGAAGCGCTCAACACGCTGAACGCCGTGGACGAGGAGCTCCAGATGGAACAGGTGGATACCTCCGACCTGCGCGCCCAGCCCATCGAATCCACCGGCCGCGCCGGCATCAGCGCGGGCGTCGAGGAATACGTCCAGCGCCTGGAGGCCAGCCAGACCCGCCGCGAGGGACGCCGCCGCCGGCGCTCCGCCGTGGTGCCCATCGAGCCCGGCCGTGCCGCCGCGGACGAGGAGCCCCTGCCCGGGGACGAGGCGCCCTACGAGGCGTACCCGGCCGCGGAGGAGGAGGGCTACGAGCCCGTCGAAAACTACGACGCCGTCGACGAGGACGAGTACGACGAAATCAACTACGGCCGCACCATCGGCGTCAAGGAAGTGCTGAAGGTGGCCGCCATCATGGCGCTGGCCGCGGCGCTGATCGTCGTGGGCGTGCTGGTGTTCCGCAACCTGCCCGGCAAGGTGTCCTCCGCGCCCATCGAGGGCGTGACCGAGGCGCTGTACGACCAGGGCCTGGCCGCCGTGAAGGCCCACGCCGAGAGCAGCTACGTCAACGAGCTCATCAACGTCTACCGCGCGGAGAGCATCACCGGCTTTACCCAGCGCATCACCGAGGACAGCGCCGCCATCGACGCGCTGCTGCCCGCGGAGCCCGCGGCGAACGACGGGCTGTTCGTCTCCGCGCTGCAGGCCATACAGTCCAACATCGGCAACGCCATCCTGATGGACGCCGTGGAGTCCGAACAGGGCACCGGCACCGACACCAGCGAGGGCAGCGCGTCCCGCTGGGCCATCGTCAACAACGCCATCAGCCAGCTCGAGGCCGCCTCCACGGCCCAGGAGCTGACCGCGATCCTGAACGGCGAGCAGATCACCACCGTCTCCACGGTCCAGTCCACGCCCGAACCCACGCCGCAGGCCACCTACGCCACCCTGGTGAAGGATGACAAGAGCGAAGCGGTGCTGGAGATGCAGAACCGGCTGTACATCCTGGGCTTCCTGCTCGACGACCGCGACGGCCAGTTCGGCAACAAGACCCAGACGGCGGTGAAGGCGTTCCAGCAGGCCGCGGGCCTGCCGGTGACGGGCATCGCCGACAACGAGACCCTGACCCTGCTCTATTCCGAGGACGCGCCGCGCACCGAGTACGCGCAGGTGACGCCCGCGCCCAAATCCGCCGCCACGCCCACGCCCGAGCCGGAGGCCGCGGCGGAGACCGGCGACGAAGCGGCGGACGCGGACGCTCCCGCCGACGCCGCCTGATATCGCCTGCCTGCGCGGCCCGTCCGCGCATCCGCGAGGAGACTGCCATGAACACCCCCATCGTCGCGCTGATCTACGACTTTGACAAGACGCTTTCCCCCAGGGACATGGAGGAGTATTCCTTCCTGCCCGGCATCAACGTGGAGCCGGACGCCTTCTGGGGCAAGTGCGGCGAGTTTGCCCGCGAGCACGACATGGACGGCATCCTCACCTACATGTACCTGATGAAGAAGATGTCCGCCGGGGCGATGGACCTGACCCGGGAAAAGCTCACCGCGCTGGGGCGGGACGTGGAATTCTTCCCCGGCGTGGAGACCTGGTTCGACCGCATCAACGCCATCGGCCGCGAGGCCGGCGTGGCGGTGGAGCACTACATCATCTCCTCGGGCCTGACGGAGATCATCCGCGGCTCGGCCATCGGCAGACACTTCAAGGCGATCTTTGCCGCGTCCTTCTGCTACGACGGCGACGGGCATGCCGTGTGGCCCTCGACCGCCGTGAACTACACCAGCAAGACCCAGTACCTGTTCCGCATCAACAAGGGCATCCTGGACGTGACCAACGACCGGGACCTGAACGCCTTCACACCGGAATACATGCGCCGCGTGCCCTTCTCCAACATGATCTATGTCGGGGATGGGCTTACAGACGTGCCCTGCATGAAGATGACCAAGCAGAAGGGCGGCTATTCCATCGCCGTGCACGCCCCCGGGCAGACCGAGCTGGCCGACGACATGCTGCTGCAGGGCCGGGTGGATTTCTCCGTGGAGGCCGACTACCGCCCCGGCAGCGAGATCGAGCAGGTGGCGGCCATGCTGATGCGCCGCATCCGCGCCTCCCACGAGCTGAGCCTGCGCCACGCGGAGCAGGTGCAGCGCGCCCATCGCCGCCGGGGCAAGTACGTGCCCCTGGACATCCCCATGCGCGGCGGCCTGGAGGGCGACGACGCGGAATGACATGGGGGAGATCCGCGATCAGCGATCTGCGATTATCGGAGGTGATTTTCCTTGCCCGACGTTCTGAACTACAAGTGCCCGTGCTGCAGCGCGCCGCTGCGGTATGACGGCGGCAGCGGCCAACTGTCCTGCGCGGCGTGCGGCAACACCTTCCCGCTGGACGCCGTACAGCAGGCCCAGCAGGTGGAGGACGCCGCCCAGGAGCAGGGCATCCAGTGGGATACCGAGCGCGACGACCAGTGGCGCCCCGAGGAGGCCCAGCAGCTAAAGACCTATAGCTGCCCGTCCTGCGGCGCGGAGATCGTGGTGGACGACACCACCGCGGCCACCGAATGCGTGTACTGCGGCAACGCTTCCATCATGCCCGGCGCGGTCAGCGGCAGCTTCCGCCCCGACGCCGTGCTGCCCTTCGTCAAGACCAAGGAGGACGCCGTGGCGGCCTACCTGGAGCTGATCAAGGGCAAAAAGCTGCTGCCCAGGGCGTTCGCCAGCAAAAAGCACGTCGACAAGATCACCGGTGTGTACGTGCCCTTCTGGCTGTTCCAGTGCCGGGCGGACTGCGACCTGGCCTTCCGCGCGGAGCGGTCGCACACCCACACCCGGGGCCGGGACCGCATCACCGAGACGGAGCACTTCCTGGTGCAGCGCGGCGGCACGCTGGACTTCGACGGCGTGCCCGTGGACGGCTCGTCCAAGTTCGACGATACGCTGATGGAGGCCATCGAGCCCTTCGATTACTCCAAGATGCAGGATTTCGACGTGGCCTACCTGCCCGGCTACCAGGCGGAGCGCTACGACGTGGACGCCCAGGACGCCCAAGGCCGCGCCAACGAGCGCATCCGCACCTCCACGGTGGAGGCCTTCGCCGCCACGGTGGTGGGCTATACCTCGGTGGTGCCGCAGTCCGTGAACGTGCGCCTGCAGCACGGCCAGGTGGTCAACGTGCTCGCCCCGGTGTGGATGCTGAACACCAAGTGGAACGACAAGACCTACACCTTCGCCATGAACGGCCAGACCGGCCGGCTGGTGGGCGACCTTCCTGTGGACAGCGGCGCGGCGTGGAAGTACCGGCTCCGGATCTTCCTGGGCACGCTGGCGGGCGTGGTGGGCATCGCCGCCCTGCTGGGCTTTCTGGGGGTGATATGATGACGCGCAGGATTCTGGCGCTGTTGTGCGCCCTCATGCTGATGCTGTTGCCCGCGGCCCTGGCCGACGGGGATTACAACCTGGTGCTGGACAACGCGGGGCTGCTGACCGAGGCGGAATACCAAGACCTGGAAGCCAAGGCGTGGGAGGTCTCCAACGCCCACGGCATGGAGGTCGTCGTCCTGACGGAGCGCGGCCTGGGCGGCAAGTCCATTCGCGATTACGCCGCCGACTACTGGGACGAGGCCGGCTACGGCGTCGGCACCGCCCACGACGGCGTGATGCTGACGCTGGACATGGCCGAGCGGGACTGGTACATCCTCACCACCGGCAAGACCGTCGGGTACTACACCGACTACGGCATCCAGACCATCGGCAATGAGATCAAGCCCTACCTCGCCAAGGGCAACTACGCCATGGCCTTCGACCGGTTCCTGGACCTGGCCGGGTCCTTCGCCGCGGAGGCGGAGAACGGGCAGGCCTTCGACACCAACCACGAGTACAAGGGCGAGCCGGAAACCATGGCCCGGAAGCTGGGCAAGGCGCTGCCCGTGGGGCTCATCGCCTCGCTGCTGGCCACGCTGCTGGGCATGGGCGGCATGAAGAGGGGCATGCACACCGCCAAGAAGAAGCACGGCGCGGCGCAGTACGCCCGCAAGGACAGCATGCAGCTCAACCGCAGCATGGACATTTTCCTCTACCACACCCGGCACGTCGAGCGCATGCCCGAGCCCAGCCGCGGCGGCGGCGGCGGAAGCAGCACGTTCACGTCCAGCTCCGGCACCACCCACGGCGGCGGCGGCGGAAAGTTTTAGGGAATGGGGCACTGGGAATCAATCTGATTCCGACGCCTGCCTTCTGTTTTGAAGAATAAAACCACGCGACACAGAAAGGGGATAATCATTATGGGACTGCTTCAGGCGGGTATCGGCGCGCTCTCCGGCGTGCTCTCTGACCAGTGGCGCGACTACTTTGTGGCGGACGCGCTGGAGGACAACGTGCTGGCCGTTCGGGCCAAGAAGCGCGTGAGAGGCACCTTCGGCGGCACCAAGTACGAGGACAGCAACGTCATCTCCAACGGCAGCATCATCTCCGTGGCCGAGGGCCAGTGCATGATCCTGCTGGACCAGGGCAAGATCACCGAGATCTGCGCCGAGGCCGGCGAGTTCGTGTACGACATGTCCTCCGAGCCCAGCATCTTCTACGGCGGGCTGAACCTGGCCAACATCAAGGCCGTGCTCGGCACCATGGTGGAGCGCCTGACCTTCGGCGGCGTGGCCCCCAAGGATCAGCGGGTCTACTACATCAACATCCGCGAGATGATGGGCAACAAGTACGGCACGCCCAATCCCGTGCCCTTCCGCGTGGTGGACGCCCGCATCGGCTTGGACATCGACGTGTCCATCCGCTGCTTCGGCGAGTACTCCTACCAGATCACCAACCCGGTGCAGTTCTTCGCCAAGGTCTGCGGCAACGTGCAGGACGCCTACACCCGCGACCGGCTGGACAGCCAGCTCAAGACCGAGCTGCTCACCGCGCTCCAGCCCGCCTTCGCCAGGATCTCCGAGCAGGGCATCCGCTACAGCGCGCTGCCCGGCCACACCATCGAGATCGCCAACGCCCTGAACGAGGTGCTCTCCGAGAGCTGGGGCCAGAAGCGCGGCATCGAGATCGTGGCCTTCGGCGTCAGCTCCGTCACGGCCAACCCCGAGGACGAGGCCATGATCAAGGAGCTGCAGCGCAACGCGGCCCTGTCCAACCCGACCCTCGCGGCGGGCCACCTGGTGGGCGCTCAGGCCCAGGCCATGCAGGATGCGGCCAAGAACCAGGGCGGCGCGTTCACCGGCTTCATGGGCCTGAACATGGCCCAGCAGTCCGGCGGCATCAACGCCCAGAGCCTGTTCCAGATGGGCCAGCAGCAGGCCGCGCAGGCCGCGCCCCAGGCCGCCCCGGCGGACGGCTGGAAGTGCGCCTGCGGCGCCGTGAACACCGGCAAGTTCTGCGCCCAGTGCGGCGCGAAGAAGCCCGAGGACCCCGCGGGCTGGACCTGCCCCGCCTGCGGCGCGGTGAACAAGGGCAAGTTCTGCGCGGAGTGCGGCGCCAAAAAGCCCGCCGGCGCGAAGCTGTACAAGTGCGACAAGTGCGGCTGGGAGCCCGAGGACCCCGCCAACCCGCCCAAGTTCTGCCCCGAGTGCGGCGATCCGTTCGACGAGAACGACGTGCAGGGCTGAGCGCCGACGCGGACCGGCTGTCCGCGCGAGAATCACGACAACCACAATGACAACCGCCCTCCCGCACCTCCGTGCGCGGGAGGGCGTATTCTGTGCCGGGACGATGCGCGCCTTTTCCGGCCCGGCGTTGCCCCGCCGCGCCAATGATGTCAGAAATTCACATCATTATAATATCCCCGCCATTTGACTTCTTTACACTGGAGCGTATAATAGTATATTGGGTGTATATGAATCCGCGTATGCCGATTCGGTTCCGAGATCGATGCGGGAGTTTGAAATATGAAGGCAATTTTCTACGGGAGTACGGGCAAGTGGGTGCGGCGCGGCGTGCTGTTCGTCGTCGACCTCCTCCTGGTGTTCCTGGCGCTGCAACTGGCCGTGCAGATGCGCTATGACGGCGCGGTAAGCCGCCGCATGTACGGCCGCATCATGGGCGTGACGCCCTTCATCATGCTCTGCTACGCCGCGTGCAGCGTGGTGGGCGGCGTGTACGATATGATCTGGCGCTATGCCTCCGGCCGCGAGATCCTGCGCCTGGCAGCGGTGTACGCCGTGGCCGGCGCGCTGACGCTGGCGCTGAACCGCGCGCTGGGCTGGACCGTGTCCCGCCCCATACTGGGCATGACGGCCATACTGATGCTGGTCATGGTGGTGGCCGTGCGCTTTACCTGGAAGCAGCTTCGGGAGAACCTGGTCCACAGGAAGCAGGCCCGCCGGGCCCGCATACTCATCGTGGGCGCGGGGGAGGGCGGCGCCTACGCCGTGCGCATCTGCCAGCAGAACCGCGCCAACCTCGGCACGCCCGTCTGCTTTGCCGACGACGATCCGCTCAAGCGGCGCATGCGCATCAGCGGCGTGCCCGTCTGCGGCACCATCGACGAGATCCCGGAGATCGTCAAGGAAAAGAACATCGACGAGATCATCGTGGCCGTGCCGGGCACCCACGGCGAGCGCCTGACGGAGATCGTCAGCATCTGCCAGTCCACCCGCTGCCGCGTGCGCATGCTCTCCGACCCCGGCGACGTGGGCAAGCAGGACACCGCGCCCGCCTTCCGCGAGCTGAACACCTCCGACTTCCTCTCCCGCGCCGAGGTGGCGCTGGACATGGAGATGATCCGCGGCTACCTGTCCGGCAAGGTGGTGCTGGTCACCGGCGGCGGCGGCAGCATCGGCAGCGAGATCTGCCGGCAGATCATGCGCTTCGACCCGCAACTGCTGCTGATCTTCGACATCTACGAAAACTGCGCCTACGAGCTGGAGATGGAGCTGAAGCAGAAGTACGGCCGCGACTGCCCGGTGAAGGTGCTCGTGGGCTCCATCCGCGACAAGCGCCGCCTGGACGACGTGTTCGAGGAGTGGAAGCCCACCGTGGTGTTCCACGCCGCCGCCCACAAGCACGTGCCCCTCATGGAGGTGAGCCCCGGCGAGGCGGTGAAGAACAACATCTTCGGCACGCGGAACCTGCTGGCCTCCGCCAGCGAGCACGGCGTGGAGCGCTTCGTGCAGCTGTCCACCGACAAGGCCGTGAACCCCACCAACGTCATGGGCGCCACCAAGCGCGTGACGGAAATGCTGCTCCAGGCCTACGCCCGCAGCACCCCGATGAAGTGCATGGCGGTGCGCTTCGGCAACGTGCTGGGCAGCCACGGCAGCGTGATCCCGCTGTTCGAGGCCCAGATTCGCAAGGGCGGGCCCGTCACGCTGACCCACCCGGACATCACCCGCTACTTCATGACCATCCCCGAGGCGGCTCAGTTGGTGCTGCAGGCGGGCGGCCTGGCCAACTCCGGCGCCATCTACGTGCTGGACATGGGCGAGCCGGTGAAGATCATGGACCTGGCGAAGAAGCTGATCCGCTTCTACGGCTACGAGCCCGGCGTGGACATGGAAATCAAGATCATCGGCCTGCGCCCCGGCGAAAAGCTGTACGAGGAGCTGATGATGGACAAGGAGAGCGCGGGCGTCACCAAGACCGCCCACGACAAGATCTTCGTGGCGCCGCCCATCAGCTTCAGCGAGGACGAGCTGGAGGCCCAGTTGGGGAAGCTCCAGCAGGCGGTTTCCGCGGACGACGACCAGGCCGTCGTGGACGGACTCATGGAAATCGTCACCACCTACAGGCCGAATCGGGGCATGCTGGCCGGCTGATCCGACCCCCCGACCCGTCCGGCCGGGTTAAACACAAGCGTTACATCGCGCAGATGTGCCGTGACGGGCCGCGCCTTCCGAATTCACCGGGAGGTGCGGTCATCTGTTGCGAAAATTACGAAAACTATAATTAGTCAGATTTTTAACATTCCCGCCACAGAATTTCACCGCAAATCAATGGCTTTTTTGCCGAAAAGCCACGCTTTTCCGCCGAAGGATATTACGAATTGTTGACAAACTATTGCTTTTTGTGGTAGAATAATACCGGTCTATCAAGAATTTCCATTGTTATGACAATGATACGACGACGGCTTTAGCGTTCCCCTTCGGAGGTTTGTAATATGAAACGATGTCTAGGCGCCCTGCTCGCACTGATCATGTTCTGTGCGTACCTGCCCGCCCCGGCGGCGTTGGCGGAGGCGGACGCGGCGATAGCCGCGGAGGAAGCACAGGTCGTGGAAGCGGACGGCTTCGGGGAAGACAGCGAACGGAGCGAGGCTCTGTCCGGCGGGGAGGTCCAGACATTTGTTGACATAGAGGCCGCGGAGGCTGCCGGGTCTACGGGCAGCGCCGGGCTGGTGATGGATCTTGGCGACGCCACCGTGGACGATGTGGCGGAGAGCAATTCCTGGGAGGACGACGACGCTGCGCTGAACGAGGCCACGGTGCCCGGCGCGGTGACCGATTACGATTACAGCCGTGTGAACGGCGACGGCGCGCCGGTGTACGACGGCGCGGAGGACAATGAAATCATGGCCCGCGTGGGCGGCGGCGCGGTGGTGCTGCTGACCGGCGCGTTCTCCGGCGAGCGCGCGGGCGTGGTGTTCAACACCGACAACGGCGTCGTGACTGGCTGGATGAACGATTCCGACCTCACCCTGCTGACCGACGCGGAAAAGCTCGCGTACCTGGAAGCCGCCGCCGCCGTCGGCGCGGACTTCTACGAGGAGGATACCAGCGCGCTGCTGATGCCGGTGGCCTGCGCCTATCCCGACGGCGAGGACTTCGACGACGCGCCCGACGGCGAGGAAACGGAAGACGATTCCGGCGAAGACGAGGAAGACGACGCGGACGGCGAGCCCGAGGCGCAGGCGCCCGCGGAGGAAGAGGATCCCGACGCCCACGGCGAGTACGACGACGCCGAAGAGGCGGCGGACGAGCTGGCGTACCTGCAGAACGCCGCGCAGGCCGTGGGCGAGGCGGAGAACCGCATCATCCCGTCCTTTGCGCAGGCGCAGATGGCCGTCGGCGCGACCCGTACCATCGAAGTCAGGGACGTCTCCCTGACCCGCCTGCCCGCCGACCTGCTGACCTTCGCCAGCAGCGATCCCGCCGTCGCCACCGTGGACGGCGAGGGCGTCGTGACGGGCGTCGCCCTGGGCGAAGCTTACATCACCGTTACCTATGCCGAGAGCCAGCTCTCCTGCACCGTGTGGGTGCAGGTGGTCGGGGCGCCCTACAGCCTCACCGCCAGCCCCGCCGCCCGCACCGTGGGCGTGGGCGAGCGCTACTGCGACCTGCGCCCGGTGTTCCCCGTGGGCACCGCCGCGGAAGTGACCTACGCCAGCAGCGACCCGGAGGTCGCCAAGGTCGACAGCGCCACCGGCGTCATCATCGGCAAGAAGACCGGCAAGGCCATCATCACCCTGACCGCCTCCAACGGGCTGACGGCCGAGTGCGAGATCACCGTCATGAAGGCCCCCAGCAAGGTCACGCTGAACGCGGAGTCCGCGACCCTGGCCGAGGGCGGCCGCACCTGCCAGCTCAGCGTGTCGGTGCCCAAGGACACCACCGCGGGCGTGCTGGCCTGGAGCAGCGACAACCCCGACGTCGCCACCGTGGACGACACCGGCCTGGTGACCTCCGTCGAGCCCGGCGAGGCCACGATTACCGTAAAGACCTACAACGGCGTGGGCAGCAATGCCATCGCCGAGACCTGCTCGGTCAACGTCACCGCCGCGCCCGCGCGCGCCTACTTCAACGACACCAACATGGACCTGCTGGTGAAGGACACCGCGACGCCCGAGTACACCGTGCTGGACGCCAGCGGCGCGCCTGCCGCGGGCGATCCCACCTTCAGGGTCGTCTCCGCCTCCCCGGCGGGCTGCGTCAGCGTGAACGCCGCCACCGGCGCGGTGAAGGGCCTCGAGGCCGGTTCCGCGGTGATCGCGTTCTCTACTTATAATGATATGGCCGCCGAGAACACCGTGCAGGTGACCGTGCGGAAGGCCGTCAAGAAGATCAAGCTCAAGGCCGTGGACCTGCCCACCACCGGCTACCTGGCCGTGGGCCAGCGCTACGACGGCTGGAAGGTGAGCCTGTCCCCCGCCAACGCCTACGAGAACGTCACCTTTACCAGCAGCAAGCCCTCCGTGCTGAAGGTCGTGAACGCCAAGACCGGCGTGGTCGAGGGCGTCAAGCCCGGCACGGCCACCATCACCGTCAAGTCGCACAACGGCAAGAAGTCCAAGGTCAAGGTCGTGGTCCGGAAGGCCCCCACCCGGGTGGCCATCAGCCCCGCCAAGGCCGTGCTGAAGCTGGGCAAGACCGGCAAGTACAGCGTGAACCTGTACGGCGCGGGCGGCAGCTACAGCATTGAGAGCAGCGATCCCTCCGTGGCCACCGTCTCCGCCGACGGCAAGGTGACCACGAAGAGCGAGGGCACGACCACCATCACCGTGCGCACCGAGCCCAGCGGCAAGGTGGCGACCTCCACGCTGATCGTGCGCCAGGCCGTGGTGCCCGGCCTGCCCGCGGCGCTCTACTCCAACACCACTGCCACCACCAAGGGCAGCTCCAACGCGGACAAGCTGGAGTACGTGATCTTCAAGGGCCAAAGCAAGGCGGGCTGCAAGTACGTCTACGGCGGCGGCTACGGCAATACCAACGCCTCCACCTTCGATTGCAGCGGCTTTACCTACTGGTGCTTCCGGAACATCGGCGTCACCCTGGGCGCCAGCGCCTACAAGCAGGGCAACGACAGCCGGTACCAGAAGATTCCCACCATCGGCGAGCTGAAGCGCGGCGACGTGGTGTGCTTCCACCGGGACATCGGCAAGGGCAAGACCGCCACGGAGGCCCAGAAGAAGGAAGTCAGCCACGTGGGCATCTACCTGGGGAGCGGCTACTTCATCCACGCCTCCTCCTCCGGCAAGAAGGTCATGGTCAGCCAGTTCAAGACCAAGACCACCGACTACTACCAGCGCTGCTTCAGTTGGGGCCGCAGGATCCTCAACTAAGTGATACCGCAGGATCCTCAACTAATCATATCAAAGGGCCGTCCCCCATCCGGGGGACGGCCCTTTGTCGTGGGCAAGCGGCGGTTTACCGCGGCGGGATCGGCGTGAGCGCGCCGTCGATGATGGCGTCTGCGGCCTCGCGGCAGGCGTCGAGCACCGCGTCGGTGAGCACGGCCGCGTTGCGCCCCTCCGCCGAGTCGGTGATGTAATGCGCGCCGATGGCCCCCGACGCCAAGTCCAGCACCGTCAGCCCGGGCTCGAGCGTGCCGGCGTAGAAGTTGTCAATGGCGATGGCCGCGGCCACGCCGGTGTTCTTCAACTGGCCGGTGAGCCGCCACGGGCTGTCCGCGCCCGCGCCCTGCCCGGCGAAGTAGAGGGGCGTGCCCCGCTGCGCCAGCGCCCGCGCCGCGTCGGCCAGGCCCGCTTCCCCCGCGCCCGGGCCGCAGAAGATGAATTCGCAGCCCTCCGCCCGCAGCGCCACGGCGCGGTCGCGCGCGGCGTCGTCGCTCGCGGCCAGGGCAAAGCGAACCTCCGCCCCCGGCAGCAGGCGCCGCACGCCCGCCTCGAAGCCCAGGCGGATGCGTTCGGCGGTCGCGTCCCCGTCGCCGCACAGGCAGCCGAACAGCGCGTCCTCCGGGAACGCTGCGGCGGCCATGACGCCGATCAGGCAGGCGGACTGTTCCTCGGGGTAGCTGTAGGAGGCCACGTATTCGCTGTCCGCGTCGGCGTCGATCACGGCGAAGGCGGTGCGCTCGCGGTGCGCCTCCGCCAGCGGCGCGGCCTGCCCGGCGGCCTGCCCGCCCACGCCCAGGATCAGGTCGTATGCCTGCGCCGCGGCGCGGGCGTAGCCCTCCGACCACCGGTCGCCGTCCGCGCACTCCAGCAGCGTGAGCTCGTAGCCGAACACGTCCCGCAGCGCCTCGGCCTTTTCGGCCACCTGGGCGGCGCCGGGATTGTCCGCCAGCGGGCCGCAGATCACCGCGATGCGCTCGCCCTCCGCCAGCGCGGCGGGCCACAGCGCCAGGGCCAGGGCGCACGCGAGCGCCCGGATCCATTGTCGATTCATGCGCGCACAGCTCCTTTGCATAGGCTTGACTTCATTCTAGCGAATCCACGGGTCGCTGTCAAGCCGCCGCGGCTCGGGACATTTTTCCGACATTTCACCCGCGGCCCGCGGCATTGATTGACGATGGCGGGCAGGCGTGCTATAATTCCAGCAGTCCACCGGAATTCCGGCCCGCCGCGGCGGCGTCGGTCCCCGGAGCGGACATTTCGGGCCCCAAAACGCATCTTTCGGCGCTCCGGTGTTTTCTTTCGGAGCGGGGCGTGGTATAATAACCCCATCACGGAAACCCATCGACCTGAAGGGAGGAACGACCATGGGCAGTCTCGGAGCGCTGCTGCTGGCGAACATACCGCTTCTGATTCTGATGCTGGTGGGCGTGGTGCTGCTGGTGGTGGAGATGTACATTCCCGGCTTCGGCGTGCCCGGCATACTGGGCATCGCCTCGCTGGTGCTCAGCTTTATACTGCTGCACCCCACCATGGAGCAGGGGCTGGTGCTGCTGGCCATACTGGGCGCGATCCTGTGCGTCGCGCTGTCCGTATGCCTGTTTACCGCGTCCCGGGGCCGGCTGAACAAGTCGAAGCTGGTGCTGAACGACGTGGCCGTGCCCGCCGACGCCGCCGAGAACAACGATCTCAACTACTTCATCGGCAAGACCGGGTCCGCCCACACCGCGCTGCGGCCCGCCGGCATCGGCGAGTTCGACGGCGTGAAGCTGAACGTGGTGAGCGACGGCGAGTTCATCTCCGCCGGCCGGCCCATCCGCGTGCAATCCGTCGCGGGGAACCGCATCGTGGTTTCGGAGATCAAGGATTGATCGGCGGTTTCCGCCGTCCCCGCATTTTGTGTCCGTTTCAACCGCCCGGAGGACCGGCGAAAAACGCATCGCCGGATCCGACGGCGTCCAACCAAGAGGAGGAGGTTAACCATGAGTAGCGTAATGTATTATTCTTCGAGCATTCCGTCCATCGCCGTGGCCATCGTCATCGTGGTGCTGGTGATCGCGCTGTTCTCGCTGTTCCCGCTGGGGCTGTGGTTCTCGGCGCTGATGAGCGGCGTGCCCATCAACATCTTTAACCTGGTGGGCATGAAGTTCCGCCGCGTGAACCCGCGGCGCATCGTGCCGCCGATGATCAAGGCCCACAAGGCAGGCATCAAGGTCAGCATGAACGAGCTGGAAACGCTGTACATGGCCGGCGGTAACGTGGACCGCGTGGTGGACGCGCTGATCGCCGCCCAGTCCGCCCAGATCCCGCTGGCGTTCGACCAGTCCAAGGCCATCGACCTGGCCGGCCGCAACGTGCTGGAGGCCGTGAAGATGTCCGTCAACCCCAAGGTCATCGAGACTCCGGTCATCGCCGCCATCGCCAAGGACGGCATCGAGCTCAGGGCCAAGGCCCGGGTCACCGTGCGGGCCAATATCTCCCGCCTGGTGGGCGGCGCCGGCGAGGAGACCATCATCGCCCGCGTCGGCGAGGGCATCGTCACCACCGTCGGCTCCTCCGAGAGCCACAAGGACGTGCTGCCTGGACGCCGGCACCGCGTTTGAGATCCTCTCCATCGACATCGCCGACGTGGACGTGGGCCGCAACGTGGGCGCGCAGCTCCAGATGGACCAGGCCGAGGCCGACCGCAGGATCGCCCAGGCCAAGGCCGAGGAGCGCCGCGCCATGGCCGTCGCCCACGAGCAGGAGATGAAGGCCAGCGTGCAGGAGATGCGCGCGAAGGTCGTCGAGGCCGAGGCCGAGGTGCCGAAGGCCATGGCCGCCGCGCTGCGCGAGGGCAAGCTGGGCGTGATGGATTACTACAACATGCAGAACGTGCAGTCCGACACCCGCATGCGCGACGCCATCGCCGGCGAGGGCGCGCCCGCCCCGGCGACGGAGCCCGCAAAGAAGTGAGCGCCGCCGACAGCGCGGAGAAAGGGGGATGACGCTTGGAAGGCCTGATCTTTTTACTGATCGTCATTTTCCTGATCGCCAACAGCAACAGCAAGAAGAAAAAGACGCGGCAGGCCGCGAAGAACCTTCCTCCCTCGCAGCTTTCGGAGGCGCAGGTGCAGCTCATGGCCGCCCAGGCCAGGGCCGCGGAGAAGGCTTCGCAGCCCCCGGCCGGCAAGCTGAGCCCGGAGGAAAGGGCCGAGCGCATCCGGCAGTTGAAGGAAAAGCAGCGCGCCCGCAGGCAGGCGTCCGCGGAGACGGCCCCGGAGCCGCACGCGGCGCCCGCCCCGGCGCCGGTGATCCAGGGCGCCAGCGCCCTCGACGACGAGGGCTGCCTGGGCGGCTCGCTGTCCCACGACCACACCGAGGGCGAGAGCCGGGCCGAGCACGCCGCGCACATGGCGGCCATGCGGGCCCGGGACGCGGAGGAGGCCGCCGTGGCGGAACCCCGCGGCCTGGCGGATTTCGACCCCAGGGACCTGCGCCGCGCCGTGGTGATCTCGGAGATCCTCGGCAAGCCCAAGGCGCTGCGCCGCAGGGCCTGACGGGCAGAGCGCCGGCGCGTCCGGCGGGAACCGATCCAATTCCCCCGCGGGGCGGGGGCCGACACGGGTTTGACAAGGGACGGCAGCGTCGCGATGCGGCGCTGCCTTTGGAAGGTCACGGAGGTTTTGCATGGAGCCCATTACAATACTGATCGCCGACGACGACCCCGGCATGCGCACGGTGATGCGCCGCCTGGTGGAGAAAGCGGAGGACTACCGGCTGCTGGGCGAGGCGGCGGACGGCGAGGCGCTGCTGCGCCTCTACGACGAGCTCGGCCCCGAGGTGGTGCTGATGGACGTGGAGATGCCGGGCAAGACGGGCATTGAGTGCGCCCGCGCCATCCAGGACCGCAATCCCCGCACGGTGCTGGTGTTCGCCACTGCCCACGAGGAGTACATGAAGAACGCCTTCGAGGTATACGCCTTCGACTACCTGGTGAAGCCCTTCAGGCTGGAGCGCGCGCTGGAGACCCTCTCCCGCATCCGCGACCGCCTGCGCGCGCCGCTGCCGGCGCCGGTGGCCGCCCCCGCGCCCAGCCTGCCGCCGGTGCCCGGCCGCATGATGCTCAAGCACCGCGACGGCGTGGCCGTGCTGGACATGGCGCAGATCGCCATGGTGATCCGCGAGAACCGCAGCACCGTCGTCGTCATGGCCGACGGCGCGCGCTACGTGGTGCCCGACGGCATGGCGGAGCTGGACGAGCGCCTGCCCGACGAGCTGTTCTTCCGCACCCACAAGAGCTACATTGTGAACCTGAACCTCATCGAATCCATACAGCCCTACGGGCGCTGGACCTACGTGGTCAAGCTCCGCGGCCTCAGGGACGACGCCCTGATCACCCACGAGCGGTTCGAGGAGCTGCAGAAGCGCTATGCGTGAAAGGAGGGCGCGCCCATGCGCATGACCGGCGCCAGGATATTGATGGAGTGCCTGCTGGAGCAGGGGGTGACCACCGTGTTCGGTTACCCCGGCGCTACCATCCTGAACGTGTACGACGAGCTGTACCGCTATAAGGACCGCATCCGCCACATCCTCACCGCCCACGAGCAGGGCGCTTGTCACGCGGCGGACGGCTACGCCCGCTCCACCGGGCAGGTGGGCGTGTGCTTCGCTACCTCCGGCCCCGGGGCCACCAACCTGGTCACGGGCATCGCCACCGCCTACATGGATTCCTCCCCCGTGGTGTGCATCACCTGCAACGTGGACCTGCCGCTGCTGGGCAAGGACTCCTTCCAGGAGGTGGACATCACCGGCGTCACCATGCCCGTCACCAAGTGCAACTACCTGGTGCGCGGCGTGGACGAGCTGGCCGACACCCTGCGCGAGGCCTTCGCCATCGCCCGCAGCGGCCGCCCCGGCCCGGTGCTGGTGGACATCGCCCGGAACGCCACCCTGGAGGAGGCGGACTACGCGCCGCTGTACCGGCAGAAGCACGGCACCAGCGGGCACCTGGCCCAGTTGATGAAGCGCTCCTCCCAGGATTTCCGCGCGCCCGAGCCCGACCACCGGGACATCGACAGGCTGGTGGAGATGATCCTGGCGTCCGAGAAGCCGCTGCTGATCTGCGGCGGCGGCGTGGTGCGCAGCCGCGCGGACTGGGAGTTCGAGGAGCTGGCGAACCGCATCGACGCGCCGGTGGGCATCACCGTGATGGGCGCGGGCGGCTTCCGCGGCCTGAACCGGCTGGCCACGGGGCTGGTGGGCATGCACGGCAGCCAGGCCAGCAACATGGCCGTGGACGCCTGCGACCTGCTCATCGCCGTGGGCTGCCGCTTTTCCGACCGCGTGGCGCTGAAGCCCGACAGCTTCGCCCGCAACGCCCGGGTGGTGCAGATCGACATCGACCGCTCGGAGATCAACAAGAACGTACAGACGGCCCACCACATCATCGGCGACGCCAAGCGCGTGCTGCAACTGCTGAACGAGCGGCTCCCGCAGCTGGACCACGCGCCGTGGAAGGAGTACGTGTTCTCCTTCAAGACCCAGACCGAGTACGACGAGGCGGAGGACCGCATGACGCCCGGCCAGGTGCTGGACGCCATCGCGCGCGTCGTGCCGCGGGACGCCGTCTACGCCACCGACGTGGGCCAGCACCAGATGTGGGCCATACAGCATTTGCACTTCGAGTATTCCGGCCAGCTGGTCACCTCCGGCGGCTTCGGCACCATGGGCTTCGGCCTGGGCGCGGCCATCGGGGCGCAGGTGGGCAACCCGGACAAGCTGGTCATCCACATCACCGGCGACGGCAGCTTCCGCATGAACCTGACGGAGCTGGCCACGGTGGAGCACTACGGCCTGCCCATCGTCACCGTGCTGTTCAACAACGGCACGCTGGGCATGGTGCGCCAGTGGCAGACGCTGACGCTGGAGGGCCGCCACAGCGAGACGACCCTGGACCGCGGCCCGGACTTCGTGAAGGTCGCGGAGGCCTACGGGCTGGCGGGAAGGCGGGTGACCCGCGCCGAGGACTTCGAAGATGCGCTGCGCGAGGCCATCGCCTCGGGCCGCGCGGCGGTGATCGAGTGCGCCATCGACATCGACGAGATGGTGCGCCCCATGGTGGGCGGCGGGCGGCACATCACCCAGTTCATGATCGATTAGGAGGGTATGGCGATGAATGAAGTGAAGCGGCATACCCTTGCCGTGCTGGTGGACAACGAGGCGGGCGTGCTGAGCCGCGTGGCCCGGCTGTTCTCCGGCAAGGGCTACAACATCGAATCCCTGGCGGTGGGCACCACCCACGACCCCGCCGTGTCCCGCATCACCATCGAGCTGATCGCCGACGAGCGCTCCGCCCGGCTGGTGAGCATGCAGCTCAGGAAGCTGATCTGCGTCCACTCCGTCAAGCGCCTGGATCCGGAGCGCTCCATCCGCCGGGAGCTGGTGCTGTTCAAGGTGAGCGCCCCCAGCCACGAGGCGCGCAACGAGATCATCCAGATCGCCAACATCTTCCGCGCCTCCATCATCGACGTGTCCACCGGCACCATCACGCTGGCGGTGATCGGCGACGAGAGCAAGGCGGAGGCCATCCAGAACCTGCTGGGCGAGTTCGGCATCCTGGAGCTGGTGCGCACCGGCATGGTGGCCCTGGAGCGCGGCCAGTACACCATCGACGAGCAGACGAAGGAGAAGGGCGAGTTCGATTACGGGAAAAACGTATTGTAATGCGACGTGCGTGTATCGGGAACGGTACGCGCCGGCAGGGCGGGGGAGCGCGCTCCCCCGCCGCGGTCGCTCCACGGGTCGCTGCGGAGGCGGCCCGGTTTTTTGTTACAGATTCTTGCAATAATGTGTCGGCAAATGTCACAATTGTGCGGTATAATAGATAATAAATGTAATACTGGGCGAAGTGTGCGGGGGCGAAAGCCCCGCGCGGATTCCAGAATCAGGACAAAGAGGTTGAAGCCCTTGAAATACAACTGCTATCTCTTCGACTTTGACGGCACCGTGGCGGACACCGGCGAGGGCATTCGCCGCAGCGTGGCCTACGCGCTGGAGAAGCTGGGCCGGCCCGCGCTGGGCGAGGACGTGCTGAACCGCTTCATCGGCCCGCCGCTGCACGACAGCTTCGTGACCTACGCGCACATGACCGACGAGGAGGCCGAGGACGCCATCCGCGTGTACCGGGAGCGCTACGTGGACGTGGGGCTGTACGAGTCGCGGGTCTACCCGGGCATGGCCCGGCTGCTGCGCGCGCTGCACGGGCGGGGCGCCTACGTGGCCATCGCCTCCGCCAAGCCCCAGTTCATGCTGGAGCGCGTGACGGAGCACTTCGGCCTCAGGGACTGCTTCGACGCCATCGTGGGCACCGGGCTGGGACGCCACTCCGCGGACAAGCGGGACCTGCTGCTGGCGGCGCTGCCCGAGGGCGCGGATCGGAGCCGGGCCTGCATGGTGGGCGACCGCTGCTTCGATATCGAGGCCGCCAGGGCCCTGGGCATGGCCGCCGTCGGCGCGGACTTCGGCTACAGCCTGCCCGGCGAGCTGGCCGGGGCGGGGGCCGACGTGGTCTTTTCCGGCGTCGGGGAGATGTCCGAATGGCTGCTGGACGGCGCGATGCCCCGGGGGCTGTTCGTGTCGCTGGAGGGCAGCGACGGCTGCGGCAAGTCCACCCAGATCGCCATGCTCCGCGACTGGCTGGAGGCGCGCGGCTACGAGGTGACGCTCAGCCGCGAACCGGGCGGCTGCCCCATCTCCGAGCGCATCCGCGAGATCATACTGAGCCTGGATTCCAGGGGCATGTCCGCCGAGTGCGAGGCGCTGCTGTACGCCGCCAGCCGGGTGGAGCACGTCCGGGAAGTCATCGAGCCCGCGCTGAAAATGGGCAAAATTGTGATCTGCGATCGATTTTTGGATTCCAGCATCGCCTATCAGGCCTACGGGCGTGAACTTGGCGAGGCCTTCATACGTCAAATAAACGCGCCGGCCGTAAAGGCCGTGACGCCGGACGTGACCCTGCTGCTGGAGGTCGACCGCGCCGCCGCGCGGGCGCGCATGGCGCAGGGCGCGCCGCTGGACCGCCTGGAGCTGGAGAAGGAGGACTTCTTCGCGCGGGTGCAGCGGGGCTACGATCGGCTGGCCCAGGCCGAGCCCGGGCGCGTCGTGCGCATCGACGCGAGCCGGAGCATCGGGGAAGTGTTCGCCCAGGTCCGTTCCGCCGTGGACGCGGCGCTGGGAAGATTGAGCGAATCGCTCTAACCGTCATCGCTCATTGAGGGAGTGAATTCCATGGCATACGAAAACCTCTGCATGTATTGCTTTGAGGATATGGAGGGCAAGAGTGTCTGCCCCCACTGCGGCAGGGATTCCCGCGCCGCGGTGCCGCAGATCCAGATGCTGCCCGGCGCCCAGGTGTACCACGACCGGTTCCTGATCGGCCGCGCGCTGGGCCAGGACGCCAGCGGCATCGTGTACTCCGCCTTCGATACCAAGCGGGAGAACAAGCTGCGCATCCGCGAGTACCTGCCCCGCGACTGCGCCGAGCGCCTGAACGACGGCTCGGTGGTGCCCATCGCGGGCCGCGAGGACCAGTTTGAAACGGGAATGCGCCGCCTGCGCGCCACCGTCGAGGGCGTGGAGGACCCGCGCAAGCGCCACTTCTACTTCGAGGAGAACGGCACGGCCTACATCGCCCAGCGCAAGAACGCGGCGGTCGCCTCCGACGTCGATGAGGACGATCGCGAGGAGGGCGGCGTCAGCCGCAGGCTGCTCGTGGTCATCGGCATCGCCGTGGCGGTGGTGGTGGCTGCGGCCATCGGGCTGATCAGCCTGTTCAACGGGGCCATGGACACGCCGCAGGACCTCTCCCAGGCGCCGACCATTAACCCCAACGAGGTGTGGATCCCCGTGGAGACCCCCACGCCCACGCCCTACGTGGCGCCGACGTTCGCCGCGCTGGTGGACCCGGATCTGAGCTGGGTGGACTACGACTACGGCGACGCCACGCCGCGGCCCACCCTGAAGCCCGGCAGCGCGGACACCAGCGGCTCCGTGCCCGGCGGGGACTGGGCCACGCCCAAGCCCACGCCCGTCACCACGCCCAGCGGCTCGAGCGCCCGGTACAAGCTGGTGAACGGCAAGTCCAAGAGAAGCGACATCCTGGCCCTGCAGCGCGAGCTGGCGGACCTGGGCTGGCTGCGGGAGAGCCAGATCACCGGCAGCTATGACGACGATACCGTGCAGGCGGTGAAGAACCTGCAGAAATACATCAACGATACCTTCTCCGCCAACCTGAGCGTGGACGGCCTGGCCGGCCCCAAGACCCAGCAGTGGATCTACGAGGGCGACGTGCGCAAGCCCCGGTCCACGGCCACGCCCAGGGTCACCGCCGCGCCGCAGGAGGACGTGATCCGCTCCGGCTCCGACACCGGCAAGGTGCGCGCCGTGCAGCAGAAGCTCATCATACTGGGCCTGATGCCCAAGGGCAGCGCCGACGGGCGCTACGGCTCCGCCACGGTCACCGCGGTGAAGAAGTTCCAGAGGCGCGTGAACAAGCTCCAGGGCTACGATGTGCTGGACGTCACCGGCGACGTGGACGCCCTGACCATGAGCTTCCTGAACTACTACGTCGAGGAGTGGGAGCGGCTGCGCAAGGCCACCGCCACGCCCGCGCCCGTCAAGACGCCGCTGCCCCAGGCGACGGAGATCGACGAGACGGACACCACCACCATCGACGCCAAGTCGCCCACGGAGTCCATCCAGCGGGTGCAGAACATGCTGATCGCCATCGGCCTGATGTCCGAGGGCAGCGCCGACGGCAAGTACGGCAAGGCCACCTCCGCGGCGGTGATGCAGTTCCAGCAGTGGGTGAACACGCTGCGCGGCGAGCAGACGCTGAAGATCACCGGCAACGTGGACTACCTGACCCGCCAGTACCTGGAGTACTGCTTCGACCGGGACATCCGCCCCTACGCCACGCTGGAGCCCACCCAGGCCCCGACGGAGGCGCCCACGGAGGCGCCCACCGAAGCGCCGACGGAGGCGCCGACCGAAGCCCCGACCGAGGCACCCACCGAGGCCCCGACCGAGGAACCGGACGAGGAGCCCGACGAGGGCGGCGAGGAGATCAGCGTCGGCCCGGATTCCGAGCCGGAGTCCATCTCCTACCAGCAGATGCTGGCCGCCGTGGGGCTGCTGGGCGAGGACCACATCACCGGCAGCTACGACGGAGCCACCGCCGACGCCGTGCGCGCCTTCCAGCAGTGGGTGAACAGCCAGCGGGGCAAGGGCACCGTGGACGTCACCGGCAACCTGGACGACCGCACCCGCCAGTACCTGGAGTACTGCTTCGACCGCGGCATGACCGTGGGCAAGACGCCCACCGAAGCGCCCACCGAGGCCCCGACCGAGGAACCGGACGAGGAGCCCGACGAGGGCGGCGAGGAGATCAGCGTCGGCCCGGATTCCGAGCCGGAGTCCATCTCCTACGACGGGGCCACCGCCGACGCCGTGCGCGCCTTCCAGCAGTGGGTGAACGCCATGCGGGGCGAGGGCACCGTGGGCGTCACCGGCAGGCTGGACGACACCACCCGCCAGTACCTGGAGTTCTGCTTCGACCGCGGCATGACCGCGGGCGAGGCGCCCACGGCCCCGCCCACCGACGCGCCCGCCGCCGTGACCTCGCTCAGCGTCACCGTGGACGGCGCGGAGGCCGGCGACGAGGTGGTGTACATCACCGACGACGAAATCACCGTGGCGTGGAGCGCCGACGGCGACGTGTCGGGCTACGACGTCGCCGTGGAGGACGCCGGCGGCCGATCCATCCAGAGCCGCACGGGCGTCAACGACACCCACTTCACCATCAATACGGGCAAGATGAACCCGGGCGAGGTCTACACGCTGACCATCGGCGCGATCCCCGCGGACGGCGGCGAGACGGTGTGGCGCACCGTGCGCTTCGTGCTGCCCGACTACGAGGTCTCCGCCCCGACCATCCGCGTCGCGGGCGTGACGGCCGGCTCCAGCGCCATCACCGTGGAGGACGACAGCTTCCAGCTCAGTTGGGACGCCACCGGCGACGTGTCCAGCTACTTCGTGTCCGTCACCGACGCCAACGGCAAGACCATCGGCGAGCTGAACGGCACCAACCAGAGCAGCATGGCCGTGCGGGCCGCGGACATGATCCCCGGCATGGTGTACACCCTGCGCGTGGGCGCGCTGCCGCTGAACGGCGGCCGCGACGACATCCAGTGGAGCACCGCCACCTTCGTGCGCCCCGTCCGCGAGACGGAGCCCCCCGCGGAGCAGCCCACCGAGAAGCCGGGCGTGGGCAAGCCCGTCATCAACATCGGCGGCTCCGCCTACCAGAAGGACGGCGTGACCACCGTCACCGGCAGCTCCATCATCGTCAGCTGGTCGGCCGAGGGCAGCGTGGACAGCTACTACGTGTACGTCGAGAACGCCGCGGGCAAGCGCGTCACGCTGGGCCGCACCACCGAGACCAGCCGCACCGTGTCCACCGACAGGCTGCCCGCCGGCCGCTATACGGTGCACGTGGGCGTGATGGCCAAGGGCGGCAGGCCCGAGGATGCGCTGTGGAGCGCCTATGAGTTCGTCGTGCCCGCCCGGGAGGCCGACGAGAACCCCACGGCGCCCCCCGACGAACCCGTCGAAGGGGACGTGGAGGTGCTCGACTTCGACACCGCCGAAACCGCCGACGGCGAGGAGGACTTCGGCGAGGATTCCTTCGATCCGGACGCGATGGAGGTCGATTCCGTGGACGAGCCCCTGGAGGGCGACGACTGGTAATCAAACGGGGACGGTGCCTGAACACAGGCGCCGTCCCCATTTTTCAAATATGCGTTTATGCGCTCACAAGACGTCGATCAGCCGGTCGACGTCCTCTTTCGTCGTGGCCCAACTGGTGGCGATGCGCAGTATGGTGTGGTCCGCGTCGGGGTTCTCCCAGAAGCTCAGCTCCAGCTTTTCCTGCAGCGCCGTCGCCCGCGCGCGGTCCAGCAGCAGGAAGATCTGGTTCGTCGGCGCGAAGAACGCCAGCCGGTAGCCCTTCTCCCGCAGCGCCGCGCGGATGCGCTCCGCCGCCTCGATGGCCGTCCGGCCGATCTCGAGGTACAGGCCGTCGGTGAACAGCGCGTCGAACTGCACGCCCGCGATCCTGCCCTTCGCCAGCAGCGCCCCGTGCTGCTTGACCATCGTGAAGAAGTGGGGCACGAAGCCGCGCTTCGGGAACACCACCGCCTCGCCGAACAGCGCGCCGCACTTGGTGCCGCCGATGTAGAAGGCGTCGCACAGCCGGGCGATGTCGGGCAGCGTCACGTCGTTGCCGGGGGTCGCCAGCGCGTAGGCCAGCCGCGCGCCGTCCAGGTACAGCGCAATGCCCGCCTCCCGGCAGGCGGCGCTGAGGGCCTCCAGCTCCGCGAGCGCGTACAGCGTGCCGAACTCCGTGGGCTGGGAGATGTACACCATGCCGGGCATCACCATGTGCTCGCGGTTCTCGTCCCCGCGGTAGGCGTCCACGCACCGGCGGACCTGCGCCGCGTCCAGCTTGCCCTCCCGCTGGGGCAGGGTGATCACCTTGTGCCCGCCGTACTCGATGGCGCCGGCCTCGTGCGTGCTCACGTGGCCGCTCTCCGCGGCGATCACGCCCTGCCAGGGGCGCAGCACGGCGTCGATCACGGTGGCGTTGGTCTGCGTGCCGCCCACCAGGAAGAACACGTCCGCTTCGGGGGCCGCGCAGGCGGCGCGGATCTTCGCCCGCGCGGACTCGGAATACCCGTCCTGGCCGTAGCCCGGGGTCTTCTCCAGGTTGGTTTCCAGCAGCCGCCGCATCAGTGCGGGATGCGCGCCCTCCATGTAGTCGGACGCGAAAAGCAGCTTGTCGTTCGTCATGGCGATTTCTCCTCGTGCGATGGTTGTGCCATTGTACTACGGTCACGGTTAAATGCGCAAGCGGCGTTCCTCCGTTCCCCGGAAAAATCTGTCCGGAAGCCGCGGGTGTCCTTGATTTCTCGGGGGTCCTGTGCTATTATGGTATGCATAGGACAATGGTGGGGATGCCCGCCGGGAATACGACGACTGGGGAGGTACGCCATGAACAAGACTGCCTGGGATCCCATCTTCGCCACGCGCTTCGCGCGCCACGAGGACGAGCTGAAGTGGCTCTACTGTGAGCTGTACCACAATGACATGAACGCCTATCGCTACTTCGTGGACATGATCTACCGCGCCTGGCAGGCGCGCCCGGAGAGCCTGAAGGCGCTGGATGCCTCCCGCGAGGCGTATACCGACTGGTACCGGGGCCGGGAGCAGACCGGCATGCAGCTCTACGTGAACGCCTTCGCGGGCAACCTGCAGGGCGTGCGCGGCAAGCTGGATTACATCGAGGACTGCGGCGTGAACTACCTGCACCTGATGCCGCTGCTGGAGAGCCCCGCGGGCCGCAGCGACGGCGGCTACGCCGTCAGCGACTTCCGGAAGGTACAGCCGGAGCTGGGCACCATGGAGGACCTCGCGGCGCTGGCGGAGGACTGCCACGCGCGGGGCATCGCCCTGTGCCTGGACTTCGTGATGAACCACACCAGCGAGGACCACGAGTGGGCCCGCCGCGCCAAGGCCGGGGAGCGGGAATACCAGGCCCGGTACTTCTTCTACGACTCCTGGGACATCCCCAACGCCTACGAACAGTGCATGCCCCAGGTGTTCCCCACCACCGCGCCCGGCAACTTCAGCTGGTGCCCGGAGGTGGGCAAGGTGGTCATGACCACGTTCTATCCCTACCAGTGGGACCTGAACTACGCCAACCCCACCGTGTTCAACGACATGACGGACAACATGCTCTACCTGTGCAACCACGGCATCGACATCGTGCGCCTGGACGCCACGCCCTACATCTGGAAGGCGCTGGGCACGCCCTGCCGCAACCTCAAGCAGGTGCACAGCCTGGTGCGCATGATGCGCATGGTGTGCGAGATCGTCTGCCCCGGCACGCTGCTGCTGGGCGAGATCGTGATGGAGCCCAGCAAGGTGGTGCCCTACTTCGGCACGGTGGAAAAGCCGGAGTGCCACCTGCTGTACAACGTCACCACCATGGCCAGCACCTGGAACGCCGTGGCCACCCGCGACGTGAGCCTGCTGGAGCACCAGTTGAGCCAGGTGTTCGCGCTGCCGAAGGAGTACACCTTCCTGAACTACCTGCGCTGCCACGACGACATCGGCTGGGGCCTGGACTATGCGTTCCTCGGCGCCCAGGGCAAGGGCGAGGTGTCCCACAAGAAGTACCTCAACGACTACTTCACCGGCAAGTGGCCCGAAAGCCCGGCCCGGGGCGAGCTGTACAACGACGACCCGCGCCTGGGCGACGCCCGGCTGTGCGGCACCACGGCCTCGCTGTGCGGCATCGAGGCGGCGCTGGCGGCGGACGACGCCGATGCGCTGGCGCTGGCGGAACAGTGGGACGTCATGCTGCATGCGTACATGTTCAGCCTCAGCGGCATCCCCGTGCTGTACAGCGGCGACGAGCTGGGCCAGTTGAACGACAACGGCTACCACGACGACCCGCTGAAGGCCGAGGACAGCCGCTACCTGCACCGGGGCGACATGGACTGGGCCGCCGCCGCGCGCAGGAACGATCCCGACACGGTGGAGGGCCGGCTGTTCGCCGCCATCCGCAAGCTGGAGAAGATCCGCGCCGCGCACCGGGCCTTCGACAGCGCCGCCGAGACGTGGGTCATGGACCCGAAGAACGGGCACGTGCTGGCCATCGGCCGGTTCTACCGCGGCGAGAAGCTGATCTGCCTGTTCAACTTCTCCGACGAGCCCCAGGAGGCCGAGCTGGGCGACCGGGACGTGTGCGTCGACCTGATGACCGGCGTGCCCGTGCAGCCCGTGCGCGTGGAGCTGCCCGCGGGCGGGTTCGTCTGGCTGGCGAAGGACTACCTCGGCTGACCGGGCGCGTCCCCAAAGCTTTACACCCCCACCCCTTGACAATAGGGGGTGGGGGTATTATAATGCGTATGAGGATACCCAATGGGGGTATAATACGGAGGGATTGCCATGGACGAACAGCCGCGCTGCTGCTGCGAACCGGCGAACGGGACGCCGGGCGGCCAGCACAAGCACACGCCCCGGAGCGAGGAGGAGCTGCGCCAGTTGCGCAACCGCCTGAACCGAATGGTGGGCCAGTTGAACGGCATCAGCCGCATGCTGGACGAGAACCGCTACTGCGGGGACATCCTGATCCAGATTGCCGCGGTGGAGAAGGCGCTGCAGAACTTCGGGTACATCATCCTGCGGGATCACATGGGCACCTGCGTGGCGGAACAGCTCCGCGACGGCAACACCGCCGTGCTGGAGGAGCTGCTGGACCTGATGAAGAAGCTGAAGTGAACGACCGAACGACATCGAAGCATCCAAGGAGGAAGCAACCATGAAGAAGACCGTGAAGATCGAAGGCATGATGTGCCAGATGTGCGTCAAGCACGTGACCAAGGCCCTGTCCGCCCTGGACCCCGCCGCAGAGGTGTCCCTGGAGAACAAGTGCGCCACCCTCGACGCCGCCGTCGCCGACGACGCCATCCGCGCCGCCGTGACCGGCGCCGGGTACGAGGTCGTGGGGATCGAATAACACCCGACCGACGCCCGACCGCAACGACAAAGGAGGCGCGCCCATGCTCACCGTCGTCGCCGCCGTGGTGATCCGCGGCGGCAGGATCATGGTCTGCCAGCGCAGGCCGGAGGCACACAACGGCCTGAAGTGGGAGTTTCCCGGCGGCAAGCTGGAGCCGGGCGAAGCGCCCGAGGACGCGCTGGCCCGGGAGCTGCGCGAGGAGCTGGGCGTCGAGGCGGCGGTGGGCCGCATCTGCGACGCCGTGCTGCACCGCTACCCCGACCGGGACGTGCTGCTGCTGTTCTACCCCTGCCGGCTGCTGCGCGGCGAGCCCCGCGCCCTGGACTGCAACGCCGTCGCCTGGGCCGCGCCGGACGAACTGCCCGGCTACGACTTCGCCGGGGCGGATAAAACCTTCATTGAACGGGAACACTGGCGGACGTTGATGGAATGATCGACGTCCGCCTTGCTTTTTGTCCCCGACTGTGCTACACTCTTTCCAGCATGAAACGAAAGCGGGGACGCGATATGAGCGACTTGAACATCGTATGCCTGGACATGGAAGGCGTGCTGACGCCGGAGATCTGGATCGCCTTTTCCGAGGCCAGCGGCATTCCCGAGCTGCGGCGCACCACCCGGGACGAGCCGGATTACGACAAGCTGATGCGCTGGCGGCTGGGCATCCTGCGGGAGCACGGCCTGGGGCTGAAGGACATCCAGGCCACCATCCGCACCGTCGATCCGCTGCCGGGCGCGCGGGAATTCCTGGACGCGCTGCGGCGGGAGACCCAGGTGATCGTGCTCAGCGACACCTTCACCCAGTTCGCCATGCCGCTGATGGAAAAGCTGGGCTGGCCCACGCTGTTCTGCAACACGCTGGAGCCCGGCCCGGACGGCATGATCGACGGCTACCGCATCCGCGTTGCGCAGTCCAAGCTGTCCACGGTGAAGGCGCTGCAATCCGTGGGCTTCGAGACCCTGGCCTGCGGCGACAGCTACAACGACCTGGGCATGATCCGCGCCAGCAAGGCCGGCTTCCTGTTCCGCTCCACCGAGCAGATCAAGAAGGACAACCCCGACCTGCCCGCGTTCGAGGCGTTCGACGACCTGAAGGACGCCATACTGGCGGCGCTGTAGCCCCTGCCGCACCCGACCCTCCAAAGGAGATACTCCCATGCTTTCCAAATCCATTGCCGAACAGGTTCTGGCCGAGGCCCTGCGCACCGGCGGCGACTTCGCGGAAATCTTCTGCGAGGATCGCAGCAGCGGCGCGCTCTCGCTGCTCTCGGGCACGGTCCAGAACGCGACCGCCGCGCGGCGGCACGGCGCGGGCATCCGCGTGTACAACGGGCTGTCCAGCGTGTACGTGCACACCAACGATACCTCCCTCTCTGGCCTCACCGCCGCGGCCCGCAAGGCCGCCGACGCCGTGGAGGGCGCGGGCGGGGTCCGGGACATTCGCCTCACCCGCTCCGTGCCCGCCAACATCAATCCCGTCCGGGCCCTGCCGATGGACGTGCCCGGCGCGCGGAAGGCGAAGCTGCTGCGGGACATGGACCGCGCCGCGCGGGCCGTCTCCCCGGAGATCGCGCAGGTGGTGGCCAGCCTGACCTACTGGGACAGCGACGTGCGCATCGCCAACAGCGAGGGCCTGTTCACCGGCGACCGGCGGGTGTACACCCGCATGGCGGTGAACGCCGTGGCCGAGGCCGACGGCGAGAGCCAGTCCGGCCACCGCGCCCCCGGCGCGCAGATGGGCTTCGAGCTGTTCGAGGACATCGTGGACGCGGAGTCCGAGGCGAAGCAGGCGGCGGACATCGCCGTCGCCATGCTCCACGCCGAGCCCTGCCCGGCGGGGGTCATGCCGGTGGTGATCGACGGCGGCTTCGGCGGCGTCATCTTCCACGAGGCCTGCGGCCACGCCCTGGAGGCCGCCGCCGTGGCCTTCGGCAACTCGGTGTTCGCGGGCAAGCTGGGGCAGCGCATCGCCTCGCCGCTGGTCACCGCCGTGGACGACGGCACCCTGCCCGGCGAGTGGGGCAGCCTGAACGTGGACGACGAGGGCGTGCCCGCCACCCGGCTGGTGCTCATCCAGGACGGCGTCCTGCAAAACTACATGGTGGACCGGCTGAACGGCCGGCGCATGGGGCTGTCCTCCACCGGCAGCGGGCGCAGGCAGGACTATACCTTCGCGCCGACCTCCCGCATGCGCAACACCTACATCGCCGCCGGCAGCGACGACGAGGCGGAGATCATCGCCAGCTGCGGCGACGGCCTGTACGCCCGCAGCATGGGCGGCGGCAGCGTGAACCCCGTCACCGGCGAGTTCAACTTCGCTGTGGAGGAGGGCTACCTGATCCGGGACGGCAAAATCGACCGGCCCGTGCGCGGCGCGACGCTGATCGGCAGGGGCGCGGAGGTGCTGCTGAAGATCGACCGCGTGGGCTCGAGGATGTGGATGGCCCAGGGCATGTGCGGGGCAAGCAGCGGCAGCATTCCCACCAACGTGGGCGAGCCCATGATCCGCGTGACCGACATGACGGTGGGAGGGCGATGAGCATGGAGAGAAGCGAATTCATCCGCAGGCTGTTCGAGCGGGCGCATGCCGCCGATCCCGAGGCTCAGTGCGAGGCGTATTTCTCGCAGAGCAGCGAGTTCGAGGCCGAGCAGCGCCAGGGCGAGCTGGTGAACTACAGCGTGTCCGAGGGCGGCGGCCTGGGCCTGCGCGTGCTGACGAAGGGCAAGCTGGGCTACGCCTCCACCCAGATCCTGGACGAGGAGGCCGTGGGGCAACTGGTCGACGGCGCCATGGAAAACGCCGCCCTGGTGGAGAGCGAGGACGAGCAGTTCATCTTTCCCGGCAGCGCGCAATACCCCGAAGTCGATCCCTGGAACCCGGCGCCGGAGGCGCTGGACGCGGCGGAGAAGCTGCGCATGGCGCGGACGCTGGAGGCGCTCACGCTGGCGCAGGACCCTCGCATCGACCAGGCGTCCGGCAGCGTGTTCTACTACGGCGAGGCGCTGGGCCTGGCCAACACCCACGGGCTGAACCTCTCCCTGCGCCGCAACCTGCTGGGCGGCTACGTGGAGGCCGTGGCCCGCGAGGGCGACCGGGTGAACACCGGCGGCAAGCTGTTCTACGCCGCGCGGCGCGAGGACCTCGACCTGGAGGCCGCCGCGAAGGCCGCCGCGCGCGAGGCGCTGGCCGGGCTGGCGGGCGCGCCGGTGCCGTCGGGCGGCTACCGGGTGCTGCTGCGCAACGACATGGCCCGCACGCTGCTGGCGACGTTCTCGGGCATGTTCTCCGCCGACAACGCCCAGCGCGGGCTGTCCCGGCTGCAGGGCCGGGAGGGGGAGGTCATCGCCGCGCCGTGCGTGACCCTGCTGGACGATCCCCACCTGCCCGGCAGCGCCGCGTCCGCGCCGTTCGACGGCGAGGGCGTGGCCACGCGGAAGAAGGCGGTGGTGGAGGCCGGGCGGCTGAACACGCTGCTGCACAACCTCAAGACCGCCGCGAAGCAGGGGGTGGAGACCACCGCCAACGCCGCCCGCGGCGGGTACGGCGGGCCGGTGGGCGTCGCGCCGAGCAACTTCTACATCGCGCCGGGCGGGGACGACTTCGAGGCGATGCTGGCGCGCACCGGCGACGGCCTGCTGATCACCGAGCTGCAGGGCATGCACGCCGGCGCGAACCCCATCACCGGGGACTTCTCCCTGGCGGCGAAGGGCTTTCGCGTGCAGGGCGGCAGGATCGCCGGGCCCGTGGCGCAGATCACCGTGGCGGGCAACTTCTACGACGTGCTGAAGGACGTGGAAGCCGTGGGCGCCGACCTCGACTTCAGCCTCCCCTTCGGTACCAGCTACGGCAGCCCGAGCCTGCTGGTGAAAAAGCTGTCGGTGGCGGGGGAATGAGATAAACGCATGGACGGGGAGCGCGCTCCCCGTCCATGCGTTTTGGGATCGTCCGTTTATTCGCAACCCTCCAGCGCCTGCTTCAGGTCGGCGATCAGGTCCTCCTTGTCCTCCAGGCCGCAGGACATGCGCACCAGGCCCGCGGGGACGCCGGCGGCGATGAGCTCCTCGTCGTTCATCTGGCGGTGGGTGCTGGTGGCGGGGTTCAGGCAGCAGGTGCGGGCGTCGGCCACGTGCGTTTCGATGGCCGCCAGCTTCAGCCGCTTCATGAACCGCTCGGCCATCTGCCGCCCGCCCTTCAGCTCGAAGGACACCACGCCGCAGCCGCCGTTGGGCATGTACTTTTTGGCGATTTCATAGTACGGGCTGCTCTCCAGGCCCGGGTAGATCACCCGCGTCACCAGGGGATGTCCCTCCAGGAACCGCGCCACGGCCAGGCCGTTTTCCACGTGGCGGGGCATGCGCACGTGCAGGCTCTCCAGCCCCAGGTTCAGGTAGAAGGCGCTCTGCGGGCTCTGGATGGCGCCCAGGTCGCGCATCAGCTGGGAGGTGGCCTTGGTGATGAACGCGCCCTCCCTGCCGAACTTCTCCGCGTACACGATGCCGTGGTAGGATTCGTCCGGCGTGGTCAGCCCGGGGAATTTGTCCGCGTGGGCCATCCAGTCGAACTTCCCGGCGTCGATGATCGCGCCGCCCACCGCCACGCCGTGGCCGTCCATGTACTTGGTGGTGGAGTGGGTCACGATGTCCGCACCCCATTCGATCGGCCGCAGGTTCACCGGGGTGGGGAAGGTGTTGTCCACGATCAGCGGCACGCCGTGGCGATGGGCGGCGGTGGCGAACTTCTCGATGTCCAGCACCGTCAGCGCCGGGTTGGCGATGCTCTCGCCGAACACCAGCTTCGTGTTGGGCCGGAAGGCGGCGTCCAGCTCCGCGTCGGTGGCGTCGGGGCTGACGAACGTGGAGTCGATGCCCATCTTGGCCAGCGTGGTCTTGATGAGGTTGTAGGTGCCGCCGTAGATGGAGGACGAGGACACGATGTGCCCGCCCGCCTCGCAGATGTTGAAGATGGCGAAGAAGTTGGCCGACTGCCCGGAGCCGGTCAGCATGGCCGCCGCGCCGCCCTCCAGCGCCGCCAGCTTCGCGGCCACGTGGTCGCAGGTGGGGTTCTGCAGCCGGGAATAGAAGTAGCCGCTGGCCTCCAGGTCGAACAGCTTGCCCATGTCCTCGCTGGTGTCGTACTTGAACGTGGTGGACTGGATGATGGGGATCTGGCGCGGCCCGCCGTTCTCCGGCGCGTAGCCCGCCTGCACGCACCGCGTGCCCATGCCCGTGTTGCCCATGGTGAATCGCCCTCCTGTTTGCATGATGGGATGGCACCATTATAAAACGAAAATCGCCGCTTGTCCACAGGAGATTGCGGACTTGTGTTTTTCGGGGCGCTCTGGTAGAATGGGGACACAGGCGTTTTGGAAGGAGGATGCTGCCATGAAGAAGGCCATACTGGTCGTCAGCTTCGGCACGACCTGGCGGGAGGCGCGCCGGACGTGCATCGCGCCGGTGGAGGACGAACTGTTCGCGGCGTTCCCGGACCGCGCGCCCGCGCGGGCGTACACCTCGCGGTTCATCGTGCGCCGGTTGCAGGCGCAGGGCGAGGACATCCCGGGCGAGGCGGAGGCGCTGGAGGCGCTGCGGGCCGCGGGCTGCGGGGACATCCTGGTCGCCTGCACCCACATGATCCCCGGCGAGGAGTACGAGCGCGCCGCGGCGCTGGCGGAGGGCTGCCGGGTCACGCGCCCGCTGCTCGACGCGGAGGCGGACCTGGAGCGCATGGCCTCGCTGCTGGGCGGCGTGGCCCGCGAGGAGGGCCGCCCGCTCGTGCTGATGGGCCACGGCACCGACCACGCCGCCGACGGCGTGTACGCGCGGCTGCGCTCGAAGCTGCCGGAGGGCGTGTTCCTGGCCTGCGTCGAGGGCAGCCACGGCCTGGCGGAGCTCCTGCCCGCGCTGGACGCCCTGCCGGAGAAGCGCGTGACCGTGATGCCGCTCATGCTGGTGGCGGGCGACCACGCCCACAACGACCTGGCCGGCGACGGCCCGGATTCCTGGAAGTCCGTCCTCGAGGCGCGCGGCTTCGACGTCCGCCCCCGCCTCCAGGGCCTGGGCGCGCTGGCGGAGGTGCGGCGAATGTACGTGGAGAAGGCGCGGCGCTCCGTTGATTCTTAACCTTTCGGATGCTATAATAGGACCCGATATCAAAAGGCATGCGGGGAACGCGCGCTTTGGATCGCTTTCAGAGAACCGCCGGAGGGTGCGAGGCGGCAAGCGGGACAGGGGGCCGGCCAATTCCCCCGGGCAATCGCCCGTGCTCCGCGCAGGAAATGGCGCGGCGGCGCTCCCCGTTACGGAGATCGAGAGGGCTTCGCCTCGGCGAAGTCAATCAGGGTGGTACCGCGAAGCGCATCTGTTCGTCCTTGAGTGAGCAGATGCGTTTGTTTTAGGGAGCAGGGGACGGGAAACGGGGGCATTGCCCCGCCGCTTTCCGGCTTCCTGCTTACGCCCCGACTGAAGAAGGAGGTCATTCCAATGAACATCAAATCCGCCAGCGAGCTGCGCAGCCTGTTCCTGCGCTTCTTCGAGGAAAAGGGCCACGCCCGCATCCCCAGCGCCTCGGTCATCCCCGAGAACGACCCCACCGTGCTGTTCACCACCGCCGGCATGCACCCGCTGGTGCCCTACCTGATGGGCGAAAAGCACCCCATGGGCACCCGCCTGACGGACGTGCAGAAGTGCATCCGCACCGGCGACATCGACGACGTGGGCGACCCCAGCCACCTCACCTTCTTTGAGATGCTGGGCAACTGGAGCCTGGGCGACTACTTCAAGAAGGAAATGATCCCGTGGAGCTGGGAGTTCCTGACCTCGAAGGACTGGCTGGGCCTCGATCCCGACAAGCTGGCGTTCACCGTGTTCGAGGGCGACCAGGACTGCCCCCGCGACGAGGAGGCCGCCAACCTGTGGCGCGCCCAGGGCGTGAAGGACGACCACCTGTTCTACCTGCCCAAGAAACACAACTGGTGGGGCCCCGCGGGCATCACCGGCCCCTGCGGCCCGGACACCGAGATGTTCATCATCCGCGACCAGCCGCCGTGCGGCCCGGACTGCTCTCCCGCCTGCTCCTGCGGCCGGTACCTGGAGATCTGGAACGACGTGTTCATGCAGTATGAGAAGCAGGCCGACGGCACGTTCGTGCCGCTCAAGCAGAAGAACGTCGACACCGGCATGGGCCTGGAGCGCACCTACTGCGTGCTGATGGGCGCGAACACCGTGTACGAGACCGAGATCTTCGCCGGCATCATCGACAAGATCGAGGAGCTGTCCGGCAGGAAGTACGGCGAGAGCGACGAGGTCACCCGCTCCATCCGCATCATCTCCGACCACATGCGCACCGCCACCTTCATCATCGGCGACGACCGCGGCGTCACGCCCTCCAACGTGGACCAGGGCTACGTGCTGCGCCGCCTGATCCGCCGGGCCGTGCGCCACGGCATGAAGCTGGGCATGCCCGCGGGCTTCACCTGCGAGATCGCCCGGGTCATCATCGACCAGTACAAGGTCGTGTACCCCGAGCTGGAGCGCAATGGCGCGTTCATACTGGACCAGCTCAAGATGGAGGAGGACCGCTTCCAGCGCACGCTGAAGAAGGGCCAGGCCGAGTTCGAGAAGGTCTACGGCAACATGATGAAAAAGCGCGAGGCGTTCACCGCCCTGAAGGCGAACAAGGCCGATCCCGACGCCGTGGCCGCCGCGCTCCGCCAGCTTCCGCCCAGCCCGGACAACAAGCCCGTCATCGAGCAGGTGAAGGACGGCACCATCGCCGACGAGACCATCGACGCCCTGCTGAAGGCCACCGAAAAGATGGACGGCCGCAGCGCCTTCAAGCTCTACGACACCTACGGCTTCCCGATCGAGATCACCTGTGAGATGGCCGCCGAGAAGGGCATCGACGTGGACACCGAGGGCTTCGAGGAGCGCTTCAAGAAGCACCAGGAGGCCAGCCACGCGGGCGCGGAGCAGCGCTTCAAGGGCGGCCTGGCGGACCACAGCGAGCAGACCGCGAAGCTGCACACCGCCACCCACCTGCTGCACGCGGCGCTTAGGAAGGTGCTCGGGCCCGAGGTCGCCCAGAAGGGCTCCAACATCACCGCCGAGCGCCTGCGCTTCGACTTCTCCTTCGGCCGCAAGATGACCGACGAGGAGAAGAAGGAGGTCGAGCGCCTGGTGAACGAGTACATCCAGGCCGCCGCGCCCATCACCTGCGAGGAGATGACCGTGGCCGAGGCCAAGGCGCAGGGCGCCATCGGCCTGTTCGAATCGAAGTACGGCGAGCGCGTCAAGGTGTACACCATGGGCGAGTTCTCCAAGGAGATCTGCGGCGGTCCCCACGCCACCAACACCGGCGACCTCAAGTCCTTCAGGATCAAGAAGGAAGAGGCCAGCAGCGCCGGCGTGCGCCGCATCAAGGCGACCATCGGGGAATAAGCCGGCGCAACCCGCCGCTTCCGCGCATACGCGAACCCCTGCCCCGCTGATTCAGGGGCGGGGGTTTTGCGTCGATCGGCTTTCCGGTCGATTGCCGGGGACCGGCGGATGTGCTATAATACCCATGCCATTATGAGATACGATAAGGGAGTGCGGTTCATATGCCCGATTTTTCCAAGATGTCCCTGAACGAGCTCGTTCGCCCGGAGGGGTATGCCTGTTCCTGCGGCAAGACGCACGTCTGCGCGCTGAAGTACCTGAACATCGGCCGGGGGGCCGTCGGGGGCGTGGCGGACATGGTGCGCGCCATGGGCAGGCGCCGGCCCTTCGTGGTGTGCGATGAGAACACCTGGGAAGTCGCCGGTCGGCGCGTGGACGAGCTGCTCGCCGGGGCGGGCATCGAACACGGCCTGTACGTGATCCCGAAGGAGAAGCCGGAGAACGTGCGCATCGCCCCAGCGGAGTGGGAGGTGGGCAGCGTCATCATGCACTTCGATCCCGCCTGCGATATGTTCCTGGCGGTGGGCAGCGGCGTGGTGAACGACATTTGCAAGGTCACGGCGCACGCCTGCGGCGTGCCCACGGCGGTGGTGGGTACCGCGCCCAGCATGGACGGCTATGCCTCCAATTCCTCCTCTATGGAGATGAACCACGTGAAGGTCTCGCTGTACAACCACGGCCCCGAGGGCATCCTGCTGGATTCAGACATCCTGGCGCAGGCCCCCATGCGCATGCTCTGGGCGGGCCTTGGGGACATGGTGGCCAAGTACCTGGCCGTGTGCGAGTGGCGCATTTCGCACCTGGTGACGGGCGAATACTACTGCGAGGACGTGGCGGAGCTGATGCGCGCGGCGCTGCGCAAGGTCATGGCCGGGGCGGACGGCATCGCGGACAGGGACGTGGACGCCATACAGTCCATCGCCGAGGGGCTGGTCGTCGCGGGCATCGGCATGGCCTACGCGGAGATCTCCCGCCCCGCCTCGGGCCTGGAGCACTACTTCAGCCACATGTGGGAGATGATGGCCCTCGAGCGCGGCGTGCCCTATGACCTGCACGGCATCCAGGTGGGCGTCGGCACCCTGCTCACCATGAAGATCTGCCGCAAGCTGCTGGCGGAGGTGACCCCCGACCGCGCCCGCGCCGAGGCGGCCATGGCGGCCTTCGATCCCGCGGCGTGGGAGGCGCAGGTGCGGCGCATCTTCGGCAAGACCGCGGACCAGATCCTCGCCATCGAGGCAAAGACCCACAAGAACGACCCGGCCAGGCACGCCCGGCGGCTGGACAACATCGTCGCGCACTGGGACGAGATCTGCGGCATCGTCCGCGAGGAGCTGCCGGACTACGACGCCCTCCACCGGGTCATGGCCGCCACCGGCATGCCCCTGACCCCCGGCGACATCGGCCTGCCCGTGCAGGACGTCGTGGACGCCTTCGTGGGCGCGCGGGACATCCGCGACAAGTACCTGTTCTGCTCCCTGATCTGGGACCTCGGGTTGACGGATGCTTTCGCCCGGTACGTGGGGGAAGTGGCGGAGGAATAGCGCGCGCTGAGGCACTGTGGCGCGGACAGTGGCGCAAAAAACCTTCGCGCCGTTCGGAACGACAACGCTGTCATGCGTGTCCTCCGAAACGGCGCGAAGGTTTTTTATCGCGGCCCGGCGGTCCCTGCGCGCGGGAGGTCCTCCCCGCCCGCCGATCCGGCGTCGAAGCGCAGCGTGATCCGCTTCCCGTCCTCGCCGCATTCGGCGGCGGGGAAGTGGGCCCGGGCCAGGGGCAGGTGCTCCGCGGGGTCGCCCACGGCCTGCGAAAAGTGGGCCAGCCACAGCCGCTGTACGCCCGCCTCCGCGGCCATCGCGCCGGCCTGGGAAAACAGCGTGTGGCCGTGGCGGTTGATGGCCTCCGCCACGCCTTCGTCGGCGAAGGTGGCCTCGCAGATCATCAGATCCGCGCCGCGCGCAGCCTCCACCAGCGCGGGGCAGGGCCGCGTGTCCCCGCTGAATACGAATTTCAGGCCCCTGCGGGGCGGTCCTACGACCTCCGACGGCGCGACCGGACCCGAAGTACCCTCCGCGGTTTCGCCGGCCTGCAGCCGCCGCCACAGCCCCTGTGGGACGCCCAGCGCCCGCGCGCGGTCCGGGTCGAAGCGCCCTTCGCGGCCCAGCGTGAAGGTGTAGCCCTGGCTGGGGCCGCGGTGCGCGGTGGGGAAGGCCGCCAGCCGCGTCCGGGCGGGCCAGCCGGGGAAGCGCTCCGGCAGGTCCAGCCCGCCCTCCGGCATCGGCTCCAGCGCGACGGAGAAATCCGTGTGCCCCGCCAGCGCGAGTATGGGCGCCATCGCCTCCCGCAGCCCCGCCGGGCCCGTAATCAGCAGCGGCGCCTGCCGGCCCATGGCGTGCATCGTCTGCAACAGCCCCGGCAGGCCGAAGGTGTGGTCGCCGTGGTAGTGGGTGAGGGCGATCACGTCGACGCCGAGGGGGTTGGCGCGGGCGCGCCGCCCGGCGGTCTGGGTACCCTCTCCGCAGTCGAAGAGTATGCCGTGCCCGCCGCAGCTGAGCAGCGCCGCCGTCAGCGCCCGATCCGGCAGCGGCATCAGCGCCGCCGTGCCGAGGAGCGTAATATCGATCATAGAAAACCCTCTCCGATCCGCGGGGCGCTGCAAATCACGCCCCCATCCGGCCGCGCGCCCGCGCCGTCCGGGGATGCGTCAGTCGCCCCGCCCGTTCAGCGCCTTGCGCATGACGATCGTGTCGCCGTCGCGGGCGTACTCCGTGAACCCGGCCTTTTCATAGAGCCGAAGCGGGCCGGCAAACGCCAGCGCGCCGTCCGACTGCCGCCGGGGATAGGCTTCGACCCGCGAATACCCTTCCTCCGCCGCATCGCTGCAGACCTGCGCCAGCAGCTTCCCGGCGATCCCCATGCCCCGGTGGGTCGGGGCGATCTCAAAGCACACGACCGATTTGACGACGCCCCTTCCCGGGCAGTCGTCGGCGGGCGCGTCTTCCGGGAGGTCGTCCATGTCGAATTCGCCGACCCGGTAGTAGCTCAACCGGTCGTTGGCGTTGCACCATCCGACGCACAGCCCGCCGTCATACGCCAGGTACCCCTGTATGCGCCCGTCGAGCACCATCTGCCAGGCGGACTCGCGCAGGGCGCGTTTCCAGCCCTCCGCGCCCCCGCCGCAGGCCCTCGCCCGCGCGAAGAGCCCGTCCCGGATCTGCTCGGCGCTCAGGTTGAACCCGTTGCAATAGCAGGGGTAGAAGAGGGACCCGTCCGAGAACGCGCGATGGTCGAAGAAATCGAAGTAATCCCCGATCAAATCCGGCGTCAGCTTCCTGATTGAAAGATTCATCCTCCCGCATCCTCCCGCCCCCCTTTGCCTTGCAAAGGAGTCCGATTATCCCCCGGGGCGAAAAAGTCTCCGAAGCCCTCGCGAGGAGGGCTGCGGAGACTTGGCGCACCCAAAGGGATTCGAACCCCTGACCTGCCGCTTAGGAGGCGGCCGCTCTATCCTGCTGAGCTATGGGTGCATGGCCGCGGCCCTCGACGCCGCGGGGCGTGAAACCACTTTTCTATTATGGCACGAACGCGCCCGGTTGTCAAGCCGTTTCCATGGAAAATCGCGGGCGTTTCCGGGCGCCGGGCGGGCCGAATTTGACAAAATTGTGCCCGTTCCGCGCAGCCGGGTTAAATGTGGCGCGCGGCGGCATTCTTTACCTGTTTATGCATGTGTGCGGGGGTGCAAAAGTGGTATAATTATTATAGAAGAAAAATATTTGCGCCTCCCCCTCCGGGGCGGGCGGAGAGGACGTACCCATGCAGAGAGACAACCATTACGACGAGAGCCAGATTCAGGTGCTGGAGGGCCTGGAGGCGGTGCGCCGCCGCCCGGGCATGTACATCGGCTCCACCGACGAGCGCGGCCTGCACCACCTGGTGTACGAGATCGTGGACAACGCCATCGACGAGGCGCTCGCCGGCTTCTGCGACCACATCGAGGTCACGCTGAACCGCGACGGCTCCGTCACCGTGCAGGACAACGGCCGCGGCTTCCCCGTGGGCATCCATCCCAAGATGGGCCGCCCGGCGGTGGAGGTGTGCCTGACCGTGCTCCACGCCGGCGGCAAGTTCGGCGGCGGGGGCTACAAGGTCTCCGGCGGCCTGCACGGCGTGGGCGCGTCCGTGGTGAACGCCCTGTCGGAGCATCTGCAGGTGAACGTCTACCAGGACGGCAAAATCTACCAGCAGGAGTACCAGCGGGGCAAGATCCTCTATGACCTGAAGGTCATCGGCGAGACGGAGCGCACCGGCACCACCATCCGCTTCTGGCCCGACGTCAAGACCGGCGAGGACCCCGAGCCCGGCATCTTCGAGACGGGGCACTTCGACTTCGACACGCTCAAGACCCGCTTCCGCGAGATGGCCTTCCTGAACGCCGGCGTGCGCATCACCCTCACCGATGACCGCGAGGAGGAGCCCCGCACCCAGGTGTTCCACTACGAGGGCGGCGTGGTGTCCTTCGTGGAGTACCTCAACAAGCACAAGACGCCCCTGTTCGCCCCGCCGGTGTACATCAAGGGCGTGAAGAACGGCTCCACCGTGGAGGTGGCGCTGCAGTGGAACGACGGCTTCAACGAGAGCGTGTACGCCTTCGCCAACAACATCCACACCCCCGAGGGCGGCACCCACCTGGCCGGCTTCCGCAACGCGCTGACCCGGGTGATCAACGACTACGGCCGCCGCACGGGCGCGCTGAAGGCCGGCGACGCCAACCTGACCGGCGACGACGTGCGCGAGGGCCTGACAGCCATCGTGTCCGTGAAGCTGATCGAGCCCCAGTTCGAGGGCCAGACCAAGACCAAGCTGGGCAATTCCGAGATCCGCCCGCTGGTGGACGCGCTGGTCAGCGAGAAGCTGTCCACCTATTTCGAGGAGAACCCCTCCTCCGCGCGCGCGGTGCTGGACAAGTGCCTGCAGGCCGCCCGCGCCCGCGAAGCCGCGCGCAAGGCGCGCGACCTCACCCGCCGCAAGACGGCGCTGGAGAGCGCGTCGCTGCCCGGCAAGCTGGCCGACTGCTCCGAGCGCGACCCCGCCAAGTGCGAGATCTTCATCGTGGAGGGCGACAGCGCCGGCGGCAGCGCCAAGCAGGGCCGCGACCGCCACTTCCAGGCCATCCTGCCGCTTCGGGGCAAGATCCTGAACGTGGAAAAGACCCGCGTCGACCGCGCGCTGGGCAACGCCGAGATCAAGGCCATGATCACCGCCTTCGGCGCGGGCTTCGGCAAGGACTTCGACGCCAGCAAGCTCCGCTACCACCGCATCGTGTGCATGACCGACGCCGACGTGGACGGCAACCACATCCGCATCCTGCTGCTCACGTTCTTCTACCGCTTCATGCCGCAACTGATCGAGGATGGCTACGTGTACGCCGCCCAGCCGCCGCTGTACAAGGTGACGCGCGGCAAGACGGAGCAGTACTGCTACTCCGACGCCCAGCTCCAGAAGATCCTGGACGACATGGGCCGCGACGCCAAGCCGGACATCCAGCGCTACAAGGGCCTGGGCGAGATGAGCTACCAGCAGCTCTGGGAGACCACCATGAACCCCGCGACCCGCAGCATGTACCGCGTGGAGATGAAGGACGCCATGGCCGCCGACCAACTGTTCACCCTCCTCATGGGCGACCAGGTGGAGCCCCGCCGCGAGTTCATCGAGCAGAACGCCAAGCTGGTGGCGGATCTGGATATCTAGCGCTAATCACCCCTCGCCAGAAACGGAGGCCACATTATGTCCGACGAATTCAACATCGGCAAACTCACGCCGCTGAACATTGAGGACGAACTGAAGCGGTCGTTTATTTCCTATGCCATGGCGGTCATCGTCACGCGCGCGCTGCCGGACGTCCGGGACGGCCTGAAGCCCGTGCATCGGCGCATACTCTACGCCATGAATGAAATGGGCATCACGCCCGACAAGCCCTACCGCAAGTCCGCGCGCATCGTGGGCGACGTGCTGGGCAAATACCACCCGCACGGCGACAGCTCCGTCTACGACGCCATGGTGCGCCTGGCGCAGGACTTCTCCATCCGCTACACGCTCGTGGAGGGCCAGGGCAACTTCGGCTCCGTGGACGGCGACGGCGCGGCGGCCATGCGTTATACCGAGGCGCGGCTGTCGAAGCTCAGCATGGAGATGGTGCGCGACATCGACAAGGAGACCGTCGATTTCTACCCCAACTTCGACGAAACGCTGATGCAGCCCGCCGTGATGCCCTGCCGCTTCCCGAACCTGCTGGTGAACGGCTCCTCGGGCATCGCCGTGGGCATGGCGACGAACATCCCGCCCCACAACCTGGGCGAGGTCATCGACGCCGTGGTGTGCATGATCGACAACCCCGACTGCACCGTGGACGACCTGATGGAGCACGTCAAGGGCCCCGACTTCCCGACCGGCGGCGTGATCCTCGGCCGCAGGGGCATCTACGACGCCTACCACGAGGGCCGCGGCCGCATCGTCGTGCGCGCCAGGAGCGAGATCGAGGAAATGCCCGGCAACCGCCAGCGCATCGTCGTGACCGAGATCCCCTACATGGTCAACAAGGCGCGGCTGATCGAGAAGATCGCCGAGATGGTGCACGAGAAGAGCATCGACGGCATCAGCGACATCCGCGACGAGTCCGACCGCGAGGGCATGCGCATCGTCATCGAGCTGAAGCGCGACGTGAACGCCAACGTGGTGCTGAACACGCTGTACAAGCACACCCAGATGCAGGATACCTTCGGGGCCATCATGCTGGCGCTGGTGGACGGCGAGCCGAAGGTGCTCTCCCTCCGGCAGATGATCCACCACTACCTCGAGCACCAGGAGGACGTCATCCGCCGCCGCACGCAGTACGACCTGAACAAGGCCGAGGCCCGCAGCCACATCCTGGAGGGCCTGCTGATCGCGCTGGACAACATCGACGAGGTCATCGCCCTCATCCGCGCCTCCCGCACCGCCCAGGACGCCCGCGACGGCCTCATGCAGCGCTTCGGGCTCACCGAGCGCCAGGCCCAGGCCATACTGGACATGCGCCTGCAGCGTTTGACCGGCCTGGAGCGCGACAAGATCGAGGCCGAGTACGCGGAGCTGCAGAAGATGATCGCCTACTACAAGGCGGTGCTGGCGGACGAGCGCATGGTGCTGGGCATCATCCGCGACGAGATCCTGGAGATCCGGCGCAAGTACGCCGACGAGCGCCGCACGGAGATCACCGCCATGGACGGCGAGATCGACATGCTGGACCTGATCGCCGAGGAGGACAACGTGGTCACGCTGACCCACTTCGGCTACGTGAAGCGCCTGCCCAAGGCCACCTACCGCGCCCAGAAGCGCGGCGGCAAGGGCGTGGTCGGCGCCACCACCCGCGAGGAGGACTTCGTGGAGCAGATGTACGTCGTCTCCACCCACGATACCCTCATGTTCTTCACCAACCGCGGGCGCGTGTACCAGTTGAACTGCTACGAGATCCCCGAGGCGGGCCGCACCGCGCGGGGCACGGCCATGGTGAACCTGCTGCAGCTCGACGCCGGCGAGAAGGTCACGGCCATGCTGCCGGTGCCCGCCGAGAAGGTCGCGGGCCACTACCTGGTCATGGCGACCAAGAAGGGCGTCATCAAGCGCACGGAGCTGATCGAGTTCACGAACCTGCGCAAGTCCGGCCTGATCGCGCTGGTGCTGCGCGAGGACGACGAGCTGATCGGCGTGGCGCTCACCGACGGCTCCTACGAGCTGCTGCTGGGCACGCGCGACGGCATGGCCATCCGCTTCCCCGAAACCGACATGCGCCCCATCGGCCGCGCGGCCATGGGCGTGAAGTCCATCGACCTGAACCCCGGCGACGAGGTGGTGGACATGTGCCCGGTGAAGGCCGAGCTGCCGGAGGGCGAGGGCGACGCCGGCGAAGCCGCAGAGGGCGCGGCGCAGATCGAGAAGTCGACGCGCGCCATCTACCCCGGCATGAAGGTGCTGTCCATCGCGGAGCTGGGCTACGGCAAGCTCACGAGCATCGACGAGTACCGCGTGCAGAGCCGCGGCGGCAAGGGCATCAAGGCCATGAACCTGACGCCGAAGACGGGCCGGCTGACCTGCCAGCTTCTGGCGGACGAGGACGAGGACATCCTGCTCATCACCGACGACGGCACCATCATCCGCATGCGCGTGGGCGACATCTCCACGCTGGGCCGCAACACCCAGGGCGTGCGCCTGATGCGCGTCGCGGAGGGCAGCCGGGTGATCTCCGTCGCCCGCGCCGAGGCCGAGGAGGAGGAGCCGGAGGAGGACGACGCCCCCGAGGATCCCAATTCCCTCGACATGACCCTCCCCGAGGGCGAGACGGAAGCGCCCGAAGAGGAGATCTAATACTCCCCCCGCTCGAGCGAAAGACATGACAAGACCCACCCTGCGCGCAGGGTGGGTCGAAGTTTTGAACCCGGGCGCCCCGCTCTTGCGGGGCGCCCGGGTTCGTCGCAAAAGGATCAATACTGCATCGTGGCTTCGAACACCTCGCTCACCTTGCCGGTGAGCACCACGGTGTCGTCGGTGACGCGCACCAGCAGCGTGCCGCCGCGCACCTGTACGCGCACGTCCACGCCCTTCACGCACAGGCCCAGCCGCACGGCCGCGGCCACCGCGGCGCAGGCGCCGGTGCCGCAGGCCATGGTCTCGCCCGAGCCGCGCTCGTAGCAGCGCATGCGCAACGTGGTGGGGTTGACGACGCGGATGAACTCCGTGTTCACGCGCTCGGGGAACAGCGGCGCGTTTTCGAACTTCGGGCCGAGCAGTTGCAGGTTCAGCGCGTCCAGCCGGTCGGTGAACACCACGCAGTGGGGGTTGCCCATGGACACGCAGGTGATGTTCCACGCCTGGTCGTTGATCTTCGCCGGCACGTTTACCGCCTCGGGCCCGGGCAGCGTGCAGGGCAGCGACGCCGGGTCGAAGTTCGCGGGGCCCATGTCCGCGGACACGCTGCTCACCTTGCCGTGCTGGATGTACAGGTGCAGCTTCTTTACGCCGGTGACGGTCTCCACGGTGATGTCCCGCCGGTCCACGATGCCGTGGTCGTACAGCAGCTTCGCCACGCAGCGCAGGGCGTTGCCGCCCATGCCGCCGACGGAGCCGTCGCGGTTGAGCTGGACCATCCTCGCGTCGGCCACGTCGCTCTTCTCCACCAGCGTGACGCCCTCCGCGCCCACGCCGTAGTGCAGCTCGCACAGCCGCACCGCCAGGCTCTCGGGGCAGGATACGGCGCCGTCCATGTTGTTGATGAGGATGTAGTCGTTGCCGGAGGCCTGCATCTTCACAAAGCGCAGCGTCTCGTGCTCGGCGCGCATGTGGTTGATGTCCACCAGCTCGGTGTTCTGCTGGCTGTAGCGGCTCAGCAGGATGTCCGCCAGCGCCTTGGCGGTGTCCAGGCTCGTGAAGCAGGGGATGTTCAGCGACAGGGCCTTGCGGTGCAGGGCGATGTAGTCGTCCATGGTGCTGTCCATCAGCGCGCCGGTGTAGATGATGTAGTTGATCTTGCCGCTGTCCAGCAGCTCGAATGCGTGGTCGCTCTGGCGGATGCCCCCGACGAAGAACACCGGGTTGCCCAGGGTGACGATGGCGCGGGCGGTGTCCGGGGTGGCGTACACCGTGCAGCCCAGGTCGCTGAAGCGACGGGCCACGCCCACCACCTCCGGCAGGTCGTGCTCGTCCACGGAGATGAGCACGCCGATGGGGTCGCCGGGCTTGGGCAGGCGGATGCCGGAGCTGATCAGGCCCTTGAACAGCGCTTCCGTGACGTTCTTGCCGATGCCCAGCACCTCGCCGGTGGACTTCATCTCCGGGCTGAGGTAGCTGTTGGCGTCGGTGAGCTTCTCGAAGGAGAACACCGGCACCTTCACCGCGCTGTACGGCGGCGTCTTGTACAGGCCCGTGCCGTAGCCCAGGTCCTTCAGCGGCTGGCCGATCATCACGCGGCTGGCCAGGTCCACCATGGGCACGTCCGTCACCTTGCTGATGTAGGGGATGGTGCGGCTGGCGCGGGGGTTGACCTCGATGACGTACAGCTCGCCGTGGTACACCAGGTACTGGATGTTCACCAGGCCCTTCGTGCCCAGCGCCAGCGCCAGCCGGGTGCTGCTCTCCACGATGGTCTCCACCATGCTGTCGTCCAGGCTGTAGGGGGGATAGACGGCGATGGAGTCGCCGCTGTGCACGCCCGCGCGCTCGATGTGCTGCATGATGCCGGGGATGAGCACGTCCTCGCCGTCGGAGATGACGTCCACCTCCAGCTCCGTGCCGGACATGTACTTGTCGATCAGCACGGGGTTGTCGATGCCGCCGGCCAGTATGCGGGTCATGTAGGCCCTCACGTCCGCGTCGGCGTGGGCGATGGTCATGTTCTGGCCGCCGATCACGTAGCTGGGGCGGAGCAGCACCGGATAACCCAGCCCGTTCGCGGCGGCGAGCGCCTCGTCCATGGTGCGCACGCCCATGCCCTTCGGGCGGCGGATGTGGAACTGCTCCAGCAGCGCGTCGAAGCGCTCGCGGTCCTCGGCGATGTCGATGCCCTCGGCGCTCGTGCCCAGGATCCGCACGCCCGCCCGGTCCAGGTGCTGAGTCAGCTTGATGGCCGTCTGTCCGCCGAAGGCCACCACCACGCCCACGGGCTTCTCCACCTCGATGATGCCCGCCACGTCCTCGTCGGTCAGCGGCTCGAAGTACAGCCGGTCGGCGGTGTCGTAGTCGGTGGATACGGTCTCGGGGTTGTTGTTGACGATGACCACGTCGTAGCCCAACTGCTTCAGCGTCCACACACAGTGCACGGAGGAGTAGTCGAACTCGATGCCCTGGCCGATGCGGATGGGGCCGGAGCCCAGCACCATGATCACCGGCTTGCCCGTGCGCGGGAAGCGCCGGGAATCGCACACCGTGTCGTAGGTGGAGTAGAAGTAGGGGGTCTCGGCGTCGAACTCCGCGCCGCAGGTGTCCACCATCTTGTAGACCGGCAGCCGGTGCGGCAGGTCCCTGCGGCCGGAGAGCCGCGCGAGCGCCGCGTCGGGATAGCCCAGGCGCTTGCCGACCAGGTAGTCCTCGTCGCTGAGGCCGCCCGCGATGCGGTTTTCGAACGCCACCAGCTTCAGCAGCTTGCGCAGGAACCAGCGGTCGATCTTCGTGATGTCGTAGATCTCGTCCACGCTCACGCCCGCCTTCAGCGCCTCGAAGATGGTGAAGATGCGGTGGTCGTCCATGTCGGCCAGGCGCTCCCGCACGGGCACGTCGCCGTCGTAGGGCAGGTTCAGCGTGTCCAGCTTGATCTCCGCGCCGCGCACGGCCTTCATCAGCGCCATCTCGAAGCTCGGCGCGATGGCCATGACCTCGCCGGTGGCCTTCATCTGCGTGCCCAGGCGGCGGCTGGCGGTGGTGAACTTGTCGAAGGGCCACTTGGGGAACTTCACCACCACGTAGTCCACGGTGGGCTCGAAGCAGGCGCAGGTCTTGCCGGTGATCTCGTTCTGGATCTCGTCCAGCGTGTAGCCGAGCGCGATCTGCGTGGTCACCTTGGCGATGGGGTAGCCGGTGGCCTTGCTGGCCAGGGCGGAGGAGCGGCTCACGCGGGGATTGACCTCGATGACCGCGTACTCGAAGCTCTCCGGGTTCAGCGCGAACTGGCAGTTGCAGCCGCCCACGATGCCCAGCGCCGTGATGATGTTCAGCGACGCGGTGCGCAGCATCTGGTACTCCCGGTTGGACAGCGTCAGCGCCGGGGCCACCACGATGGAATCGCCGGTGTGCACGCCCACGGGGTCCACGTTTTCCATGGAGCAAACGGCGATCACGTTGCCGGTGGGGTCGCGCATGACCTCGAACTCGATCTCCTTCCACCCGGCGATGTACTTCTCGATCAGCACCTGGGTGATGGGGGACATGTCCAGGCCCGTGCGCGCCTGCTGCGCCAGCTCCTCGGCGTCGTTTGCCACGCCGCCGCCCGCGCCGCCCAGCGTGAAGGCCGGGCGCACGATGACCGGGTAGCCGATCTTCTCCGCGATGGCCAGCGCGCCGGCCACGTCGTTGGTGATGTCCGAGGGGATCACCGGCTCGCCGATGGCGGCCATGGTGTCCTTGAACATCTGCCGGTCCTCGGCCTTGTCGATGGCGTCCACGTTCACGCCGATCAGCTTCACGCCGTGGGCCTGCAGGAAGCCCTCCCGGTTCAGCTGCATGGCCAGCGTCAGGCCCGTCTGGCCGCCCAGGCCCGCCAGCATGCTGTCGGGCTTTTCCTTTTCGATGATGCGCTTGACGGTCTCCGCCGTCAGCGGCTCCAGGTAGATCTCGTCCGCCAGGGCCTTGTCCGTCATGATGGTGGCGGGGTTGCTGTTCACCAGCACCACGTTCACGCCCGCCTTCTTCAGCACGCGGCAGGCCTGCGCGCCGGCGTAGTCGAACTCCGCGGCCTGGCCGATGACGATGGGGCCGGAGCCGATCATCAACACCTTCTTGATGTCCTTGTTCAGCGGCATGTTGAGGGCCTCCTTTGATGCGTTGGGCTGTACGGGCGACGGGGCGTCGCCCGTTCGTTATGAATCCTGATCCATCATCCGCAGGAACCGGTCGAACAGGAACGAGGTGTCCATGGGACCGGCGCAGGCTTCGGGGTGGAACTGCACGGTGAAGGCGCGGAGCCCGGGGTAATCCACGCCCTCGCAGGTCCCGTCGTTGGCGTTGACGAAGCGCACCTCGCCCACGGGCAGGGCGTCCGACACCACCGCGTAGCCGTGGTTCTGGCTGGTGATGTAGGTGTGGCCCGTGACCAGGTCCCGGCAGGGCTGGTTCGCGCCGCGGTGGCCGTACTTGAGCTTTACGGTCTTGCCGCCGGCGGCCAGCGCCGTGAGCTGGTGGCCCAGGCAGATGCCGAAGAGGGGCGCCCGGCCCAGCAGCTTGCGGATCTCCTCCACGCACTGCACGTTCTCCGCCGGGTCGCCGGGGCCGTTGGACAGCATCACGCCGTCGGGGTTCCCCGCGAGGATCGCCTCGGCGGAGGTGTCGAAGGGCACCACGGTGACCGTGCAGCCCCGCTTCTGCAGCTCGCGCTCGATGTTGTACTTCACGCCGTAGTCCACCAGCGTGACCCGGTATTTCTCCTCGCCCAGCGCCGGGAAGACCTCCGTGACGCCCGTGGACACGGACTTCACGGCGTCCGTGATGGCGAACGCCCGGATGGGGGCGAGGTCCTCGGGCACCTTCGCGCAGATCATGGCGTTCATCACGCCGTTGTCGCGGATGTGCTGGGTGACGGCGCGGGTGTCCACGCCGCAGATGCCCGGCACGCCCTGCGCCTTCAGGAAGGCGTCCAGGTCGTACTGGCTGCGGAAGTTGCTGGGCGCGTCGCACCATTCCCGCACCACGTAGCCCCGCACGCTGCACGCGCCCTCAAAGTCCTCCTCGATGATGCCGTAGTTGCCCACCAGGGGGAAGGTCTGCATGAGGATCTGGCCGTAGTAGCTGGGGTCAGTCAGGGTTTCGATGTAGCCGACCACGCTGGTGTTGAACACCAGCTCGCCGATCCGTTCCACGGGCGCGCCGAAGCCCTCGCCCTCGAACACCGTGCCGTCGGAGAGCACAAGATATGCCTTTGCCATGCTGCGTTACCTCATTCGCCGTCGTCGTATGTCGTATCCGGCAGGAACATTTCCCGCTCCGCCGCTTGGAACCCGTAATGCGCGTACAGGGGCCGGCCCATGTCCGTGGCCTCGAGCGCGATCTGCCCGACGCCCTTCTCCCGCGCGTCGCGGACCAGCAGGTCCAGCGTGTGCGCGGCGATGCCCCGCCGCCGGTAGGCCGGGCGGGTGTACATGTTCATCACGTACCCGCACCTGCCCGAGGGGTTGTGCACCGTGGGCATGACCGAGTAGTAGCTGATGCCGCCCGCGCCGACGAAGTCGCCGCCGTCGAACACCAGCACCGCCGTGTGCGCGCCGTCCGCGAGCGCCCTGGCGTAGTACGCCCGGGACGCCGCCTCGACCCCGGAGAGATCCGCGTCGTCCGCAAGGCCGTTGGCCGCCCGCAGCACTTCGAGGCGCGTGCGCACGAGCAGCGGCAGGTCCCCGGGCCCGGCCAGCCGGAATTCCACCTCAGGCCCCCAGCGTGGCCGCCATGACGGCCTTGATGGTATGCATGCGGTTCTCCGCCTCGTCGAACACGATGGACCGCGGGCCCTCGAACACCTCGTCGGTGACCTCCATGGCCGTGAGGCCGTACTTCTCGTGGATCTTCGCGCCGATGCCGGTGTTCAGGTCGTGGAAGGCGGGCAGGCAGTGCATGAACACCGCCTCCGGCCCGGCGCCCTCCATCAGCGCCGCGTTGACCTGGTAGGGGCTGAGGTCGCGGATGCGCGCCGACCAGACCTCGTCCGGCTCGCCCATGGACACCCACACGTCGGTGTACACGGCGTGCGCGCCCCGCACCGCCTCCATGGGGTCTTCCGGGAAGGACAGCGTCGCGCCGGTCTCCCGCGCGATGGCCTCGCACTTCTCCACCAGCGCGGGGTCGGGGAAGTAGGCGCGGGGCGCGCAGGCCACGAAGTGCAGGCCCATTTTGGCGCAGCCCACCATCAGGCTGTTGCCCATGTTGTAGCGGGCGTCGCCCATGTACACCAGCTTCAGCCCCTTCAGCGCGCCGAACCGCTCCCGCAGCGTCAGGAAGTCCGCCAGGATCTGGGTCGGGTGGAACTCGTTGGTCAGGCCGTTCCACACCGGTACGCCCGCGTGCTTCGCCAGCGTCTCCACGATCTCCTGGCCGAAGCCGCGGTACTCGATGCCGTCGAACATCCTGCCCAGCACCCGCGCGGTGTCGGCGATGGATTCCTTCTTGCCGATCTGGCTGCCCGAGGGATCCAGGTAGGTCACGCCCATGCCCAGATCGTGCGCGGCGACCTCGAAGCTGCACCGGGTGCGCGTGCTGGTCTTTTCAAAGATCAGCGCGATGTTCCTGCCCCGCAGGGCGTCGTGGGGGATGCCGGCCTTCTTCTTCGCCTTCAGCTCCGCCGCCAGGTCGATCAGCCCGCCGATTTCCTCTGGCGTGTAATCCAGCAGCGTCAGAAAGCTCCTGCCCTTGATGTTCATGCGCGCCTCCTGTTATTGGTTTGAAATCCGTGTGTCAGAATGGGCGTCCGAACGTTTTTTCTCCGTTCATTCCAACTGTATATTATACCGGCAAGACCCCCCTGAAACAATGGGAATATTGTAAAAATATGCGAAGGAAATGGTTTTTAAGTGCATAAATATGCATAAGGAATGCATATCGCCGGCCGCCGTCGCATACCGCCGCGCCGCCCGGCGCGCGGCCCCGGGGAACCCGATCCCCTCCCGGCGCGTCCAAGGGCTACGGGGGCGCGCATTCGGCCCCGAAAAGCGACATTTGGGCAGGGCGGGCGCATCATTTGCGCAGACGGCGTTGCCTGCCGCGCCCAAATGTGGTAATATGGGACCGTCAAAAGACGCACACCCACGGCTCCCCGGCGGGAGCCCGATCAAAGGAGGAAAAAACATGACTGCCACCATCAAGCTGTTGTCGATGCTCGTCAGCCTCGCCATGATGCTGACAGGCGCATCCGGCGTGGAGGCGCCCGAAGCCGCGGCGCGCACGCTGACCCTGTCCAACATCACCCTCACCGTGAACGGCGAGAGCGTGACCCTGGAGCCCACCGTCTCCCTGAGCGCGGCCACCGACGGCGCCAAGGCGCTGTTCGACGTCGCGATGCACAGCGGCGACAAGGAGCTGTTCCCCGTGCAGCTCGCCGTGACCGAGGAGGCGCTGACCGCGCTGGTGAAGAACGCCGACACCGCCTTCACCGTGCCCGCCGCCGCCATTGACGCGCTGACGGACGCCGCCATGTCTTCGGGCGTGGTGGACGTGAGCGGCGACGAGGAGAGCTCCGAGATGCTGAAATTCATGACCGAGGAGTACCTCCCCGCCTACACCAGGGCCCTGCAGAAGGCCATGGACCCCGAGTTCAGCAAGGCGCTCAACGAAAAGGCCGAGGCGCTGCTGGACGGGAAGCTGGACCGCGGCGAGGGCGTGGCCGAGACCGTGAACATCAACGGCGAGGATTACGCTTGCACCACCTATACCTACAGCCTGGACGCCGCCCAGATGATGTCCATTGCGGATGAGATCTACGCCATGGACGAGGATCTGAACGCGCTGTACGAGGCCATCTTCAAGCTCTACAACATGATGCCCGAGGAGTCCGGCCTGAACGGCGCGCACAGCTTCGTGGAGCTGGGCGAAAAGACCGGCCTGGCCATGACCGGCGACTTCACCGAGAGCATTGCCGACGAGGGCGACGCCCGCAAGACCGACGCCGTGCTGACGCTGGACATGGCGGCCATGACGAGCGGCCTGGTGGCCGGGATGATCGCCGAGGAGTCCGAGACCGACGGCGGCGAGAACACCGTGACCGCCGGCGAGCCGGAGGAGGACGCCGAGGCCGTCGAGAGCGCGGACGCGCAGCCCGCCATCGAGCCCATGGTGTTCAACATCGCCACCGAGCAGGTGGGCGACGAGAAGTACAGCACCGTGTTCACCGACTACACCGTGGAGGACGTCAACTTCAGCTTCAACGCCACCGACCGCCGGAGCGGCGAGGACTTCTCCGTGAACATGCTCATGGGCGTCGACGCCGGCGATGAGGGCGGCGTGAACCTCGCGCTCAACGCCGACAAGCTCGGCCAGGACAAGCAGGTGTACGCCAGCATGGCCTTCGACGCGGACGGTGAGCGCGTGGAAACCAGCGCGAACCTGACCGCCACGACCGACGCCGAAAGCGGCGATTGCAGCTACGAGCTGAGCCTGGTGCTGGACATGATGGACGCCGCGAACGTGCGCACCGAGCTGGCCGTGACCGGCACGAAGCAGCCCGCGGGCACCGGCCACAGCGAGTTCAGCCTGAACGTGGATACCGAGGACGTGGCCGCCGCGCTGAACTTCGACGCGGACGTGACCGACGCCCCCGTGGAGGACGTGGCCACCGGCCATGACGCCCTGGTGATCGACGACATCGAAAACATCGAGACCCTGTTCGAGGACGAGACTGCCCAGGGCATGCTGATGCAGGCGGGCGGCAGCCTGATGGCCGACGCCGGCACGCTGATGGAGGAGGAGAGCGTCAAGCGCATGGTGGAGCTGTTCACCGGCTTCTACACCGACGTCACCGAGACCCGCGAGGGCGCCCATGACGATGTCGAGGAATACGAGGAGTACGAGGAAGAGGAAGTCGAGGACGACGGCGTGCTGCCCTACGAGATGCCCGAGTTCGCCTTCATCCCCGAGGGCTGGAACGCCGATGAGCCCGTCGTGGACACCGCCTACGACATGGTGAGCATGAGCTTTGCCGACGAGAGCTACGAGAACGTGCTGTACGCCACCTTCATAAGCAGCGAGGAGAGCGGCGAGAGCTACGTCGTGGACGGCGAGGGCAAGCTGGTGGCCTCCGGCGAGCGCAACGTGCGCATGGAGCACATGGATGGAAGCTGGTCCGTGAACCTGTACGACAACGGCGTCAGCGCCAGCCTCTACATCATCTCCGACACCGTCGATCCGGAGACCGTGCTGGAGATCGTCAACGGCCTGACCTTCTGACCGCAGCCCTCCCCGGGCGGGCGCGTTTGCGCCCGCCCGGGCGACGGGGGTGTTCACAGGAATCATGGCGGAATGTCACGATATTGTCAAACTTTGGGCGGCAATCGCGATGATTTGCGGTTGAACCGCCCTCTTTTTATCGGTATAATAATTGTATCTGCACTTGCGGGCGCCGCTTCGGCCCCCGGTATCATGTGAAACACAGGAAGGCAGGGTTCCCATGGCGACACGTTATCCTTCGAATCGAGACTTCGAGCCCCAGCCCGGCATCCGCCGCGAGCAGCCCCGGTCCGCGCGGCCGGGCAACAGCGCCTCCGCGCGCAGCCGTTCGGCCGCGCCCCGCTCCGGCGGCTATGCGCCCCGGGACGACTACCGCGCCTCCGCCGGCCGCCGCCCCTCCGGGCAGCGCGCGCCCCAGGGCCAGCGGCCCCGGCAGGGCCGCCCGCCGCAGGGCCGTCCGCAGCCCGGCCGTCGCCCGCCCCAGCGCAGGCGCAGGAATTCCGGCAATCGCTTCTACGGCCTGCTGGCCGCGCTGGCCGGCATCCTGGTGGTGGCGGTGCTGGTGATCCTGCTCGTGAAGCCCTTCGGCAGGAAGCCCGCGGCCGTGGCGACGAACGTCGCCGATAGCGCGCCCGTCCAGTCGGCGAACGCCGGCGCGGCGGATACAAATGCCGGTGCGGCGGGCGCGAGCGCCTTCGAGGGCGTGGAGGATCTGGAGGAGACCCGGACGCTGGATTCCTATTCGAGCCTGAACGCCGCCCTGGGCGACGCCGACGCCGACGTGGGCTCCCTCTCCGCGGAGGACATGGCCCAGGTCAGCGACCTGAGCATCAACACCAACCTGCCCTCCGAATGGCTGAACGTGCTGCTGCTGGGCACCGACGAGCGCTACCTGAACGACAGCGCCCGCACCGACAGCATGATGATCTGCTCCATCAACCGCAACACCGGCGAGGTGAAGCTGGCCTCCATCCAGCGCGACCTGGCCATCGACTTCACCGGCCTGGTGAAGAAGTACCCGGGCACCTACCGCATCAACGCGGCCAACTACTTCGGCGGTCCCAAGCTGGCCATGAAGGTCGTCAACGAGAAGTTCGGCATGAACATCCAGTACTACGTCGTGGTGAACTTCTTCGGCTTCCAGCGCATCGCGCAGCAGTTGGGCGGCATCGACATCGACATCACCGAGGACGAGATGCGGCTCATCAACCAGTACGCCAAGCACGCCTGGAAGGTGGGCAAGCGCGCGGGCATCGACATCTCTGATTTGGAGTATGAGGTGCTGACCACCTACGGCCAGGACACCCACCTGAACGGCACCCAGACGCTGGCCTACGCCCGCATCCGAAAGCTCGACGGCGGCGACTACATGCGTTCCGAGCGCCAGCGCGCCGTGCTGGGCAAGCTGATGGAGAAGGTCAAGACCAAGAACGCGCTGGAGATCGCCACCATGGCCACCAGCATGCTGGACCAGGTCAAGACCAACCTCGAGCTGAACGACATCATCAACACCGCGATGCTGGTCGCCGGCAACGGCATCTCCGGCATGAAGTCCATGCGCCTGCCCGTCACGGGCACCTACAGCGAGGAGCGCCGCAACGACGACGCCATGCTGTGGGACTGCGACTTCGCCACCAACGCCGTGCAGCTCTACAATTTCATCTACGAGTCGTGAGGAACGGCAGGCAGGCTGCGAAAACAAACAGGCAATCCTCACCGCTCTGCGGCATGTCAGTTTAATCAACAGGGGACGGGCGCCGATGCGCCCGTCCTTCTGTTTCGCACGGAGCGAAAATCCGAAAATCGCGGAGCGAAAATCCGAAAATACTCCTTGCATTTTCCGAAAAAATCATGTATACTGGTGGTGTCTAAATCGTTTTCATGAAGAGGGGGAGCGCAATGCCCGTGACCATCAAGGACGTCGCCCGAAGCTGCGGCCTGTCCATATCCACGGTGAGCAAGGTGTTCAACGGCTATCCGGACATCAGCGAGGAGACCCGCGCGCAGGTCATGAAGTCGGCGCGGGAGATCGGCTACCAGCCCAACGCCCTGGCGCGCGCGTTAAAGACCAACCGCACCTACAACCTGGGCGTGCTTTTCGTGGACGACCGGCTCAGCGGCCTGACCCACCCCTTCTTTGCCTCGGTGCTGAACGCCTTCAAGGCGGAAGCGGAGGCCCGGGGGTACGACATTACCTTCATCAACCACCACATCGGCGACACCGCCATGACCTACCTGGAGCACTGTCGCTACCGCAACGTGGACGGCGTGTGCCTGGCCTGCGTGGACTTCTACACCACCGAGGTGGCCGAGCTGGTGAACAGCGGCATCCCCTGCACCACGGTGGACCACGTGTTCAACAACCGCCCCTGCGTGCTCTCGGACAACCAGAGCGGCACCAGCATGCTGGTGAATTTCGCCTGCCGGCGGGGGCACCGGCGCATCGCGTTCATCCACGGCCAGCGCAATTCCTCGGTCACCGAGCTGCGCATCAACGGCTTCTACCGCGGCATGCAGGCCAACGGCCTCCAGTTGCCCGCGGGCTACGTGCTGGAGAGCACCTACGGCGAGATGGAGGACGTGCGGCAGAAGACGCTGAAGCTGCTGCGCCGACCCGACCGGCCCACCTGCATCCTGCTGCCCGACGACGCCAGCTACCTGGGCGCGCAGGCCGCGGCGCAGGAGCTGGGGCTGAGGATCCCCGACGACATCAGCTTCGCGGGCTACGACGGCATCGCGCTGACGCAGGCGCTGCATCCGCGGCTGTCCACCATCCGCCAGGACACCGATACGCTGGGCCGCGAGGCCGCCCGGCGGCTCATCGACCGGGTGGAGAACCCCAACACCGCCGACACCCAGCCCTTCATCGCGCCCGTGCAGCTATTGGAGGGCGAGACCATCGCCGTGCTGGAGGGCGGGGAACCGTAGGGACACGCTCGAAAAGCGCGGTCCGCCGCGCTTTTTCGCGTGAACGAACGCATCGGACGCCCTGCCCGCGGCGACGCCGGGAGGCGGGGAACGGGGCGGCACAGGCAGGAGGGACGGACATGCGGCTGGAGCGCGTGCAGGCGGCTCTGAAGGAGCTGGGCGTCGAGTATCAGTACAGCGAAAACGACGGCTGCGGCGGGATCGAGTTCACCCGACGCGGGCTGGCGTACCACATCTGGGAGTACCCCGCGCCCGAGCGCGGCGCGGCCAGCAACGTGCGCACCTGGGGTCGCATGGAGGATTACGAGGGCGATTACGAGGCCGCCCTGCTGGAGGTCCTCCGCGACTGGCGACCGCCCGCCCCTGACCGGTGACCGCCCGGAAGGTGCCGAAAAGTAAATAACGTGTAAACGCCGCTCGCGTCCCCACATGCGCCGGGACGCGGGCGGCATTTGTCGTGGAGAGCGCGCCGGGGGAGCGGCGGGACGGGCGCGCGGCGATCTGCGGCCGGACCGGGCCCGAACGGCGCGCGGGAGGGCGTCGAACGGCGCGCGAACGGTGCGCGAACGGTGCGCGAAAGAGAGCGAAACGGCGCGCGGAGACCGCGTTCAAAGGGACCTCGACAGTACCCGCGACCGGGCGTCCATGCGGCGCGCAGGACACCGTCCGCCGCATGAACGGTATTGCGCTCCGATTTTCGGAAACGGGATGAATTCGATCATGTAACCCCAGGAAATGAGAGAAAAATGAGCGGTACTTTAGCGTGGTAACGCGATATTGAAACCGTTTTCGGCAGCGGTTTTCGGCGGTCAAAACCGGTCGGAACGGGCCTCGAGCGCCATTTGCGGCGCGGCGGTGTTTGTGTATTCTGCCCTAAGGAACGGACGATGTTTTGTTCAATACAGGGTAAAGGCAGCATAGGGAAAAAGAGTTTTGCGCGATTGTGCGGGAGCGGGGCCATAATTATTGAGTATGAGTTAAGCGAGGAAGCGGGGGAGATCGGGAAAGCTCGATCCGGCGCGGACTAAAACGATTTCTACGATAGTTACATCAGTCAGATGAATATTACGGAAAGATGAAGAGTATTTCGAGAATACTGTGAAAAGTATATAAAACGGGTGAACGAAATTGGACAAAACCCTGAAATTATTCAGTGAGCGCCGGAAAATGCTTCCAACTATTGACAGAGCGCGCAAAATCGCGTAAAATGCTAGTAAGTATAAGTAGGCAATTTGGCGTTCTATACATTTTGACTACGGAGCAATCCGGGAAGGATCCCTACATGACGGACAGAGAACTGCAAAGATTGCGCCGGGAGGACCTGCTGCAGATCCTCATCGGCCAGCAGAAACAGATACAGGAATTGACCGAGGCGCTCGAGGCGGCCCAGGCCGCGCTGGACAGCCGGCGAATCGAAATGGCCAACTGCGGCAGCATCGCCGAGGCGGCGTTGCGGCTGAACGGCGTGTTCGAGGCGGCGCAGCAGGCCGCGGAGGACTACAAGGCCCGCATCGAGGAAATGGCGGACCAGAAGCTCGCGGAGGTCCAGGCGAAGCTGGACGAGGCGCAGGCCAGGTTCGACGAGGCCGGCCGGCTGCTGGAGACCGCGAAGAACCGTGCGGAGCGCCCCGCCCCGGTGGCGAGCGCGCCGGAAGAGAGCAAGCCTGAGCCCCGGCGCACGGGCCTTTTCGGAAGAGGTAAGTGATGAGAAAGAAAAAGGGGGCGCAGCCGGTTCCGACCGTGGAGCAACTGGAAAAGGAGCTCCGGCGGGAACGACATCGCAGAAGCTATCGCAGCACCCTGACGAGCACGATCAGCGCGCTGCTTGTGGTGGCCGCCATCGCGGTGCTGGTGTCCATGCTGTGGCTGCCGGTGCTGCAGGTGGTGGGCGAGTCCATGACGCCCTCCCTTTACGAGGGGGAGATCGTCATATCGCTGAAGGGATCGTCGTTCGAGAAGGGCGACATCATCGCGTTCTACTACAACAACAAGATCCTCATCAAGCGCGTGATCGCCAACCCCGGCGAGTGGATCAACATCGACGACGGGGGCAACGTATTCGTGAACGACGTGCTGCTGGACGAACCCTACGTGCAGGAAAAGGCGCTGGGCGACTGCAACATCACCCTGCCCTACCAGGTGCCGGACGGCAAGATCTTCGTCATGGGCGATCACAGGGCCACCTCCGCGGACAGCCGAAATACCGCGGTGGGCTGCGTGGCCGAGGAGCAGATCGTGGGAAGGGTCCTGCTCCGGATATGGCCGTTTGAGCAATTTGGCCTGCTGTACTAGCGGGCGCCGGAACCGGCACAACACGACGACTGAACCCCCCCGCGGAGCGGATGACACCCCCATGGGACGTGGGAACGACGCATTACCCGGAACCGGATTTGGATGGGAAAAGGAAAAACCGTCGACCGACCGGCGAACGACCGGCAGGCGACAGGAGGCGGGATTATGAAGGATCGTTACAGCTCGATCATTGAAAAGCTCATTAAGGACAGAAAGGCGCAAAAGCGGGCCAGGAAAATCGTGGCGCTTTTGGCCGTGTTCGTGCTGCTGCTCACCACGGACAGCCTGAAGATGATCGCGAGCACGCTTGAATGGGGAAAGAGCGCCGGCGTCGTGTCGTCGACGGTATCGACGGTGGATCAGCCGGCGGTCCTGACCGAAAATTCGCCCGGCGCGGTCTATTTCGACCCCGAGACGGGCCTGACCATCGAGGAGGAGAGCGCCCGCGGCCTTGTGAACGAGGCCGACGCCGGGGACGCGAGCGACCTCGACGTCGAGGTGCGGCAGGACAGGGAGTCCGCGTTTGAGACGCTGTCCGGCCACGTCGATATCGAGAACCTGGAGCGCGACGCCGAGGAGATGAACGACATCGACCTCGCCTCCGCCATGGGCGAACCGGACGATGAGGATGACATCGCTTCCGGCAACGATGCCGACGGCCTGTACACCGTCTCCTATTCCGGCAGGAACCTGTCCGTGCGGGTGTCCGGGCTCGACGATACGTCGTTCCCCGCCGGCACGACCGTGGTCGCCCAGTGGATCGCCGACAAGGGGCAGAAGCTCGCGTACCAGAACGCGATCGAGCGCGCCGCCGGCGGGAAACTGAAGACCGCCATCATGAACATGAACCTGCTGAACGGCGGCAGCCGGATCCAGGCGAACGGCCCCGTCTACGTCGAGGTGGATCTCCTCAAGCCGGTGAAGGTCGGCGACGGGTACAACTTCGCCATCACGGCGCTGGACGGCAACAAGGTCTTCTTCATCAGCGGCGAGGACAGCGTGCGCGTCGAGGACGGCATGCTGCTCGGCTTCTGGTATGAGACGGACCGCATCGGCGACGTCGCGGTCGTGTGGCAGGCGAAGGAAGTGCCGGCCGAGGAAGTCGCGGAGGCAAACGACTTCGTGGCGGAAGCGGCCCCCGCGCCCGCCGAGGCAGCCCCCGCGCCCGCAGAGGCGGCCCCCGCGCCCGCAGAGGCGGCCCCCGCGCCCGCCGAAGCAGCGCCCGAGGCGGCGCCTGCGGATGCGGCGGAGAGCACCGGCGAGACGGCGGCGGCGGATGGCGCGGAGAGCACCGGCGACGCCGGACAGGCCGACGCAGCGCCCGAGGGCCAGGCCGACGCGGAGGGCGAAGGCGCACTGTCCGAGGGGATCGTTGACGGCATTAATAATAATGAAGAAACACCGGACGCGATGACCGCGCCGGAGGGCACTACGGACGAAACCACCGAGGGCACCGCGGACGAAACCACCGAGGGCACCGCGGACGAAACCACCGAGGGCACCGCGGACGAAACCGCCGAGGGCACCGCGGACGAAACCACCGAGGGCACCGCGGACGAAACCACCGAGGGCGCCACGGACGAAACCACCGAAGGCACCGACGAGGATTCCACCGGGGATACCGAAGGCGAAACCGGCGAGGGTACCGACGTGGAGGACGCCGAGGGCGCCGGTATCGAGGACGAAGAAAAATCCGAAGGGGACGAGGAGAAGTCCGAGGAGGACGAGGAGAAGTCCGAGGAGGACGAGGAGAAGTCCGAGGAGGACGAAGAGAAGTCCGAGGAGGACGAGGAGAAGTCCGAGGAGGACGAGGAGAAGTCCGAGGAGGACGAGGAGAAGTCCGAGGAGGACGAGCAGGAGACCTACGCCGAGGGCGAGTACTCCAAGGTCATCAACGGCTGCAAGGTGACGCTGACCTGGGGCCCCGAGGCCGGGATCCCCGAGGACGTCGTCATCGAAGTCAAGGAAATCGAGCGCGGCACCGAGGAATACGACGCGCTGTACAACCAGGCGGTGGCCATGCTGCCAGAGACCGACGAGGCCGACACCCAGGTGATGCGCTTCTTCGACATCACGCTGTACAGCGGAGAGGAGAAGATCGAGCCGAAGGCGCCGGTGAACGTGGACGTGCGGCTGGATGAGACGGTGCAGAGCGAAGTCAGCGCGATGCACTACGCCGAGACGGAGCAGACGGGCGAGACCGCGCCGGTGCTCGTGGACGCCACCGCCGAGGGCGAGACGGTGTCCTTCGAGGCCGAGAGCTTCTCCACCTACGGCCTGGCCTATACCAAGCCCGCGACCCAGGTGGAGAACACGGCCAGCATCAGCGTGGACCTGAGCAGCGTGGATATGATGGACGCCGCCACCGTGGGGGACGAGGGCGTGAGCCTGTCCGTCTCGCAGCTGCTGCGCGGCGACGACGACGCGGTGGTCGTGTCCGGCAAGGTGGACGTGAGCGCCGACAAGCTGATGGAGGGCGACGTCGAGGCCAGCGACGGCGTGGAGGTGCAGGGCAAGAGCATCACGCTGTCCGACGAGGCGCTGGAGAGCGGCAGCGTGACGCTGGAGGTCACCACCAAAGAGACCGTCAACTATGAGAAGACCATCACCACCCACAAGGTGGAGATCGAGCTGACCGGCTATGCCGGCCGCACCAAGGAGATCCAGGACGACGCCGGCGCGGTCACCGTGACCGCCGCCGACGGCAACAGCCTGCCCCGCGACGCCAGCGTGGAGCTGTCCGACGCCGTGACCTCCGTTCAGGTCGTGGAGACGCCCGCGGCGGAACCCGCCGAACCCGTGGCGGAGGACGCTGACGCGCCCGCCGAAGCGCCCGACGACGTCGAGGTCCCCGAGGCTCCCGCCGAGGCTTCCGCCGGCAAGGTGGTGGGCGAGGCCGCTTACGACATCACCATCACCAACGGCAACGACCAGACCATTTCCAGGACCGGCGAGGTGGACGTGACCGTCAAGCCCGCCGAAGAAATCAACGTATACAGCGAAGTCCCTTCCGACGCGGCCGTGAAGGGCATTTCCTATACCCTGACCCGCATGCATGAGGGCGAGGAACCCGAGGAGATCCCCGTAAAGGTCAAGCTGGACCGGGAGGGCAAGATCACCGAGTTCAGCTTCAGCACGGACAGGTTTTCCGAGTATAAGCTGAACTATACGGTGGACTTTGAGTACCTGGGCGACAAGGGTTACATGCAGTTGAACTTCACCGACTTCGACGCGGTTTCCGCGGAGAACGGCGAGGGCATCGTGTACGACACGGCCGAGTGCGACGTGCGCGTGGCGCTGGGCCTGCTGGGCGACCTTCTCGCCGGGGAGACCGCGGGCGAGGACAGCGACCTCGAGCGCAACGACATCGCCGTGAAGACCACCCTGGCGGACGGCTTCAGCTTTGATTTCGGCAAGGCTGAGGCGCTGGAGCAGTCCGACGGCGTGAAGTTCGCGGACGGCGAGCTGGTCATCACCGCGGACGGCAGGGTCGAGCTGACCGACGGCGTGCAGACCCTGTACGTCGGCATCAACGGCCTGTCCGCCCTGAAGGAGGAGATCCTGAAGGCGGAGGGCGTTTCCATCAAGGTCATGGAGGGCAAGGTGCCGCTGGGCGCCAGGGCCTCCTACGAAGTGTACGACGAGGAAAAGACGGCCGAGCTGGTCGACGCCTACCTCGCGCCCGAAGCGGCGGAGGACGAGGGCGAAAGCGACGAGGAAAACGAAAAAGAGACCGAAGTCGGCTATTCCGCCGCCGACTTGAAGATCGTCCGCAACGACGCGGAGATCGACGCGAAGGGCCTTTTCAAGGTCACGCTGGCGAAGCGCGCGCTCATTCCCGAGGGCATGAAACTGGACAAAATCTTCCACATCCACGACGGAGAAGTGGAGGAAGTGAAGGCAAAAGAAACCGACGTCGGTCTTGAATTCACGGTAAACGACTTCAGCGACATCGTGATCCGCTACACGGTGGAGTTCCATAACGACGAAAAAGAGGTCGTCATCCCGGGCGGCAGCCAGGTGCTGCTGTCCACGCTGATCGACGCGCTGTCCCTGACCCGCGCCAACGGCGAGCCCTTCACCGTGGACGAGGTGGAGAAGGTCGAGTTCAACACGCCCGAGCTGTTTACCGTGGAAGAGGTCACGGGCACGGTGACGCTGAACGCGAATACCGAGGACGAGCAGACCGTCGAGATCACCACCGGCCATGATTTCCTGCTGACCTCCCTGCTGCCCTTCGACGTCGACCGCATGTTCATCACGCTGACGGACGGCGAAGTGGTCGAGATGCGGGTGACGGACACGCAGAGCGGCACCGTATTCGAAACGACGCCCCTGTTCACCGTCACCGCCGGCGAAAACCAGACGCTGACCGTTAATATCAAGGAGGGCGACCAGAGCTACTCCTTCCACGGGTACTATTACCTGTATGCCGCCGTTAAAAAAGGTGGCAAGCAGTACGGCTACATGCAGCCGTTCACGAGCGAGGGCGTTACTTTCGACGCGGATTCCTGGACGCGGTTGGGGACGAGAGGCAACGCGTCGACTCCCGGCGAGAGTCTCTCGTCGTTGGCCGCAGGAGATGAGATAAAGTTCTACATTATTACCGGTCAAAACAACTCCAGGCCGGACAGCTCAAAGACGGTGACGTTCGATTTCGAGCAGCATTTCGATCTTCAGAACAATACCTATAGCCTGTCGATCGGCGACAAGATCGGTGATAAGAATATCAACGCCGTCAATATTGATTCGTCCAATACAACTGCAACCATCGTGATGGGCAACCCGCCCAAGTATAACGCCACCCTGCGGTTTGTGCAGCAGAATGGAACGGACTTGGTTGAAAGCACCAATTTGCAGGGCGAATACTATGTCCTGATCAAGACGAAGGATAGCAACGGTGATGTTTTTGCGGTTTCCGAGAACGCGGTAGATCTCGTGAATCAGACTTCGAGCATAACGTTTGACCGGCTTTATACGCAGAGCGACGATGATCGCGGGGAAGCGGAGTTCAACGGCAACACAATCACGGAGGCGTGGCTGGTTCAAAAAACGGACGGCTCGCGGCCGAGCGTGAAGGCTGCATATCAGATGCAGCAAACTGACGGTATAAAGGAGAAGATATCACTCTCCAACAATAATACGTTTGACATATACCAGATGTCCGGCGCGGCCAGCGGCGCCCACTATGAGATCACCGGCACGAAGATGGCGGCTTATAAGGTCGTTTCCAGCTTCGTCGACGGGAGCGAGCAGCACAACGCCATTACACCGGCGCTGGCCGACGAGTATTACCTGGTGGCGAAGGCGAGTATTGAGCAGTGGGGGCAACCAAAGGACTGCTACTATGTAGAAACCTATGATCCCGCCCGGACGGCTGAAATCACACGGTTCTATGAAGGATACAACGAGACGGGCTATAACCCCGAAAACTTCACCAGCGGAATAAATGTTGACGTCTGTCTCGTGAAGAAGACTGCTTCCGTCGATACGCCGGCAAAAGCCATAAACGCGATGGCAGATTCCTCCATCATCAGCGGCGAGGTGGAGGTCTATACCCTCGCAACGACCAAGGCGACGGATCAGACCACGCTGACCTTCACGCAGAACGGCGAGGTGTATACGTCCACGGTCAAGTTCTACGACGTCAACGCCAAGGTCGTCGATACGCCCTCGGTGCATGTGGACGAGACCCAGAGCACCCAGGAAGCGCCCACCCTGACGAAGAACTACTACATGGTCGCGACGATCAAGGACAAGACGACCCATGAGATCGCGGGCTGGGCCATCAATCCCGTCAATCTGAACGGCCGCAAGGAGACCTCTACGCTCTTCCGACAGTTCTATCCCTATGGCACGGACGGATCGTCCACGGCGGAGACGCCGATTGCCTACAGCACTACCGATTTCAATTATGATGTCGAAACGCGCCTGTACTGCAGCGACGACCCCATTGCCAGTGAGAACCTGAACTATAAGTACCTGGTCACGGACAAGAACGCCCTCGACAATGCCGAGAACGGCTATGAGTATGCCGGCTGTGTCTATCCCGATGCCTCGCACAGTGTAATCTACGCAAAGAAGTCGTACCCCAAGAAGTACGCCGTGCGCGTGCGCTTCATTGCGGAAGACGATTCGACGCTGCAGGCCATCCAGGGCGATAAGGACTACCACGTGTTCGTCACGGTGACGCATGCGGACAACACCACGCACTACTGGCATCCCATACTGACACTCACCAAAGAGCAAATTCAGCAACTGCCCAGGAAGAACGGCTATCACTATTTGGACCTGAAACTGGAGACCCATTGGTTCAATCAGAACGGCGTCCCCGATAACGATTCGAGCGCCATCTTCACCGGCAACGAGAAGAACATCCACGTGGAGCTGTTGCAGCGCGCGGATTCCCAGGAAGGGATGAGCCATGCGAAGTACGCAGGCTCGACCAAGTTTGTCGAAGGCGATTCGCTGGGGAACTATACCATCCATTACGACACGAAGGAGACAGACCCCAAGGAAACCAATTCCAGGTTCTTCGAGGAAAAGGACGACGAGCACCATGTGACGCTGTGCTATGACCTCATCGACCTGACCCTGCCCTACGCGGCCAGCGAGTACGACTACGCCACCATCCTCGGGCCCAACTACGTCTACGGCATCGTGGCGGATCACCTGTACCACAACAACGACCTGCAGACCAACTTCGCCGTCAACCATTACACCGGCCACGGCGATTACGCCACGCCCGACCTGTCCGGCAGCAGCTCCGGCGCCATCGTCATCGGCGAGTTCAACCGGAACACCGACGTGATGATGACGAACCACGTCGGCCCCGTCGTCAACCGGAACAGCACGGACGACGAGAACATCAAGGCCGGTACGCTGCCCATCGGCAATAACGTGCAGGGCGTGCTGGCGATCTACGTGGACAACGACAGCGGCGTTCCCTTCCAGGATACCGCCTATCCTGTGAAGGATACCTCCGGGCGTGCGGTGGTGCGGCTCGAGGACGGCACGTCGCTGCAGAACAACATCGTCAACCCCGCCATACAGTACGGCGTCAATATGTCCAGGACGCTGGTGGCCAAGCAGGCGACCTATACCCCCGTCATCCCTGCGGACGGCAAGCCGATCATCGACACCACGGGCTTCCCGGACGGCGCGACCATCTACATCGACGCCGACCGTCTGCTGCACAAGGTGAACGGCTCGGAGGACATCTACGGCGACTTCTACGCCCTGGAGAACCTGAAGATCAACAAGCTGGACAACCAGCTCCTGGTGTTCAACTTCAAGGAGACGAGGAACGTCCGGCTGGACCAGTTCAAGGTGAAACAGCCGTCCCTCTCGAGCTACGCGGGTATTTCTCTGGAGGATGAATACTTCAAGACCAATACGACGACTAACCAGAGCACGACGAACCAACTGATGGACCAGATTTCCCGGCACATCGTGTGGAACATGAGCAGCGTGACCGGGCGCCTGGAGATCAAGGAAGGCGGCGGTATGTACCTGCAGCCCAACCGCGGTTCCGAGACGAAGATCTCGGCGACCAGCGGCGGCTGGCTGGTCAGCAACGGCTACGTGTACAACGATTCGGCCGAGTGGCACAACTTCTTCTCCGAGATGCCCGACAACACGAAGGTCAACCTGCATGCGCTGAAGACCGTGGACGGCAGGGTGCCGAACGCGCGGTTCAACTTCGCCCTGAGCGAGTACACGAAGACTCCCATTTGGACGGACATAGAGACGAAGCAGAACGTCGGCGGCAGCGTCGAGTGGACCATCAATGACCCGACGCCGGGCTGGCACGTCTACAGGATTCAGGAGACGAGCAAGCACGAGAACAACACCGGCAAGTACGTGATGGATGCGCACGAATACTTCGCCGTGGTGCACGTCACCTCCGTCATGGTCGGCACGGATGAGCACAGGGTTGCCAGCTCGCCGCTCTATTACGAGACCTTCACGCCGGGCGATTTCACCCCCGGCGGAGAAACTGCGCCCAACGTCAGCACCCCGCTGAGCCTGCCGGTATTCCAGAACCAGGAGCTGAAGAAGGGCCTGACGCTGAAGAAGTTCGTCAACGGCACGAGCAGCGCGGACGTTACCTTCACCTTCCGGATCGAAGCGTGGAAGGACGCGGACGATGATTACAAAGCAGCCCATTCCGGCGCGACGACCATGCCGGTTGACAGTGAAGAGAAGACGTATCCCGTCACCGGCATACTGGGCGTCGAGAGCGTGAAGTTCACGCCGGATACGACGAACAACATCAGTACGGCGGAGCTGTCGCTGAGGAACGGCCAGAGCGCCACCATCGGCAACGAGAGCGTCGGCCTGCCGCAAGGCGCGCACTTCAGGATCCTCGAAACCAAGGTGGGGGATAAGGAGATCCCCGCTATCCTGGTGGACAACGACAGCCACGACGTGTACGTGGACGGCTACCGCCCGCACAACGTCAACGCGGATACCCACACGCAGGTGCCGCTCGAGGGCGTGATCGCCGAGGATGGCACGATCGTAACCTTTGAAAACGACTACTCGGCCTCCGGCAGCATGCCGCTCAGTGGCCATAAAGCGCTGCAGAAAATTGCGCAGACGACGGAAACGGTATCGGTTTCCGAGGGCGCTTTCGGCTTCCAGTTGATCAACGGCGAAGTCATACAGACGGTGTACAACAACGCGGACGGCGAAGTCGTGTTCGAAGACATCCAGTTTACCGAGGATGATATGGTCGGCGCGACGGAGCACGTGGACGGCACCCGCAGCAAGATCATCACCTACACCGTGCATGAGATCAACGGCAATCAGGGTGAGGAATACTACAGCCAGATCATCAACGATGAGGACAAGATCATCATGGTGAAGCTGGTGGACGACGGCAAGGGCCAAATCACGGCGAAGATCGTGTCGGAGGTGGAAGGCACCATCACGGAGACTGACCCCGCGAATTTCACCTTCCACTTCAACAACCGCAAGGGCGTGGAGGCCGTGATCGAGGGCAGCAAGGTGCTGACCGGCCGCGACATGAAGTCGAACGAGGAATTCACCTTCGAGCTCAAGGAAGGCGATACCGTGCTGAGCACCACCACGGTGACCGGCGCGCAGGACGGCCAGAATCGTCCGTTCCACTTCCCGGCCATTCAGTACACCCATGCCGACGTGGGCACCCATACCTACACCGTCAGCGAGGTCGAGCCCGGCGAGCATGATCCCCTGCTGGTGTACGATAAGGCCACATTCACAGTGACCGTCGACGTGGCGCAGGACGCCGAGGGCAAACTGACCGCCACGGTCAACTATCCCGAAGACGAAGACGTTGTGTTCAACAACACCGCGGGCGTTAATACGAGCATCTCCGTGGAGAAGGTCTGGAGCGACGGCCTTGCCGACCACGAGAAGGATTACGTGAAGGTGCAGCTGTACAAGGTGATCGGCGGCGAGGTGCCCGAGACGCAGAACGAGAACACCGAAAGCCAGGGCGGAACGCAGAACGAGAACAACGAAGGCCAGGGCGGCACGCAGAACGAGACGCCGAGCGGTAATACTGCTGCAACATTGACTCTAAAAGTCGTTGATAATACCGGGAGCATAACAGACAACAGTCGTTCTTGGTATTACAATATAAGTCCATTGTATAGGTATACTGATAGCATTCAGTGGGGGCAAACAGTTGGAGGCAAGAACTTTTCAAATGGGGAATACTCTGAAACAACCGTAAATGTAGAGAATGGGGAAACCTACTGTTATCAGTTAATTTGTGGGGGCAGTACTGGAGTGCGTTTTGAATTAACGCCTTACAATGCTACCTTGAGCGAAATAGAAATAAATAACGTGTCGTATAAGAAAATAACCATCACGGGCTCAAACGCATCTTTAACGATTACGGTATCATTCGATTCACAAAGCGCCTCCGCCATCTCCCCCTTCCAGCTGGCTTATGCCGGGGACTTCCTCTTCGGCACGGCTTATGCGGACGAGGAGACGAACGACGAGGTGGTCATCGCACTGCCGGGCAGCGAGGTGCTCCCCGCGAACGCGACGCCGGTGGGCGATGAGGTAACGCTGAACACCTTCAACAACTGGAAGTACACCTGGACCGCGCGGCCCAAGGTGGAGGACGGATACTTCGTCTACTACTACGTGGTGGAGACGCATTCCTCGCTGCAGCCGGACAGTACGAGCTACGAGGTGCAGTATTATCGCAACGAGACCCCTGCGCGCGTGCAGTTGGTGACCATTACCAACGAGGTGTCGGCCAAGGGTTCCCTCCGCGTGGAAAAGGAATTGGCCGGCCTGACCTACGCTGACCTCACGGATGAACAGAAGCAGGCGCTGGCGGGCATCAGATTTACCATCACGGGACCGGACTACTCCAACACCGTGACGCTGGAAGACGCGCTGGAGGAAGGCATAAACATTAAAAACTTGAATCCCGGCACCTATACCGTGACCGAGAACAGGGCGGATGCCACGACGCCCTCCGGCTACCGGTATGTGACGACGACCGTGAAGGTTGGCGAGGGACAACCGGCGACGGCCGTGACCGCCGTGGCGGAAGTGACGTCGGGCCAGCGGGCGATCTTCCACTTCGTCAACGAGTACGAGCAGGTCGGCGCGCTGAAGATCAAGAAGGTGGCTAAGGGAACGGAAACGCTGCTGTCCGGCGCGGTGTTCGAGCTGTATCGGAAGACGGGCACCAATGCCCAGGGCGATGATGTCTGGGCAAAGGTGATGGATTCCTCTGTTGGCGGCGTAGGCGCCGACGGCACCTTCACGGTGAATGAAACCGCGAACCTGACCGGCCTTACCGACGGCAAGTACCAGATTCGCGAGGTTACGCCGCCCAACGGGTACGTCATCACCAGTACCGCTCCGGTAACGTTTACCCTGGAGAAGGGCAAAGTGACGTATGAAAACGGGGACCTGGCCGAAGGCGTTACCTACAAGAAGGCCGAAACGGAACCGGCCACGGACAACGATGTCTTTACCATCCCGAACACGCGCGGCGTGGTCATGCCCGCCACCGGCGGGTCGGGAACCGCCCTGTTCACCGCGGGCGGCGCGGGCCTGCTGGCCCTGGCGCTGCTTGGCTGGGTGCTCCACGCTCGCAGAAGGTGGCGAGGAGAGGGAATTGACTGACGCTCCGCCCCGCGCGACCGCGACCCGGCATCGTCGGGCGCGGCGCGGGCGCCGGAGCGAACCCGCCGTTTTGATACGCACCCGTTCTCGGCGGAGGACGGTATCGACCGACTGACGTTCGATCTACCCAGCTGGAGACCGAGCGCGGGCTGCCTGACGGAAAAATTTACAAAAAAACCGCTCAGGTAATTCACTGTGTAACTATTCTTGCGTATAATAGCAGTGTAACGTGAAGTGCGGGCTTTCGGCCGCCGCGGACAGGGTTGTCCGCCGGGCCGGAGGAACGCCACGAGCCCGACGGTGCGCCGTTTTGCTGACTGGAGGGGTTGCCGCAACCCGCTCTCACCGGCTAGAGTACAGAGCCGGCGAGAAGTGCGTGCGGTGCGGGGAACCCACGGGAAAACGGCCGGTGAACCTGAATGTGCCGCGCGCATCCGACATGCCCCGTTCCAGCGGGAAACAGGTATCGCGCAGGCAAAGAGGCGAGAGCCGAACAGTTGATCGAGAGAGTAGCGAAAGGTGAAAGGGGGAATGGGCCGAAGGGCCGCAAAGGCGCGGAGCGGGGCCGAAGAGGCTTGCCGCGACGCGCGAGGGAACCGGCGCCTGCCCCGATGGCGGGAAGAGAAGGCCAAGGCGCGAAGCGAAAGGCGGAGCGCGGAGGCGGAAGAAGAAGGGTGCGCCGACAACGGCGCGTAAGACGAGAAAAACCGCGGCCGACAAAGGTCCGCGCCGCGGAGGAAAGGAAAGTAACGAGACATGAAGAATATGAAGAAGATTCTGGCTCTGGTTGTTGCTGTGCTGCTGATCGTGGCGAGCATGAGCGTGGCGTTTGCCCAGACAGTTGGTACTGCTTCTGATGGTACTGGCTCCATCACCATCAAGAACGCCTCTAAGGGTGAGAAATATGGCGTTGTGAAGCTGTTCGACGCGACTGTTGATGGCAAGGGTGCTATTTCCTACACCGGTACGATTCCCGAGGAACTGGCCGCTTTCTTTACCAAGGATTCCGCTGGTGTAATCACCAAGACGGAGGGTGTTGAAGATTCTGCTCTTCTGGCTGCTGTTCAAGCTTGGGCCGCGAAACAGACCGCCACTGAGACCGAGAGCGATGGTACTGCTCTGACCTTTGCGGGCCTGCCTTATGGCTACTATGCTGTTAAGAGCTCTCAGGGTACCGTCATTACGATTGATTCCACCAATCCCAATGCGGACGTCTACGACAAGAATAGCAAGACCATCACCGTTAAGAAGGAAGTTAACAAGGAATCCTTCTCCATAGGTGATACCATCACCTATACCGGTACCTTTGATACTGTCAACTATCTTGGCGAAGGCGAGAATGCGAAGCAGGTTATCAATTATGAGATTCAGGATACTCTGCCCGAGTACCTGTCCGACGTGACTGTGACCAGCATCACCGTTGGTGGAGAAGCAATCACGACTCAGCAGTTTGTTGATAAGAAGATTTCCATTCCGTGGGCGACTGAAGATGCCGGTTCCAATCCTAAGACTTATACCAATCTGTATAAGAATGGCGCGAAGCTGATCATCACCTACACCGCTAAGCTGACCTCCGTGACCAACATTAACACTGCTGATACTAATACGATTTCTATCCATCCCACCACCTGGAATGGAACCACTGAGGAAAAGCCTTGGGATGACAAGTGGCAGGATGATGCCGTGATTAAGACTTACGCGGTCGCTCTGAAGAAGATTGACAAGGAGACCCAGGAAGCTCTGAAAGGCGCGCAGTTTACTGTCAAGGGTTTGACTGTTACTGGTGATGCTGGTGAGTACACTGTTACGGCTTACAACAGCGCCGATGATGCTGCTGAGAGCGCAACTCTGGACACGGATGATAACGGTATGCTGTATATCGTTGGCCTTGCTGACGATGTCGAACTGACCGTGACTGAGGTTAAGGCTCCCGATGGATACAATAAGCTGACCGCTCCGATCACTGGTGTCAAGCCCCAGTTGATGGCTGAAGCGATCTACAAGACCGCCGGTGAGATTCACTATGATGCCAAGGGTAATGTGGTATCTCAGTCCTCCTCTGCGACCCGTACTGAGACAGTTCAGAAAAACCTGACTGATTTGGATGCGAATGCGGTTAAGATTGAGAACAACAAGGGCACCGAGCTGCCCTCCACCGGCGGCGTCGGCACCACGATCTTCTACGTGGGCGGCTCCATCCTGGTGATCGCTGCTGTGATCCTGCTGGTGACCAAGCGTCGCATGTCCACCCACGACTGATTTCGGGATACAGCCAAGCGCTGAATCGCTGAATACCGGTCGTTAAGACCCTGACCCCCGGACGACTGTCCGGGGGTTTTTGTCGGGCAATCGCCGGTTCATGACGCATGGGCGCCGTCGCGCGGGCTCTCCGCGGCGGTGGCGCGGCGCGAAACGGATGGGAAAGCGCGAAAACGCCGGGCGCGCGGGCGTAACGCTTGACCAAAATCTGGTTTTATTATGGCAATTCGCCGTCCCGCATAGGTATGAGCGGCAAGCTATGCTATAATCAAATGGGTACTTTGGAAAACATCGGCGCGCGACAATCCGGCGGAGGTTGCCGCGAACGGGCGCGCATCGGGACGACGGACAAAGGAACTGATTTCGTTTGTATAAGTACGAGGGAAGCGGTTGGCTGAAGCATATCGATTTTATACTGATCGATATGCTGTGCCTTTTTGTTTCCTTTTTTCTGTCCTATCTGCTGCGACACAGGACCGTCGACGGCCTGTTCACCAACAAGACGTACCTGAACACGGGCATCATGCTGCTGATCCTGGACTACCTGGTGATCATGCTCTTCAACGTGACGCAGGGAATTCTGAAGCGGGGGCTGTTCAGGGAGTTCGTTTCGATCGTGAAGAAGAACGGCATCGTATTCGGCTTCATCACCATCTACCTGTTCTCGGTCAAGGACGGCGGCGAGCTGTCGCGCATCGTGCTCTGGCTGACGCTGCTCATGCACATCGCGCTGTGTTACCCGGCCTTCCTGGTCTGGAAGAGCGTCCTCGAAAAGAAGCGCCGAAGCGGCGCCGTCCGCTCGATGCTCCTGGTTTCGGACCGCGGGATGGCCGCGGAGACCCTCCGCCGCTTCCGGGACGACCCCATGGGCGAGTACGGGATCACGGGCGTGGTGCTGACCGATGGCGGTTGCGAGGGGGAATTGATCGAGGGCGTCCCCGTCGTGAGCGGGATCGAGGACGCGGCGAAGTACATATGCAGGGAATGGATCGACGAGGTCTACGTCAACGCGTCGCCGCCCCCGAAGCTGTTGCTCGAACGCTGCAACGAGATGGGCGTTACCGTCCATCGGGAGCTGAGCGGCGCGGGCGAGGGAGCGCAGTTCGTGGAGTGGATCGAAGGCGTCCCGACGCTGACCTCCGCGATGTGCGTCGCGACGCCGGCGCAACTGTTTCTCAAGCGCGCGCTGGATATCTTCGGCGGGCTGGTCGGCAGCCTGGCCGCGGTCGTCGTCATTCTGATCGTCGGCCCGAAGATCAGGAAGGCGTCGCCGGGGCCGATCCTGTTCCGGCAGGAGCGGATCGGGCAGAACGGGAAGCGCTTCAAGATGCTGAAGATCCGGTCCATGGCGGTCGACGCGGACGCGCAAAAGGAAATGCTGATGCGGGAAAACCGCGTCCCGGACGGCATGATGTTCAAGATGGACTTCGACCCGCGGATCATCGGCAACGAGGTGCTGCCGGACGGCACGCGCAAGACCGGCATCGGCGAATTTATCCGCAACACGAGCCTCGACGAGTTCCCGCAATTCTTCAACGTGCTCGCGGGGCAGATGAGCCTGGTGGGAACCCGCCCGCCGACGGTGGACGAGTGGGAGAAATACGAGTACCGCCACCGGCGGCGGCTCTCCATCAAGCCCGGGCTCACCGGCATGTGGCAGATCAGCGGCAGGAGCAACGTGACGGATTTCGAGGAAGTCTTCAAGCTCGATTCGGAGTACATCAACAACTGGAGCTTTTCGCTGGATATCAAGATCCTGCTGAAGACGGTCGTGAACGTGATCCGGCGGAACGGGGCGATGTAGCCCGGGCCGGCGGATCCGGCGTGAGGACAAAACGTTGAAAATCGCGATGTTTGGCCAGAAGCATACATTGAGCCGCGAGGGCGGCGTCGAAATCGTGGTCAGGGAGCTGGCGACGAGGATGGCGGCGAGGGGCCACGCGGTCGTGTGCTATGACAGGAAGGCCCGCCATGTCAGCGGCGAAGCGATGGAAGCGCAGCCGGAATACCGGGGCGTGAAGATCGTTCCGGTGTGGACGATCGAACGAAAGGGCTTCGCGGCGCTGACGGCGTCCTTCTCCGCCGCGTGGAGGGCGACGTGGTCGGATGCGGACGTCGTCCACATCCATGCGGAGGGCCCCGCGGCGATGTGCTGGCTGCCGAAGCTCCGGGGGAAGCGGGTCGTCGTGACGGTGCACGGCCTCGATTGGCAGCGGGCAAAGTGGCGCGGGCTCGCGTCGTCGTACATCAAATGGGGCGAAAGACAGGCCGCCCGGCGCGCGGACGGGATCATCGTGCTGAGCCGGCGCGTCCAGGATTACTTCAGGCGCACGTACGGCAGGGATACGGTATACATCCCCAACGGCGTCGATCGACCCGAGATCCGGGAGGCGGACGAAATTAAAAAGCGGTGGGGGCTGACGAAGGACAGCTATGTCCTGTTCCTCAGCCGCATCGTGCCGGAGAAGGGCCCGCAATACCTGATCGAAGCGTGGAAGGGCGTCAAGACCGACAAAAAGCTGGTGATCGCGGGCGGATCGTCGGACACGGAGCCGTTCCTGGACGCGCTGAAGCGCAGCGGCGGCGAGGGCGTGGTGTTCACGGGCTTCCAGCAGGGGCGCGTACTCGAGGAGCTGTACAGCAACAGCTACGCATACTGCCTGCCGTCCGATCTCGAAGGCATGCCGCTGTCCCTGCTCGAGGCGATGAGCTACGGGAACTGCTGCGTGGTGTCCGACATCGCGGAGTGCACGGAGATGGTGGAGGACAGGGCCGTCGTGTTCAGGCGGGCGGACGCGGAGGACCTGAGGCGGGTGCTGCAGGCGTTGCTGGACGCGCCCGGGACGGTTCGGAAGTACCGGGAGGGCGCCTCCGGGTTCGTCCTGAACAGGTACAGCTGGGAGGCCGCCGTGGACGCAACGCTGGCGCTGTACGGGAGATAGCGCGGGCGCATCGTTTCGCGGGGAGGACCCCGGGGGAGAGATGGGTCATGAGAGTCCTTATCGTCAACAAATTCCTGCATCCCAACGGCGGGTCGGAGACTTACATATTCAAGCTGGGCGCGTACCTCGCCTCCCGGGGGCATGAAGTGCAGTACTTCGGGATGGAGCATGCGGGGAGGATCGTCGGGAACCGCGTCGAAGCCTACGTCTCGGACATGGATTTCCACGGAGGCGTCCGCGCTTCGACGTTCATCTACCCGTTGAAGACGATCTACAGCGCAGAAGCCCGGCGGAAGATACGGCGGGTTCTCGAGGACTTCCAACCGGACGTGGTGCACCTCAACAACTTCAACTACCAACTGACGCCTTCGGTGATCCTGGAGGTCGTCGCCTGGAGGAACAGGGCGCGCCGCCCCTGCAGGATCGTCTACACGGCGCACGACGCGCAGCTCGTCTGTCCCAACCACCTGTTGAAAAACCCGAACACCAACGCGCTGTGCGAGAAGTGCCTGGGCGGCCGTTACATCAACTGCGCGAGGGGAAGGTGCATCCACGGCAGCGTCGCCAGGAGCGTCGTCGGGTCCGTCGAAGGCTATTACTGGAGGGCGCGGAGGACGTACCGGCACATCGATGCCGTCATCTGCCCGTCCGCCTTTCTCAAGGGGAAGCTGGACACGAACCGGGACCTGAACGGCCGGACCGCGGTGATGCACAATTTCATCGACAAGGCCGCGCGGCGGGAGAGCGAGATCGGGAACTACGTGCTGTACTTCGGCCGCTATTCCGAAGAAAAGGGCGTGAACACGCTGGTGGAGACCGCCAGGCGCCTCCCCGACATCCCCTTCGTGTTCGCCGGATCCGGCCCGCTGGAGGACAGGATCGAGGGGCTGGAGAACGTCCGGAACGTCGGCTTCAGGACGGGCGACGAGCTGGACCGGCTGATCCGGGAGGCGACGGTCACGCTGTGCCCGTCGGATTACCACGACAACTGCCCGTTCTCGATCCTGGAAAGCCAGGAAAGGGGCACGCCCGTGGTGGGCGCGCGGCTCGGCGGCATTCCGGAGCTGATCGACGACGGCGTCAACGGCAGGCTCTTCGAAAGGGGAGACAGCGAAGCACTCGCCGACATCCTCCGGGACCTCTGGGCGCATCCCGAGAAGGTCGAGGCGTACCGCGCGGCATGCCGGCGGCTGAACCGGGACGGGCTGCCGCAGTATTACGAAAAACTGATGAAGCTATACGAGGGATGAACCGGGCATGGCACGGAGCGCAAGAAAACTGAACGGAACCGTCATCGTCACGTACCGCTGCAACGCGCGGTGCAACATGTGCAATCGGTATAAGGCGCCGTCCCGGCCCGAGGAAGAGCTGAGCATCGAGACGATCCGCAAGCTGCCGAGGATGGGCTTTACAAATATTACAGGCGGCGAACCGTTCATCCGCACGGACCTTCCGCAGATCGTGCGGGAATTGTACAGGCTTTCCGACCGCATCGTCATCAGCACAAACGGCTATTTCACGGACCGCATCGTCGCGCTCGCGAAGGAATTCCCGCAGATCGGCATACGGATCAGCATTGAGGGCCTGGAAAAGACCAACGACGAGATCCGGGGCCTGGAGAACGGGTACCGGCGCGGCTACCAGACGCTGAAGACGCTCCGCGGGATGGGCATGAAGGACGTCGGCTTCGGCATGACGGTGCAGGACAGGAACGCGCCCGACCTGCTGCCGCTCTACGACATCTCCGACGAGATGGGCATGGAGTTCGCCACGGCGAGCCTGCACAACAGCTTTTATTTCGTCGAGACGAAGAACATCATCCACGACCGGCCGATGGTGGCCATGAACCTTGAACGCCTCGTCAACAGGCTGTTGAAGAGCAAGGCGCCGAAGAAGTGGTTCAGGGCGTACTTCAACCACGGCCTCATCAACTACATCTACGGCCAGCCGCGGCTGCTCCCCTGCGACATGTCCTTTGACACGTTCTTTATCGACCCCTACGGCGATGTGATGCCGTGCAACGGGACGAAGGACAAGGAGGTCATGGGCAACCTGAACGCGCAGACCTGGGACGAGCTGTGGCACAGCCCGAGGGCGGAAGCGGTTCGGCGCAGGGTGCGGCAATGCGATCGCCAATGCTGGATGATCGGATCGGTTTCCCCGGCGATGCACAGGTACATCTGGAAGCCGGCGTGGTGGGTGCTCCGCCACAAGCTCAAGGGGCTGTTCAGCGATCATCCGTACTCCATGTACGAGAACCGCATCTGCCGCGATTACCGCGACGGCAAAGTGACGAAGGAACAGCTCGACCGGTGCAGCACCTGCGATGCCGGAGCGGCCGTGAACGACGGGCTGAGCGAGCGCGACAGGCGGGAGGCCCGGGATCGCCAGCCGCCGGGCGGGCCGACGAAGGGAGAAAACGCATGAGGGATCCGGCGATCAAGAAGCGCGAGGCGGTCATGTGCGCGTTCCTGGCGCTGTTTGTGTTCCAGAACGGCCTCGAGCGGATCTCGCCCGCGTTTTCCCACGTCGATGAGCTGCCCGCCCTGCTGGCCGTACTGTACCTGGCGACGCATCCCGGCAGCCTGCGCAGGTTGCGACATGTCGACCGGGGGATCGTGCTCGCGCTGATCTTCTTCGCAGCCGCGGGACTGGCCGGAAATGTGGTGTACCGCTATCAGACCCCGCGCCTCGCGGCGATCGATTTCCTGACGAACTTCAAGTTCGTGCTGGCGGTGTTCATTTCCAAACAGTACCTGACGGAAAGCGCGCTGCGCTACCGGGCCGTGCCGAAGCTGGCGAGCGCCCTGTCCTCGGCGCTGTTCGGGCTGTTCCTGTTCGACCGGGTTTTCGGCATCTTCCCGGGCGAGTACAGGTACGGGATCCGGTCGAACACGCTGTTCTTCGACCACCCGACGTACCTCGCGGGCGCCTGCGTATTCCTCATCGGCGTCATGACCCTGTACGACTGCCGGAGGTACGGGTGGCCCATCGCGTTCAACCTGATTATGCTCGCCTTTACGCTGAGGGGAAAGGCCATCGCGGGCGCGGCGTGCTACGTGCTGCTGTACATCGTGATTGTCCGGATGCATTCCAGGCTGAAGGTATGGCAGATCCTGCTGGTTGCCGCGGTGGCTGTCGCGATCGCCTGGAACCAGATATACTTCTACTACTTCAGGCTCGCCGGCGCTTCCGCGCGTTCGGTCATGCTGTCGACATCATTCAGGATCGTGAGGGACTACTTCCCGATCGGAACGGGGTTCGGCACCTATGCTTCGCACAGCGCCGCCGTGAATTACTCGCCGGTCTATACGAAGTACGGCTTCGAGCTGGTCTACGAGCTGAGGAGATCCGCAGAGGGCACGTTCTTCGACGATCACTTCTGGCCCATCATACTGGGGCAGACCGGCGCGATCGGGACGGCGTGCTATCTGTTTTGCCTGTACAGGATGTTCAGGAAGGCGCAGCGGGTGCGAAAGGCCGACGTCAGGGCGTATTTTGCGGGGCTGTTCCTGTTCATGTATCTGCTCATCGCGTCCGTCGCCGAGCCGGCGTTCAACAATTCGATTGCCGTCCCGATGGCCTGCGTGATCGGCTTCGCGTTCAGGCTGGGAGAGGATGCGGGACAGGACAGGAGACAGGATACGGAACAGGCGGTTCCCATGCTCCCTCCGCCGAGTGCATAGGCGGGAACCGCGCGGAGTTGGTGTGTAGCTATGGGCGACAACACGAGAAAATACCGGGATCTTGCCCGGAACATCGGAGTACTGACCATCGGCAGCTTCGCCACAAAGGTGCTGGTGTTCTTTCTCGTGCCCCTCTACACGAACATCCTGTCGACGACGGAATACGGCATCTACGACCTGTATGCGACGATACTGTCCATTCTCATTCCGATCCTGACGCTCAACATCCAGGAGGCGGTCATGCGCTTCGCGCTGGACGGCGTCCACGAGCGCAACACGATCCTGGCAATCGGGATCAGGTACCTCGTCTGGGGGACGCTGATCACGGCGGCGGCGCTGGTCGTCAACGACATCTGCGGCTTCTCCGCGCTGCTGAAAGCGTACGCCGTCTATTTCCTCCTCGGGTTCATCATGCAGGCCCTGTCGGGGATGATGATCGCGTATATCCGGGGCGTCGGGCGGATTGCCGACCTTTCGGTCTCCACCATCGTCAACGCCCTGGGGGTCATCGTCTGCAATATCCTGTTCCTGGTGGTCTTTAAGCTGGGGCTCGCCGGCTACTTCATGGCGAACATCATCGGGCCGTTGATACAGTGCGTCTATCTGATGATCCGCGCGCGCGTGGGCGTAAGCGTCCGGCCCGTCGATGCGGCGCTGAAGGCGGACATGCTCGCCTACAGCAAGCCGCTGATACCGGACACGATCGCCTGGTGGCTGAACAGGATAGCCGACAAGTACGTCATCATCTGCTTCATCGGCATTGCAGAGAGCGGCGTCTACTCCATCGCCGCCAAGATCCCGGCGATTCTCAACGCCTTCCAGCACATCTTCAACCAGGTGTGGACGCTCTCGGTGGTCAGGGAGTACGACCCCGAGGACCGGAGCGGCTTCTTCTCGCAGACCTACGCGACCTATAACTGCTTCATGGTCGCCGGGTGCTCGGCGCTGATCATCGCGGACAAGCCGCTGGCGCGATTCCTGTTCGCGAAGGACTTCTACGCCGCATGGCGGTACGTGCCGTGGCTCCTCATCGCGATCGTCTTCGGATCGCTCTCGGGGTACCTGAGCGGCTTCTTTTCGGCCGTCAAGAACTCCGCGCTGTGCGCGAAGTCCACGGTCCGCGGCGCGCTGTGCAATATCCTGCTGAACGTCGCGCTCACGCCGTTCATCGGCGCCATGGGCACGGCCATCGCGACGGCCGCGGGCTATGTCGTCATCTGGCTCCTGAGATTTGCCTACAGCAGGAAATACATCCGGCTGCGCGTGAAGATGGCGCGGGATGTCGTCAGCTACCTCATACTGATCCTGCAGACGGTTGTGTTAATCGTTCTCGACGGGCTCATGGTGTATTGCATTGAAATTCTGTTGTTTGCTATAATAATCGCATTATACAGGGACGAAGTGATCGCGCTTCTGAAGACCATCGTCAGCGCGGTCATCGGAAAGACGGCGGGGAAAAGAGAGACGATATGACGGCCGGGAACGACGGCGAGCGGAGGATGTATATGCGCGTCAACAGGGAATACGAACGGGAAATCAACCTCAGGGATCTGTTCTTCGACCTACTCTATCGCTGGCGCAGCCTGCTGATCGCGGCGCTGCTCGGCGCGGTGCTGCTGACCGGATTCCAGTTCTGCCACATGGAGATCGCCCACAGGCAGGGAAGGCAGACGAAGGCGGAGAGGAAGTACGAGATCAAGCTGGAGAGCCATCGCAATTCCATCCGGAACGCCAGGAACAGCGTCGAAACCTATGCGCGGCTCATCGAGGAAAAGCAGGACTACCTGGACCAATCCCTCTACATGAAGCTGGATTCCCAGAACGAGTGGATGGCGTACAAACAGTACTACATCAAGGTGGATCCGTCGGTGCTGGACGCGTTCCCGAAGGATATGCAGGAGGACCCGGCGGACTACGTGGCGTCGGTGTACACCTCGACGCTGAAGGCGGATCTGAACGCAGAGGAGATGGAAGCGCTGCTGGGAACGGGCAGGAGCGAATTCATCGACGAGCTGGTGGATATCTACGCCGACAACACGACCAATACGGTCACCCTGGAGATCGTCGGCGCTTCGGAGGAAGCCGTCAGAGCGCAGATGGCATACTTCGACGAACGCCTGTGGGCCGTTTCCAGGCCGCAGGCGCTGAAGATCGGCGAGCACACCCTGACGCTGATGGCGGAGGACACGCTCCTGCGCATGGATGACGAGCTGTCCGACAAGAAGGATGAGATCAACCAGAAGCTGATCGAATTGCAGGAATCGCTGACGGAGCAGCGCGAGACGCTGATCGCCCTGGAGGGGAAGAAGGAGCCCTCCGCGCCGGGGAAGCGCCCCTGGCGCGACGGCCTGATCGGCTTTGTACTGGGCGGCCTGTTGCTGGCGGGCATCTATGCCGCGAAGTACGCCATGGGCGGCAGGCTGCACACCGGCAACGAACTGGTTGAGCACTACGGCATTCCCGTGTTTGGCGAATACTGGAAGTCCCGCGCCAGGCGCCCCGGCAGGGGCCTGGACAGGCTGTTCGAAAGCTGGGAGCGCCGCCGCGGGGACGCCGACGACGAAGCCGTGCTCGCCGGCATCGCGGCGCTGCTCAGGGAAAAATACGCGGGCGGGAAGGTGCTGCTGGTCGGCACGGTTGCGGAGGAAAAGCTGCGGAGCCTGGCGGAACGGCTGCGGGACGAGCTGGAGGACGGCGTCGCCCTCGACGTCCGGGCCGGTTTCCCGGCCGACGCTTCCGCCGTTTCCGCCGCCGGAAACGCAGACGCGGTGCTGCTGGTGGAGGAAAAGCACCGCTCCGATACGCGGGCCATCGAGCGTGAAATCGAGATCCTCGCGATCGGATCGGCGAACGTGGGCGGCTGCATCCTCCTGTAAGAACGCCGAAACGAATTGCAGCGCCGCCCTGACGGCATGGCGCCATCCACGAGCAGGGGCGCGGGCTTCGCGCCCCGGAAGGAATGCAATATGATGCGCAGCAACCCCGATGCCGACCTGGTCACCGTCATCGTCCCGGTATACAACGTCAGGCCCTTCCTCCGGGAAGCGCTGGACAGCGTGATCCACCAGACGTATCCGCGGCTGGAGATCATCGTGGTGGACGACGGATCCGAGGACGGTTCAGGCGAAATATGCGACGCATACGCGGCAGCTGATCCCAGGATTGCCGTCATTCATCAGCGCAACCAGGGGCTGAGCGCCGCCCGAAACGCCGGGCTGGAGCGGATGCACGGGCAGGCGCTGGCCTTTCTGGATTCGGACGACGCCTACTGCCCCGCGATGATCGAGACCATGGTCAACGCCATGCACCGGGAGGACGCGGATGTGGTCGTGTGCAAGCACGCGGATCTGCGCACGGAGCGGCGGATGGTCGCTCCGCGCGCCGCGAGGAAGCAGCCGCCCCTCTCCCCCGGGCTGTACCCGCGGGTCGAGGCGATGCGGGCGCTGGCGGACCAAAGGCTGGACATGTCCGTATGGAATAAGCTCTACCGCGCGGAGCTGTGGCGCGACCTGCGCTTCCCGCCGGGAAGGGTCTATGAGGACGTGACCGTCGCCTGGCCGTTGCTCGGCAACTCGGCGCGAATCTGCGTGCTCCCGGATCTTCTGTACCTGCACCGAATACGCACGGGCAGCATTACCGCATCCGACAACATGCAGTTCTCGAAGGACGAGCTGACCGCCTGGCTGGAGTACGAGTCCTTCATTCAACGGAACGTGCCGGAGATCTTCTCCGGGGATCAACTGCTGAAGGCCCGCCAGAGCCGGCTTCGGTTCCTGATCTCCTACTATTGCCGGTACGCGCGCGGAGACATGCGCAGGGAAGAGAAGGAGCGGATCCGGCAATGGGTCCTGTCCGTCGGCCGGGACGTGCCCGCCCGCAAATGCAGCACCCTCATACGGTATAGCTGGCATATGCTGTGCCACCGGCCGGGGCTGCTGCGCGCGCTTTATCCCATTTTCAAGCTGTTCCGAAACGGGATACGGCTGGCGCTGAACCGCTGACTGCATCGCCCGGGGCCGGGCGACGGCGGTGTCGCGGTTTTTGGTCGCCTCCATGCTGCAGGCGCCGACGGAAGCGGCGTTCTTGCCCGGGCTCGTCCCCAAAAGGGGATGGGTCTTTTCCAACTCCCCGTTGTGTTTCCGGGGAGGGTATGGTAAAATGGGAAAGCCTCGGGAAGGAGCGCACAATCCATCGGAAGGAAAGAGACGCGCAACATGAAGACAACCGTAGCCAAATTCGGAGGGACCTCGCTGGCGAGCGCGGCCCAGTTCAGGAAGGTCAAAGCCATCGTCATGGGCGACCCGGCCCGCAGGATCGTGGTCGCCTCCGCGCCGGGGAAGCGCTTCCCGGAGGATGTCAAGGTCACCGATCTGCTGCTGAAATGCTACGGGGAGGCGGCCGGCGGCCATCCGTTCGAGGCGACGCTGGAGGCCGTGCACCGGCGCTTCCGGGAGATCGTCGCGGAGCTGGGGATCGACTTTCCCCTGGAGGCGGAGATCGCCGCGCTGCGCGATTCCCTGCAGCGCGAGCCGGAGCGGAATTACGTATTGAGCCGGGGCGAATACCTGAATTCGCGCATACTGGCCGCGTATCTCGGGTTTACGTTCGTCGATCCCGAGTGGTGCGTCTGCTTCGACGCCGCCGGCAAGCTGGACGCGCCGATGACGAAGCGCACCATGAGCGCCGCGCTGCGGCCGCTGGGGAACGCCGTCATCGCCGGCTTTTACGGGGCGGACGCCACCGGGCGCATCCACACCTTCTCCCGGGGCGGCTCGGACGTGACGGGCAGCCTGGCCGCGGCGGCGATCAACGCGGACCTGTACGAGAACTGGACGGATGTCTCCGGCCTGATGGCGGCGGACCCGCACATCGTCAGCGCGCCCAAGGCCGTCCGGTACGTCAGCTACCGGGAGTTGCGCACGCTGTCCTACATGGGGGCGTCCGTGCTCCACACCGACGCCGTGCTGCCGGTGGCCGACCTGGATATCCCCATCAACATCCGGAACACCGACCGCCCGGACGACGCCGGGACCACCATCGTGCGCAAGCTGCCCAAGGGCGAGACGAAGTACCCGATCATCGGCGTGGCCGGGCGCGTGGGCATGTCGGTCATCCAGGTGGAGAAGGTCATGGTGAGCGACGAGTCCGGCTTCACGGCGATCATGCTGGACATCCTGAAGAACCGGCAGATCCCCTTCGAGCAGTGCCTCACCGGCATCGATACCGTCACCGTCGTCATCCGCAGCGATGTCCTCGCGCCGTACAAGGAGGAGCTGTTCGCGGAGATCCGCGGCAAGCTGAACCCGGACTACCTGGGGCTGACGGAGCACCTGTCCATGATCGCCGTCATCGGCGAACGGGGAACCGAATCCTGCGACGCGAACGTACGGGTGCTGCAGGCGCTCGCCGGCGTGAACATGCCGATCAGCACCATCAACCAGGGCGCGGGCAAGCTGAACCTGCTGGTCGGCGTGCCCGAGGACCGGTACGAGGAGGCCATCCGGGCCATCTACGCCACGATCGACGAGCTTTGACGAAGCGCCGCCCCCCGGGCAGGGCGGCAAAATCCCGGGTTTTTCCGGCGCTGTGGTGCAGTATTTAACAAAAGGATGACTCAGGTAATTCACCATGTAACCTTATTTGCGTATAATGACAGTGTAACAGGAACAGCGGGCCCATGTCCGCCCACGACTGATCGAAGCCAAATGAATCATGCGGCCGGTGATTCGGATGGTTTGATCCTGCCTCCGAGGAACATCGTCTCCCCCGGGGGTTTTTGTACCACGGCGGCGCGCGGCGGTTTTCCGCGGCCTGGCGGATTCTGCCGCCGATGAATCATCAAAAACATTGTAAAACCTGCTAAATATGGGTGACAAACTGTACCCATTTCGTGTACTATAATAGTAGAGAATTTGTACAAGCACACCGGCCCGATCTCAAAGGGAGCGTATGCACATGGATAAGCAGATACATGATCTTTCTACACGGAACAATCGAAAGAAGCATTTGAAGCGGGGAATCGCACTGTTGGCGGTCGTCGTGATGATGTTCACGGTGGATATGCTGAAGCGCAGCGCGCACACGATGCGGGCCGATTCGGTACCCTATTGCGAATCCGTGGAGCATGAGCACGACGAGACGTGCTACGACGGGGACGAGCTCATCTGCAGGCAGGATGAGCATACCCACGAGGAAGCGTGCTTCGACGAGCCGGACGAGGTGGAGAACGGGGCTGAATCCGCGCGGGACGACGCGGCGGGCGAAGCCATGGACGGCGACTCCGCCGTGATCGGCGACGTGGACGAGGCCGCCGAGGAGCTGATCTTCGACCTGAACTATGAGGACGAGGACGAGGAACAGGCCGGGGAAGAAATCGCGTCCGCCAACGGCATGCCGGAGGAGGAGCGCCGTGAATACGTCCATACCCTCGGCAAGGGGACGCTGCTGAGCAAGCTCATACTCGCCACCGGCCTGCCGGTGAACCCGGGCGACGTGGAAGAGGTGGGCCAGTCGGAGACCGCCGACAGCCCCGCCGGGCTGATCCTGGTGGAAAAGGTGGGCGGCGATTACCTGATTACCGCCGGCCGCGACTTTGACGAGGCCGAATTGGCGGTGTTCACCGCGGACGATATCCTGATCGTCAAGCTGCTGAACGGCACGGCGGCCGAGGCCGCCGCGGCGAATTCTGCCGAGGAGGCGGCGCCTGCCGAACCCGCGGCTTCGGGCGATGTCGCCGAACCGCAGGCTGCGCCCGCCGCCGGGAGCGCCGAGGGGCAGCCGGAAGCGGCGGCCGATGCCGGGAACGACAACGCGCAGCCGGGCGATGCCGCCGAGGCGCAGGACAACGATGCCGCTAATGCGCAGGACGGCGATACATCTTCCGATACTGATACTTCTTCCGATGTCGATGCGCCGGCACAGGCGGCGGCCGCCGCGGATGCGTCCGACGCGGCACAGGGCGAGGACGCCATCGGAGAGGCTTCTGACGGCGCGGAGGATGAGGATGCGCCCGAGGGTGCGTCCGACGCGGCGCAGGGCGAGGACGCCGAGGAAGGGCAGGACGAAGCCGAGGCCGAGGACGAAACCAAAGACGAGGCCGAGGACAAGGCCGAAGAAGAGGCCGAAGAAAAAACTGAAGAAGAAGCCGAGGACGAGGCTGAAGAAGAGGCCGAAGACGAGGCTGAGGACGAGGATTCCGACGAAGGCGAGGCCGAAGCGGAGGACGCCGCGCGCGTCGCGACCATCGACCTCACCGGCGTGGAGGGCTATCCCCTGTCCCTGCGCGCGCTGATGGCGGAGGCGAACGCCGCCGATCCGGAGCCCGCAGGGGAGGCCAACGCGGAGGAAACCGACGCGGAGGCGCCCGCAGGGGAGGCCAATGCGGAGGACGCCGCAGGCGAGGCCGAAGCGCCGGAGGCGGTCGCCCTCGAGGATTGGACCATCGAATACGACGATTCCCTCCTGGCCGTCGAACCGGCGGCGGAGGACTACCTCGTCATGCCGCTGGCGAGCTTTGACGAGGCGACCGTCCGGGTGCGCGACGGCGGCCTCTGCGTGCTGACGTTGAAGAACTGCGCCGTGCCGGAGGAGGAATCCTCCGAGGACGCGCCCGAGGAGGAGGACGAGGCATCGGAGGAACCCGGGGAACCCGGCGACGAAAGCGCCCCGACGGCGCACGCCGCGACCATCGACCTCACCGACGTGGAGCAGTACCCGCTGTCCCTGCGCGCCATGCTGGAGCCGGGGCAGGCGTCCGCCCCCGACGGGGAGGAAGCCGCCGAGGCCAACGACGCCGCGGAGAGCGACGCGGTGGACGAGGGCGAACCCGCCGAAGCGGACGGCACGGCGAGCGAGGGCGAGGCGGACGACGCGAACGACGCGGAGCCCGCGGTCGTCCGCGCGCCGGCCGACTGGATCATCGAATACGACGCCGAGCTCCTCGCGGTGGAGGCCGAGGGGGATGACTACCTCGTCACGCCCATCGCGCCCTTCGAATCCACGACCATCTCGGTGGACGACGGCAGTGCGCACGCGCTGACGCTGATCAACTATGCCCCGGCGTCGGAGGACGTCGAGCATCCCGCGCAGGAGTTCGAGGCGCGCACCGAGACCGTCATCGTCACCGTGAGCGCGCCCGAAGGCGCGTTCCCCGCGGGCACCACCATGACCGTCGTGGACGTGGAGGACGACGGCACCATCGAGAGCGCCGCCGCCGAGGACTTCAAGGAAGTCAAGCGCATCCACGCGGTGGACATCACGTTCTACGACGCCGAGGGCGTGGAGATCGAGCCCCTGGCGCCCATCTCCGTGTCCATGGCCGTGGAGGAGGAGCAGATCGAGGAGAACCAGGACGCCGTCGTGGTGCACGTGGACGCCGAGGGCGGCGCGGAGGTCGTGGCGCAGAGCGAGGGCGCCGAGGCGGAGTTCAGCGCGGGCAGCTTCTCCGTGTATGCCATGGTGGTGCGCGAGACCATCGAGCTGAAGTACATCGCCGACGGCGGCGAGACTTACAAGATATCCGTGGGCTACGGCGAGGACGCGAAGATCCCGGAAGGCGCGACCCTGGCCGTGGAAGAGGTGACGAACGAGGACTACCTATCCCAGGCCGAGGAGGCGCTGGAAGGCGGGAAGCGCATCACGCTGGCCCGCTTTTTCGACATCCGCATCATGGACGGCGAGACGGAGGTCCAGCCCCAGGCGGCGGTGCAGGTGAAGGTGGAGCTGATGGAGGCGGAGGACGAGCCGACCGCCGAGGCGAACGACGCCGAGGACGAGCACATCATCACGGTGGGCGAGCCCGTGGCCTGCGCCATGCACTTTGACGGCGAGGAAGCGCCGGAGGTGCTGCAGGCGAAGGAGACGGAGGAGGACGTGGCGTTTCGCGCGGAGAGCTTCTCCGTGTGGGGCGTGGTGTACACCGTGGACTTCTATTACGGCAACTACGAATTCCACCTGCCCGGCGAGGGGACGCTCACGCTGAGCGGGCTGTTTGAGCTGCTGGGCATCGAGGCCGACGCCGGCCAGGCCGAGGAGGTCGTGTTTACCAACCCCGAGCTGCTGGCCGTGCGCCGCATCGAGGAGGACGTCGCCCTGTCCCGGGTCCTGGCGGAGCTGGGCGCGGAACGGGAAGGCGATGAAGAAGCGGAGGACGCGCAGGAGGACGAGATCATCTCCGCGCCGGACTGGCTGCTGGTCAGCCTCCTGCCCTTCGATACCGAGGAAGCGCTGACCGTGACGATGTCGGACGGCACGGCGTATGAGATTCGCGTGGAGGATGCGCAGTACTACTCCACGAGCACCGTGACGATTGACGGCGTCACCTTCGAGAAGGTCAGGATCTCCGAGCTGGTGAACGGGCAGGCGTACCTCATCTGCGATACCAGAAATATCGATCTGAACCTGCATTATGCCGTGAATCGGGATAACGGCGACAGCCTGCCCAGGCTCGTTCCCCTGAACGCCGGGATCACGTTTAATTGCGCCTGGTGGAAGGTGGAGGTCGTCAACAAGGACGCCGGGCTCTACAGGCTCTATACGGGGGAGAACGATCAGAAGCGGTATCTGGATCCCTCGGCTTGGCGACCCTGCTCGCCTAACGAAGCGATTTGCAAGCTCGAGAAGCCCGTCAACGGAGACGATTTTACGGTGACGATCGGCGCGAAGGAGGGCGCGGGGCACCTGTATCACAATTATAATAACGGGAACTACCTGGTTAACGACACCAGCAGATCAGCCTATTTGTTCTTCCTCAAGCCCGGGTACGACGTCTGGTTCGACGGCAGCAACGGCGTATACCTCGGCGACAATGGGCCGAACAATGGCGGAAATACGCTGTATTGGCCAAACAACACGCTGTATACCCGGATCGACAGCAGCTCCAGGGTCAATGGTGAACTCGGCCGGAAGTTTGAAACGCATGACGTTACCACGTACCAGAACGGCACCGTCACGCTGCCCACGGCGGCCGATTTTGGCAAAACCGCGCTGCAGGTTCCGGACCTGTACGTCCTCAACGGCTGGTACAACATCAACGCCAACACGGGAGCGGGCTCGTATTACGCGCCGGGCACCACCGTGCCCATCACGCAGGATACCACGTTCTACGCGGACTGGTTCCCCGAGCATTACAATATCGGGCAGAACGCGAACGCGTTCGCGACCACCGATACCAATAAGTTCATCGAAACCCATCTGTTCGACTACAACAGCCTGTTCAACATGCAGAGCATGGCGCTGGATCCGGAGAAGTCCTCCATCACCCAGCGCGGCAATCGGGATTGGTGGGTGAGCAACCCGTCCTCCGATCTGGACTTCCTGTTCCTCTATGCCGGCGCGGGCGAGAAAGTTGACGACAAGAAGACCGGCGCTTCCATGAACCCGGCGAGCCGATCAGACCGAAACAGCAGCAACGAGGTCAGCACGGACGGCAGGTATTTCACGGGCATTGTGAAAACGGGCATGTGGGGATCAAAGCTGAAGAACGCCCTGTTCTCGCATTCCGACTCGATCGGGAAGCGGTACGTCGGGTCGGCGAATTTCCTGTATCGCTACGACGACAACAGCGGTTACTATTACTACGACAGCGACAAGCACGCCGCATCCTACAACCGGGGCGACGGAAGGTTTTATGTCTACAACTATACGAACAGTACCAATAAATCCTACAAAGGCAACGACGAAAAGAACGCAAACGAAGAATTCGGCGACAAGGCGGATTTCCTGCCGTTTAACTACACGCCGGATGCGAATGGCCGGGTATTGAGCGAAACCTACGGCGCGGTCAACTACTGGTTCGGCATGTCGTCGCAGATCAAATTCTTCCTGCCCAACGCCGTGAGCGGGAACAACGCGGGCAACCCGGTCAACTTCTCCGATCACGACAAGGAGATGGTGTACAAGTTTGCCGGCGACGACGACGTGTGGGTCATACTGGACGAAGGCACGCAGAACGAAAAGCTGCTGCTGGACCTGGGCGGCATCCACGGCAAGGTCTATGGCGAGATCAACTTCTCGCGGGGCACGGTGACCGTCGCGCAGGGCGGCATGAAGCTCGTCCGCGACGACAGCATCCTGATCGACGAAGGAAACGGCAAGACGTTCGGCATCATCGGCTACAATTCAAACCAGAAGCTGGAAGGCAAGGGGACCGTGACCACCACGCCCTTCAGTAGCGAAGTCTCCGAAGGCGACCACACGCTGACGCTCTACTACCTGGAGCGCGGCGCGTCACAGTCCAACTGCGCCATCTACTTCAACATTGCGCCCCGGTATTCCCTGCGCTTTTCCAAGCAGGTCGACCAGGGCGACAGCGCGGCGAACGTCGTCTTTGGCGTGTATACCGATCCCGAATGCAGGCTGGCGGCGGACCTGAAGGATTACTGGAACCCCTCGGTTTCGACGAACCGGTTCCAGACGGGCTCCGACGGCATCAAGCACTGCACCGGGCTGGTCGCGGGCAGGACCTACTACATCAAGGAGCTGAGCCCTCCGGCGGGCTATCCCGACATGAAGGACATCGTGCTCAAGCTGGAGCTGGACCCGCACGGCAAGGCCATGCTCACCGTCCCCGAGGAGGCGACGTGGGTGCTGAACACCGAGGGGCTCACCGCGGTTCCCGACCGGGAGAACACCTATTACCTGGGGAAGGTCGACGGCGATCCGAACATGTACCTGCTCCCCGTCGTGAACAAGAAGGACACCTCCATCACCGCCAAGAAGGTCTGGGCCCTGCTGGACGGCAAGGATTACAAGACCTTTGACGGCAAGGACATCGTGAAGAACACCTCCGCCTACGCCAGGGTCAAGCTGCAGCGGTACGTCCTGGACGATGAGACCGGCACGCCGGTGGGCGACCACAAGGTGTGCCTGGTCACGCAGTATTTTGCCAACGACAACAAGCCCTCCCGGGACGACAGCATGCCCTGCGTGCGGTATCGGGCAAAGACCTATACGGTCGGCGACTGCGGCTCGCTGTCCTTCACGCTGAGCACGGGCAGCGCGGGCATCTACTCGGTGGTGGATTCGACCGGCACCCTCGACAGAAACCCCGGGAGCTCCGTCAGCGGGCCGTTCAAGATCAACGGCGGCAGCGGGTACAAACCCAATTCCGGCACCTATTCGCTGCAGGACATCCAGTGCGACGCGGTGATCTACGTCTCCATCATCGGCGATGCGGACAGCGAATCGGCGCTGATGCGGAACGTCGCGCTCTCGGAGCCGTCGATCACCGCGGGCACGCCGCGAAAGATCAGGAAGGACGACGCGTTCAACCAGACGCCCGTGGATCGGAACAATCAAGTGCTGCAGGAAGCCGGCGAGGACCCCGGCGTCGCGAAGCTGAGCTATGCCAACGGCTGGACGCACTCCTGGGACAACCTGGCGGCGGTCGACAGCAGCGGCCACGGCTTCAGCTACTACGTGATCGAAGTGGGCGCTTCCTCGCCCCAGAACGGCGCGCAGATCGACGGCGGCGCCTTCATACTCACCACCAGCAGCGACGGCCTGTCCAGCGGCACCATCCAGGTGAACAACACCCTGCAGGCGGTCAAGGTCAAGCTGCGCAAGCAGGACGAGCGCACGCTCAACGGCAAGCGCGTGCCGGTGCAGGGCGGCGAGTTCTACATCTACAGCGAGGCGCAGTACAACAACGGGAATCCCGGCACGGCCATGACGCCGCAGGACAGCCTGATCTCCTCCTCGGAGATGGGCACGCCGCAGGGCACGAAGCTGCAGGCGGACGAGCTGGGCCGCTTCTACACCGGGTTCCTGCCCGTGGGCACCTACTACATCGTGGAGCAGAACGCCCCGGACGGCTACCAGCAGGCGGCGACGCCCGTGCGGACCATCAAGATCGTCGTCTCGGAGTCCGGCCTGGCCTGCGACATGACGGGCGGCGACAACCTGGTCGCCCAGAAGGCCGATTCCGACGGCATCTACAACCTGTACATCGACAACACGGTCGATACGGGCTCCATAAAAATCGAGAAGCGCTGGGCGTCCGGCGACGAGACCCTCACCCTGACCAGCCCGGTCGACGGGAAGACATACGTCTCCTTTGAAAACGACGTCGAGGCGACGGCGGTGCTGCTGTCCGTCGGCGCGATCGTGGAGAGCGCCAGGACCGACGGCGTCACGACGGCGTACAGGGTGGACGACGCGCTGCTCGGCGACGTGTACGCGCATCCCGAGAACTACCTCCTCCCCGCCGGCCAGACCTTCGCGCAGGTCGTGACGGTGGACGGCGCGAACTACATCCGGCTGAACAAACAGCAGGACGGCACCTGGCCCGCGCTGGAGATCGGGAACCTGCCGCTGAAGCAGCTTGCCGTCGTGAGCGTGACGTCCCGGGGCAGCACGAAGAACCGTGAACAGGCGGTGGACGGTTGGTACTACCTCCGCGAGGTCGGCTACTACTACAACGACGCGAACGAACAGGAGCAGCTCGCGCGGGTGTCGGAAAAGACCGACAACTGGACCGTGACCTACGGCTCCACCTACGCGCAGAGCGATCACGCCGTCACCATAGACGCCGAGACCTATGAGGTCATCCGGGCAAAGCGTGAAGCGCCCGACACCCTGACCGTGACCAACGGCTTCAAGGGCGGCTACGAGTTTACCAAGGTCCGCGAGGGCGGCGAAGCGCTGGCCGGCGCCACGTTCAGGATCGCAGTGGACAGCGAGGGGACGAACTTCATCGAAAGCGGCATCGGCGAGGGCGGCCTGCTCACCTCCGACAGCGCGGGCAAGGTGGTCATCCCGGCCCTGCCCGCCGGCACCTACTGGGTGCAGGAGCAGAGCGCGCCGGAAGGGTACGAGCGGGACCAGGCGCTGTACCGGCTGGACATCCCCTGCGACGGCGAGCCTGAATTCCACCTGCCCGAGGCCTGGAACGGCCAGTTCGTCAACAACCATCTGGTCGACGTCGTCATCGTCAAGATCAACGAAACCACCCGCGGCGATTCGCCCGTGCGGCTGTCCGGCGCGAAGTTCAAGCTGTACAAGTGGGGAAGGGCCTCCAGCGAGAGCGACCCCACCTGGCTGCCCTGGCCCGACGAGGAGAGCTGCGAATTCGAAACGAGCGACGCCATGGGCAGCGATTACGGCACGCTGACCATCCGCAACCTCGGCAGGGGCGAATACCGGCTCGCTGAAACGGTGTCCCCGGAGGGCTACGTGCTGATCGAGGAGAACGACATCTTCTTCCAGATCGCCTCGATGGGCGTGATCCGGCACACCGAGCAGAACGCCAGCGATTCGGCGACGGTGATCGGCGAATCGAGCCTGGTCGACCATGTGAGCTACGAGGTGGAGGGGGATACCGTCACGTTTACCGTCGGCAATGCGCCCGGCGTGGCGCTGCCGTCCACCGGCGGCCCCGGCACCGCGCCCGTCTACGCCGCCGGCGCCGCGCTGATCCTCCTCGCGGCAGCGCTCTTTCTCAGGAAGCGCAGGGAGGTTCGGTGACCGCGCGGCAACGGGGCGTGCCCTCCCGAAGCGCCGCCCTCCCTGCGGCGCGCGACGCATCCGAAGCGCATGTTGAACCCCATTCGCCCGAAGGACCCCCCATCGCGGGGTCCTTCTTCGTGGATGCCTTTGTGCGCCCCCGGTTGTCGCGCGTCGGCCCGTCCGGCGCGGGCATCCGGACGGTTCCGGGGAACGGCAAACGAGGAGCCTGCCGATTGGGCGGGCTCCTCCTGCAATGTCGGGCGTTATGGTTTTGTTCGCGTTCTCTTCATCAACGGCGCTGTGTTCAGAACAGGGCGGAGAGCAGCGTCAGGATCGCGAGGCCGCCCTGCATGAAGATGATCTTCGGGTTGCTCGTCATCCCGCCATACAGCGCCACCAGAACGATATACCCCATCAGCACCATCACGGCGGGCTTGCTGGCAAACACAAACACGGCCAGCAGGATCATCACGGCCAGGAGCCCGTTGTAGACCCCCTGATTCTTAAACAGCGTGTTGACCGATTTGCGCGCCAGCTCGTCCTTGCCCATGCCGAACACCTTGGACGTCCTGTCCGACGTCGTGCCGAAGGTCTCCAGGTACATGATGTAGAGGAACTCAAGCGCGGCAAGCGTTGCCAGGACTTTGGTGATGATCGTCGTGAATGATTGCCTCCCTGCACGATATTTTCCGCGTCGCCGGCGTCTACGAATCCATGCGCACGACGGCCTTGATGCACTTGCCGCTGTGGGAATCCTCCAGGGCCTCGTTGATCTGCTCAAAGGGATAGAACCTGATCAGCTTGTCGATGGGGAAGCGTCCCTGCCTGTAGAACGCCAGCAGCTTGGGGATGAACAGCTTCGGGATGGCGTCGCCCTCTACGACGCCCAGCAGCGACTTGAAATCGCCCATCAGCTCCTGCTGGATGTTGAAGGTCACGTCGCCCGTCGCGCCGAGGATCACGCCCTTGCCCATGAAGCCGACGCTGGCCAGCATCTTCTTCACGAAATCGGCGTTGCCGGAGGTGTCGATGGCGTAATCGCAGCCGTCGTCCGTGATCTCGTGGATGCGGCCCACGATGTCCTTCTCTTCCTTGCGGTTGATGGTGTGCGTCGCGCCTAGCTCCAGCGCCAGCTTCAGGCTGTTGGCGTTGCCGCCCACGGCGATGATCTTCTCGCATCCGGCGATCTTCGCCGCCATGATGGCGCTCATGCCCACGGTGCCGCAGCCGAACACGGCGATGGAGGTGCCGAAGTCGGGGTGCAGCACGTTCAGCACCGCGCCCGCGCCGGTCTGGATGCCGCAGCCGATGGGCGCGACGATGCCCAGGTCGATGTCGTCGTAGGGCACCTTGACCGCCGCCGCCTCGTTCACCACGATGTGGGAGGAGAAGGAGGACTGGCCGAAGAACGTGGACAGCTTCTGCCCGCCGGGCAGCGACAGGCGCGTGGTGCCGTCCGGCTGGATGCCGCCGAAGTTGATCCTGTTCAGGTTCAGGCAGGCCGCGGGATGCCCCTTCAGGCAGTTCTTGCACTTTCCGCAGAAGCCGAAGGATACGGCCACCTTGTCGCCGGGCTTGAATTCGGTGACCTCCGAACCCACCGCCTCCACGATGCCGGCGCCCTCATGGCCCAGCACGGCGGGCAGCGGCACCGGGATGAACTGGTGCTGCACGGCCTCGTCCGTGTGGCAGACGCCGCTGGCGACGATCTTCACCAGTATCTCATTCCCCTTGGGCTTGTCGAGTTCAACCTCCTGGATCACAAACGGGGCGCTCTTTTCCTTCGTTACTGCCGCAATGATTTTCATGGGAATCTCTCCTCGCAGCGTATTCTCGTCCGGTGTCCGTTGCCAAATCCTGTTTCCTGTGCTTTCCCAGAATAACGGCCTGTTATTCCACCCCGAGCACCTTGTAGTCCTGCGCCTCCACGGCGGCGCGCAGCGCGTCGTCGGCGACGGGGGCGCTCAGGGTCACCACGGCGGTGCCGTTGTTGTGGTCCGCCACGGCGCTCGCCACGCCGTCAACGGCCTCCAGCGCCTTCTTCACGCGGGCCTCGCAGTGGCCGCACATCATGCCTTCTACCTTCAAGGTCTTTTTCATGGTCGTTTCCTCCTTTATTGTTGCCGCGGCGACGATCTCATCGAGCGCTTCCGCGGGAATGGGCTTGCCCTTCCTGTCGCGTCCGGCGTCGTGGGGGTTGACCAGGTTCAGCCGCAGCGCGTTCATGCACACGAAGAAGCTGGACAGCGCCATGGCCGCCGCGCCGTACATGGGCTTCATCTCGACGCCGTACAGCCCCATCGCCAGCGGGATGCAGATGGCATTGTAGAAGAACGCCCAGAACAGGTTCTGGTGGATGTTGCGGATCGTGGCCCGGCTCAGCCGGATGGCCGCGGTGACGTCGGTCAGGCGGCTCTTCATCACCACGATGTCCGCCGCGTCGATGGCCACGTCCGTGCCCGCGCCGATGGCCACGCCGTTGTCCGCCACCGTGAGCGCCGGGGCGTCGTTGATGCCGTCGCCGACCATGGCGACCTTCCCCAGCGGCTTCAATTTGCGGATGACCTCCGCCTTGCCCTCCGGCAGCACGCCCGCCACGACCTGGTCCACGCCCGCCTGACGGCTGATGGCCTGCGCGGTGCGGGCGTTGTCGCCGGTCAGCATGACCGTCTGGATGCCCATGTTCCGAAGCTCGCGGATGGCCTGCGCGGAGTCCTGCTTGATGGGGTCCGCCACCGCGATCAGCCCGATCAGTTCGCCGCCATGGGCGAACAGCAGCGGCGTCTTGCCCTCCTCCGCGAGGGCGTTGGCCTGCGCCGTCACGGCTGCATTCGCCAGCCCCTTGTCCGTCAGGTATTTCAGGCTCCCGCCCAGCAGTTCCCGGCCGTTCAGATTCGCGCGCAGGCCGTGGCCGGGCAGGGCTTCAAAGTCGCTGACTTCCGAGAGCGCCAGCCCCTCCGCCTCGGCGGTCACGGCCTTCGCCAGCGGGTGCTCGCTGTTCTTCTCCAGCGACGCGGCGAGGGTGAGCAGCTCGTCCTGTCCGATGCCGACGGGGATCACGTCGGTCACCTTCGGCTGTCCCTCCGTCACGGTGCCCGTCTTGTCCAGCGCGATCACCTGCGTGCGGCCCGCGCCCTCCAGCGCGGCGGCGGTCTTGTACAGCACGCCGGTCTTTGCGCCGACGCCGCTGCCCACCATGATGGCGACGGGCGTCGCCAGCCCCAGCGCGCAGGGGCAACTGATGACCAGCACCGAGATGCCCCGGGCGATGGCGAATGCAAACGGCTTCCCGGCGATCAGCCAGCCGATCAGCGACAGCGCGGCAATGCCGATCACCGCGGGCACGAAGATGCCCGAGACCCTGTCTGCGATGCGGGCCAGCGGGGCCTTGGTGGCGGCGGCGTCCGAGACGGTTTTGATGATCTGCGCCAGCGTGGTGTCCTCGCCCACGCGGGTGGCGCGGCACTCGATGTAGCCCTGCTGGTTCATCGTCGCGGCGGAGACCGCGTCGCCCTCGGCCTTGTCCACCGGGATGCTCTCGCCGGTCAGCGCGGATTCGTTGACCGCCGTCATGCCCTTCACGATCACGCCGTCCACCGGGATCTGCTCGCCGGGGCGAACCGCGAAGATATCGCCCGCCCGGACTTCCTCGATGCCGACCTCCGTCTCCACGCCGTCCCGGAGCAGCACGGCGGTCTTGGGCGCGAGCTTCATCAGGCCCTTCAGCGCGTCCGTGGTGCGGCCCTTCGACATCGCCTCCAGCATCTTGCCGATGGTGATGAGCGTCGGGATCATGGCCGCGGACTCGAAGTACAGGTTCATGCCGTACTTCATCACCACGTCGTGCGCGCCGTCGCCCTGCGCGAGGATCATCAAGAACAGCTCCGCCAGCGAATAGGCGAACGACGCGCTGGACCCCAGCGCCACCAGCGTGTCCATGTTCGGCGCGCCGTGGAACAGCGAGGAGAAGCCGGAGGTGAAGAACTTCTGGTTGATGATCATGACCACGACCGCCAGCAGCAGCTCGAACAGCCCCAGGAACACCAGGTTGTCGAACGCCGCGGGCGCCGGCCAGCCCCACATGCCGTGGCCCATCGAGAAGTACATCAGCACCAGCAGGATCGGCACCGAGAACAGGAGCCGCCGCTTCAGCTTGGGCGTCTCGTGGTCCTTCAGCGCCTCGGCGTCAGCCCAGGAGGAAGAGGCCTTTTTCTCCGCACCCTTCAATGACGCGCCGTACCCGGCGGCCTCCACGGCGCGGATGATGTCCTCGGGCGAGGCCGTGCCCTCCACGCCCATGGAGTTCGTCAGCAGGCTCACGGCGCACGAAGTCACGCCCGGCACGCCGTTCACGGCCTTTTCCACCCGGCTGGAGCACGCGGCGCAGCTCATGCCGGTCACATTGTACTGTTCCATACCCTTCACCCTCATTCACTTCATCCGCGCGTCCATCGCGGATGTCCCGGATCCGTCTCCGCATTTTATACCCCATAGGGGTATCTGCTATGGGACCATTATATACCCCGGAAGGGTATTTGTCAATGGCGCGGATTATTAAACTTCTGTTCAGCCTCCTGAAAACGGCCGCAAGCCGGCGAGCGCAACGCGATAACCGGTTCCCCGGTTGAATCGATCCTGAATATCTGGGGGAAACAAAGGCCGCGCACTTCGGTACGCGGCGTGGGTGACGGCGGATCATTTCTCCCCGTATATGAATTCCTTGAGCAATGCCTTATTCTTTTCAAAGTCCGGCTTGATGCACCATACCTTGCCGAACATGCCGTCCCTGTATGTGCCGTCGACCGGGATCCGGAGCTGCTCGATCGCCTCCATGTCGAGGCCCATTCCGAACGTCGCCAGCTGCATCATCTGCGCCATCGACAGGTTCGTCTTTACATACTTCTGCATCCCGCTGATCATTGCCATCAGGGAAAGCGGGTTCTCCTGCTGGAGCCGCCTGGCGAGCGTAATCAGCACGGTGCGCTGGCGCTCCGTGCGCCGGTAGTCGGAGTCGATCTGCCGGATCCGCGCAAAGGCGACGGCCTGGTTGCCGTTCAGGAGCACCTGCTCGCCCGACTTCTCCAGCGGCTCCATGCCGGACTGCGTGGACAGGTCGAACAGGCCCTTGTTCAGCGCCTTGCGCTCCTTTTCCGTCACGTCCAGGCGGATGCCGCCCAGCGAATCGATGATGTCCGCCATGCAGTTGAGATTCACCATGACGTAGTGCTCGAGCCCCAGATCGAAATACTCGTTCAGCGTCTTCATCGTCAGCTCCGGGCCGCCGTACACGCACGCCGCGTTCAGCTTTCCTGAGCCCTTGCCCGGGATCTTCACCCAGGTGTCCCGCATGAACGATGTGAGCTTCGCCTCGTGGGTCGTTTCGTTGATCGACAGGACGATCATGCTGTCGGACCGGCCGTATTCGTCCGTATCGCGCACATCGGTACCCAGGAGCAGCACATTGAACCAGGCGGCGGCGTCCTCCGCGGAGGCGGATTCCGCATCCTCCGCGCAGGCGGTCATGCTCAGGAACAATACCAAGCAGAGCAGCAATGAAAACCAACGTTTGAGAAGCATAGCCTGACCTCCGGAAGTCGTTTCGTGGGTTATCATTATAGCACATTACAACCGAAAATGGAAGCCCTTCGGCGCCTGCCGGATACTGGAAGGGCGCGCCGGAAGCGCCCGGCGAAGGGCTTGCCGCCCCGCATCCGCCGGGGTGAGCGCGGGAAGGGAGGATTCACGCAAAAATGCTTGCCTCTTCCCCGCGGGAATGCTACAATGATACCGGCATATCACGTTGAAAGGACGATCATCATGGCAAAGACCCGCGAAGAACTGCTCTCCCTGCTGAACGCAGACGACGGTCTGGCAAACCTGAAGGCCCTGATGGAGAGCGAGCCCGCGCCCGTCGTCGGGCGGGACTGCAACAACCACATCCACACCACCTATTCCTTCTCTCCCTACAGCCCCACGGCGGCGGTGTGGTTCGCCCGGGCGGCGGGGCTGTGCACCTGCGGCCTGATGGACCACGATTCCATCGCCGGCGCGGAGGAGTTCCTGGCGGCGGCCCGGGCGGCGCACATGGGCGCGACCATCGGCCTGGAGTGCCGCGCCAGCTTCAGGGACACGCCCTTCGCGAAGAAGAAGCTGAACAACCCGGACCAGACCGGCGTGGCCTACATGGCGCTGCACGGCGTGCCCCACGGCCAGGCCGCCGGGCTGAACGCCTGGTTCGCGCCCTACCGCGAGAAGCGCAATGACCGCAACCGCCGCATGGTGGCGGGCATCAACGGCATGATGGCCCCCTACGGCATCGCCATCGACTTTGAAAAGGACGTGCTGCCCCTCTCCAACTACGCCCGGGGCGGCTCCGTCACCGAGCGCCACCTCTCCAGCGCGCTGGCCTACCGGATGATCGACGTCGTGGGCAAGGGGCAGAAGCTGGTGGACTTCATCAAGGGCGAGCTCAAGCTGCCGATCTCCGGCAAGATCGAGGGCTACCTGCTGGACGAGGCCAACCCCCACATGATGTACGACCTGCTGGGCTGGATCAAGAGCCAGCTCATCGCGCGGTTCTACATCGACGCCGACGAGGAGCTGCCGGACGTGAAGGAAGTGCTGGCCCTCGCGGAGCGCGTCGGGGCCATCCCCGCCTACGCCTACCTGGGCGACGTGGGCGACAGCGTCACCGGCGACAAGCGCGCCCAGAAGTTCGAGGACGACTTCCTGGACGACCTTGTGCCGTACCTCAAACAGCTCGGCTACCGGGCCATCACCTACATGCCCAGCCGCAACACCCGGGCGCAGCTTCGGCGGGTGCGCGCGCTGTGCGAGCGCTACGGGCTGTTCCAGATCAGCGGCGAGGACATCAACCAGCCGCGCCAGAGCTTCGTGTGCGAGGCCCAGCGCGACCCGGAGTTCGCCAACCTGTACGAGGCCACCTGGGCGCTGATCGCCCACGAGTGGCGCGCCACCGCCAACCCCGACGACGGCCTGTTCACCGCCGCGAGCATCGCCCGGTGGCCCGACCTCAACGAGCGCGTGAAGGCGTTCGCGGCGTTCGGGGAGGAGATGGCGCGGTGAGCCCCGCGCGGCGCTCTCCGAACCGCCCGTTCCGCTGATCCGCCGCCGCGCGGCAGACCGGAACCGATAGAACCATGACCGATATCTACGATACCCTCATCATCGGCGGCGGGGCCGCGGGACTGATGGCGGGCTGCGCGCTGAGCCGCGCGGGCCGCCATGTCGTCGTCCTGGAAAAGCAGGACCGGGTGGGCCGCAAGCTGCTGAGCACCGGCAACGGGCGCTGCAACCTGTCGAACCTGAACGCCGCTCCCGCCCGCTACCACGGCTCCCGGCAGGCGGTGCGCATGGCGCTGCGCGCCTGGCCGCCGAAGAAGGTGCTGGAGATCTTCGAGGGGCTGGGCATTCCCTGCTCGGCCGATGACGAGGGCCGGGTCTACCCGCTGTCCCGCCAGGCCGCCTCGGTGCTGGACGCCCTGCGGCTGGGCTGCGACGAGAACGGCGCGGAGACGCTGACCGGCTTCGCGGTGACCGGCCTGTCCCGCGACGGGCGCGCGTTCACCGCCGTCGCCGCGGACGGCCGGCGCGTCCGGGGGCGGACGGCGCTGGTGTGCGCCGGGGGCCTGGCCGCGCCCAAGCTGGGGGCGTGCGGGGACGGCCATCGCCTGCTGGAGGCGCTGGGACACGCCGTCACGCCCCGCTTTCCCGCCATCGCCGCGCTGAAGACCCCGCCGGAGGCCGTGCGCGGGCTGAAGGGCCTGCGGGCGGAGGTCTCGCTGGCGCTGCTGGTGGACGGGCAGGCCGTGCGGGAGGAGGCGGGCGAGCTGCTGCTGACCGATTACGGCCTCTCCGGCATCGCCGCCATGCAGTTGGCCCGGTCGGCGAACGAAGCCCTGCGGGCGGGTCGGCGCTGCGCCGCGCGGATCGACTTCGCGCCGGGCCGGGACGCCCGCGCGCTGCTGGAGGCCCGGCGGGACAGCCTGCCCCGGCGCGCGATGGAGGACTTCCTGAACGGCATCGTGCCCCGGCGGCTGGGGCAGACGCTGGCCCGGGCCGCGGGCCTCGAGCTCTCGCTGCCCGCCGCGCGGCTCGACGCGGCCCGCCTGGGCGCGCTGGCGGCGGTGCTGTCCGGCTGGACGCTGCCCATCACCGGCACGCAGGGCTTCGACCAGGCCCAGGTCACCGCGGGCGGGGCGTCGCTGAAGGACTTCGACCTGCGGACCCTGGAATCGCTGCGCGTCCCCGGGCTGTACGCCGCCGGGGAGGTGCTGGACGTGGACGGCGACTGCGGCGGCTACAACCTTCACTGGGCCTGGGCTTCCGCGCTCACGGCGGCGGCGGGCATCGATTCCGGCCTGTCGGAGGGCCGGGCCTAGAGCCTGTTCCTTCAATCCACGAAGCGTGTTTTCGGCCTCCGGAAGCGCGCGATCATTGTACCACAGGGAGTATTCCATGCACGACAACGCAATCCCCTTCCGCGCGGCGCTGTTCGACCTCGACGGCACGCTGCTGGACAGCATGGGCGTTTGGAAGCGGGTGGACGAGATCTTCTTCGCCGCGCACGGCATCGCCGACCACGCAGGCTTCGGCGACGCCATCCAGGGCCGCAGCTTCAGCGAGAGCGCGGCCTACGCCGTCGAGCGCTTCGGGCTGTCCGAATCGGTGGAGGAGGTCATGGCCGAGTGGATGGCCCTGGGCGCGGACGCCTACGCCCACGGCGTGCCGCTGAAGCCCGGGGCGCTCGCGTACCTGCGCATGCTGAAGCGGGCCGGCGTGAAGCTGGCGGTGGCCACCTCCAACCGGCCCGAGCTGTTCCGCCCCGCCCTGGAGGCCGGGGGCGCGCTGGAGCTGTTCGACGCCGTGTGCACCACCGCGCAGGTCGGCGACCGCGGCAAGCGCAGCGGCGAGGTGTACGCGCTGGCGGCGCGGACGCTGGGCGTGCCCGCGGCGGATTGCGCGGTGTTCGAGGACGTGCTCGACGGCATCCTCGGCGCGAAGGCGCTGGGCATGCGGGCCTATGCCGTGCTGGACGACGCCGCGCTGCGGGACCGGGACGCCCTGCGCGCCGCCGCGGATGGCTGCATCGACGCCTTCGGCGATATGCGCCGCTACCATCCGTTTCCCGACAACGCCCGCCGCTGCGTCGTGTTCACCGCGCGGTGCGAGGGCGACCCGCGCGACGCCTACGTTCCCCGCCCCGACGACTTCGTGCTGTGCGCCGACGCGGGCTGGAAGGTCGCGGCGCGGATGGGCGTGCGGCCCGACCGGGTGCTCGGGGACTTCGATTCCGGCCCCGCCCCCGAGGGCGCGCCGGTGGAGCGCTTTCCCGCCGAGAAGGACGACACCGACACGATGCTGTGCCTGAAGAAGGGCCTCTCGATGGGCTTCGACGCATTCACGCTGGTGGGCGGCTTCGGCGGACGGCCGGATCACGCACTGGCGAACCTGCAAAGCCTGCTGTACGCCCGCCGTCGCGGCGCGCGGGCGGAGCTCGCCGACGGCCTGCGCTGGGCGACGGTGATCGAGGGCGAGGCGCTGCGCGTGCCGCGGCGGCCCGGGTACCTGTCGGTGTTCGCGCTGGACGGCGTCTGCGAGGGCGTCTGCCTGCGGGGCACGAAGTACGCCGGCGAAGAGCTCACCCTGACGAACGCCTTTCCGCTGGGCGTCAGCAACGCCTTCGCCGCGGACGAAGCGGAGATCGCCGTCCGTCGCGGCGCGCTGCTGGTCATGACCTGCCGGGAATAGCGCCCCGGCGCGATAAAACCCCCGGCCAACCTGTGCGGTTGCCGACCTCTCTTGCCACTCTGCAACATGCTGACTTCGTCAACATGCAGAAAACCCCGGCCAACTTGCGTGGTTGACCGGGGGTTTTTCGGTATCAGCGGGCGTCGCCGCTTCGCAGCCTTCCGGGATCAGGCGTCCGCGCGCTGGCGCCAGCCGAACTCGTCGGGCAGCCTGCCGGTCTGGATGCCGGTGATGGTGTCGTACAGCTTCTGGGTCACGGGGCCGATGTTGCCGTCGCCGATGGTCATGACCTCGTCCATGTAGCGCAGCTTGCCCACGGGGCTGATGACCGCCGCGGTGCCGGTGCCGAAGACCTCCTCGAGCTTGCCGTTCTTCTGGGCCTCGATCAGCTCGTCCACGGACACCCTGCGCTCCTCGACCTCCATGCCCCAGTGGCGGCACAGGAACAGCACGCTGTTGCGGGTGATGCCGGGCAGGATGGAGCCGTTGAGCATCGGGGTGACGATCTTGCCGTCGATTTTGAACATGATGTTCATTGCGCCGACTTCCTCGATGTACTTGCGCTCCACGCCGTCCAGCCACAGCACCTGGGAGTAGCCGCCGTCGTGGGCCTTCACCTGGGCGATCAGGGACGCGGCGTAGTTGCCGCCGGTCTTGGCAAAGCCGATGCCGCCGCGCACGGCGCGCACGTACTCGTCCTCGATCCAGATGCCTACGGGCGCCAGGCCGCTCTCGTAGTAGGCGCCGGAGGGGCTCAGGATGACGATGAACAGGTAGGTCTTGGAGGGTGCCACGCCCAGGAACTCGTCGGTGGCGATCACGAAGGGGCGGATGTACAGGGACGTGCCGGGCTCGGTGGGGATCCAGTCCTTGTCCACGGCCACGACGGCCTTGATGGCCTGCACGAAGTCCTCCTCGGGGATCTCGGGGATGCACAGGCGGTCGTTGGAGGCGTTGGCGCGCTTGGCGTTCATATCGGGGCGGAACAGGAAGGCTTCGCCGTTGTCGCCGCGATAGGCCTTCAGGCCCTCGAACATCTCCTGGCCGTAGTGGAACACCATGGCGGAGGGCGCGAGCGAGATATTCTGGTAGGGCACGATGCGGGCGTCATGCCAGCCCTGGCCCTCGGTGTAGTCCATTACAAACATGTGGTCGGTGAAGATGTGGCCGAAGCCCAGCTTCTGCCCCGGGGCGGGCTTCGCCTTGGGAGCCGTGGTGCGCTCGATGCGAATGTTCAGCATGGTAATCCTCTCCGTTCTGTTGGGTTTGTATCCATGAGAAATGGATTTCACCTCCCTATGATACCGCGATAAACCGATAAAATCAAGGGAGGCGTGCGGGTTTTTGCAATTCTTAGCCTGCCGGACATCATTTTTAACAAATTCAAAGGGGACCGCCCCGCGAGGCGGTCCCCTTTGCGCGCTCCTCTATTCGATCCAGTGGATTTCCCCCTCGGCGTAGCTCCCCTGGGGCGTGAACGCATCCTTCAGGCCCGGCGTGACCCAGAGCTCGCCGGCGTCGTCGATCAGTATGGCGTCGATGTCCACCAGCGTCGGCAACAGCGCCGCGGCGCGCTCCCGGCCCATCACGCAGAGCGCGGTGCTCAGCGCGTCGCACACCATGCCGCCCTCTCCCGCCACGGTGGCGGAGAGGATCCCGCTCGCGGCGGGCCGGGCGGTGGCGGGGTCGAAGATGTGGCCGTACACCGTGCCGTCGGCGGCGGTGAAGCTGCGCGCGTAGCCGCCGGAGGTCACCACCGCGCGGTCGCGCACGTTCAGTATGCCCGCCAGCGCGGAGGGCGCCCTGGGGTCGCGGATGCCCACGCGCCAGGCGCTGCCGTCCTCCTTTTCACCGATGCACAGCGCGTTGCCGCCCAGGTCGATGATGCCGGAGCGCACGCCGCCGCGCTTCAGGAGCGCCGCCAGCCGGTCGGAGGCATAGCCCTTCGCCAGCGCGCTGAAGTCCACCATCACGCCCTCGGGCACGGTGGCCACGTCGCCCTTCAGGGTGATCTTCTTCCAGTTCACGTTGCGCCGGAGCCGGAACAGCTCGGCCTCGGCGGGCACGCGGTAGCTGCCGGTGGTGAAGCCCCAGGCGCGCACCACGGGGTAGAGGGTCACGTCCAGCGCGCCCTCGGTCACCTCCGCCACCTCCAGCGCGGCCTGCAGCACGGCGAGGGTATCCGGGGACAGCTCCACGCTGCCGTAGGCGTTCAGGCGGCTGAGCTCGCTGTCGGGCCGGGTGACGGACATCAGCGCCTCCAGCCGGTTGACCTCGGCCTCGCAGGTGTCCAGCAGCTTCTTGCCCGCGGCCGGGGCGTTGATGCTCATGACCGTGTCCATGGCGAAGAACGTGCGCGCCCCCGCGGCCTGTGCGGGCAGCGGCAGCGCGAACGCCAGCGCGATCAGCAGCGCGGCGAATTTGCGTAGCTTCATGGGGTCTCCTCCGATTATTCCTCCGCCAGCGAGTGCTGGAACCGCTCCATGTGGCGGCGGGTGAGCTCGTCGGCGGCGTTGTAGCCCATCTGCTTCAGGCGCAGGTTGCGGGCGGCCACCTCCAGCACCACGGCGATGTTGCGGCCCGGGTGAATGGGCAGCAGCAGGCTGGGCACCGGCACGCCCAGGATCTCCGTGACGGTGTCGGTCATGCCCAGGCGGTCGTACTCCTTGTTGGCCTTCCACAGCTCCAGGTGCACCACCAGGTCGATGTGCTTGCTGGGCAGGATGGCGCCGGCGCCGTACATGGTGGACACGTCGATGATGCCGATGCCGCGGATCTCCATGAAGTGCCGCACCAGCTCCGGCGACTCGCCGATCAGCCGGTCGTCCACGCGGCGGATGTCCACCACGTCGTCCGCCACGAGCTGGTGCCCGCGCTTCACCAGCTCCAGCGCGGCCTCGCTCTTGCCCACGCCGCTGTCGCCGGTGATCAGAAGGCCGGTGCCGAACACGTTCACCAGCACGCCGTGGCGGGTCTCCCGCGGCGCGAGGGCGTTCGACAGGTAGGCGATCAGCTCCAGCTCGAACTGGGTGGTCTCCATCTTGGTGGAGTAGATGGGGATGCGGTGGGCCGCGGCGTGCACCAGCATGTCGTCGTAGCAGGGATAGCCGCGGCAGATGATGATGCAGGGCAGCGGGTAGGTAAAGTACTTCCTCAGCCGTTCGCGGCGCACGTCCTCGTGAAGCTGGGACAGGTAGGTCATCTCCACCTTGCCCAGCAGTTGGGGGCGCTCGTAGGGAAAGAAGTCCCAGTAATCGGCAAACTGCATGCCGGGGCGGTTGGCGTTGTTCACCTCGATGGGCAGCGTCTTGCCCTCCGGCGCCAGCACGCGGGTCAGGTTCAGTGCCTTGACAAAATCCGGTTCGGAGATCATGGTCGTCCGTCCTTTCGTGGGGAGAGATGTTCCGGCCTGCCGCACAGGCCGGCGGTCACGCGCCCAGCAGCCCGTCTGCCAGGTACTTTTCGATCACCCGCGCCACGCCGTCCCGGGTGTTGGACGGGGCGACGAAGGGCGTGCAGCGCAGCGCCTCGGGGCAACTGTTGGCCATGGCGTAGCCCGCGCCGGCGTACTTCAGCATGGGCACGTCGTTCTGGCCGTCGCCGAAGGCCATCACCTCGTCCGGCGTCAGGCCCAGGTGCTCCGCCAGCCGCGCCAGCGACTTGCCCTTGTCCACCCCCTCGGGGGCGATCTCCAGGTAGTGCGGCTTCGACTTCAGGAACACCGCGCCATGGGGGAAGGCCGCCCGCAGCGCCGCCTGGGCGCGGTCCGCGCCCTCCGGGGTGTCGATGATGAGCAGCTTCTGCATGTCCGCGGGGTGTTCCGCCAGCCATTGCGACATGGGCGCGTGCACCGGCGTGGGCTCGACGCGGATGCTGCGGGCGTAGGCGCGCGTATGGTCGATGATCTCCCGGCAGAAGTAGCCCTTGCCGGGGTAGAGCTGGATGTACAGCCCCATGGCCTCCGCCATGCGCACAATGCCCATCGCCGTTTCATAGGGCACGCGCGGCGCATAGATGGTTTCGTCCGTGTTGTGATCGTAGATCATCGCGCCGTTGTACAGCAGCATGGGCGCGTTCACGCCGATGCGCCGGGCGAAGGGCAGCATGGCCTCCAGCATCCTGCCGCTGGACAGGCTCACCCGGCAGCCCGTCGCCATGGCGGCGCGCAGGGCCGCCAGCGTGCGCGGCGTGATGTCGCTGCCCGCGTCCAGCAGCGTGTCGTCCAGGTCCGTGGCGATCAGGCGTATCATGGAAACCTCCTATAGGTACAGATCCTCCGCATGCCCCTTCAGCCACTTCTTCCAGGCCTCGTACTCGGGCATCTGCGCGGCAACGAGGGCCCAGAAGCGAGGCGAGTGGTTGAACTCGTAGAGGTGGCACAGCTCGTGGATGACCACGTAATCCAGGCACTCGGGCGGGGCCATGATGAGCTTCCAGTTGAAGTTCAGGTTGCCCTTGCCGGAGCAACTGCCCCAGCGGGTCTTCTGGTCCCGGATGGTCACCCGGCCGGGGCGCTTCGGCCCGATGCGCGGCGCGTAGTACGCCAGCCGTTCGCGGATGCGCGCCAGCGCCCGCCGGGACAGGTTCGCCCGGATCGCGGCGCGCACGGCGGCGTCCGCGCCGGGCTCGGGCAGGGTGAGGCGGTATTCGTCCTCCGTCAGCGCCCCGCGCACCCGCGCGCCTTCGCGCAGCCGCAGCGTCCGGCGGCGGCCCTCGACCAGGATCGGGCAGCCGTCCGCCACGGGGTGGTTCCTGCGGTCGACCTCCAGCCGCTGCTCCACCTGCCGCTGCATCTCCAGCAGCCGCCCGGCGCGCTCGCGCACCATGGCGTCCACCGCTCTTAGCGCCATGCAGCGCGGCGCGTAGACCCGTATGCCCGTCCCCGGCAGCGCCTGGAACAGCACGCTCCGGCGCACGGACTGCACGAGGGCGTACTCCACCCGCCGCCCGTCCGCGACGACGACTCGCTTCATCGCCAGGCGGACCGCACCTGCCGGTCCTGGAGGATGCCGGCGTAGGCGTCGGGGTTTTCCATGATCTTCATCAGTCCCCGCACCGCGCAGCCCTCCGGGGCGTCCGCGACCCGGCAGGGGATGCCCAGCGCCTGGCCGACGCGCCGGTCCAGCTCTGTCAGCGCCGCGCCGCCGCCGGTGAGCACCGCGCCGGCGTCGTTCAGGTCGGCGGACAGCTCCTCCGGGGCGTTGTCGGCCACGCTCGCGCACAGCCGCACCACCTCGGCGACCACGTCCTCGCAGGCGTTCAGCACGGGCTGGGTCTCCACGTCGAAGGTCACCGGCATGCGCTGGGAGAGGTCGATGCCGGCGCAGCGCATGATGATGTCCTTCGGCGCGGTGTCGGGCATGGCGCTGCCCAGGGTGTGCTTGATTTCAACGGAGGCGGCGCGGCCCACCCTGTGGCCGTACTCGGTGCGCAGTATGCGGCGGATGCGCTCGTCGATGCGGTTCATGCCGTAGGGCAGGTAGCCGAAGGCGGCCACCCGGCCGAAGGTGAACAGCGTGGCGGTGATCTTGCCCGCGCCCAGGTCCACGACCAGCTTGGCCTCGGGGGCGTTCAGGTCCAGCCCCGCGCCCACCGCCGCCGCCGCGTCGGAGCGCACCAACGCCACCGCCGCCGCGCCCGCGTCCATCGCGGCGTCCGTCAGTGCCTCCCGCTGCACCGGACGCGCGAAAGGCGCGCAGGTCACCGCCAGGCCGAAGCGCCTGCGGGTGTTCACGCTCTCCGCCTGCGCGTACAGCCAGCGGAACAACTGGGCGGCGTACAGGTTGTTGGCCAGCGCGCCGTCCTTCAGCGGGCGCACGATGGACACGCCCTCGCAGGCGCGGCCCTCCAGCCGCTGGGCGATGTCGCCCACGCAGATGGGCGCGTTCCTGCCCGCGCGAAACGCCAGCGCCGCAGGGGCGCTGAGGGACGGCCCGCTCTTCAGCTCCGCCATGCGCACGGTCTCCGTGCCCAGATCAATGCCGAGATCCCACCGCATCGAACACTCCTCCAAAGATGATACTCCAATTTCCATTATAACATAGGAATCGGGAAGATACATGGGCGAAAAATAGACAAATTGCGGCGCGGCGTTCACTTTGCCGTTTTCCCGGCCGAAACGCCATATTTTAACCCCCCAAAAACCCCCGCGACTTGCGCCCGCTCCGGGTCCCGTGCTATAATGGCACGTTCAAAGGAGGCCCGCATGGAGAAGATATTGGGGTGCTTGATGAAGTACAGGGAGCAGATCGCCTATATGATCTGCGGCTGCCTGACCACCGTGGTGAACATCGGGGCGTACGCGCTGTGCGCGCAGGTCGGCATGCCCACGGGCATTTCCAACGCCATCGCCTGGGTGCTGGCCGTGCTCGCGGCCTATGTCACCAACCGCATCTGGGTGTTCCACAGCCCCAACCACGGCTCGGCGATGCTGCGGGAGCTGGGCGCCTTCGTGAGCTGCCGCGCCGCCACGGGCGTGATGGACGAGGCCATCATGATCCTCGGCGTGGATTTCCTGGGGCCCGCCGTCGCGCCGGGGCACCTGCGCGCGTGGGGCATTGCGGTGAAGCTGTTCTCCAACGCGCTGGTCATCATCCTCAACTACGTGTTCAGCAAGCGGTTTATCTTCAAGCCCAAGGGGCGAAAGGCAGAGGAACAGTAAAACCGGCAGGCCGTGCGGCCTGCCGATTATTTTAATCTATCCGAGCGCCACGTCCAGGGACATCATCAGCGTGAAGCCCAGGGCGAACGCCAGCGTGCCCAGGGCGGCGCGCGGTTCCGCCTGCATCCCGGGGATCAGCTCCGCCACCACCACGTAGGCCATGGCGCCCGCCGCGAAGCCGAGCAGGTACGGCAGCAGCGGCACCACGAACGCCGACAGCGCCACCGTGGCGAGCGCGCCGATCGGCTCCACCGCCCCGGACAGCACGCCGCAGGCGAAGGCGCGGCCCCGGTCCAGGCCCTCCGCCCGCAGCGGCATGGAGATGATGGCGCCCTCGGGGAAGTTCTGGATGGCGATGCCCAGCGACAGCGCCAGCATGCCCGCCGCGGTGACGCCCGCGCCGCCCCGCAGCCAGGCCGCGGCCACCGCGCCGACGGCCATGCCCTCGGGCAGGTTGTGCAGCGTCACCGCCAGCACCTGCATGGCGCTGTGGCCCGGGGACGCGCTCAGGCAGGGGAGGACGCGATCCAGCAGCAGCAGGAACAGCATGCCCGCCCAGAAGCCGAGGACCGCGGGCAGGAAGGCCCACGGTCCGAGCCCGGCGGACTGCTCCATGGCCGGGATGATCAGGCTCCACACCGACGCCGCGATCATCACGCCCGCGGCAAAGCCGGTCAGCGCCCGCCGCACCGGGGCGTTCAACCGGCGCCGCATCACAAACACGCACGCCGCCCCCAGCGACGTCCCCGCGAAGGGAATCAGGATCCCCTGCCAAGCCGCTCCGTCCACGTCGACACCTCCCTTTCGGTATATGTCGCCGGGTGCGTCCGCGTGCCGGTCAGCGCTCCGCCGGCGCCAGGCTTGCGATGGCCATGGCCGCGAAGGAGGCGGTGCCGGGCCCGCCGGCGCGGTCGATGTTTTCGGTCATGCTGCCGCCGGCGGCGTACATCTGCCCCAGCCCGCGGAGGATGTCGTCGGTGCAGTTGTACCAGTGCTCGGTGATGAAGCCCTGCAGCCGCCGCACCTGGGCCTGGGCGGCCTCCCCGGCGGGGTCCTGGTCCAGCATCGTGCCGAAGGCCGCCAGGATGGCCATGAGCTCCATGCCCAGCCGCCGTTCCTCGTCCCTGGAGCGGCCCTTCGACTTCTCCTCGAATTCGCGGTAGGCCGGGGTCGCGCCCCAGGACGCTTTCGCCTGCCGGGCGTACTCGTCCAGTTTGCGGTGGTCAAACGCGGTAAAATCCAAATTTCTCACTCCTATCCTCTGGATTCCCTCTGCCAGATCGATCAGCCTGTCCAACTGTTCCCGCTTCAGCCGGAGCAGCGCGATCTGCTGCTCCAGCGCCCGGTCGCGGTCGAACGCCGGGCTGTCCACGATGGCCGCGATGTCCTTCAGCGGAAACTGCAACTCCCGGAACAGCAGTATGCACTGGAGCCGCTCCAGCGCCGCGTCGTCGTAGAGCCGGTAGCCCGCGGGGCTGACCTCCGTGGGCGCCAGCAGGCCGATGGCATCGTAATGCCGCAGCGCCCGCTCGCTCACGCCGGCGAGCGCGCTCACCTCATGCACCGTCATCATGATCGCGTCCCTCCTTCACCCATAGAATAGACCCTGACGTTGCGTCAGGGTCAAGGGGAAACCGCGAATTTAACATTTCCCGCAGGGGAATTGCATGAAAACCCGCGTCAATAGTTCTGCGCCAGAAGCTGGAAGTAGGCCTGCGGATGCGCGCACACGGGACAGACCTCCGGGGCCTGTTTGCCCACGACGATGTGGCCGCAGTTGCTGCACTGCCAGATCATGTCGCCGTCGCGGGAGAACACCAGGCCGCCCTCGATGTTCGCCAGCAGCTTGCGGTAGCGCTCCTCGTGATGCTTCTCGATGGCGGCCACGCCGTCGAACAGCGCCGCGATGTCCGTAAAGCCCTCCTCGCGGGCCTCCTTGGCAAAGGTGGCGTACATGTCGGTCCACTCGTAGTTTTCGCCGTCGGCGGCGTCCGCCAGGTTCACGGTGGTCGTCGGCACCTTGCCGCCGTGGAGCAGCTTGAACCACAGCTTGGCGTGCTCCTTCTCGTTCTTCGCCGTCTCCTCGAACAGCGCCGCGATCTGCACGTAGCCGTCCTTCTTGGCCTGGGAAGCGTAGTAGTCGTACTTGTTGCGCGCCTGGGATTCCCCGGCAAACGCCGTCTGCAGATTTCTTTCGGTTTTGGAGCCCTTCAGTTCCATCGTCGCACCTCCATATCGATGAATTGCAAAGCTATCGTAACACGAACCGGGCGCCGTGTCAATACGGGCGCAACCCGGGATTCGCCCCTCCTGCCGCGGCGCTACCGGCCCTCCAGCGCGTCCCACAGCGCCAGCGCCGCGGCGATGGCCTGGTCCATGTCGTAGTACCTGTACTCGCCCAGCCGGCCCGCGAACACCACCTTGTCCTGCGCGTCGGCGAGGGCGCGGTACTCGGCGTAGCGCCGGCCGTTCTTTTCGTCGTTCACCGGATAGTATGGCTCGTCGCCGGGTTTCCATTCAGAGGAATACTCCCGGCTGATCACCGTCTTTGGCAGGTCGTTGCCCTCGTCGTCCCTGCCGAACTCAAACCACTTGTGCTCGATGATGCGCGTCCAGGGGGTCTCGCGGTCGGTGTAGTTGACCGCGGCGTTGCCCTGGAAGTTGGGCATGTCCAGCACCTCCGTCTCGAAGCGCACGGAGCGGTACTCCAGCGGCCCGAGGCGGAAGCCGAAGAAGGCGTCGATCGGCCCGGTGTAGACCACCCGCTCCGCCAGGGCGTCCCAGCCCGCGCGGTCCGCGAGGTAGTCCTCGCCCAGCCGCACCTCCGCGCCCGCCAGCATGTTCTCCACCATGCGCGTGTAGCCGCCCATCGGGATGCCCTGAAAGCGCGCGTTGAAGTAGTTGTTGTCCCAGGTCAGGCGCACGGGCAGGCGGCGGATGATGAATGCCGGCAGGTCCCTGCAGTCCCGGCCCCACTGCTTCTCGGTGTAGCCCTTCACCAGCTTTTCGAAGATGTCCCGGCCCACCAGCGAGATCGCCTGTTCCTCCAGGTTTCGCGGCGCGCCGGTGATCTCCCGGCGCTGCTCCTCGATCTTCGCGGCGGCCTCCTGCGGGGTGGTCACGCCCCACATGCGGTTGAAGGTGTACATATTGAAGGGCAGGGCGTACATCTCCCCCCGGTAGTTGGCCACGGGGCTGTTGGTGAAGCGGTTGAATTCCGCGAAGCGGTTCACGTAGGCCCACACCCGTTGGTCGTTGGTGTGGAAGATGTGCGCGCCGTAACGGTGCACGTGGATGCCCTCCACCTTCTCGGTGTAGACGTTTCCCGCCACGTGGGGCCGCCGGTCGATGACCAGGACCCGCTTGCCCGCGTCCGCCGCCGCCCGGGCGATCACCGCCCCGGTCAGCCCCGCGCCGACGATGAGATAGTCGTATTGCATGGATAACCTCCGTTGTGTCGTGGGTCGCTGTTTATGAATCCGACGTCCCGCAGACCCTTCTGCCCCCGATCCACGTCTGGCGCACGCGGAAGTCGGGGTCGCAGATCAGGAAGTCCGCGCGTTTGCCGGGGCGCAGCGAACCGATTTCCCCGTCCGCGCCGACGGCGCGGGCGGGCACGAGCGACGCGGCCCGCGCGGCCTCCCACAGCGGGATCTTCGCGTGCAGGGCGAAGTTGCGCACGGCGCGGTCGAGCGTCAGGCTGCTCCCGGCGATGGTGCCGTCGGGGAAGCGGCAGCGAATGCCGTCCACGATCACCGTGCGGCCCGCCTGGTCGTGGGGACCGTCGGGCAGGTGCGCCACCTGGATGGAGTCGGTGATCAGCGCCAGCCTGTCCCCCTTGGCCCGGTACAGCGCGCCGAACAGCAGCGGGTTCACGTGGAAGGTGTCGGCGATCAGCTCGCAGGTCACCCGCTCGCTCGCCAGCGCGACGCCGACCGGCCCCGGCTCCCGGTGCCCCAGCGGCGGCATGGCGTTGAACAGGTGGGTGGCGTGGGTGACGCCCGCCTCGACGGCCTGCGCCGCCGCCCGCGTGTCGGCGGCGGTGTGTCCCATCGAAATGCGCACCCCCAGCGCGACGGCGTCGCGGATGAAGGGCAGCGCGCCCTCCGCCTCCGGCGCCACGGTCATCAATCGCACCGCGTCCGCCCAGGGCCGGAGCTTTTCGATGTCGGGCGGCTGGATGGCGTTCTCGTCCTGCGCGCCCCGCTTTTCGTAGCTGATGAACGGCCCCTCGGCGTGCGCGCCCAGCACCCGCGCGCCGCCCCAGTCCGGGGCCGCGCTCGCTGCCATGGCCCGCCGCACGGCGGCGAAGCAGCGCTCCAGCGCCGGCCAGGGCAGGGTCATGGTGGTGGGCAGCCAGGCCGTTACGCCCCAGCGGGCCATCTGCCGGGACATGGCCCGCAGCTCGCCCGCGTCGCCGTTGGAGGCGTCCCAGCCCATGAAGCCGTGACAGTGCACGTCCACCAGCCCCGGGGCCACGATGCCGCCCCCGGCGTCCACGACCTCCGCGCCATCGGGGATCTCCGTCGCCGGGCTGAGGAGGGTCTCCCCCTCGAACAGCAGCGCCAGACCTGTCCGCGGGCCGTCCTCCAGAAACAGCGTACCGTTTATGATCGCCTTCATGCCGCGCGCCTCCCCCGGGCTTTCCCGCCGGATTCTGTCCCTATTCTAGCACGCTCTCCGCGCGGAATCAAGCCCTCCCGCGCCGCCGTTCCCGGCCCGCGCCTCCGAGCCGGAGGCGACCCTCAAACCGGTGGGGGAGAACACGTCGATTCTGGGGGAGGCCGTGCCCGAGCCCGCGACGACGACCCGGCCCCTTCCTGAGCCTGCGTCCGGGGACATCGACGGCCCGGCCGACCTGCCGGTGTACTACACGAAGAACGGCCGCTACTACCACGGCACAGAGCATTGCAGCGATATGATGCATGCGGCGGCCCATACGCTGTCGGAGACGAAGGCCGCGGGCAAGCAGCGCTGCCCGGTGTGCCTGCCCGGCGGGGAACCCGAGCACTACGAGCGGTTCCGGCAGGACCTTGGCCTGGAGCTGTCGAACCTGTATCCCGGGTATGTCTACCATCACACCGGCGAGTACGCCGACGTCAGAAAGGTGTGGGTGCTCTGGCGGCGGGACCCGCAGGCGCGGGCGGCAGACCCCGCCGCGGAATACCTCTGTGCCGTGACCGTTACGCGGCGGCGTTTGTCCGCGCTTGAACCGTCCGGTCTGCAGACGGAGCGGGCGAGAGCTCCGACCGGCGCGCCCGGGCGGCGGCGATGGCGCCCCGCAAGGCCCCGGATGTGCGATCAGGCCGCGCTTCCGGCAAGTGTCGATTTTCTGTACAGAATTTTACACAAAAAGCTATTGCTTTTCCCCGCTTCCTGTAATATAATAATATTCGCGTTCGGCGATACGAACTGCGCTGATGTAGCTCAGTAGGTAGAGCGCATCCTTGGTAAGGATGAGGTCGCCGGTTCGAATCCGGCCATCAGCTCCAGCTCTGCACGTAAGTTTTGATACAAAGCTTGCGTGCAGCTTTTTGTTGTTTGAGTGTATAGATTATGCAGAAATGAAGTTATTCACGGTGAATATGGCTCATTTCTGCATAATTCGTTTCTTTTCCTGTAAGAGTGACTTGTGCTTCCACCTATCGCGCCCGTCACCACACCCCGTTTTCAACCCCATTTCAGATCCTCCCAGGAGCAGATGCGGTCTTTTACCGGTATCCGTTGACTAGTGTTGACTTGTGTTGACAAGTGTTGACGAATACAATCTCAGCACTAAGGATGGATGTTCCTACCCATGTTGCAATAGAGAAGCAGGTATTCTTGTTGTGTCAATTTGTGTTTTATCAGATCCAGGAACAAATGTTATCTTTAAAGTATCTCCATCCTCCAGTGCAGCAACTTTCCTTTTTGTTTTCTCCAGGTCCTTTATGTTTGCCATCTTATAGGTACGCATGAATTCGACAGTCATTGGCGTCCTCCAGAGTGTAATTGTACAAGTCCCCACATACGAAATGGCCATGGGCGTATCATCCATTCCCAACAAGTTTTCTCTAAATTGGTTGTCGATTATTCCTGTGAAGATCGCACCTCCCCATGTCGAGATGACTTCATCTTCGGTAATCAGGTCAGATAGATAAATCACCAAATCGTAGTCTTCTTGGGAGATGCTGTCTGCAACATCAAGGGAGACGGCAAATCGATTCTCAATGACACAGACTCTTTCCCAGAAATCTATTTCTTCTTCAATAGACTGGAACCCAGATTCATAATCTACTCCACTCACATTGCTTACGAGGAGGTCTTTTCCGGCTTCCAATACGTGAATGCTAAGCTTCTTTTCGTGCATCAATGCGTTAAGAAACTTTAAATGAAGAAGCTTTTCTCTGTTTGTCAGATCTGTTGTATTCACCTTAAAGCTGCCACCATCGCTAATGTTAGGACGGATGCTGAATTCAAAGAAAAAGTGACTGTTATCTTGTTCTCGGTTACTGATTATGATAGTGCCGTCATCCAGGATTTCCTGTGTACGTATTAGCAGATATTCAAAGTAAACCTCATCTCCAACTTTGATTGAACACGGAAAGGCAGGGGGGAACGCTGGCGGCTTTGCATACAAAACATTACCAGGTAAGCCTCTGACCTCTTCCTGACTTGGATCAAGTACATCACCAAGGTATTTTTTTGCTTCTTCAACATCCATGGCAATGATCAACTGATGTCGATAGGCATAATCCATTATGTCCATGGAAGGATCATTGATGTACCTGTCACCTGTACGAACTTTGCCAGTGAAAATGAATTTGGGTGGATATTTCTTTACTGCATCCTGCGATCTGGGTTTGCTGATAAGAGAGTCGTTACTCAGTTCATAGCCATAATAAGGAAATAGTGGATGTTCCATGGACATACGATCAAACAGCATTCTCAGATTTCGCCCTGCTTGGGTCAGATTACCACTGGCAGCCTGTTGGACAAAGGAATCAAGTGAAAACATCGAACCAGCGGCAACTGCAGCATGTAATTCGTTCTTTATTTCTGTCGTAGCACTGTTGACGATTGCTCTTGTATTATCATCAACAGCATTTACAATTTCTTCTGCCAGAATGTAGTCCTGTATTTTGATTCCGCTTGTATAAAAACTCCGAATAATGTCCATGCATTGTGATACAAGATAAGTTACGCGCTTTTGGGATTCCGGAGTGGTAGCTTTGGCGAATGCTATAGCGGCGTTGATGACTTCATCTCGGGCGGTTCCGCGTGCCTTGCTGCTTGGGTCAAAAATGCGTGTTTTTACTGAAGAAAGGAAGGAACCTTGTAAATACTCAATTAGTCCGGAGAAATCGAATTCTTCGGACAAAGAGCATATATCCTGGTAATCCTTTTGACTTATGATGTATTCCTTTATCCTACTCCTAAGTTTCGATTCTTCTATCTTTTCCTGATAGTGTTCTTTCATGGCGTCAAAGGCAAGACCTGAGAGATTATCAGTGAATTGCGAAAACAGCTCTGTCATATTTACCTCCGTATCCTTTTAGGCTATTTCCATGTCTGTCCACATCTCGCACTGGCTCATCACCGTATTGATGGCATCTTCCATACCCTCCGGCGGATACTTGTGCCGCTTGAGCAAACGCTTGACCATCACACGCATGGACGCCCGAGCACTTTCCTTCTGCTGCCAGTCGATAGTACGATTCTTCCGGAGCTGCTCCGTCAGCTCCCTGGTCAGGGCGACGAGCTCATCGTTGCTATAGAAGTCTTTGATGGCTTCCGGCTTGGTAAGCGCGTCATAGAAGGCCATTTCCTCTTCTGTCAAGCCCAGCGTCTCGCCCTGTTTGTGCAATGCAGCAATCTGCGCCGCAGTCTCCAGAAGCTCCTTGATGACCTCCTCATTGGTAATCAGTCCGTTGTAATAGGCATTCATCTGTAACCAGTGCAACTTTGATACAAAAAAGCGCCCAATATGCGTGGAAATAGGCCATTTTCAGCATGTTGGGCACCTCCTATTTTAGGCTTTTTGTGTATCAGCACCCAGAGATTGATGTTTGTCTGCACACACAAATGATACCGAGTAGTATCATTTGTATGTGCAGGTTCCGAGCAAGTGCCAATAATCCTTTATATCAACCTTGGTTGCTGAGCGTCGAGTATGTTTGTTTTCATAATGTCGCTTCCGCGATACATTCGGTATTCAACCCCGGACTCTACCGCCATGATGGTTGCAGCATCAGCCTTAGCTTTAACAACGGCATCATCGATCATGTTGTCGCCCTTGACTTCTATCAACTGATAAGATCCATCAGCCATTTCCGCAAAGAAGTCGGGATAGTATTGGCGCACACGCATGGATTCAGGGTCGTAGTAGTGGATGGACAGATCACCCTGGTTGCTGGTGAACATTCCAGTGAAGTAGATCCTCCTGACACGGCTATCCATGATGTACTGCATGAAGCATTCGCGCTCGGGTTTGGAATCAAAGCAATACGTATCTGCATGGAAGCTCTTTGCAACTTCATCTGGAGTGAACTGCGCATCCCCACGCTGAAGAACCAGTTCTGGCTTCGCGTTGAAGACATAATATCCACTGTCCTTTGGCTCGCGCAGGAGAACGAGTTCCTGATCTTCTGACTTGACCTCACCTTTGACTTCAAACAGCGTTGAGAAAATCCTCGGGATGACGATGTCATCCATCACCTCATTGTGCTGATTGACAGCATTAAGAATAGCCTCTTCACCATCTACCGACTCACGAATGATCTTTGCGGCGAGGACACAGGAGATATTCAGATAACGGGCGATTTCTCCTGCGAGACTGAAGGCACTGTAGCGCATCTGCTGCTTCAGCTCATCTGCGGCAATTTCCTTTGTACTGAGTTCCCTGGAAATCGCACGTCGTTCGTAGATCGTGGCAGCGTATTTGCTCAGATCCAGTTCCGCGATGCCAAAGTCAATCGGTGCAGTATATCCCTTTTCTATGAGTGAATACTCCTGCCAGATGCGCTTCATCTTTATGGTGCGCGGCGGGGGCACGACACGAACATGATAGGGTTGGGAGGTCTTCTCTTTGCCCGTGTTCATGTCATTGATCTCCATGTTGAAGTTCTTGTTCAGCTCATCGTTCAGGATGTCATAGTTATCCTTGGAGAGGAAAACCGTCGCAGTCTGATGCTCATCCGTGATGGAGCGGAGACACCGCATCGTCGCCTGGAGCACAAAGACCTTGGACTTCGGGCTCCTGAACATAGCTACAGCGAAGAGTGAGCGGCAATTCCAACCCTCACGCCCTTTCCCCACCAAGATAAGGAACTGTTTCTGATTCCCGACTGTTCCGGGAACATCGAGGTCGTTGAAGTGACGGATATCCTCGTTTTTCGTCACTTTATCGTCACCAACGTTGACGAGAATCGTCGAAACCGGGATATCGAGATCTGCGAAGATGGATTCCACCATAGGACGCACTTCATCGGTAGCCTCTGCAATTGTGGAGGCGAAGATCGCCATCTTCGGAGTGAGCCCCTCGAAAGTCTTCCCGCCATAGGCTTGCCAGAAACGTGAGATGGCGTCTCGGAGGAATCCTTCATCTTTGACGTTCTCGTAGCCGAGGACATTAACCTCCTTCAGGAAACCATGCCAGATGGACTCCTTCAGGCCATAGGCGTAGACTACCTCCGGGAGGAGCTGGTGATTTACATAGGGTGTGCCAGTGTAGTTATAGCACGCCACGATGGAGGTGCTTCTGGCGAGCATGTTGATGGTGTCGCGGAGAGAGGTCTTCTGGCCAGAGGTCGCACGAATCTGTTTCTCGAGGTCTGCGCCGAAGAGGTGATGAGCCTCATCGACATAGACACCAAGCTGGTTTAGACGGCAGAGCTTCTTGAAGCGCTGGTTCTCCATCAGGGACGCATCGTCGAAGACATCATCGTCATCCTCATCTGCACCATAGAGTCCAGAAAGTAGCGATCCCGTTCCGAAGAGCACATCCGTGGGTTTGGATTCCTTGCGCTTCTTCTTGACGATGATCTTCTGGGTGTTCGAGATGATGATGTTGAAATCGCTGTCGTCGAGGGTGTGGAGCGACATTCCACTCTCGTCGAGGAAGTGGAACTTGATGTTGGCATCCAGCACCTGAGCGTACTCCGGCGGCACAACCTTCGTTTTGTCGAAGGTCATGATTTCGCGGAGGGACTGAAGGACGGTCTTGTCCGGGGCGAAGACCAGCGCGTTGTGGCAGTAGCGCTTGTCCTTGGGATACTTCTTGGCCAGAAGGAACTCATAGAAGATACAGGTGGCCATGAGGACGGTTTTCCCCAGACCCATCGTCAGGGCATAGATGTAGTTCGGATAGGACTCCTGGTACTTCTTCATCTGCTTGAAGAGGGTATCCATGAGCTTTTCGGTAGGCTGGTCGAAGAGCGAGATCTGGCCCTCGGCCCCGCTGCGGGCCTGGATAGCATAGTATGACCTGTCAGAGAATGCTCCTTCGCGCTTGCGCCAGGCGTCAAACATCTCGAAGACCTGAGGATTGCCGAGAAACTCCTTGATGAAGATATACATCTCCAGGGCTTCGAATTGCGGTGGACGCAGGAAGGCATTCGGGTTCTCGGAGCGGTCATTGTAGGCAAGGAACTTCTTCGTCAGATCGCGATAGCGTGAACGAATCTTGCCACGATTGTAGGTATAATAGTCATAGAGACGCTGGTAGAAGGCAAAGCTCGCGTCTACGGTGTCCATCTTCGGCATGGCTTACACCTCCACCTCGATCTCAAGTGACTCTGACAGAAGATCGGTAATCTTGATCTTGACGGTTCCGGCATCTTCTGGGATGTCGTAGAGACCCTGAACCAGATCATTCTTGCCGGGAATGTCCATGACGGTCGGCTGCATGACGACGCCATCGTAGTTCCAGTCGATCATGATGGACTCCACCAATTGACGCCAGTCCTCCACATAGTCCTTCTGGAGAGAGAGCTTCTGCATCAGGTTCAGCGGGTAGAAGGCGCGAATCACAAGACGCCCACCTTCGATGGCTACATCAGCCTCCGCTTCGCGCTTCAGTTGAAGTTCCGAGCGGTCGCGGAGGATGTCCACGATCTCAACGTCGAGCTTGTATTCCGAGAGGTCGGCTTCCAGCGCAGCCTTTAGGTCAGGTTCGTGCCCCATGCAGACGATGGTGATGCGCTCCACGGGTTGGTTCGGATTCTCCTCCTTACGGCGTTCATAGATGCGATACGGAAGGTTAGCTTTGAGTTCCTCCAGGTCTGCCTTCGTGGCGATACGGTTCACGGGCATGATCTTCACCATACGGCCATCCAGTTCTCCATCCCAGACATCGCTGGCCGGGAAAGGCTGAATCTCAAGCGCTTGGATCAGGAGTTCACGGGCCTCAATGGGGTTACGGAAGAAGTCGTAGTTGTTAACGTTGTAGACCTCGAATCCCGTGTACTTCACATCCTCTGCAGGGAGATTGTTGGTGCTCAAACCCTTGGATTGGAGGTACTCCCGGACGGCAGCGATATCGACGACACCATTGTCTCCCATCCCCGCAGCAGCGGTGAAGCCTTCAGGAGCGCGGGAAATACCCATTCGTACTTGTTGCATCTCTGCGGGCTTCAGCGTCTCCGCGACTGCGATGAGCCGTTTGGTAGTAGTTTGAACTGCACCAAGGTTGATATCTGCACCAAGGAAGCGTCGGCCCAGTTTCATAGCTACAGCTTGTGTTGTTCCACTACCCATGAAACAATCAAAGACAATATCGCCTTCTACGGTAGCAGTCATGATGATTCTTTCCAGTAAGGCATTTGGCTTTTGAGTTGGGTATTCTAACACCTCTTCTGGATTGTCCTTTTCAGCTCGAGTCCTAAGAGGGTTAATATCAATCCAATAATCTTCCATTTGCCTTCCAAAATCCTTGCTTAAAAACACCATGTCCAAGTCATCTGGTACTCTTCCTTGCTTTTTTCTTGTCGCGAATTCTGCAGGTCGCATTTCCTTAAACTTTCGATATGTGATAACTCCGTTTTCGTCAAACATACTCCCAAACCTGTCTAAGGTTGATTGAGAAAGCGGCGCCCGCGCAATTTGCCCAGTTTTGTAACTTGCAGTCTTTGAGAACCAAAAAATAGTGTCGTGTTTTCTTTTGTAAAAATTATTATTTCGTCCACCACCTACATCCTTATATCCCCAGATTATCTCATTAACGAAATTTTGCTCTCCAAATACTTCCCCCATGATTAATCGCAGATGTGCAGACTTATGCCAATCGCAATGGAGAAAAATAGAACCAGTATCAGAAAGCAGTTCGCGCATCAACAATAAGCGTTCAAACATAAACTGAAGATATTCATCGTTTGTCCAGATATCTCCATATTGTTTCTCCTCAAATGTTGTGCTATCACTCTCTGCTTTACCAATACCTTTTACCTCTATCTTTCGCTTATAGTCAGCCTTACTATCAAAGGGTGGATCAATGTAGATGAGATCAATCTTCCCGCGGAACTCCCTGAGCAAATGGCTCATCACCTGAAGATTATCACCCCAGAAGATCTTGTTAATCCAGCCACCCTGCTCCTCTCCATAGCGCTCCCGCAGCTGTGCAGGGTAATACACTGTCCCACGATAGGGCCGTTTCCCCGTCCACCTCAGTTCAGGGAAGCCTTTGATGGTAGGCCGCTGTTCAAACTCAAACCTGATCTGCTCATCCATAGCTCATTCCTCCGTAACGTCGCTTTTTGCGTCATATCCGTATGATTCGGCTATCGTTGTAATCTCAGCTGCTCTGATTGGAATAAGCTGACGACCATCGTATAAATCCCTCCCGAGCAGGCCATGCAGAACGATGTATTTGTCTGTTTCGAGCAGGTTCGGATTCTCACTCAAAAGAGCATTCACTCGTTCCAGCATTGCGGCGTCAGTCAGTTTTGCTAAGGTAGAATCAACGTCCATCTCGCCTGCATCATGAAGTTTCTTTAGGCTGCTCAGCATGCTAAGCCAGTGATACAGGACTTTTCGCTTTTCTGCATCCGCCTCTTCCTTTGTCATCCTCGTAGTAATCGGCTTTGCCGTCGCAGGTACACTCGTCCTACTTCTTGCAGAGATGGCATCCACCTTCAATTCTTCCGAAGCAGAGGGTGCCTTTGGACGATGAAATAAAGGAACGATATGCTCCTGCCACACATTGGGAAGTACCTCGTAAAAGAATTTGTCAACGGCCCAATCGATAAGGACCCCGCCAGCTTCCATCGCCGCGTCCCGAGCGGTATCCTTAAGATGCTCCTTAACCTGTGAACTTCTCTTAACAGGGGCTGCAGGGGGTGCCGCATTTCTTTGCTGAACCACAGGTGGGTTTTCCACATAGTGTTTCAGTTCGCGTAAAACTCTGTGTGGCTTGCGATTCATGAGCCGACCGTAGTCATCAATATAAGCCTCACCATTCTTCAACTTCAGAAATAACTCATCGTCGGGAATGATGTATATGATGCTATTCTTTTTGACTCTATGCTCAGCCATATCATCGCTTCCTCATTTTTTACTTTCCGCAGTAGAACCGGAAGTCGCATTCAGAACAGGTCTTCGCGGACTTCGCAGTCGCCGTGTATTCCTTCCTGAGAATCTTCTGCACCGTGTCATCAAATGCCCGCATCGTCGCTTCAATCGCGGTTTTCTGATACGGGAACGTCACCGTCGGTACACCGCTCTCCTCGGCAGTATAGTAGAGATGCATCTTGCTGACCCTCTCGCCCGTACGCTGCTCCACCAGATGCGCATATAGCTGAAGCTGCCGCCGGTAGCGCTCAATGCGCTCCTGATCTTTGAATATATCCGGTTTGCGTTCGGACTTGAAGTCCACCAGTTCGACGGTTCCGCCTTCACCCTTGATCAGGTCGATCTTGCCGTCTATGATGTACTCCGGCATCACGAGGCTCACATCCACCTCAGCGTCCTTGATCTGACCCCACTGGCCACGTTGTCGGTCAGCGTAGCGCAGAACCTGAGTCAGTGCCGCCTCCCGCTGTGCTTCTGCCAGGTAGGTCTTCTGGGCCTTCGACAGCGCAGCATAGTTGGCATCGAACCAGCGCTCGATGTTGTAGTGGGTAATGGTGCCTTCCTCACCCCGCAGTGCGGCTTTATGGATATCCTCGATGGTGGCGTGAACGAGCGTACCGAACATCAAAGAACCCATTCGAACCGGAGAGAATTCCAGTTCCTTAAAGAACTTGTACTGAATCGCACATGTCTCATACACCGTGATATGGGACGTAAAGGAGAACGTGTTCTTCAGATTCGTCGTTTTGACCTGATGGAAGTTGAACTCCGAGAAATCAAACTCGGGGCCCCACGCCAGGGCCAATGGTTTATAGAGCTCCTTGAAGTAGCGGCTGGGGACGCTCTTCTCCTCGTTGCAGGTCAGCACCAACAGATCCTGAGCCCGCGAAAACGCCGTGTAGTACAGCCTCCAGAAATCAAAGAACTTGATGGTGTCTTCCGGTTCGTAGGCCGGACGCTTTCCGTAAAGGTCGATGATCTCCTGGGCAATCGTCACCTGTCGTTTCCGTGGGACGCTCTTCAAGGAATCCACAAAGACAATCGGGAACTCCATCCCCTTGGACTGATGAATCGTTAGGAAGGATACGCAGCCACTGGGGGCATACTCCGCATCGTCTTCAAATTCTCCGATGCCGCCCTCGTAGAGCAGCCGGAGGTAGGTGTTAAAGAACCGCTCAGTGTTTGCGTCGATGCGCCTGATGCCATTTTTCTCGGAACCCGTCAGAACCGTGATGCCGTGGAGATACTCGAACTTCGCCGTCAGCTGTGTGAACATAGCCACATTCCGCGTTGGGCGGAGATCTACCACACCAGAATGCAGATCTGCGCCTATGAATGAAGCGAAAGGCTCAAATTCCAGCATTCGGTAGATCAGGCCAGTGTAGGCATAGTCTGTGTTGCGGATGAGCGAGGCGTGTTCCTTGCCACGCTCGCGCATCCATTTTCGAAGAGGTTTCCCTTCGGGTGTTGTGAGGTACTGATTAGCCAGCTTGATGCAGTCCTCGTAGTAGAGGTTAACGCCGGAACGGAGATAGAAATCATAATCACCCTGTTCCAGCTTGACCACATAGTTCGGGAACATCAGCATCAGGCAGCCGATGAGGAGGCGTATCTCATCACGCTGGAAATACATCCCCGAGCGCGGCGAATAGACGTTGATTCCATTTGCTTCCAGGAATTCCGCCAATGCGACGGCCTGTGGGTTCTTAACCGATGAGAACAGGAATGCCATCTGGTTGTAGTCGGTGATCTTGCCACTGTCTCGGAGACTGACGATGAAGTTCAGTATCTTCTCATGCCAGTCATTGGGATCATCGTCACCGGGGAGCTTTACGACCGCAGGCGACTTCATAGTGCTCATCTCGTGAGGAACGATGGTTTTCGGGAAACGGTAACGCCCCCATTCAAACTTGAACTTCTCACCATCCGTCGTCTCCATCCAGCGGTTATAGAAATCGACGATATCGCTGTTCGAGCGATAGTTCACCACCAGAAAGATGATTTTGCACGCGCCCTCCGGGAACTTCTGGGGAAACTCCAGAATATTCCGGATGGTGGCACCCCGGAAACGATAGAGACCCTGATCATCATCTCCAACGACGCAGATGTTCTGGCGTTCACCGGCGATGAGGAACACCAGCTGTTCCTGGATATAGTTGGTGTCCTGATACTCGTCAATCATCAGATATTGAATCTGGGACTGAATGGATTCCAGGACTTCCGGATGGGTCGTCAGCAGAACATAGGCTTCAGTTTGGATAGAGGCAAAATCCACGAGATTCTCCTCGTCCAGCATACGAAGATACTCTGCGAGGAGTTTCCCGATAGCAACGTGTTTAGGGTCTCTGTCCTGTTGGACTTCTTCCGGCGTGATGAGTTCCTCCATGAGGTTGGCCGCGTAGCTACAGATCATCCCCGCTTGAGTCCAGTAGTTCTTGGTCTCAAAGACCGCTTCAAGATCAGCAGCTTCCCGGAACCTGTTGATGTGCTGGAACACTTCATACTGCTGATCAAAGGTATCCAGCATCCGATAGCTCTTCTTGATCCGCGTATACTCGAGGTGCTCCTTGATGATCCGAAGGCAGATGGAGTGGAAGGTGCCAATGTACATATCGTTGAGATTCACGACGACATTGCGCTTGCTCAGCTCATTGGTAATACGGGTAATGAGTTCTTTCGCAGCTTTTTCCGTGAAGGTTGCGATCATGATCTGCTCTGGGGCGATGCCACGCTCAGTAATCAAGTAGATGGCACGCTGAACAAGGGTAAAGGTTTTCCCTGTACCCGGCCCGGCAGTGATCAGAAGCGGCCCCGCAGTTGTCTGAATTGCCTGCCTCTGAGCATCGTTAGCGTTTCCAAAATCAAACATTCCCGGCACCTTCCAAGCACATATTTATGTGAGCATACATGTTAAAAAATAGTGTACCACATTAACATAAAGGAAGCAAGCACGAAATTCGGAATTTTGTAAAAAGAGAGCTCGGTGGTCAAATACAGACTCGGGTTTCGGCGCGTATGTTCAAAAGTGTTCAAATTTCTTCATGAATTTGTGATGATAGTCTTTCTTCAATGGTGTATACTTTAAAATAGGTCTCTATGGAAGGAGCCAATGAAGAATAATGAAAGCTGAATTAATCGCAGACATCATCCAAGCACACTGTTCTGGCGATGAGGATCGTTTCCGTGCTGCTGTCGAAGCACTGGCCGCAGATGAAAGTAAAAAAGGGAATGTTCGCGTGTCTAACCTTGTTCTCGCTGCCTACACTGGGAAACGTGAAGCCCCTCTCAAGAAGCCAGAGACTTTCACCGCCGCATCAAGCGGCTATGCGACCACATCACTTAATGGACCCTTGTCTGCCTACGCTCCCCGTGACAAAGACAGTTTGCTTGACTTATATGATATCGTCTATCCATCTGAAAGATTGGACGATGTGGTTCTGCCTCCAAACCAAAGACGACTGTTACTCCAAATTCTGAGTGAACGTGCTGAGAACAAGAAACTCGCCGAACATAACCTCCCACCAGCTAACCGTCTCCTCCTTTGTGGGCCACCGGGATGTGGGAAAACCATGACAGCGTTTGCGATTGCCCACGAACTTGGGCTACCGATGGCCTATGTCCGATTGGACGGGTTAATCTCATCCTATCTGGGGCAGACATCGGTTAACTTGCGGAAGGTTTTTTCAAGCCTTAAGAACATGGATATTGTTCTGTTCCTCGATGAGTTTGACGCTATCGCGAAGAAACGGGACGATGAAAATGAAATGGGCGAACTTAAGCGGGTTGTTACAGCGCTCCTCCAGAACTTCGACAACATGTCCGAGAGGATATTCCTGATAGCAGCTACAAACCATGAACATCTCCTCGACCCTGCCATCTGGAGGCGTTTCAACTACGTGGTTAACCTTAGTTACCCTGACGCGCGACAACGGCAGGAACTGATTAATCGTTGGCTGGATGAGTACCGTGTCGAACATACACTGGATGTAGAAAAGCTGACAGAAATCACGGTTGACAGAAGCACCGCCCAAATCAAGGAATTCATAATGTCGCTGGCAAAACGGTTTGTCACAACCGGAAGAGTAATTGATATGGATGATGCAATCGAACTCTATATACAACAATTGACGAACCATGCAAATGGGGGTAACATAATCAGTGTTGTCGCTTACCTAAGAGATAAAGGACTCAGTGTAAGAGCGCTGGCCAAGGCTCTTGAAATGCCGCATAACACACTGGCATACCAATTGAAAAAGCTGAATGATAGCGAGGTATAATAATGGCGAATGAGTCGGATTTCAGGGCACATCTGTTGATCACTGAAAGTGATGTCATCAGAATTGATGACACATCGAAGCCCCCATTTAATAATAGAGGACTTGATCCGTTTGAGCATGGCTCAACACTTTCCAGTGGATTGGAGAGTGTCTTAGAAGCATATACTCGCATTCAGAGCAGCGATTCCCTTAGCGATGAAGATATTCGCCTGTTTGAAGTTGTTCTTCCTGAAGGTGAGAAGTTTTCAACAAAGACAATGTATGATTTTCTGGCTGCTGAAGGTATGACCGTGAATTCTGTCCGTGACCAGAGGCATGCCATAGTTTCTACTACTCAATCACAGTTTGAGACACTGCGCAAGCGAATTGGAATGTATACGAGTCAAGAACGGAAATTTGCGAAATTCCAAGGAATTGAAGGATTCCGGTTCCCTGACCCTATGGACAAACAAGCTCCAAGCCTCCAGGAATTGATACGATCAAAGATGGCAGAAATCCCAGTGGATGTTGAAATACAGGAGCATCAATTAACTGGTCAAATTGGTGCTAAAGGACAGGCAAATGCAGAGAAGAGATTGATTGCTGATATTCAAGCCAAAGGTGGTTCTATCGTTTCCAATCCATTTCAACTATCTGATGGTACGCCTGTTATCAGGGCAAAAATACCCGTCGGCCAACTACGTGCCATTTCTGAGCACACTGTCATTTGCCGTGTAGCGCCGACTGGTTTTTATGGAACTGCTCCTGCGGCATGTATACCTGCACAGAATCCTGTTTATCTGAATCCTCAGGTATCCTTGGATGATTTACCTATCGTTGTCGTTCTTGATACCGGGGTGCGTTTTCCGCCTGAACTTGCAGATGTTGTTATCGAGCATTGGACTCCAACAGATGCAGAACCCAGCAACGACCCGCATGGAACATTTGTGGCGAGTAAAGTTGCCTTTGCAGATGTTGGTAATCAGATGTTTAATGGGATTATGACTCCTCGGGCGCGAATCATCGATTGCAATATCCGTGGAAGAGATCCCCATAGTGATTCTGATCGTCTAATTTCTGATCAGACAATGATTCTGCGCATAAAAGAGGCTGTTCTAAGGTATAAGGATATTTCAAAAATCTTTAACCTATCATCTGCTGCTGAAGTCCCCATTCAAGGCGACGAAATAAGTTTACTGGCCTATGAACTTGATGATCTGTCAAGAGAGTACGGGGTCAAGTTTGTCTTGGCTACAGGAAATCACAGGTTATATGAGACCCAAGATTCTCTTGAGGAGATTCTTCAAGACGATGACATACAGATTGCAGCTCCAGCGGATGCGATGCTTAATATTTCTGTTGGTGCTATTGTCGGCATGGATAATGATAAGAGCATCAGTAAAAGGATGGATGTTGCCCCATACTCTCGAATTGGCCCCGGCTTCAGAGGATTCAGAAAGCCAGACCTTGTGACGTTCTGCGCAACAGTAAACAAAAAGGGGAATACACTCGCTGATCCATATGCTTTTGTTATTGGTGAAAACGGAACATGGGGATTACAAAGTGGAACAAGTTTAGCGGCTCCTGTTGTTGCAGGTGATCTCGCGGAGATAACAAGGTTTGTCCCAGAACACGATATTCTCTTGGCAGAGACTTTGCTCTATCATGGGGCTGAACTGCCAATCCTCAGCAAGAAGAAAATTAGTAGGGACGAAAATGCTTTCTATGGAAACCTATATGGACGAGGAATATCGATGCCTATGTCCAGTATGTTTTCTACCCCGGACAGAGTGACTTTCTTACACCGAGGAACTATGAGTAAACGTCAAAAACAACACGTTAAGTTTCTGATGCCGGGTATATGCTCTGAGAAATTGGATATGAAGAAGCGCAACAAGAAAATCAACGTGATTGTTACCTGTGTCACTCAGCCTCCAATTAATCCGAAAAAAGGAGAGGAATACCTCAGTGCTTATGTGGAAGCAAGCCTTCATAGTATAAACGGTAATGGCAAGCTTGTTCCACATAATCCTCCTGAATCTGATGGACGCAAAGAGTGGGATACCTGCTACCATTTTTACTTGCCTTACTCCAGTTTTTCTAACGGAGATTGGGAAGTGTGGCTTGAGCTGCATACTCGATACGATATCGATGAAGCTCAAGAAATCGACTATGCACTGGCTATTACAATAGAGGATTTGACACATACTCTTCATCTCTATGATTCTATTGTCGAAGAGGCGAAGGGCAGATTCCCAGCAGCTGTTCAAATGGTACGCCTTCCTGTACGAATGTAAAAAAGTGCCGCAAGGCACTTTTTTACTGACGCTTGCTCCGTATGAATTCGATGTATCGGTTTACTTCGGCAAGTTCCTCATCTGACAAATCCGATGTATCGCTTAACCCAGCGGTTGTAGTCCCTGTTGTCACACTCTGCTCGCCGTCAATATACCCTGCTGCAATCATCAATTCTTCATACGGAGCACCAAGCGCAGAGGCGATAGAACGAACAACCTGAGGTGATGGTTGTTTCCGTGTACCATCCTCGATCCGCTTGATCTCGGTGTGGCTGATTCCTGCCAGTTCTGCCAGCTTTCTGATTGAAAGCTTTTTTTCTTGTCTCTTTTCTCTCACGTAAACACCAAGTTCCATATGACGCCCGCCTCTCTGCTTGTCTATATGCCCATTATAGCATAGCCGGAACCTAAAAGCAACAATTTTTTTGAAGCACTTGCATTTTGGAACCGATAGGTGTACAATATGTTTGGAACCTAAAGGTTCCGCACGTCTCTATTTATAGGGGCTCTCGGCATGAGTGTTTTTTTTTGATGTACATGGAACCTATAGTTTCCATATGGCTGCATCCTTTTTCACTGATTTGCATGGCTACAGACCAGACAGTGCATGTAGAGGGGTTGATAAAAGCGCTTTTATATAGAGCCATATGAAAACTCGACACACTGCGACACGCGCCTTCTGCAATTATCAAGACAGAAGGTTGCCAACCTACCTTTAGCTGTCCTTCGGACAGTTGAGGATATACCCGTCACTCATGTGTCTGGGTGATCCCGCTCGCGACGGTTATCACCATGATCAACCAGGCGCATCCCCGCAGCTTCGACTAAGTGGTGAAGTCGTTGCAGGAACCATCAAGGAGAAAATTCAGATGGACTGCAGCGCTATTAAAGTTACCTTTTTTCACCTGCATTTTCTCCGATTTTGCAAGCCAAGCAAGGAGGAAATGCAATGTCAATCAGAGATTTCCATCGAGTCAACGTAGCCCAGAAGACCAGCTATACCTACCACACCGCCGACGGCGACATTACCATCCGCCCCAGCGAGAAGACCGGTGTGACCATCGAACTCATCCACATGCTCCACCGTGAGGATAACCGCATCGTGGATCAGAACATCAAGCAGGCCCGCAGACCCATGACCGAGGCTGAGCGGCGCGATATCGAAGCATGGCGCAACGACGATAAGCACCCTGAACGCAAGCGCGGCGACTTCCCAGACAAGTATCAGCGGTGGAATCTTCCAATTGATGGTCTGCGCAGCGACGATGATGACGAAGGCGCAGACGGCCCGCTCGACCGCGACCCAGTACTGCGCGAGGCATTCACGGCCCAAGTGCCTGAAACGCCGTCCGAGGTGGAACGCCTCCGCGCATTCATCGCCACGCTGTCCGAGCGCCAGCGCCAACTGTACCGGCTGGTATACATGGATGACTACTCCTTAAAGGAAGCGGCCCTCGCCATGGGCATCACCCACCAGCGGGCAAGTACCATCGACAAGCAGATCCGCAACAACATTCAAAAAAAGTTTCGCAGATAATCCCAGCCTGTTGCTTTTGGGCCGATTTCCGGCAACTCCCCCGTGAGAGGAGGTGAAGGAAATGGCCCTGAAGCATAAGGTCTGCATCCGGGTACGGGATGTGGACGGCGCACAGGAACCGGTCGTGACGGGCGGCACGGTGTCGCTCCCGCGACGGTTCCTGAGATGTCTGATCGGCGAACCGGTGAACCTGCTGGTTCTGACGCCCGGTCAGTCGGTCGCATCGGTGGAAATCTACCAGGACAAGGAGGACGACGGCAATGTCGGCGATGAGCGAAATCAGCATGACCATCGAGGAACTGCGCACGGCGGCGAACGCGCTCATCAGCGCGGCGGACAGCCTGCAGCGATTCTTCAGCAGCGAGGATGACAACGAGGAAGAGCTCCTTCAGGAGACCCGCCCCCTGACGCTGGAGGACGTGCGGGACATCCTGCGTGTCAAGTGCGAGATGGGGTTTGCGGCGGACATCAAGCAGATGATCCTCGACCTGGGCGCGAAGTCCCTGAAGGATGTGAACCCCGACGACTACGAACCGCTGGTCAGGGCGGTTCAGGCCCTTGGAACCGGGGGTGACGACGATGCCTAATCAGCACGCGCTCCTGTCCCCCTCAAGCAGCGAACGGTGGCTCCACTGCCCGCGCTCGGCACGGCTGTGCGAGGACATGGCGGACACCACCAGCAGCTACGCTTCCGAGGGCACCGAGGCCCACGCGCTGTGCGAGCACCTTCTGCTCCAGGCGTTGGGCAGGAACACCACCGACCCACGCCCCCAGTTCAAGCAGTACAGCAACGAGATGCAGGAAGCGGCGGAGGGCTACGTCCAGTATGTCATGGAGCAGGTCTCGGACTTCCGCGCCCAAGGCATCGAGCCCGCCGTGTACGTGGAACAGCGCCTGGACCTGCGATCCTTCATACCGGACAGCATGGGCACCTCGGACGCCATCGTAGTCGGCGGCGACACGGTCATCGTGATCGACTTCAAATTCGGCAATCTGCCAGTGCCCGCCACGTCGCCGCAGCTGCGCATCTACAGCCTCGGCGTATGCGAACTGCTCTCCTGTCTGTACGACTTCACCCGTGTGCGTACAGTCATCTACCAGCCCCGTCTGTCCACGGTGGACGAGGCCGAGATCACAAAAGATGACCTGTACGCCTGGGCCAACGACGTGCTCGCGCCTATCGCACAGATGGCCTATGAAGGCAAGGGCGAATTCGAGTGCGGCGACTGGTGCAGGTTCTGCCGGGCCAGAAACCAGTGCCGGACGCTGGCCGAACACCAGCTGTCGCTGGCACAGTACGATTTCAAGCTGCCCCCGCTACTGACCGACGATGAGATCGCCTCCATCCTGACACAGGTGGACGCGCTGGTCAGCTGGGCCAGCGGCATCAAGGACTACGCGCTGCAGGCGGCGCTGGCCGGTACGCGGTTCCCCGGCTGGAAGGTCGTCGAGGGCCGCGCCAACCGCCGTTATGTGAACGACCAGGTTGTGGCCGAGAAGGTCATCGCCGACGGCAAGAACCCCTATGAACAGAAGCTGCTGGGCATCACCGCGATGGAGAAGCTCCTCGGTAAGAAGCACTTTGCCGAGCTGCTGGCCGGGCTGGTGGAGCGCCCGCAGGGTAAACCGGTGCTCGTCACCGAGGACGACAAGCGTCCCGAGATAAACACAGCACAAAACGACTTCAACGAATAATGGAGGAAAACATCATGAAAAACAATTCTCTGAAGCCCGTCAACCCCATGAAGGTCATCACCGGCAAGGACACCCGCTGGAGCTACTGCAACGTCTGGGAGGCCAAGGCCATCAACGGCGGCACCCCCAAGTTCTCTGTCAGCCTGCTCATCCCCAAGAGCGACACCGTGACCGTGAAGAAGATCAAGGACGCCATCGAGGCCGCCTACCGCGAGGGCGAGGCCAAGCTGAAGGGCAACGGTAAGTCCGTTCCCGCGCTCAGCGTCATCAAGACCCCACTGCGCGACGGCGACCAAGAGCGTCCGGATGATCCCGCCTATGCCGGGCACTACTTCCTGAACGCCAATTCCACTACGGCTCCTGGCATCGTGGACGCGGACTGCCAGCCCATCCTGACCCGCAGCGAAGTGTACTCCGGCGTGTATGGCCGCGCCAGCATCAGCTTCTACGCTTTCAACTCCTCGGGCAACCGTGGAATCGCCTGCGGCCTGAACAACCTGCAGAAGATCCGTGACGGCGAGCCCCTCGGCGGTCGGGCCAGCGCCGAATCCGACTTCTCGGATTTCGACGATGAGGACGACGACGATTTCCTGTCCTGACGCACACTCGGGGCGGCGGCGCGATCCGCCGTCCCTCAATCCATATCAAGCGAGGTGATCCTGTGAAAACCATCAGTTGTGATATTGAAACATTCAGTAGTGTGGATCTGGCCAAGGCTGGCGTGTACAAATACGCCGAATCCCCGGATTTTGAGATCCTGTTGTTTGGCTACAGCGTGGACGGCGGTGATGTGCGCGTGGTCGATCTGGCTGCCGGTGAGACCATCCCCGCCGAGGTGCTGGACGCCCTCACGGACGACAGCGTCATCAAGACGGCCCACAACTCCAATTTTGAAAGAGTGTGCCTGAGCCGGTACCTGTCCGATCTCGGCATCTCCCTCGATCCTTTCAACGACAGCCATCCTCTCTCTACGGAGTGCGCCCGGTTCCTGAACCCGGCGGGCTGGCATTGCACGATGATCTGGGCGGCGTACATGGGCCTGCCCCTGTCCCTGGCAGACACCGGCGCTGTGCTGGGTCTCGAAAAACAGAAGCTGTCGGAGGGCAAGGACCTCATCCGTTATTTTTGCAAACCCTGTGAGCCCACCAAGACGAATGGCGGACGCACACGCAACCGCCCCGCCGACGCCCCGGACAAGTGGGCGCTGTTCAAGTCCTACAATCTGCGGGATGTGGAGACGGAGTTGGAGATTGAAAAGCGCTTGTCCAAGTTCCCCGTGCCGGAGGATGTCTGGGATCAGTATCACATCGACCAGGAGATCAACGACAGGGGCATCGCCATCGACGACGCGCTGGTGGAGAACGCCATCCGCATGGACGCCCGCTCCCGCGCCGAGCTCACGGAAATGATGCAGAAGCTGACCAACCTGGACAATCCCAATTCCGTGCAGCAGATGAAGCAGTGGCTGATCAACAACGGCATGGAAATCGACAGCCTGGGCAAGAAGCAGGTGCAGGCGCTCCTCCAAGATGCGCCGCCCCAGCTACGCGAGGTGCTGCTGCTCCGCCAGCAGCTGGCCAAGAGCAGCGTCAAGAAGTACATTGCCATGAAGAACGCGGTGTGCGACGACGGGCGGGTGCGTGGCATGTTTCAGTTCTACGGCGCGGTGCGCTCCGGGCGCTGGGCGGGGCGGCTGGTGCAGCTGCAAAACCTGTATCGCAATTCCATGCCTGATCTGGAATCTGCCCGGAACCTCGTTCGGGAGGGCGACTACGACACCGTAAAGATGTTCTACGGCGCGGTGCCGGATGTGCTGGCGGAGCTCGTGCGCACCGCCTTCATTCCTCGCGCCGGGCAGAAGTTCATCGTCAGCGACTTCAGCGCGGTGGAGGCCCGCGTCATTGCATGGCTCGCCGGTGAGCAGTGGCGCATGGACGTGTTCAGGGACGGTGGCGACATCTACTGCGCCTCGGCAAGCCAGATGTTCAAAGTCCCTGTGGAGAAGCATGGCGTCAACGGCCACCTGCGGCAGAAGGGCAAGATTGCCGAGCTCGCCCTCGGGTACGGAGGCAGCGTCGGCGCTTTGAAGGCAATGGGCGCTTTGGACATGGGCCTGTCGGAAGACGAACTTGCCCCGCTGGTGAAGGCGTGGCGCGAGTCCAATCCCAACATCGTGAGGCTGTGGTGGGCGGTGGACGACGCGGTCATGAAGGCCATTCGGAATAAGACGACCACCCAGACCCACGGCATCACATTCACGGTGCGCTCGGGCATGCTGTTCATCACGCTTCCCTCCGGCAGGCAGCTTTCCTACGTCAAGCCGCGCATCGGCGAGAACAAATTCGGTTCCCAGGCTGCGACGTACATGGGTGCAGGAAGCACGCGCAAGTGGGAACGCATCGAATCCTACGGCCCAAAGTTTGTGGAGAACATCGTCCAGGGCATCAGCCGGGACCTTCTGTGCTATGCCATGCAGACGCTGCGCTGCTGCCGGATCGTCGCCCATGTCCACGATGAGCTCATCATCGAAGCTGACCCCGTCGTGTCCCTCGGCGCGGTGTGTGAGCAGATGGGCAGGACGCCGCCCTGGGCGGAGGGCCTGCTGCTCCGCGCCGATGGCTATGTTTGCGCCTTCTACCAGAAAGACTGAGGTGAACCATGAATATCAGCAAGTATAACCACGAGGGCTACCACGACCCCACGGTGTACGAGGCCCTCATGAACATCGAAAAGGAACGCAAGGAGGCCCAGAAGCTGGTGTCTGGCAGGTACAGGCCCCTGGTCTACATCTGCAGTCCCTACGCCGGGGATGTGCTGAACAACGAGCGCAAGGCCCGCCGGTATTGCCAGTTTGCGGTTCGAAAGAGGGCCATCCCGGTGGCGTCCCACCTGCTGTACCCGCAGATCCTGAACGACAACGACCCCGGCGACCGCCAACTCGGGTTGTTCTTTGGAACGGTGCTGCTGGGCAAGTGCGACGAGTGCTGGGTGTTCGGCGCGACGGTCAGCTCAGGAATGGCCACGGAGATCGCCAAGGCAAAGAAGCGCGGTATCCCTATCCGATACTTTACCGAGGACATGGAGGAGGTGCGGGCAGATGCGAATGCTGAAGATCGCCTGCGGCAGAAGCCGGAACGCACTTAACTGGTCAAACCGAACAATTAGCTGGGAGGACCTGTGCGAACGCCTGCGCACCACAGTCCGGACCAGGGAGACAGTGGCCCAATACAAAGCCATGACGAGAACCGAGCGCGATGACGCCAAGGACAAGGGAGGCTTTGTGGGCGGGCATCTTCATAATGGCAGGCGTCGGGTCAAGGACGTGGAGTGCCGGTCGCTGCTCTCGCTGGATGCCGATCACGCGGAGCCCGGCTTCATTGACCGGTTCGAGCGGGAGTGTGGCGTCGCCGCCGCCATCTACACCACACACGGCCACACGCCGGAAGCGCCCAGGGTGCGCATCGTTATTCCCTTTGAGGAGGACATCACACCGGACTGTTATGCGGCGGTCGCCAGGTACTACGCCGCCCGCTGGGGCATCGACCAGTTTGACGAATGCTCCTACAAGGTCAATCAACTGATGCACTGGCCGACCACGCCCGCCGACGGTGAGTACATCTGCCGGATCATTGACGGCCCTGCCTTCGATCCGATGTCGTTCCTCTCCGCTTATCCCGACTGGCAGGACTGCTCCAGGCTGCCTGTGTCCAGCCGGGAGAAGCAGGTCAGGGTGTCCGAGGGAAAGAAACAGGAGGACCCGCTTTCCAAGCAGGGCATCGTGGGCATCTTCTGCCGCGCCTACACCGTCCAGGATGCCATTTACAAATTTCTCTCTGACGTGTACGCGCCGTCCGTCAAGGAAGGCCGGTTCGATTACATCCCCGGCGAGGGCACTGCCGGTGTGGTGATCTATGATGACAAGTTCGCCTACAGCCACCACGCCACAGATCCCGCAGGCGGGAAGCTGCTGAATGCCTTTGATCTGGTCCGGCTCCATCGCTTCCCCGAGGAGGATGAAAAGACATCGTTTCTCAAGATGTGCGCTTTCGCCGAAACCGACGAGCTGGTGAAGGAGGCCGTGGAGCGCGAGAGGCTGGCGGAGGCACAGAAGGATTTTGAAGAGACCAACTCCAGCTGGGAGGAACCGCTGCCGTTTGGCAGGCACACCATCGTGCCCTTCCCGCTGGATGCGCTGCCCCCGGACATCCGCAACTATGTCGCGGCGATTTCCGAGAGTGTACAGACGCCCGTCGATATGGCAGGCTGTGCCGCGCTGAGCGTGATAGCCACCAGTGTGCAGGGCAAGTTTGCCATTCGCGGAAAGCCGGATTGGACGGAGCCGCTCAACATCTACCTCACCGAAATTGCGCCGCCCTCCGAGAGAAAGTCCGCGATACAGCACGCGATGGTCAGACCGGTCAGCGATTACGAGAACCGGTATAACCAGATCAACGCGGCGGCGGTGGAATCCAGTCGTATGCACAGGCGCATTCTGGAGCGCCGCCAGAAGGTCGTGGAGGATCAGGTCGCCAAGGGCAAAGCGGAACAGGCGGATGTGGATGATATTGCCCGCGAGCTGACGGCCTATGAGGAACAGCAGCCGCTGCGCCTCTTCGCCGACGACATTACGCCGGAGAAGCTGGCCTCTGTGCTGGCTGAGAACAATGGCCGGATGGCGCTGCTGTCCAGCGAAGCGGGCATCTTTGACACACTCGCCGGGGCCTACTCCAAGTCGGTCAACATCGATGTGATGCTGAAGAGCTACTCCGGCGACCAGATCCGCGTCGACCGAATCGGTCGGGAGAGCGAGAACATCCTGAATCCCACGCTGACGGTGCTGCTGATGGCGCAGCCCAATGTGATCTCCCGTGTGCTGAGCAACGAAACCTTCCGTGGGCGCGGGCTCACAGCGAGATTCCTGTATTGCATGCCTGCGTCGGCGGTAGGCGGTCGGCGGTATCGCAGTGAGCCTGTGCCGGATGCTGTCTACGCCGCCTATGAGCGATGCGTATTCAACATGCTGGAGGACGACTACGGGTCCGCGCCGGAGATCATCACGCTGTCGCCTGAGGCGGATGCCCTGATGGAGGCGTTCTCACAGGAACTGGAACCCAAGCTCGTGAAGGAGTACTGTGGAAGTTACAATTCGTGGAATAAAACATGCGCCAGAAGGAATTCAGTAGACTACAGGAGCTACATTAAGTATGAATGTGACAAAGCTGTAGAGGCAGGAATTAGAATAGTTGTACTATATAATGCCACATCAGTTGATAGGTCACGGTGTCCAACCTCTGTTAGATATTTGGGGAATCATCAACGAATGTATTATAAGGCAACAGATGGAAAATACTACTGGGATTATCAAGGCGTAAAAAAGGCAATAGAGGAATAAGTAAGCTTACTTTGCATCTTCTGGCATAGACTGTTTCTATTCCGACGCACGAAATAAGCTACAGTACCAAACGAACCACAGAAACCGAGCCGGGAAGGCTAACGAAGCGAGATAGGATTTGTAAGGGCGTAAGATTTCAGGAGACGGTATTGTTCGATATCAACACTCCTGTAAGTACCATGACCGCAGACCGTCGATAATTGGGACAGAACTGACGAACCTCAGAAACCGAGCCGGGAAGGCGACGCGCTGAAACCGGCGTTCTTTTCCAAGACAATGTGTAGAATAACATGTGTAGGAGAACATGGGTTAATAACCCGAAGTAGAAAGGAACGAGTTTTATGAGTCACAAGAAGATTACTGATCCGGAAAGATCGATGGAGGAACTCATCGCACGCGCTGTGGAAGCGGCAGAAGCTCCGTTCAACTCCAGCCGCAGTTTTGAATTGCCGAGCCTCCGTTCTGTCGCGGAGCAGCTTGGCACGACGGTAATCAGAACAAGGAAGCTATTGATCACGGCAGATTATTTCACTTCCCCGACTGCCACAACTGTGCAGCGGATGAAAAGCGAGGGGAAGACCATAAAAGAGATTGGAACGACTCTCCGCCTTAAGCCCGCAGCCGTCTACGGATATTTATAGACACTGCCTTTTCTCTGGGGATGATGACACCAGCAGTAGATCAACACAAATGGAAAAATGAAGACCTCCAACTACTTAATAATGAAGCGTTTTGTGAGTTGGTGCAAGCTTTTGGAGCTAGAAAGGTGCTCTTTGGGACCGACAGTCCATGGGCTGAACCTGAACAGGAGTTGCGGAAAATAAGAGACTTGCCGCTTTCAAAAGAGGATATCATCATGATTCTTGGAGAAAAAGCTAAGCTGCTATTATCTGCACAAAAACCAGCACAAAATGCACCCTGATGCACCCGTTTGCACCAAAATGCACCCTGACTTCAATTGTATCAAAGTTAGAGTGCAGAGCCATTGAAATCCTGCAAATTCTTGCAGGATTTCGCTTTTTTATGCCCTAATCTGCATTATTCGCACTTTGCACTTGCAGATTCAGGACCTCATCTTTTCATAACCGCCATTTTGTCAGTCAAAATGTCAGTTTTTGAGGCTTCAAAAAGCGTGAAAACCGCTGTGCCGCAATGGGTTTGGGGCCTTTGCGCTTGTCAGTTGGAATGTCAGTTAAAGGCCATAAACCTGTGCGATGGGCGTGGCTGTGTTCGCGGTCTGTTCCCGTCCCTTCACATAATGCTTCAAAGTCATGGCGGCGGTGGTGTGCCCAGCGGCATGCTGGGCTTGCTTGATGTCCTTTGTCGCGTCGTAAAGGTCGGTCAAGACCGTGGTCCTGAACCTTCGCGGCGTGATGCGTTCTTCAAATCCCGTCTGGCGCTGGATTCGCTCACACATCTTGCGGACCATAGAATAGGACAGCGGTTTCTCACCACCCAGCACAAATTCATCTTCCGCGCCTCGCTCCAACAGGGGAATGATTTGAGGCACAAGATTGATGGTCCGGCGGCTGGCCTGTGTCTTTGTCTCTTTGACCAGCGGCGCGTTGCGGCTTGGATGGGTGACGGCGCGTTCAATGTGTATCGTCTGCGCCGTGAAGTCAAGGTCGCGCCACATCAGCCCCAACACTTCCTCCGGTCTCAATGGATGGAGTGCGTGAAGCGCCAGGAAAGCCCTGTCTGACGGCTTCACAATGAGGTCGAGGCGCTGCACCAGAAAGCGCATTTGCGCCACGCTGTAGGGCTCTATGGCGCGGCTGGACCCTCCCACGATGCGGACGCTTCGCGCCGCCAGTGGGTTCTTTTGAATCAGGCTATCCTCAACAGCCTGTTCAAGCACCATGTTCAACACCATTCGCGCCTTCATCTTCGTTTCCTTCGCCACATCTCCCATGCGATTGAACATCTCTTGCACGTCGGTGGGCTTGATGTCCTCCACGTCCATGCCGTCAAAGGCGGGGTAAATATGCAATTTCAACTGACGCTCATAGGTGATCGCCGTTATCAGGCTGACGTTTGGCTTTGAAAACACTTCAAACCATCGCTGCGCGTAGGTTTGGAAATTGTGCTTTTGCGGCGCAAATTGCGCCGTGCCGGACACGTTCAGCGCCTTCAAAAGATTCTCGGCATACTCTTGCTCGGTTGCGCCGGTTATCCATCGCTTAACGCCATCAATAACGATTTCCCGCCTGATTCTCTTACTTGTCTTTGCCATCTGGATTACCTCCAAGACGGCGTAGAGTTCGATTGCACCCAAGCCATATTGTTGTTAATAGGGTTACGTCTGCGGATTCTCATTGACATTGCTAATTCCTTTCCGCAAAACCGACTGTATATATACAATTATCAAGGTGCCGATAAAATGATAGCATTCCCGAAAAGCCCTGTCAAGGCAAGAAAAGGCTGGAGATTCGCAAGCGAGCAAATCACCAGCATTTTTAGGATATTTGAAGCAAAAAACGAGCGTGATTGGAGCAACTTTGAGCAAAAATGAAATGCCGTGGAGCAAAACCACGGCATGAGTGTTTATCGACGCTTTCCGAGCGCCTTTTTCAAGCCATCAAGGATATAATCCTTCACGGCTCTTCCCAAATCGCCATCCTTGATGTGCCTGCCGTTCAAGTAGGTTTGCACATCTATCTGTTGGGTTTCCTGCTGTTGCTTTATCATCAGCGGGACCTGTGTGCGGATTTTTTCATCCATCATGGCATTGAATTCTTCAATGTGCTGGCGATGGTAAGGGTTTTCTTCTTCGCGCTCTTTCTGGCGCAAACGATTCATTTCTGATTGATATTGCTTGAAATAGTCGAAATTAGACATATATAGTCCCCCTATTGGATACCTCTCCACAAACGAGAAGGAAGGAGAGGTTATTTATGTATAATATTAATATACATTGCCATCTTGATAGTCCTGCGCAAGTTCAAGCCGCTGGGGTTCTTCATTCATGAAGTATAAAAGAAGCCGGTCCAGTTTCTGCGGAGACAGGTGGACATTTGAGGATTTCCACTTGTATAAAGTGCTGGACGCTATGTAAGTGGCTTCCGAGATTTCCCTAATGCTGCGGCCTTTCATGTCCAGCGCGGTTAATAGCAGGGCTTCGGTTTCTGCGTATGTGTTATACTGTCGCATATTCTCACCTCCTTGTAGAATAGGTGGCGAGATTGGAAGGAGATTCAGGTTTTTTCTTCCCGAAAGCAACATAATCCTCTATATTAGCTCCTGAATACTTGCCTTGTATTGTCAATGAAAACCTGATATAATACTATCATAACAATTACGCGGAGGCGCAATGCCATGCCTGCAAGTAGAACGCAATGGAATGAGGCAACAAGGGTTCAGATGCCTGCTCTTGTTCATTTGACGCGCATAGGCTACACCTACTTTGGCAAAATCACAGAAGACAAAGCTGGTTCTGTGTATGATCCTGACACGAACATTCTGATTGACGTGTTCAAGGAACAGTTTGCGAGGCTGAATCCTGAAAAGGCAGGCGAAGCTGATGCCATGCTCCGCACGATTCGGCAGGAACTGGATAATGACGATATTGGCGAGAGCTTCTATAAGCGCTTGAAGGCTGTCTCGCCTGTCAAGTTGGTAGATTATGACCATCCAGAGTACAACACCTATCATTGCACTGCGGAATTCACCTGCAAGCGCGATGAGGACGAATTCAGACCTGACATCACGCTGTTTATCAATGGCCTTCCCCTTGTTTTCATCGAAGTAAAGAAGCCAAACAACGTCGGCGGCATGGTTGCGGAAGCGAACCGCATGAATCATCAGCGCTTCCCCAACAAAAAGTTTCGCCGCTTCATCAACATCACCCAACTGATGATCTTCTCCAACAACATGGAGTATGATGCCATGGGTGGGATTGTGCCCATTCAGGGCGCGTTCTATTGCACAGGATCGAAGACAAAAGCCGCGTTCAACTGTTTCAGGGAGGAAAACCCCTTGAATCAGGCGGTTGCCCCATTCAACCAGAACTATCCTTATCGTGATATCGACCCTCAAATTGAGAAGAGAATCCTGACTGATTTCAACAATCAGATTATTCATACGACGCCAGAATACCAGACCAATCTGAATGTCAACACCCCAACCAACAGGGTGCTTACTTCGATGTGCAGCCCAAAGCGGCTGTTGTTCCTGCTGAAATATGGCATTACCTACTACCATAAGACCAAAGAGCGCGAGGATGGCTCCATCGAGCAGATCGACCAAAAGCACATTTTGCGCTATCAGCAGTTCTTCGCCGCCATGATCGTCAGGCAGCGTATTTCAGAAGGCGTCCAGTCTGGCATTATCTGGCACACGCAGGGCAGCGGTAAGACCGCGCTGTCCTATCACCTGTCGTATGTGCTGACTGACTACTTTTCCAGCGTGAAGAAGGTGGCGAAATACTATTTTATCGTTGACCGCCTTGACCTGCTTAAACAGGCGAAGGAAGAGTTTGAGGCACGAGGCTTGATTGTCAAAACCGCGAATAGTCGCGCCGAACTGATGGAGCAGTTCAAAATCAACCAATCGCAGGAAGGCACGACAGGCGAACCAGAAATCACTGTTGTCAATATTCAACGCTTCGCGGAAAGCCATGATAAGGTTATCCTGCCTGCCTACGCCACAAATCTTCAGCGCGTGTTCATCATCGACGAGGCGCATAGAGGTTATAAGCCTGAAGGCTCTTTCCTCTCCAACCTGTTCGACGCGGATCCCAATTCCATCAAGATCGCCCTGACTGGAACGCCGCTGCTGAAGAGTGAAAGGGAATCGTGGCGTGTGTTTGGCAACTACCTGCACACTTATTATTATGATAAGTCTGTTCAGGATGGCTACACGCTGAAGATCATACGTGAGGACATCGAAACTTTCTGGAAGGAAAAGCTGTCTGAAATCTATGATTCGCTTGAAAACCTTGTCCAGAAGAAGGATGTTCCCAAGACATATATCATCGAGCATGAAAACTATGTTAAGGAGTTGCTTCGCTACATCATTTCAGATTTGAAGCGTTTCCGCATGATTCGCGGCGATGACACGCTTGGCGGCATGATCATCTGTGAAACCAGCGAACAGGCAAGAAAACTGTTTGCCTTCTTTGATGAAGTCCAGAAGGAATTGAATCAGGATGCTTCCAGCCAGAGCCACTTCAAGGCTGGCCTGATCCTCTATGACAGCGACGATAAGGAAACCCGCGCTGGCGTTATCACTGATTTCAAAGATAACTTCAAGGTGGACATCCTGATCGTCTTCAATATGCTGCTCACAGGCTTTGACGCCCCAAGGCTGAAGCGCCTTTACTTTGGGCGCAAGCTGAGCGACCACAACCTGCTTCAGGCCATCACGAGGGTCAACAGGCCCTATGGCGATAACAGGTATGGTTACATCATCGACTTCGCGGACATCAAGAAGAACTTCGATGAGACGAACGCTGCATACCTCGCTGAACTGAACAAGTTTAACGATCCTGATGAAGTGGGCGAAGGTAACCAGAACGACATCATGAAGCAGGTCATGGAGGACCCTGCCGAACTGATCCAGCGGATGCAGGAAGCGCAGCAAATCCTCTTCGACTATCCGCTGGATAACGCGGAGGCTTTCAGTTCTGAAATTTCCACGATTGAGGACAAGCAGGTCCTTCTGGAACTGCGAAAGGCTTTGATCGAGGTCCGCGATTGCTACAATATCGTCAAGACCTTTGGCAGCGACGAACTGAAGGCAGCGTTCGCTGATTTTGACGTTGCAAAGATCAAGGATATCCTGTCCGAAGTGCAGCGCCACATCAACATCATCAACCAGCGCGAAGCGATTGAACAGGGCGACACGACGCGAATCCTGGTCAATGAGGCGATGAACGACATCACATTCAACTTCAGCAAGATTGGCGAAGAGGAACTGCGGATGATATCTGGTGGCGCTGAACTGAACGAAAAGCTGCAAAGGACCATCCAGCGGTTCACAGAGAACATCGACCCTGAAGACCCTGAATACATTACCCTGCGGGAAGCCTTCCACCAGCGTTTCAAGGAGCATGGCTTCGCGCCCAGCAACATGGACGAATACAACGCCTACTCCAAGGCGATGGACGAAATCCTGAAAAAGCTGGCAGAACTGCAAAAGAAGAACAACGCGCTGCTGAGAAGGTACAATGGCGACGCAAAGTTTGCCAGAGTTCACAAGCGCATTCGTGAAGAGAACAGCGCCCGCAAGCACGCGGGGAAGCCTGTCATTCTTTCAGAATATGACGATGCTATTGTGCACGCCCTGACGACCATCAAGGGCGCCATCGATCAGAAGGTATACGACAGGAACGACATTCTGAAGAAGGACGCCTATTTTGAGCAGACTGTGATGACAGAAATCACAGCGGGCATGAAGGTGCTGGGCCTCGCCAATTCCAGAGAGGACAGAGTATTCATCCAGAGCAGGATCGCCAAGCAGTATCTTGCGCAGTACAACGAATACTATCCTGTCGCGTAAAGGAGAAGGACCATGGATATCAAACAGCAAACCTACCAACTGATCGACGACCTGAAGGCGGTTTGCCACAACTATGGCATGGGCAACGATGGCAACGAATACAAGGTGATCACGCAGGCCTTCCTTTATAAATTCCTGAATGACAAATTCGGATATGAAATCAAAAAGGCCAGCAAGACCATCAGGGACGCCGAAAAGTGGGAAATCGCCTATGAAAAGATGGCGGAGGATGATCGTCTGGACCTGCTGGATTCCCTGTCCCCTGACGTGCTGCGCCTGAAGCCTGAACATACCATCTCTTTTCTTTGGAACCAGCAGGCGAAGGGCGACTTTGACGTGATCTTCGACGCCACCATGACAGACATCGCGGACCAGAACATCGACATCTTCTCCACGCAGACGACGAACAACACCAAGATTCCGCTGTTTGAAAAGCTGACCAACTATGTGACTGACGACGCCCAACGCGCTCCCTTTGCCAGAGCACTCATCGACAAGCTGGTCAACTTCACCTTCGAGGATGCCTTTGGCGAGAGCTATGATTTCTTTGCCAACATCTTTGAATACATGATCAAGGACTACAACACCAATGGCGGCGGCGTGTATGCGGAATACTACACGCCCCACGCCATCGCTGTGATCATGGCGCGGCTGCTGGTGGGCAACGCGGAGGACCTGCACAACATCGAATGCTACGATCCAGCGGCGGGCACAGGCACGCTATTGATGGCGCTGGGCCATCAGGTTGGCGAGGACCGCTGCACGATATTCGCACAGGATCGCTCCCAGAAGAGCAATAAGATGCTGAAGCTGAACCTGATCCTGAATGGCCTGGTCTCTTCGCTGGACCATGCGGTTCAGGGCGACACGCTGACTGACCCCTTCCACAAGAGCGACGATGGGCAGCGCCTGCGGCAATTCGACTATGTGGTCTGCAATCCCCCCTTCAAGCTGAACTTTGAAGAAACAAGGGAACAGATCGCGGCGATGTCTGCGCGGTTCTGGGCTGGCGTGCCCAAAGTCCCCGCCAAGAAGAAGGAGAGCATGGCGATTTACACCTGCTTCATCCAGCATGTGCTGAATTCGCTGAAAGGAAAGGGCAAGGGAGCCATCGTCCTGCCCACAGGCTTTCTGACTGCCAAGAGTGGCGTGGAAGGCAAGGTTCTGAAGCACATCGTGGAGGAAAAGATCGTCTATGGCGTCATCAGCATGCCCTCCAATGTGTTCGCCAACACTGGAACCAATGTCTCTGTGGTATTCTTCGACAATTCCAGGACAGCAGACAAAGTTATCCTGATTGATGCCTCCAAGCTTGGCGAGGAATATCAGGAAGGAAACAACAAGAAAGTTCGACTGACAAATGAAGAGATCGATTTGATCGTTGATACTTTCATTAATCAGAAAACAGTAGAAGACTTTTCTGTGGCTGTTTCCTATGAGGCGCTGGAGGAAAAGAACTGCTCCCTGTCTGCTGGTCAGTATTTTGAAGTAAAAATCGAGTATGTGGATATTACAGCAGAAGATTTCTCAGCAAAAATGAATGCTTATAAAACAAGCCTGACTGAGAAGTTTCAGAGAGGACATGAACTGGAAAAGTGCATCATGGAGCAGTTGGGAGGAATGAAATATGAATAGAACGACACTCAATGACTGCTTAAGAACAGTCATTGACTATCGTGGTGTAACACCTCACAAACGTGGTACTGAATGGCAAGATTCAGGTGTTCCAGTTTTGTCTGCAAACAATGTCAAAACAAGTGGCTTACAAAAGATGGATGAAATACGATACATCCCAGAAGATAAATACTCTTCATGGATGAAAATACCTCTTGAAAAAGGTGACATTATTCTAACATCAGAAGCTCCAGCAGGTGAAGTATACTATTGGGATACAAACGAAAAAGTAGTATTAGGGCAGAGACTATTTGGCTTAAAAGTCAAACCAGAAATAAACTCGAAGTATTTGAAATACTATTTGCAATCATCAGTGGGACAGAAAGCGATCAGAGGACAACAATCTGGTAGTACTGTATTTGGAATTTCTGCTGCAACATTCCCAAGTATAGTTGTGAATTTGCTGGATAGAGAAGATCAGGACAAAGTCGCAAACCTTTTGTATGATTTGGATTTGAAAATTCAGAACAATTCTTCTATCTGCTCTGATCTTGAAGCCATGGCAAAACTGCTTTATGACTATTGGTTTGTACAGTTTGATTTTCCAGATGAAAATGGAAAACCATACAAATCCAGTGGTGGAAAAATGGTTTGGAATAAGGAGTTGAAAAGAGAAATCCCTGAAGGGTGGTATATATCTAATTTAGAACCATTCATAAAAGTGATTCGCGGTGTTTCATACAATCCTGATATCCATTTATCAGGCATATCCATAACGATGTCAACGTCGGCGCGGATGGCAATATCCTTCAGTGCATGCTGAAAGCGTCGGGACAATTTGTCATGTTGATCTCAGATGATGACATCATCATTGAAGGAGCGGTCAAGAGGATTATTCATTTTCTGAGGGCTCATCCCGATGTTTCCCTGGCCTATCTGGATGCTGTCGCGTTCAGGGACCAATACACCGGCGTTGAAAACTGTCATGGATATAAATACCTGTCGCCCGTGGAAGCGGATAAGGTTACAACGGATAAGGACGAGTTTCTCCATTATTGCCGGAGGCTGTTTGGATTTACGAGTGTTTATATCTGGGCAACGGACAGGGTACACGCCATTGAAAACCCGGAGCAATATTTCGAAACGTATTTCTTGCAATGCTATATCACGGTTTTATGCTCGAACAGGGGTAATGACCAATTGGGACTGATCCATGGTCCCTGTGTGGCCGTCGGTGAATACAGTATCGTTGGGAACTATGATTTGGCTCAGGTGGAAGGGGTATATTATAAGAAAATGATGGAGTTTGCCATCCAGAACGGATACCCGAGAAAACCTCTCGAAGAATTCTTCATGTGGAAAATATGCTATCTGGGCTTCTATACGGTGTTAAAAGAAAAAAGCCTGGGCATCCACAATACCTCCATACGAACCCTGTTTGATCTGACAAAAAAGAGCCCCTACGCCTGGACGCATCTCTATCCTGCCTTTCTGGTGCCGGGATTCATCAGCAGATGGGCGATAACAGTCCGTCATAAACTACACAAAAGAAATGTAGAGACCCGGGTAAACCGACCGACAGAGGAGAATCAAAAATAATTCAAATGATGGATGGGTTTATAGAATCTCAACGAGTTGAATAAATGCTCAGCGGAAGAGGATTATATATGGCTGATATAGATTATTGCAATGCCATTGAAGCAATTAACAAGGAATACCTGCAACAGCATGGAATGCACGCGCCACTGAGTGCTGAACAGATCACCGGATTGAGAATCAAACACGTTAAGGAAGCATTTCCGTTTCATATATTTGATCTGATAATGCAGTCCATTAGAAGGAGAAATCTGGAAAAGAAAAACAGCTTGATATCTGATATGGTCAAAGATGAGGATGTATGGTATGCAACTGGAGAACCGGAGGACAGGTATCATGGGATAGTATACTGTTGTGTAACTGGCAATTATGATAGACCGTACAATCCTATTTTGATCTCAAATGGACTGGATTACTTTGCATTTACCGATAATCCTGATGCAGTTAAAGGGACACATTGGCAATACAAGCCTATTCAGATGCAAGAAAATGACAGTAGAGGGAATGGTATAAACAGATATTACAAATTTCATCCGTACGAGTTATTTTCGGGGGAGTACGACTATTCCATCTATATCGATGGAAATGTTCAAATAATATCCGATATTACCTGCCTGTATGAAGTGGCGCGCAAAGCACCATTTGGAATTGCCATGCACAGACACGCATCCAGACGCTGCGCCTACAAGGATATAAAATGGTGTCTGCTAAACCATAAGGGGAACCCTGATGGGCTTGAGAAGCAAAGGGAAAACTTCTTGGCGGAGGGATTCCCCGAAGATTATGGTTTATACGAAGCAACCATTATAGTTGTCGATTTGCACAATGAAAAAGGAAAAAAGCTGCTGAATGAGTGGTGGAATGAATTCTTAAAATCAAATAGTGGCCGGGATCAGCCTGCCTTGCCTTATGTCATATGGAAAAATGGGTATAAAATGGATATGATCGGCAGCCTCGGCAATAATGAGTACAGAAATCCTAAATTCAGGATATTTGGACATGCTTTGCATGAAGGCCGAGGAATACCTTGAAGGGAAGAATGAATGATGTCGGAAGGAATTAAAGGGAAACTGAAGACGGTGTTAGAATCCGCTTTTCCTGTCGCAATGGAGATGCGGGCGATTAGAAAAACAGATCAGTACAGGGAACAAAGATATATAGAATATATACATATGCCAAAGGAGGAACGCGCCCGACATCTGGCGGAAAATTACAGAGCAGTCATGGGCCGTGAATTGAATTTGGATGATCCGAAATGTTTCAGTGAAAAGATCAACTGGAGGATGATCTACGACAACCATCCGGTGTATACCGAACTTTCGGATAAATACCTTGTGCGGGAATGGGTGAAACGTAAGATAGGCGAGGAATATCTCGTTCCGCTGTTTGGTGTATGGGATTCATTTGATGAAATCGATTTTGACGCGCTGCCGGATGCGTTTGTGCTGAAGACCAATAATGGGTCTGGGACAAATATCATCGTCAGTGACAAGCGGCAATTGAACCGGAAAACGGCAAAAGGCTGGATCGATCTGTGGATGAAGTATCCGTACAGCATCATGGGATATGAAGGACATTATGATCAGATGAAGCCCAGGGTGATCGCGGAGGAACTGCTGAAGCCGGAACCGGGGCAGGAGGATATATCGGATTACAAGTTTTTGTGCTTTGACGGACGCCCGTATTATTGCTGGGTGGATGTCGACCGGAGGCACGGACATAAGCGCAATCTCTATGACATTGACTGGAACGAGCAGAATTGGCAGTTTAATACGTGTTTTCCGCGGGCAGGCAGGAATATACCCAGGCCCCGGAACTATGACAGGATGGTTGAGATCGTCCGAAAACTGTGTGCCGGCTTTGCGCATGTGCGGGTGGACCTGTACAACATTGACGGAAAGATTTATTTCGGAGAGATGACCTTTACCACAGGGAACGGATTGGAAAAGTGCGAGCCGGATGAAATGGATTATGAATTGGGCAAGCTGTGGGATATTCACAAACCACAGGTCGACGAGAGGGTTGTGAACGGATGAGGCTCGAGAGGTCGAAAAACGCTGTACGCAATATGAGAGTGGGGCTGGTGGCGCAGATCGTTGCGGTATTGGCCCCCTTTGCCGTCAGAACAGTATTTATTCGGACGCTTGGTTCGGAATATCTGGGCCTGAACGGGCTGTTTACATCGATACTGTCCGTGCTGAGCCTGACGGAGTTGGGCTTCGGAACGGCCATTGTCTTTTCCATGTACCAGGCGATTGCAGAGGACGACAACGAGACGATGTGCGCCTTGCTTCTGCTTTTCAGAAGGGTGTACCGTATCATCGGGGCCATCATTCTGATCTCAGGCTTGCTGCTCATTCCGTTTTTGCCGCATCTGATAAAGGGAAGTTGGCCGGGAGACATCAATTTGACGGTCGTCTATCTGATCTATCTGCTGAACACGGTGAGCAGCTATTTCATGTATGCCTATATCGGCTCGCTGTTTTCGGCCTTTCAAAGGGAGGATATCATCACCTGGGTTACCCTGGTATTCAATACAGTAAAGTATGGTATACAGATATATATATTGGTCGCCGTTAGGAACTACTATGCTTTTATCATTCTGATGCCTGGGGTGACGGTGCTGAGCAATCTGGTGACAGCATTTCTGGCCAGACGGATGTATCCTAAATACAGACCTCGCGGAGAACTGTCTGAGGAGATCAAAAGCGTCATAAAGACGAAGGTCGGCGGACTGGTGATCAGCCGTGTTTGCAACGTTACGCGCAATTCACTGGACAGCATTTTTATTTCCATGTTTCTGGGGCTGACCAGTACCGCCATATATAATAATTATTTTTATATCATGAATTCTGTCATCGCCATCGTCAATATTGCCACTGTGGCGATCAGGGCCGGCGCAGGGAACAGCGTCGCCATGGAGACCGCAGATAAAAATCATTCAGACATGATGCGTCTGAATTTTGGATATATGTGGGTGAGCGGGTGGTGTACCGTTTGCCTGCTGTGCCTGTATCAGCACTTTATGTTCATATGGGCTGGACCGGAGCTCATGATGCCCATGAGCGGTGTCATTATGTTTTGTCTGTATTTTTATGTGCTTAAAATGGGCGATATTCGAAGCGTTTATGTCGAAGCAAAGGGGATCTGGTGGGAGAACCGCTTCAGGGCGTTGTCCGAATCCGCGGCAAATCTGGTGCTGAATTATGTGCTGGGAAAAGCGTTTGGCATGAACGGAATTATTGTCGCGACGCTGATCTCTCTGTTTGTGATCAATTTCTGCTATGGGTCAACGCTTATCTACAAGTATTATTTCACTGAGCAAAAACCCGGTGGGTACTTCGCTTTTCACGGGAAATGCGCTGCGGTCACCGCTGTTGTCAGCCTGGCGACCTTTATTGTGTGCGAATGGCTGCCGATGTCACTGCCGGGCTTTCTGTGTAAAATGGGGGTCTGTGTCATACTGCCGAATCTGCTGTTTTTTGTGATTTATCGGAAAACTTCGTTGTATAAAAATGCAATGCCCTGGCTTCTGGAAAAAATCGGCATTAATCCGAGTGGAAGTGTCTATGAGATGCTGACTAAAGGGATTGAAACTACAGCTAATTAGTGTCTGCTTCCAAGCCTGAAAACACCGTATTAACAGGACATTAAGCCTGAAACATGGTATAATAGATGCAAGGAAAAGAGCGAGAAGCCGCGAAAA
>CADBCY010000002.1 GCA_902793325.1 uncultured Eubacteriales bacterium
CAATATCATACAAACGCTGCCAGGTCTGCGCAAGACCTGGCATTACTTTTTTCGTGTCCCATTATAAAGAGGCTGCCTCGTTTTGAGACAGCCCCTTCTGTTTGTCGATGGCACTATTCCACGACGACCGTGGTGCGCGCCGGGCAGTTCGTCCAGATCCACTTGGCGTCCTCGACGCTCAGCCGGACGCAGCCGTGGGAGGCCTTTCGGCCCAGGTTGTTCACGGAGCTCTGGGTCACGCGGCCCTCCTTGCTGCCGTACAACACGGAATGGAACATGATGTCGCCCTGGATATAGTAGGCGTACTGCGCCCAGCAGTTGAACTTCTTGAAGAAGTGCCAGCGCGCGCCGGGGCCGGTGCTGCCCGTGTAGGTGCCCTTGGGCGTCTCGGAGCCCGAGCGGCCGGTGGAGCACTTCATGGTCTTTACCAGTTCGGTGTACTCCAGGTTGTCGTCGAGGGCATAGACGTACACGCGCTGCTTTTCCCGGCTGACGCGGATCTTGTAAGGCTTCAGGGCCTTCTGGGCGTTGGCGTTGAACAGCTTCGCCAGCGTATCGGCGTCGGCCCTGCCGGTCTGCTTCAGGCCGTTCAGTTTCTGGAAGGCCTTTACGGCGTCGGCGGTACCCTCGCCGTAATCGCCGTCCACGGCGCTGTAGTAGTACTCCAGGCAATTCAGGCGGCGCTGGACCCGCGTCACGTCGATGCCGGTGGAGCCGATGCCCATGGCGGCGGGAATGGCAGGAAAGCTGTTCGCGTAGAATGCGTCCAGCAGGATGGGGTCGGCGATGCCGTTCACGTCGGAGATGCCGCCCATCAGACCCGCCTGCTGCATATACTGTTGCAGGTTCTCCACGCCGATCTTCGTGGTCGCGCCGTAGCTGCCGTCCACGGCGATGCTCCCGAAGCCCAGCACGCGCAGCCTCCGCTGCAGGTTGGACACCGCGTCGCCGCTTGAGCCCACGGTCAGCATGGAGTTGTCGGGCTTCACGGCGCGGCCAGAGAACAGCACGCGCTGGGTCGCCTCGTCCGCGATGCCGGACTGCTCCAGGTCGTTGTAGTACTGGAAGATGCGCAAGGAGTAGGCCGTCGCGGAACCGAACGCGCCGTCCGCCTCGCCCGCCAGGTAGCCCAGGTTGGCGAGCCGCGTCTGCACGCGCGATACGGTCGTGCCCTCATCTCCGAGGGCGGCGACGCCGCGCACGGGCTGGAAGCGGTCGCTGAACAGGTACGCCTGCAAGAGCGCGCTGGCCGAGCCGTCGCCCGCCTTGTCTGCGGACGCTTCCGCCGTCTCCAGGAGTTCGTCCGTCGCCACCGGCATGTCGGCATAGCTGCCCGCCACGGTCGTGAGGGCGAAATGCCGCTGCGCTTCGGCGATGCGGTCGTCCTGCGCCAGCATCTGCACGTAGCGCTCCAGGCGCATCACCGCTTCCGCCGTCCTCGCGCCGTAGTAGCCGTCGGCGCGATCGTTGAGGAAGCCCAGCTGGATCAGCTTCTCCTGCAGCCGCTGCGTCGCCGCGCCGTCGATGCCCTCTGCCAGCGGCGGATAGTAGGGCACCGTGGCGGTGATCCGCCGCAACACCAGGTCTTCGCTGGCCCATGCGGGCATGCCCGTATCGCCGGGCTGCGCGCCGGCGCGCTGGGCGGCGTAGGCCTCGGAAATGACGTTCGCCAGGGACTCCGGGTCCGCCTGTACCTGCTGGACGGCATTCAGCACCAGCGCCTTCAGCCAGTCCGAAACCGTCTGCCACTGGGCCTCCGTCATGCCCTGGCGAAGCTCGAACTCAAAGTTGACCTTCAGCACGTCGCCGTTGCTGCTGACGAGCTCTTGGGCATAGGTCTTGTTTTCCGTCGCGCCGAGGGCGATCGTGGTCGTCTGGAATTCGACCGACGCGGAGGCGGGGATGTCCGCCTCGTCCATCAGCCGCTCCAGCTCCGTCCGGCTCACGCCCGCCCGCGCCTCCTCCGCCAGCGCGGCAAATGCCGACGAAGGCAGGGCAGCGAGCAGCAGGAGCACGGCCAGTATCAATGACATGAATGCTTTGCGCTTCATCATGAACCTCCCGATTGGAATTGCACCATATAGACGCATACCCGCCGGGTTTTGTTGCATACTGTCGAAATAACAAATCCACCCAGCGGCGCGTGATACGCATGTATGGTATCATTATAGCGCAACCGCCGGGTTGGTATCGAGTCGCTCACCATGAAGAACCTGGTTCGACTTCATGAACAATTTGTGGACAGACAAAAAACACACCCCGGAACGCCGTCCGGGATGTGTCGATCCTTTGGAAAGTCGGTGCGTATTTCATTCATGGGGTACCCACGCAGCGGGGCGCTCCTTCGGAAACGCGCTTCATGCTTCCTTCCAGGTGAAGTGGTTGGTGATGATCTGCACGGCGTCGCTCGCGGCGTGGAGCATGCCGCCCTCGATTTCCGCGCGCCGCACCGTGCCGTCCGGCAGGGTCACGCGGCCCTCCCCCTTGCCGAGGGATGTGGAAAAGTCGATGTGCCGCGCCATGACGCACACGTCGCCGCCGGTGGCGCGCACGATGACGCGCTCCGCCGCTCCCTCGAAGAGCTTTCCCTCGGGAGTGACCACGGTCAGTTGAATCGTCGCCATGGGTTACTCTCCCCTTTTCGCCTTTTCGACGGCCTCCTCGATGGTGCCGACGAACAGGAAGGCGCTCTCGGGCAGGTCGTCGTGCTTGCCTTCGATGATCTCCTTAAAGCCGCGGATGGTCTCCTTCAGCGGCACATAGCGTCCCTCCATGCCGGTGAACTGCTCGGCGACGCTGAACGGCTGGCTCAGGAAGCGCTGCACCTTGCGCGCGCGGGCCACGATGAGCTTGTCCTCGTCGGAGAGCTCGTCCATGCCCATGATGGCGATGATGTCCTGCAGGTCCTTGTAGCGCTGCAGGATGCTCTGCACCTGGCGGGCCACCTCGTAGTGCTCCTCGCCCACGATCTCGGGGCTGAGGATACGGCTGGTGGAGTCCAGCGGATCCACGGCGGGATAAATGCCCATGGAGGCGATGCTGCGGCTCAGCACCGTGGTGGCGTCCAGGTGGGCGAAGGTGGTGGCCGGGGCGGGGTCGGTCAGGTCGTCCGCGGGCACGTACACCGCCTGCACGGAGGTGATGGAACCCTTCTTGGTGGAGGTGATCCGCTCCTGCAGCGCGCCCATCTCCGTGGCCAGCGTCGGCTGATAGCCCACGGCGCTGGGCATGCGGCCCAGCAGCGCGGAAACCTCGCTGCCCGCCTGGGTAAAGCGGAAGATGTTGTCGATGAACAGCAGCACGTCCTGGTTCTTGCGGTCGCGGAAGTACTCCGCCATCGTCAGTCCGCTCAGCGCCACGCGCATACGGGCTCCCGGCGGCTCGTTCATCTGGCCGTAGACCAGCGCCGTCTTGCTGATGACGCCGCTCTCCTGCATCTCGTTGTACAGGTCGTTGCCCTCGCGGGTACGCTCGCCCACGCCGGCGAACACGGACAGGCCGCCGTGCTGGCGCGCGATGTTGTTGATGAGCTCCATGATGATGACGGTCTTGCCCACGCCGGCGCCGCCGAACAGGCCGATCTTGCCGCCCTTGGCGTAGGGCGCGATCAGGTCCACGACCTTGATGCCGGTCTCCAGGATCTCCGTGGTGCCCTCCTGCTCGTCGAAGGCGGGCGCGGGACGGTGAATGGGCCAGCGCTCCTCGCACTGGGGCGCGGGCTTGTTGTCCACGGGATCGCCCAGCAGGTTGAACACCCTGCCCAGGCAGCCGTCGCCGACGGGCACGGAGATCGGCGCGCCGGTGTCGACGGCGTCGATTCCGCGGCGCAGGCCGTCTGTGCTGGACATGGCGATGCAGCGCACCACGTTATCGCCGATGTGCTGGGCGACCTCCGCCACCAACTTGCGGCCCTCGTTTTCAATCTCGATGGCCGAGAGCAGGTTGGGCAGCTCGCCGTCCGCGAAGCGGATGTCCAGCACCGGGCCGATGACCTGTACGACGGTACCGATATTATGCTTTTCCATTTCGATCCTCCTCGTCCGGCCCCCGCGCGGGGTATCAGGCCGGGAACGATGTGATGTTTATGAATGCTCCGCACCGGCGACGATTTCCGTCAGCTCCTGGGTGATGGAGCTCTGCCTCGCCCGGTTGTAGCGCAGGTTGAGGTCTTCGATCATCTCGCCCGCGTTCTTCGTGGCGGAGTCCATGGCCACGCGCCGCGCCGCCTGCTCGCTGGCGAAGGCGTCGCACGCCGCGGAGTAGATCACGCCGGAAAGGTACTGGGGCATGAACTGCCGAAGCAGCGCCTCCGCCCCCGGCTCGCACAGCATCTGCCGCTGCCTGCCCTCCGCCTGCACGGGTTCGAGCGGCAGGAGGTTGCGCAGCACGGGCGTCTGCGTCAGCACGGACCGGAAGGTGGTGTAACAGAGGACGACCTCGTCGTACTCCCCCGCCTCGAAGCCCCGCAGAATCTCCCCGGCCAGGGGCTCGCAGTCCTCCACCGAGAGGTTCTCCACGCGCTCGATCTGCGCGGGCATTTCCACCTTGCGGCGCTGGAAGAAGTCCCGCGCCTTGCGGCCGATGGTGATGACGCTGTAGCTGCCTTCGGGCATGCCGTCCCAGTCGATGCTCTTGTAGACGTTGGCGTTGTAGCTGCCCGCGAGGCCGCGATCGCCCGCGATCACCACGTACAGCCGATGCCTGACTTCGCGGCGCTGCGCATAGATGCTGTCCTCGGCCAGGTTATGGCTGACGATGTCCTTCATCGCGCGCTGGGCGATTTCCATGTAGGGACGGCTGGCCTCCATGCGGTTGCGCGCGCCCCTCAGCTTGGAGGATGCCACAAGCTGCATGGCCTTGGTGATCTGCATCGTGCTCTGCACGCTCTTGATCCGCAGCTTGATGTCCTTCATCGATGCTCCGGCCATGGAATCACTCCTCCGTCGCGTGCTGCTTCAGGAAATCCTCCGTGTAGGACTGCAGCGCGGCCTTGAGCGCAGACTCGGTCTCCTTGCTCAGCTCGCCGGTCTTGCGGATGGCGTCCAGCACGTCCGCATGCTGGCCGTCCATGCGCTCGTAGAGGCCCTTTTCGTAATCGGGAATCAGCTCCACGGCGACGTCCTTCAGGTAATCGTGTACGACGGCGTAGAGTATGCACACCTGGTGCTCGACCGCCACGGGCGCGTTGTGGCCCTGCTTCAGCACGCCCACGATGCGCTCGCCCTGGCCCAGGCGGGCCTTGGTATCGGCGTCGAGGTCGGAGCCGAACTGGGCGAAGCTCTGCAGCTCGCGGTACTGGCTGTACAGCAGCTTCAGCGTGCCGGAGACCTTCTTCATGGCCTTGATCTGGGCATTGCCGCCCACGCGGCTGACGGAAATGCCGGGGTTCACGGCGGGCATGATGCCCGAGTGGAACAGCTCGGTCTCCAGGAATATCTGGCCGTCGGTGATGGAAATGACGTTGGTGGGGATGTAGGCGGAGACGTCGCCCGCCTGGGTCTCGATGATGGGCAGCGCCGTCAGCGATCCGCCGCCGTACTCCGGCGCCACGCGCGCCGCGCGCTCCAGGAGGCGGCTGTGCAGGTAAAACACGTCGCCGGGGTAGGCCTCGCGTCCCGGGGGACGGCGGATGAGCAGCGACAGGGCGCGGTAGGCCACGGCGTGCTTGGACAGATCGTCGTACACGATCAGCACGTCCCTGCCCTGGGCCATGAAGTACTCGCCCATGGCGCAGCCGGAATAGGGCGCGATGTACTGCAGCGGCGCGAGCTCGGAGGCGGTGGCGGACACCACGATGGTGTAATCCATGGCCCCGGAGCTGGTCAGCGTGTCCACGACCTGCGCCACGGTGGAGCGCTTCTGGCCGATGGCCACGTAGATGCAGATGACGTTCTGCCCCTTCTGGTTGATGATGGTGTCGGTGGCGATGGTGGTCTTGCCCGTCTGACGGTCGCCGATGATCAGCTCGCGCTGTCCGCGGCCAATGGGGATCATGCTGTCGATGGCCTTGATGCCGGTCTGCAGCGGCACGGACACGCTCTTGCGCTCGATGATGCCGGGCGCGGGCGACTCGATGCGGCGTTCGCCGGCGGCCTGAATCGGGCCCTTGCCGTCGATGGGCTGTCCCAGGGCGTCCACCACGCGGCCGATCAGCGCCTCGCCCACGGGTACGGAAACCACCTCGCGGGTGCGCTCCACGGAGTCGCCTTCCTTGATGCCCTCGTCGTCGCCCAGCATGACCACGGCCACGGAGTTCTCCTCCAGGTTCAGCGCCATGCCGTAGGCGCCGGACGAAAAGCGCACCAGCTCGTTGGCCATGCAGTTCTCCAGGCCGGAGACGCGCGCGATGCCGTCGCCGACCATCAGGACCGTGCCCACGTCCGACTGGATGATGCGACTGTCATAATGCTTGATTTGTTCCTTGATGATCTTGGAGATCTCTTCCGGTCTCAGCTGCATCTGTTCGTCCTCTTTTCCTACAGGTTGTTCACGAGATTGTGGCGCAGCCTGTCAAGCCTGTTTTGAATGGTGTTGTCGTAACGGCGGCCGTTCATTTCCACGCGGACGCCGCCGATGAGCGATGGATCCACCCTGAGCTTCAGGTCGACCCGCTTGCCGGAGATCTCGCGCAGCCTTGCGCGCAGCGCCTCAAGCCAGCCCTCGGACAGCGGCACCGCCGTGGTGACGTGCGCCTCCACGATGCCGAGCTCGTCGATGAAACGGCTGTGGAACCACTTCACGCAGTCCTCGAATGCGAAGAAGCGCTCGCGATCCACCAGGAGCTTCATGAAGTTCACCACGAAGGGATGCACCCGGTCGGCGAAGGTCTCCTCCACCACCTGGATGCGCGTCTTGCGCTCGATGGCGCGGGAGCAGAGCAGCTGCTTGAACTGCGGCTGCTCCTGCAGCAGCAGAACGATATCCATCAACTGCCCGTGGATCTCCTCCAGGAAGTGCTCTTCCCGGGCGAGCTCATACAGGCCGTCGCCGTACTCTCTTCCAAGGCTGGTCACGACGCGTCACCTGCATTTCGAATGAAGTCCTCGACCAGATCGCGGTGATCTTCCTCGTTGATCTCGCGCTCCACCATGCGGCCGGCGATGTCCACGGCCATGCCGGAGATCTCGCCCACCAGCTCGGTGTAGGCCTTGTGCTTCTCCTGGGCGATCTCGGCCTCCGCCTTCTGCTTCATGTGCGCGGCCTCGTCCTTGGCCTCCTGCACGATGGCCTCGCCGCGGCGCTGCGCGTTGTCCACGGCGCTGCGCACCAGGCGATCCGCCTCGTCGCGGGCGTCGTGCATGCGGCGGGCGTAATCCTCCTTGAGCTGCGCGGCCTCGTCCCGATCCTTGCCGGCGGCGTCGTAGATGCCGTCGATCTCCTGCTGGCGGGCGTCCAGCATGGCCATGACCCGCTTGAACAGGAACTTCTTGATGAAGTGAAACAGGATCAGCAGGTTGCAGATCTGAAAGACGATGGTCCAAGGCGTAATTGAAATAAACTCCTGTACCGCTTTCACTTTACTTCCTCCTGGAAATCAAGCTGTTGCTGCCGGGTGGCAGGATCAGACCAGCTTGCCGATGAAGGGGTTGGCGAACATCAGAAGCAGGGCGACGATGAAGCCGTAGATACCGGTGGTCTCGGCGACGGCGCAGCCCAGCAGCATGGTGGACTGAACCTCGCCCTTGCACTCGGGCTGGCGGCCGATGGCTTCGCAGGCCTTGCCGACGGCGTAACCTTCGCCGATACCGGGGCCGATGCCGGCGATCATGGCCAGGCCGGCGCCGATGGCGGAAGAACCCATGACGATTGCTTTGGTCCAGAGTTGCTGATCCATTGTGAAATCCTCCTAGATCGATTGATTGTTGTTGGGTTTATGTCAACCCTCCGCCGCCGAACCAATGTACATCATGGTCAGCATGCAGAAGATAAACGCCTGCAGAAGGCTGGAGAACAGGTCGAAGTACACCGAGAACACCGCCGGGATGCCCACCTGAAGAATGGGGATCTGCGCGAGGAGCTGCCCGACCGCGCCGGGAATCAGCGACAGCAGCCCGTGGGAGGCGGCCGCCAGCGCCGCGTACAGCAGCGCCGTGATGACCGAGCCGGAGGCGATGTTGCCGAAGTGACGGAAGGCCATCGACAGGGGCGTGGCGAACTCGCTGATGATGTTGAAGGGCAGCAACACCGGGATGGGCTCAAAGTAGCCCTTGATGTAGCCCAGCACGCCGCCGGAGCGGAACTTGTTGTAGGTGATGAGCACGAACACCATGAGCGCCCAGCCGAGCAGCGTGGACAGATCCGAGGTCGGCGCGTACATACCGATCATGCTGGACAGGGAGCACAGCGCCGACAGGCTCATGATGGCGGCGATCAGCGGCGGATAGAACCCGCCCTTTTCAAAGCGCTTTCCCATGTTGTTGCCGATCATGGCGTTCACCTTTTTCACGATGAACTCGGCGATGATCTGCCGCTTGGTGCGGGCGTGCACCTGCATGTTGTGCGTCAGGAACAGGCAGAGGCCGATGATGACCGCCATCACGATCCAGGTGTTGACCACCGTCTCGGTAATGACGATGCCGCCCAGCGCGGGGATTTCGAGCAGTATTCTTGCGCCGTGGACGTCAAGACTCAAGGTTGTTCACATCCTTTGACTTATTGGAACGGAATGAACCGAAGATTCTTCTGAGATAGATGGTCGCCGTCGGGAACAGCGCCGGGAGCAGCGTCGCCAGCGCGTCGAATTTGAACACCGCGATGCCCACGATCAGCAGGGCGATCATCGCGAACTTCCGCAGCGTGAAGGAGGTCTGCATGCGGGCCTTCATCTTCGTCGTGAGGGCCTCGATCTCCTCGTCGCTGCGTTGACGCTTGCCCGCTTCGTCCGTGATGGACTGCACCGTCATGCCCATGACGAAGAAGTTGGCGACGGCGAGCAGCGCGCTGTAGAGGCCGCCGAGCAGCGCCTTTACGCTGAACTGGCCGAGCGCGACATAGATCGCCAGCATGAGCGCCGTCAGAACCGCTACGCCCGCGGCGATGCGGCCCGTCTCCCGAAGCACTGCTTTCTGCGGTTTCATGTCCACCTCGTCCGCGCGACCGCGATGTGTTTTACTTCGTTCATTTTGCCGGTGCGATACTTCGCCATATGTTCTTTTATAGCTGATATCACGGGCTTTGTCAAGCATGGGCGCATTAATTCTTTCAATAATGCGTCACATCTGCATCATGATGCATGACCCGCTTGAAAAGCCGCGCGCCGAACGCTCATGAAGGTATGCTACTGCGCATCGTCCCCATGCGCAATGGGCAAAGCCCGCGCGGTGTCCGTTTTCCGTACATTCCGCCCCGTTTGCACAAAAAGCGCACGACCGGGTGCTCCGGTCGTGCGCGAAAATGCTTTGCGCGTCATCAGCCGCCGAGGTAGGCTTCCCGCACGCGGTCGTCGGCGAGGACCTCCGCGGCAGAGCCCTGGATGGTGATGCTGCCCGTACCGAGCACATAGGCCCGGTCGGCGATGGACAGCGCCATCTGCGCGTTCTGCTCCACCAGCAGGATGGTGGTGCCCGCCTCGTGCAGCTCCTGGATGATGTTGAAGATCTGCTCTACCAGCAGCGGCGCGAGGCCCATGGAGGGCTCGTCCAGCATCAGCAGCTTCGGCTTGCTCATCAGCGCGCGGCCCATGGCCAGCATCTGCTGCTCGCCGCCGGAGAGCGTGCCAGCCACCTGCTTCTCGCGCTCCTTCAGGCGCGGAAAGCGCTGGAACACGTTCTCGAGCGAGGCGGGGATCTCCTCCGCCGGGCGGGTGAAGCCGCCCATCTCCAGGTTCTCCTTCACGGTCATCTGCTGGAACACGCGCCGCCCCTCGGGGCACAGCGCCATCCCCAGCCCGACCACCTTGCTGGCGCCGATGCCGATGATGTTCTTCTCGTCAAAGGTGATGGAGCCGCTCTTCGGCCTGAGCAGCCCGGCCACCGTGTTGAGCGTGGTGGACTTGCCCGCGCCGTTCGCGCCGATCAGCGTGACGATCTCGCCCTCGTTGACTTCGAAGGAAACGCCCTTGATGGCGTGGATGCTGCCGTAGTAGACGTGGATGTCGTTCACCTTCAATAGCGTCGCCATGCGGTCAGCCCTCCTTCTTCTTGCCCAGGTACGCCTCGATGACCACCGGGTTGTTCTGGACCTCCTCGGCGGTGCCCTTGGCGATGATCTTGCCGTAGTTCAGCACGCAGATACCCTCGCAGATGCCCATGACCAGGTTCATGTCGTGCTCGATGAGCAGTATGGCGATCTGGAACTGGTCGCGGATCTTGATGATGTTGTTCATCAGTTCCTCGGTCTCGTGCGGGTTCATGCCCGCGGCGGGCTCGTCCAGCAGCAACAGGGACGGGTTCGTCGCCAGCGCGCGCACGATCTCCAGCCGACGCTGGGCGCCATAGGGCAGCGAACCGGCGCGGACGTTCGCCACGTCCTGCATGTCGAACAGCGACAACAGCTCCAGCGCCTTCAGGTGCTGCTGGCGCTCCTGCTTCCAGTAGCCGGGCATGCGCAGTATGCCGGTGAACATGCCGTACCGGATCTGGTTATGCAGGCCGATGCGCACATTGTCCTCCACCGTCATGTTGTCGAACAGGCGGATGTTCTGGAACGTGCGGGCGATGCCCAGCTTGTTGGCCTGGACGGTGTTCATGCCTGCGGTATCCCTGCCGTTGACCATGATGGTGCCCATGGTGGGCTGGTACACCTTGGTCAGCAGGTTGAACACGGTGGTCTTGCCTGCGCCGTTGGGGCCGATCAGCCCGGCGATTTCCGTCTTGCCGATGATGAGGTTGAAGTCCTCCACGGCCTTCAGGCCGCCGAACTCGATGCCCAGGTGGCGCGCCTCCAGCACGGGGGTGCTCAGCAGGTCGCGCTCGGGGATGATGCCGTGGCTCGGCGCGGGCACCATCTTGGTCGCGGACCTTCTCTTGATCGATTCGCTCATTCTTCCGCGCCTCCCTTCGCTTCCACGATCTCCGTCCCGCTGTGCTTCTGCGGCACCAGGCGGGTGAACAGGCCGCGGATGGTGGGGTTGTTCGTCGCCAGCATGACCAGGATCAGCACGATCGCGTAGATCAGCATGCGGTAGTCGTTAAAGGCGCGCAGCAGCTCGGGCAGCACCGTCAGAAGCGCCGCCGCGATGATGGAGCCGCGGATGTTGCCGATGCCGCCGAGCACCACGAACACCAGCACGAGGATGGAGGTGTCGAACTTGAACTTCGCCGCGGTGATGGTGGAGAAGTTCAGGCCGTACAGCGCGCCGGCCATGCCCGCGAGCACCGCGGAGGTCACGAAGGCCATCATCTTGTACTTGGTGACGTTGATGCCCATGGCCTCCGCCGCGATGCGGTTGTCGCGGCTGGCCATGATGGCGCGGCCGGAGCGGCTGTTAATGAGGTTCAGCACCACGAACAGCGTGAACAGTATGAGCGCAAAGCCCACGGGGAAGGTGGCGATCTTGGCCACGTCCTTGGCGCCGTTGGGGCCGTTCACCAGGATCGTGCCGGGCAGGTTGGGATTGTTGAACGACACGTGCAGCCGGCTCCCCTCCAGCGAGAAGTACAGGCAGTTCAGCACGTTTCGGATGATCTCGCCGAAGGCCAGCGTCACGATGGCGAGGTAGTCGCCGCGCAGCCGAAGCACCGGTATGCCGATCAGCACGCCCGCGACCCCGGCGACGACGCCGCCGACGACCATGGCCAGCAGCAGCCGGAGCAGTTCGTTTTCCATGGCAAACGCGCCGGCCATCCACGCGGACGCGATCACGCCCGCGAAGGCGCCCACGCTCATGAAGCCAGCGTGGCCAAGGCTCAGTTCGCCGGAAATGCCCACGACCAGGTTCAGGGAAACGGCCATGACCACGTATACGCAGATGGGGACCATCTGTCCCTTGAGCGAGCGGGTCATGCGTCCGGAGGCGATCAGCCACTGGCAGAGCACAAACGCCAGTATGACGATGGCGTAGGTGATGAGATTGCTCAGCGTTTTCTTCTTCATCTTCATGGGCCGCACCTCACACTTTCTCGCGCATCGGCTTGCCCATCAGGCCCGCCGGCTTGAACAACAGCACGATGATCAGCATGGCGAACACCAGCGCGTCGCCGAGCTCCGTGGAGATGTACGCCTTGCCGAGGATCTCGATGACGCCCAGCAGCAGCCCGCCGATCATGGCCCCGGGAATGGAGCCGATGCCGCCGAATACCGCCGCGGTAAACGCCTTGATGCCCGGCATGGAGCCGGTGGTGGGCTGGAGCGTGGGATAGGCGGAGCACAGCAGCACGCCCGCGATGGCCGCCAGCGCCGAGCCGATGGCGAAGGTCATGGAGATGGTGCGGTTCACGTTGATGCCCATGAGCTCCGCCGCGCCCTTGTCCTCGGACACCGCGCGCATGGCCTTGCCCATCTTGGTGCGCCCGGTGAACAGCGTCAGGGCGATCATGATGACGATGTTGGCCGCGATGGTGAGCATCGTCTCGCTGGTGATGACCAGTTCGCCGCCGAACAGCCGGATCGCGCCCACGCTGAACACGGAGTTGAAGTTCTTCGGGTTGGAGCCCCAGATCAGCAGCGCTACGTTCTGCAGGAAGTAGCTGACGCCGATGGCGGTGATCAGCACCGACAGGGACGCCGCCTGGCGCAACGGCCGGTAGGCCAGCCCTTCGATGATCACGCCCAGCGCCGTGCAGACCACCATGGCCGCGAGCACGGACACGATGGGCGGCAGCCCCATGTACTGCATGGCGCAGTAGGAGATGTACGCGCCGACCATGATGACGTCGCCATGGGCAAAGTTCAGCATCTTGGCGATGCCGTAGACCATGGTGTACCCCAGCGCGATGACGGCATAGACGCTGCCCAGGCTGATTCCGTTGATCAGAAATCGCAGGAACGATACCATGAATTCCAACTCCTCATGAAAGTGATACAAGGTAACCAACAGCGACCAACACGCCCTCGTGTTGACCATTGTTGATTACCTCTCTGTGCGATGAACTCCCCCACCCCCGCCCGCGCGGGGATGGGAGAGCATGGAATCATCAACCGTTGAAGCCGACGTACACGCCGTTCTCGATGACCACGGCGGTGGGGGTCTTGGTAACCATGCCGGAAGCATCCCAGGTCATGGTGCCGGTAACGCCCTCGATCTTGAAATCGGGAGAGGTAAACTGCCCGATCAGCAGCTCGCAGGCGTCCTCGGGAGAGGTGCTGCCGTCGATGCCGGCGTTCACGCTGGCGGTGTACAGGGCATAGATGGCGTCGTAGGAGTCGGCGGCGAACTGGTTCGGGATCTCACCGGTCAGCTCCTTGTACTTGGTGACGAAGTTGACGGTCTGCTCGTCCTGAGCGTCGGCGGAGAAGGGGGTCAGCAGCATGACGCCCTCGGCCAGGCTGGTGTCGAAGCCTTCGATGGTCAGGATGCCGTCCATGCCGTCCACGCCGAACCACACGGGCGCATACTCCATGCCCTTGGCGGTCTGCAGGATCATGGAAGCGGGGGTGTAGTAGATCGGCAGGAACACCAGCTCTGCGCCGGCGTCCTTGGCCGCGGTCACCTGCACGGAGAAGTCCGTGGTCTCGTCGGTGAAGGTGGTCTCGGACACGACTTCGATGCCGACCTCGCCGGCCTTCTCCTTGAAGGTCTGGTAGATGCCGGTGGAGTAGGCGTCGGCGTTGTTGTAGATGATGGCGACCTTGGTGGGCAGGCCGTGGCCGCTGATGTACTCAGCGGAAGCGGCGCCCTGCGCGGGGTCGGTGAAGCAAACCTGGAACACGTTGTCCTTGCCGTTCACCACGTCCTCGGAGGAGGCGGAGGGGGTCAGCATGAACACGCGGTCCTCGTTGGCCTGCGCGCCGACGGCGATGCAGGGGGTGGTGGTGGTGCAGCCGTCCACCATCTGGGCGCCGTTGTCCAGGGCGTTGTTGTAGGCGTTGATGGACTTCTCGGGGTCGTGCACGTCGTCGCCCTCGATCAGCTTGACCTGCAGGCCGCCCTGAGCGTTGATTTCCTCAGCGGCGATCTGGGCGCCGTAGCGGCAGGAGTTGCCGTAGATGGCGGCAGCGCCGGTGAAGGGGCCGATGACGGCGATGGTGATCGCGTCCTCAGCCAGCGCGAAGGAAGACATCGCCATGGCCATCGCCATCACAAGGATGACGGCCAGGATCTTCTTGGTGTTCTTCATAATCGAATTCCTCCCTGTTTGATTTCGCGCTATGCACATACACCCATGTATACACATATCGTTAAAGACAAATATACAATTCCGGTGCTTTTTTGTCAAGGCCGGGCGGCGGCGAAAAGTGTGTATTTTTCGTTATTTCTCAAATGAATCCCTCGCTGCCAAATCCTGCATTTTTCACGGCGTTTGCGCCGCGATTCAACCCGAATACGGTTTTTATCCCTGCCGGGGCGTCGTATTCGCCGCGATCCGGGATTTGCGCGTGCCATCCCGCGGGAAGCGGCGCGCGATGCATTTTTATGCGGTTTCCGGCCCGCGCCGCCTGCGCCGTTTTCGCCGGTCAAAGAAAAACAGACCGATGTCTGTACAGACTCCAGTCTGTTTGTGTTGTAGAATGCGGTCTTCGCGCCCGACCTGGTCTTTGACCCCACACTCGCCTGCTGGGACGTTCGCTCCTAAGGACTCTGCCTCCCCACTACTGGCCCTCTCAACGAAAGAATTGTGTTGGCAGGACTTACATCTAAGCCGCACCATGCTCACCGGGACTTTGCCCGGCTTACGTGGATCGTTTCGCCTGCGACTGGCATCGACTTTCAACCACGGACGCGCGAAGACCGCGCTTCTATTATAATGGAACCGCGCGGGAACGTCAAGCCGGGTCCTGGGGATTCACGCGATAATCGCAGGCCAGTATGGCGTAGCAGGCGGTATCGCGGACGCCGTTTGCGCCCCGGAAGCCTTGCCTGCGAACGCCCTCGAAGGTCATGCCGATCTTCTGCATCACGCGGCCGGACTTCGGGTTGTCCACGTCGTGCTTCGCGGAGATGCGGTTCGCGCCCACCTCGTCGAACAGAAACGCCAGTATGGCGCGCGCGGCTTCGGGCATGAGGCCCTTCCCCCACCATTGCCGCCCCATGCACCAGCCGAGCTCCAGCTCGTCGATGCTCTCGTCAATGCGCACGACGGAGCAGCTGCCGATGGCCTTCCCCGTTTCCTTCAATTCCAGCGCCCAGTTATAATTGGAGGGATTTTCGTAATCGCGCACCCACTGTTCGATGATCCCCCGCGACACGTCGACGGATTCGTGCGGCGACCAGGTCATGTAGCGGCAGACCTCGGGGTCGTTGGCCCAGTTTGCGTACATCACCGGGGCGTCCTCCGCGACGTACCGGCGCAGTACGAGCCGTTCGGTCTCCAGGCTTTTCGTTCCACAGTGCCGCATGCCGATTCCCCCCTTTACTTGATGTTGTTCAGATCGTAGGGCGTGTTCTGGTACACGAAGTAGTTCAGCCAGTTGGAGTACAGCAGGTTCGCGTGGCCGCGCCAGGTGACCTGCGGGCGGCGGCTGTCGTCGTCGTCGGGATAGTAGTGCTTCGGCATGTCGATGGGCAGCCCTGCGTTCTTGTCCCGCAGGTACTCCTTCTCCAGCGTGTCGGCGTCGTACTCCGCGTGGCCGGTGATGAACACCTGCCGGCCCTGGTCGGTCGCCATGGCGTAGAGGCCGGCGTCCGGAGAGCTCGCCAGGATCTTCAGCTCGGGCACCTTCTCCACTTCTTCCCTGACGATGGTGGTGTGGCGGGAATGCGGCGCCATGAACACGTCGTCAAAGCCGCGGAACAGTATGGAGGACTTGCGCTCCACCATGTGCGGGAACACGCCGAACAGCTTCCTGTCCAGCCCCACCTTGTGAATGCCGAAGTGGTAGTACAGCGCCGCCTGCGCGCCCCAGCAGATGTGGAACGTGCTGTGCACGTGGGTCTTGCTCCACTCCATGATTTCGCACAGCTCGTCCCAGTAGTCCACCTCCTCGAAGGGCAGGTGCTCCACGGGCGCGCCGGTGATCACCATGCCGTCGAAGCGCCGCTCCCGCACCTGGTCGAAGGTCTTGTAGAAAGCCAGCATGTGCTCCTGCGACACGTTCTTCGACTCGTGGCTGCTGGTCTGCAGCAGCTCGAGGTCCACCTGCAGCGGCGTGTTGCCGAGCACCCGCGCAAGCTGCGTCTCGGTGACGATCTTGGTGGGCATCAGGTTCAGCAACAGGATCTGCAGCGGGCGGATGTCCTGGCTCATGGCCCGGTTCTCGGTCATGACGAATATGTTTTCGCTCTCCAGCACATGGGTCGCGGGCAGGCTGTTCGGAATCTTGATGGGCATGGACGATCACTCCTCGATTTTGTCGGTCCAAAGAAAAGGAAGAAGCGCCGTTCGGTCCGCTTCTTCCCCGTGTATGCAGAGGTTTGCGACGCGAATCAGGCCGGCTGCCGAAGCATTCCAGCCATGCACATGTTGACAATGCGACGCGTCATAACGGCACTCCTTTTCCTCAATGCATACATTCTATACCATTTCCCCCGCGCTGTCAACCGGTGGGCAGGATTTAACCTACGAGCCGCGCGCAGGCCCGGGCCAGTTCGTCCAGCGTGCCGCAGGGCAGCATGTCACAGTGCCGCCGCAGCCGCGTGACGCCGTTCAGGTACTGCCACTTGGCCTCGGGGATGGGGTTCATCCAAAGCACGGTGCCCGCCTGCTTCGCCGCGCGCACCAGCGCGCCCTCCGCGCGGTCCAGGTCCACGGACTTGGCGTCGCTCAGCACCAGCAGCACCGTGCCCGGCGTGAGCACCGCGGGGCTGGCGGCGAGCACGGCCTCCAGCGCGCGACCGGCATTCGTGCCCCTGCCCCACACTCCGGAGGAGCGGACGTAGTTTTGAAACAGGTCCATGTTCTCCAGCGCGAAGGGATTGACCCGCTGCACCTGCTCGGAGAACAGGAAGATCTCCGAGTGGTCCGAAACCTCCGACAGGGACTTGACGAAGCGTATGGCGAACTCGGAGAACTGCATCATGGAGCCGGACACGTCGCACAGCATCACGATGCGTTTCCTGCGGCTGTGGCGCTTTTTGTAGTGCAGCCTGCACAGCGCGCCGCCCGTGGAGAGCCCCGCGCGGATCGTCTTGCGGAAGTCCAGCGCCGCGGCGCGGCCCGCGCTCTTTCGCCGGGCGACGATCTCGCCGTTGATGCGCCGGGTCACCTGGTCGATGAGCTGGTGGGCCCTGGGGATGTCCGCGTCCCTGAAGCTGGAGATGTCGCGGTACATCAGGTCCGCGTCGGCATCCGCCTGCGCCGCGCCTTCGGCGGCGTCCTCCAGGATCATCTGCTGCTCCAGCAGGCTGCGCATGAACACCGAGCGGATAAAGCCCTCGTACAGCTTGGGCGCGTGTTCCATCTTGCCCGAGAATTTGTCCACGATCTCCTTCAGCCGGTCGCGCTCGCTCTGGGGCATGCGGGCGTACACGTCCTTGAGATCCTCTCGAAATTCGATGGGCTTTCCGTTCACGCTGAGGCGCTCTTCCATCTCCCGGCGCCGGGCCTCCAGCTCCGCCTCCGCCTGCGCCGCCGCGGCCATGTTGGCCTCGAATTGCTCGCGGGAGACGAAGAACAGGTCGAAGCAGCGATCGAAGGTCGCCTGCTCGCGCCGCGTGCCCGCCAGCAGCGCCCGCAGCGCCGTGCGCACGACCTCCCGGTCCTCGAGCCCCACGAGCATCAGCGCCCGCAGCGCGTCCTCCTCCTCCCGGATGCCCACGTTGAAGCCCTGCACGCGCAGGTAGTCCACGAACCGCACCAGCCGCTCCATGGGCGCGGCGTCTGCGGGCCGCTCATGGCCGTGATGGCCGCAGCCGCAGCCGTGCGCGCAGGCGCCGTCATGAGCGCTTCCGCAGTCGCAGCCGCCGCAATCGTGCGCGCTAGAGGAGGCTTCGAATGAATTCGTCATCGGCCATGATCTCCCGGATATCGTCGTTGTTCTTCAGCGCGAAGCCGAGGGTCTCCCCGCAGCTCTCGTCGTCCAGCTCGTCCACGCCCAGCGCCATCAGCGCCGCGGCCCAGTCCAGCGACTCCGCCACGGAGGGCTTCTTCGTCACCCTGTCGCTGCCGCGAAGATACGCCACCGCGCGCGCCACCTGCGCCGCCAGGTCCTCGTCCAGGCCCGGCACCTTGGCCTTCAGTATGGCGATCTCCTTGGACACGTCGGGGTACTCCAGGTACAGGTATGCGCACCGCCGCCGCAGCGCCTCGGAGAGCGGACGGGTATGGTTGCTGGTCAGCACGATGAAGGGCAGGCTCCTGGCGCGCACGGTGCCGTACTCGGGGATGGTGACCTGCATCTCGCTGAGCAGCTCCAGCAGGAAGGCCTCAAACTCGGCGTCCGCCTTGTCGATCTCGTCGATGAGCAGCACCACGGGTTCCTCGCTGCGGATGGAGCGCAGCAGCGGCCTCGGCAGCAGGTATTCCTCGCCGAACAGGTCCTTCATGGCGGGGCTCTCCCCCTGCCCGCCCATCTGGATGGCCAAGAGCTGCTTCTGGTAGTTCCACTCGTACAGGGCCTTGGATTCGTCCAGGCCCTCGTAGCACTGCAGGCGCACCAGCTCCCGGCCGAAGGCGCGGGAGGCGGCCTTTGCGACCTCCGTCTTGCCCACGCCCGCCGCGCCTTCGATGAGCAGCGGCCGGTTCAGCCGCATGGCGATGTACAGCGTCGCCACCAGCGCGTCGTCGGCGATGTAGTTCTCTTCGTTCAGCTTTTGCTTCAGCGCTTCCAGTTCCGGGCGCACGGTTCATCATCCCTTCGCGGTTTTATATTGCTAACCCAACGGGGCGAAAAGGGCGTCCCGCCAATCCCGGCGAGGCGCCCCTTCCGGTAAACGGGGTTTATTTCTCGATGATCTCCAGCAGATCCATGGGGCAGGCCTTGGCGCAGATGCCGCAGGCGATGCACTTGGAGACCGTCTCCGTGCCCATCACCATCACCTGCATGGGGCAGGCCTTCTTGCACTCGCCGCAGCCGGTGCACAGCTTCTTGTTGATCATGTACACGCCGGTCTTGGGGTTCTGGCTGATGGCGCCGTTGGGGCAGGTGCGCATGCACTTGCCGCACTGCAGGCACGCCTTCACCTTCGCGCCGCCGTTGTTGTCGCTGACGATCTGGATGCAGCTCTTGTCGGGGTCGAAGACCTTGTAGAACGCTTCGGAGCACGCGCGCACGCAGCTCAGGCACGCCATGCAATCGATACCCTTTTTCGCTACCAGCTTCTTCATATGTGTAACCCACCTTTATAAATTGAATTGTATTCAAAGCCATTATACACATACAATCCGCAATTTGTAAATGCTAACATTTATTAGTTATCACAAACCAGGACTGTTTTCCTTGGATTTCCTATTTAACAGGGTAAAGCGAAACGGGCGTCTTTTTGCAGAAATACATGAATAATTCACACCAAAATATGCTCCCCGGGGGGATATGTCCTTGACTTTGTGACAGGCATTTGATAAAATAAAAATTAACCATGGGTTGGTTTGCGCCACCGTGGGAACCGTTGTCCCGACCCGACGGGTTTGCGCCTTCTCCACACAGAAGATGTAACTTCCCGTGGGTCGCATCCGGCTGTCCGGGACAGCCTGCGCGGAGGTTCACCAGCCCCCGTTTACAACATTCTATAACTGGGAGGAAATCACATTGAGCGAGATCAACAGCAGCACCTTCATCACTCTCGAAGAGATGGAAGCCGCAACCAACCGACTGCTGGAAACAGCGGCGAAGGTTGGCGCGGACACCTGGCAGCAGCGCACCAAGAACCAGACGCCGCACTGTAAGTTCGGCGAAGAGGGCATCTGCTGCCGCATCTGCACGATGGGCCCCTGCCGCATCACACCCAAGGCTCCCCGCGGCATCTGCGGCTGCGACCGCGACGGCATCGTCGGCCGCAACTACCTGCGCTTCACCGCCGGCGGTTCCGCCACCCACTCCGACCACGGCCGTTCCATCGCGCATACGCTGTACCTGTCCAAGGACGGCGGCGACTATCAGGTGCGCGATCCCGAGAAGCTGATCCGCATCGCCAAGGAATGGGACATCGAAACCGAAGGCCGCGACATTTACGACATCGCCCATGAGGTCGCCGAGACCGGCCTGCTGGAGTACGGCAAGCCCTTCGGCACCCAGCGCTTCCTGAAGCGCGCTCCCGAGGTTCGCCAGAAGAAGTGGCACGACGCGGGCATCGAGCCCCGCGCCATCGACCGCGAGGTTTCCCAGTCCATGCACATGACCCACATGGGTTGCTCCTCCAAGCCCGAAGCCCTGGTTCGCCAGTCGCTGCGCGCCGGCATGTCCGACGGCTGGGGCGGCTCCATGATGGGCACCGAGTTCTCCGACGTGCTGTTCGGCACCCCCAAGCCCAACGACACCAACGCCAACCTGGGCGTCATGGAAGAGGACATGGTCAACATCATCGTGCACGGCCATGACCCGTCGCTGTCCGAGATGGTCGTGTTCTACGCCCAGGATCCCGAGATGATCGCCCTGGCCAAGGAAATGGGCGCCAAGGGCATCAACGTGTGCGGCGTGTGCTGCACCGCCAACGAGGTCGCCATGCGCCACGGCATTCCCATGGCCGGCAACTTCCTGGCCCAGGAGAACGTGGTGCTGACCGGCGCCTGCGAGGCCATCGTCGTGGACGTGCAGTGCATCTTCCCCGCCCTCGGCCCCCTGTCCAAGTGCTTCCACACCAAGTTCATCACCACTTCCGAAATCGCCCAGATGCCCGATTCCGAGTACATCGAGTTCCACGAGGAGAACGCCGGCGAGAACGCGAGAAAGATCGTCGAGATGGCCGTGCGGAACTTCCCGAACCGCAACAAGGATCTGGTGTACATTCCCAAGCTGAAGACCAACGCCACCGTCGGCTACTCCCTCGAGGCCATCAAGAAGTGCCTGGACGGCGTCACCAACTCCCACGTGGACGAGGTCGGCACGCTGAAGCCCCTGGTGGACGCGGTGCGTTCCGGCGTGCTGCGCGGCGCGGTCGCGCTGGTCGGCTGCAACAACCCCCGTGTGCGCCACGACTACGCCCATATCGAGCTGATGAAGAAGCTCATCGCCAACGACGTCATCTGCGTGGTGTCCGGCTGCTCCGCCCAGGCCGCTGCCAAGGCCGGCCTGCTGAGCAAGGAAGCCAAGTCGCTGTGCGGCGAGGGCCTGAAGCGCGTCTGCGAGCTGGTCGACATCCCGCCGATCCTGCACATGGGCTCCTGCGTGGACATCTCCCGCATGATGGTTCTGGTCGCCGACCTCGCCAAGGACTGGACCGAGGAAATCGACATCTCCGACCTGCCGGTCGTCGGCTGCGCACCCGAGTACATGTCCGAGAAGGCCGTGTCCATCGGTAACTACGTCGTTTCCACCGGCATCACCACCTTCCTGGGCGTCAACCCCTACACCAAGGGCGGCCCCGCCATCGAGAAGCTCCTGCAGGGCGACATCGACGAGTGGGTCGGCGCGCACTTCGTGGTGGAGACCGACATGGAGAAGATGTGCGACCAGATGATCGAGACCATCGAGCAGAAGCGCGTGGGCCTGGGCATCTGATCCGCCTGAGACGACATTGACCGAAAGGATTGTCTGCGCATGAAAGTAGCAGTAACCGGAAAGGGCGGCGTCGGAAAGACCACCCTGTCCTCCGTGCTCGCAAGGCTGTACGCCGACGAGGGCCGCACGGTGCTGGCGGCGGACGTTGACCCGGACGCCAACCTGGGCCTGGCCCTGGGCTTCACCGAGGAGGAGGTCAACTCCATCACCCCCATTTCCAGGATGCAGAAGCTGATTCAGGAGCGCACCGGCGCGAACAACGCGGCCAAGCTGTTCAAGCTCAATCCCCAGGTCAGCGACATTCCCGACGCCTATGCCCGGGAGATCAACGGCGTGAAGCTGTTGGTCATGGGCACGGTGGAGACCGGTGGCTCCGGCTGCGTCTGCCCCGAGCACGTGATGCTCAAGGCCATACTGTCCAACCTGGTCTTCCGCAAGGACGACGTGGTGATCATGGACATGGAGGCCGGACTCGAGCACCTCGGCCGCGGCACGGCCAGCATGATGGACCAGTTCATCGTGGTCATCGAGCCGGGCGCGCGCAGCATACAGACCTACCAACGGGTCAAGCAGCTCGCCGCCGACCTGGGCATCCACACGGTGCGCGTCGTCGCCAACAAGGTCCGCAACGCCGAGGATGAAGCCTACCTGAAGGCGCGCATCCCGGAGGAGGACCTGCTGGGCTTTATCCACTACGACGCGGACGTGATCGACGCCGACCGGCGCGGCATGTCCCCCTACGATACCAGCAGCAAAACCGTCGAGGAGATCCGGGCCATCAAGGCGAGGATCGACAACGAGAAGAAATAATCGAAAGGAATGTAGATATAGATGGGACTGTTTCAGAGAGTATTCCGTGGTTCCGATGAGATGTACTTCAAGGCGGAGGAAGAGGTAAACGCCGTCATCGCCGAGCTCGGCGAGAACGCCCCCATGCAGATGCCCGACACCGCGTACTTCCTGGCCTGCTGCTATGCCTACCTGGGCAAGAAGGTCACTACTCTGGGCGAGCTGCGCGACGTGCTGACCAACGATGTCCGCGCCATGATGACCCGCGAGAACCGCACGAAGTCCATCTTCACCAGCGGCATCGGCACGGCCATCGCCGCCGAGATCATCGAGGCGACCAAGTACGCCCGCACCCCCACCCCCTATGAGAACACCCAGTACCACGGCCACTTCTCCGACGCCGAGGTGCGCGAGCTGGGCGTTCCGCTGGTCACCCGCGACATCCCCGGCTTCGTGGTGCTGATCGGGCCCGCGCCCTCCGTGGAGGAGGCCGTTGAGACCGTGAAGGGCTACCAGAGCCGCGGTATCTTCGTATTCATGATCGGCGGCATCATCGACCAGGTGCACTCCGCCGGCATGACCACCGGCTTCAACGTGCGCGCCGTCGCCGTCGGCCCCGACATCTGGTCCGTCGGCCACGTCATCAGCCTGGTGTGCCGCGCGTCCTTCATCTTCGGCGCCACCGAGGCGGGCGATTACGACGCCTTCAATGAGTACAGCTTCAAGCGCATCTTCGCCTTCGTCAACGCCTATGCCCCGGTCAACGACATCACCGTGGCCTGCGGCGCGGGCGCCATCAAGATGGGCTTCCCCGTCATCACCAACGACACCGAGGACATGTGGTCCGTGCCCAAGTCCCTGATCATCAACACCAATACCAAGGACTGGATCGAGACTTCGCTGGAAGCCCGCGACATCAAGATCAAGATCACCAACATCGACATCCCCGTGGCCTTCTCCAACGCCTTCGAGGGCGAGATCATCCGCAAGAAGGACATGCGCGTCGAGATGGACGGCTCCCGCGTGGACTGCGTCGAGCTGGTGCAGACCAAGGAGCCGCATGAGATCGAGGATCACGCCATCATCGTGGAAGGCCCCGACTTCGACGCCTTCGAGCACGGCGCCAAGATTCCGATCGCCTACATCGTCGACGTGTGCGGCAAGAACATGCAGACCGACTTCGAAGGCGTGTTCGAGCGCAAGTTCCACAGCTTCCTGAACTGCATCGAGGGCGTCATGCACACCGGCCAGCGCGACATGATCCGCATTCGCGTCAGCGACGCCGCCTTCGACGCCGGCTTCCGCGCGAAGCACATCGGCGAGGTGCTGTACGCCAAGGTCAAGAGCGAATACGACACCGTCGTGGACAAGTGCCAGGTGCGCATCTACACCGACCCCGAGAAGGTGAAGGAGCTCCGCGCCGAGGCCAACAAGACCTTCGACAAGCGCGACGAGCGCCTGAAGAGCATGACCGACGAGTCCGTGGACGTGTTCTACACCTGCATCCTGTGCCAGGCCTTCTCCCCCTCGCACGTCTGCATCGTCACCCCCGAGCGCCTGGGCCTGTGCGGCGCCGTGTCCTGGCTGGATGCCAAGGCCACCAATGAGCTGGATCCCAACGGCCCCTGCCAGATCGTGCCCAAGACCCGCCTGATCGACGAGCGCGTCGGCCGCTACGAGGACGTCAACGAGGCCGTCAACAAGTACTCCCACGGCGCCCTGGAAGAGGTCACCCTGTACTCCATCATGGAGGACCCCATGACCTCCTGCGGCTGCTTCGAGTGCATCTGCGGCATCGAGCCCCTGTCCAACGGCGTGGTCATCGTCAACCGCGAGCACGTGGGCATGACTCCCATGGGCATGAGCTTCTCCGAGCTGGCCTCCATGACCGGCGGCGGCGTGCAGACCCCGGGCTTCATGGGCCACGGCAAGCATTTCATCTCCTCCAAGAAGTTCCTGAAGGCCGAGGGCGGCCTGGCCCGCATCGTGTGGCTGCCGAAGGCCCTGAAGGAGCAGATCGCGGACAACCTGAACGCTTCCGCCAAGGAGCTCTACGGCATCGACAACTTCACCGATATGATCGCCGACGAGACCATCTGCACCGAGGATCCCGAGGAGCTCCTCAACTACCTGACCGAGGTCGGCCATCCCGTGCTGAGCATGGATCCGCTGATGTAATCCGGAAAGGCAGTCTGCCATTGGCATCCCCTCCCGCCCGATATGCCTCTCGGGCGGGAGGGCGTTTTGTACCCGCCTCAAATCTACGCAACAGCGAGTTGCTTGTGTTGCCGGTATCTCTATAGTACAATGATTCTGCAATCAGATTTCGGGGGAGGTACTTGCAATGAATGCGCAGAACGTGATCTATAAGCTCAGGACAAACATGGGGCTTTCTCAGGACGAACTGGCCGAAAGGGTATTCGTCACCCGGCAGGCGGTATCCCGCTGGGAAAACAGCGAAACCGTGCCGAACACGGAGACGCTGAAGCTCCTGTCAAGGCTCTTCCATGTCTCCATCAATACGCTGCTCGGCTCACCGGAAAAGCTGATCTGTCAGTGCTGCGGCATGCCGCTGGAGGATGACATCATTGGAAGGGACAAGGACGGGACCCCCAACGAGCATTACTGCCAGTGGTGCTACGCGGACGGGACTTACACGTACAGCAATATGGACGACCTGATCGACGTCTGCGTGGGGCACATGGTCAACGAAAACTTCTCTGAGGAACAGGCCCGCGCCTACCTGAAGCAGACGCTGCCGAAGCTGGATTACTGGAAGCACTACGAGCAGCTCAGCGACGACGGACAGTTCGAATCGTTCAAGAAACAGTTGATCGATGAAATCAACGCGCTTCACATCGAAGGAATGCCCAGGCTCGAAAAGCTGAACGCCCTCGTGGGACGGTTTGTGAATCTGGAGTATCCGCTTCCCGGCGGGATCAAGGCCCGGTTTCTGAACGACCAGACGACTTACCTGGGGAACCAGCTGGAATCGGAATTGGGCGACGAGCGTTGCTTTGGCATCGTGGCATGCATGGACTTCATACTGATTTGCACTTATGAAAAGGATGGCGTCAATCCGGAGCTCATACTGTATAAAAAGAGGTAGACGCCGCAATTGAGGGTGTGGTTATGGATAAAAAGGCCCTGCGCCGGGAGATCGGCGCGAAAAAGCGCGCGCTGACGCCGGACCAGATCGAATCCCGGAGCGCCGTGCTGGCGGAAAAGCTCTACGAAACGGCCCAATACAAGGCGGCCAGATCCCTGTATGCCTATCTTTCCTTCAACCAGGAGGTGCGCACGAACCCCATCATCGAGCGCGCGTGGGCGGACGGCAAGCGCGTGGCGGTGCCGAAGGTGATCGGCAGGGACATGGTGTTCATCTGGATCGACAGCTTCGACGGCCTCGCGCCGCAGGGCGCGTACAACATCACCGAGCCCATCACGGACGGCCCCGTCGCCGACGACGTGACCGCGCTGGTGCTGATGCCCGGCCTGGCCTTCGATCCGGCGGGCCACCGCGTGGGCTACGGCGGCGGTTACTACGACCGCTTTCTCGCCCGTGAGACCGGGCACCCGCTGGTGGCGCTCTGCTACGATTTCCAGCTTCTTAAGCACCTGGATGTGGAGGACTACGACGTGCCCGTGGACTGCGTGCTCACGGATTGCCGGGATCAGTCTCGCCCTTAACGCGCCGAATGTCACCTTTTCGGCGCCTTTTGGGCGCGCTATGGACGCGCTCCGCGCGCACAACTGCCGCGTTTTGAGGGCGGCTTTGCGCGTCTGTGATCGTTTTTACACTGCCCGGGTATAATGGAAACGACAAGATACAGGAAGGATCCCCATGAAAGAGCGATTGTTTGAAGCCATCCGGGACGCCCGCCTCGCGCCTACGGCACAGGACCTGTCCGCACAGTTGGAGGTCTCCGCCGCGGCGATTCGCGACGACCTCAACGCGCTGTGCGCCGAGGGCCTCGTCGTGCTCACGCGCAAGGGCCGCTATGCGCTCCCTGCCGCCGTGGGGCTGATCCCCGCCCGCGTCGGTTTCCAGCGAAACGGCGCGCCCGTGGCCCATCCCCTGGACGGCGGGCCGTCCGTTCCCATCCACCTCACCGGCTCGCTGCGCCCCATGCCCGAGGACAGGGTGCTTGTGCGGATGCAGGGCGAGAAGTGCACAATCAACACGCTGCTCGCCCGGGGGATATCCGCGCTGCCCGCATACGTGCGCATCGAGCGCAGGCTGCCCCGCGGCACGAGGCGGCGCGCGGACGCCCAGATGATCGCCTCCGCGGTACCCTGCGACCCCCGAATTCCCTACGAGATCCGGCTCACCGGCGACCTCTCCTTCGTCCGCAACGACGAACTGGCGCTGCTGAGCATCGAGCGCTACCCCGAGGGCGGCCAGCCGATCCTCGCGAGCGTCGAGCGGGTGCTCGGCCGGGCGGACAGCATGCTGGCGCTGATGAAGGCCACCGCGGAAGCCCAGGGCTTCGCCACCGAGCGACCCGCGGAAGTGGACGCGGAATCCCTCGAAATGCCCGATTCCGTATCGCCGGAGGATCTCGACGGGCGCGAGGACCTGCGCGACCTGCTCGCCTTCACCATCGACGGCCCCACCGCCAAGGACTTCGATGACGCCGTGTCCATCGAGCGCATCGACCGGGGCTGGCGCCTGGGCGTGCACATCGCGGACGTGTCGCATTACGTCCGGCCCGGCTCCTCCATCGACGACGACGCCTTCCGGCGGGGCACCTCGCTCTACCTGCCCGGCTATACCGTGCCCATGCTGCCCGAGTGCCTGTCCAACAACCTCTGCTCGCTGATGCCGGACGTCGACCGGCTCGCGCTCAGCATGTTCATGGACGTGCGGGACGGCAGGATCGTGGATCACCGGCTGGTGAAGTCGGTCATCCACTCCTGCGCGCGGCTGACCTACACCGCCGTCAACCGGCTGTTCGACGGGGAGGATGCCGATGGGATCGCCCCGGCGGTTCGCGACGCGCTCCTCGACATGCGCGCGCTCTCCCACCAGCTCCGCAGCCGCCGCCAGGCCGGGGGCGCCATCGACTTTGAGCTGGACGAGCCGGAATTCGTGCTCGACGAGCGCGGCGAACCGACCGACGTGCTGCTGGAGAAACGCGGCGAGGCGGAGCGCATCATCGAGGACTTCATGCTGGCCGCCAACGAGACCGTCGCGGCGCTGGCCCGCGATACGGAGCTGCCCTTCGTGTACCGCGTGCACGAGCCGCCGGACGGCGAGAAGCTCCACGACCTGGAGGCGTTTCTCTCCGGGCTGGGGCTGTACGTGCGCATCGGCGCGGAACCGCACCCGGGCGTGCTGCAGGGCATTCTCGAGCAGGTGAAGGACCATCCCGCGCGGGACGTGATCCGTCGCCACCTGCTCCGCGCGCTCAAGAAGGCGCAGTACGACGCCCGACCGCTGGGGCACTTCGCGCTGGCGCTGCGGGATTACTGCCACTTCACCTCCCCCATCCGGCGCTATCCCGACCTCACGGTACACAGGATGCTGAAGCTGCTCATTGAGGGCGACGCCGAACGGGCGGAGCGCATGGCCGCGCAAATGCCGGACATCGCGCGCATGTCCTCCCAGCGCGAGGCGGCGTCCGTTTCGGCTGAGCGCCAGGCCGACGGCATCATGTACGCCGCGTGGATCTCCCATCAGCTCGGCCGCAAGTTCGACGGCGTGATCTCCGGCGTCACCGGCTGGGGCTTCTACGTGCAACTGGACAACGGCGCGGAGGGACTGGTGCACGTCGCCACGCTGGACGACTACTTTACCTTCAACAAGGACAAAAACTGCCTGATCGGCGATGCGACCGGCACGGTTTTCCAGTTGGGCGACCGCGTGCGGGTGCGCGCGGAGAGCGCAAACGTGCCGCTGGGCGAGATCAACTTCCAACTCCTCCCGCCCAGGCGCGAGGCGGACGAAGACCCGACGGCATCGGAATAATGCCATTCCCGCATCAACAGAGCAGCGGCGGCGGTTCACGATCGAACCGCCGCCGCTTTGTCGCGGATTCTATCAATGCCTTCCCCGCCCGGCGCCGCCGCCAAAGGTGCGACCGCCGCCACCGCGGGCTCCGCCAAAGCCGCCGGAGCGCCGCGCGCCGCCGCCTCCGCCGAAGCCGCCGCCGAAGAAGCTGCCGCCGGAGGGCCGATGGCCGCCGCTCGGGCGATAGGTATGGGTGTTCTGCCAGAAGCTGTTCGGGCGATGGCTTCCCGCGCGGAACAGGCGGCTGAGCAGGAACAGGTCAAGAAGGCCGTTCCCCCGCCGCGGCGCCTGGTAATACGGGCCGCCCTGCCACGACGCGCTCTGCCGCCTGGCGCGACGGCCGCTGCGAATCTTCGCCCACACGAACAGGATCACCAGGATCGCCAGGATGTAGCGCAGGCGGAACAGGCTATTGCCCTGCTCGTGCGGCCTCTCATAGCCGCCGAAGCTCCCCGATGCATGCTCGTCCGCAATGTAGTTCTGGTAGGCGGCAATGCCCTGCTGCACGGTGACGTTGGCGTTGTAGGTGTCCGCCACGCGCGCGAAGGTCGCCTCGAAGAACTTCTTCACGCCCGACTCGTAGTCCCCGGCGGCGAAATCGGCCTCCAGGTAGCGGTCAAAGGTATCCTTCAGCGCGCCCGCGGTGAATTTGCTCTGCAGGCCCGCGCCGCACACGGCGTAGTAGTCCTCGTCGCCGACGGCCAGCAGCAGCAGAAACCCGTTGTTGCGCTGGCTGTCGCCGATTCCCCAGCGGTTGAACAGCTCGTTGGCGTAATCGCCGATGTCCTCGCTGCCGGTGCTGTTCACGGTGACCACCACCACCTGCGCGCCGCACGCGCGGTCCAGCAGCCGGTTGGAAAAGTAAATCTCGCCCTCCAGCGCCTCGCTGAGCACGTTCGCATCGTCGAGGTAGTAGAAATCCTCCCCGGCGGACACCACCTTCGCCAGCGCGGAGGCGGAGCAAACCGCCAGCAGCAATAGGGTTGCCAGGGCGATTCTCGCCAGTCGATTTCCGGTCATAACGGCATTATCCTCCAAATGTCTCCAGTGCGCCGCTGCCCGTCAGCGCCGCCGCGACACTGGCCGGAAATCCGGCGATCAGGCGGTTGTAGCTGCGCGCCAGCGCGGGATAGGGGTCGCGCCGAATGAGGTCGTCGTCGCCCCAGAAGTCGTCGTAGGCCAGCTTGAAATTGTGGAATTCGTCGCTGCCGACGGCGGTGTACATGTCGTTGTAGAGCTGCTCCACGTGGCCCTTGAGCTGCGCGTAGGTCGAATAGCGCGCCGCCGGGCCGTTCTCGTCACGGGCGAGCTCCGCGGCCTCGTCGCCCGCGTCCCGCGCGAGCTGGCTGTCGCCCAGGTGGAGGGCGGCTTCCGAAGCCATGATCTGCGCGGCCTCCGCGGCGTGATCCAGGTAGGCGTCCATGCTGTGGCGCACGGGCTGGGAGGGGTCCGCGCCGTCCGTAAACACCCGGAGCGCGTGTTCGCGGGTCCGGGACAGGTACATGCCGCCCAGGCCGACCACGCTCACGGCGACGCACAGCGCCAGCGCGACCCAGGCCAGAGCGCGGTTCTCATACCACTTCACGGTGCGCACACCTCCCCTTTCTCATGCTTGCGCTCAGGGACGAACCTCCAGAATCTTCCTGCGCAGCTCGCCCTCGATGGCGGCCAGCTCGGCCTCGGCGTTGCGGCGCTTCTCGCGGCCCTGCTGCTGGATGGTCAGCACCTCGTCCATGGTGTCGATGAGCAGCTGGTTGGTGTGCTTCAGCGTCTCGATGTCCACGATGCCGCGCTCGGCCTCCTTGGCGGACTCCACCGTGGCCATGTGCAGCTTCTCGGCGTTCTTGTTGAGCAGCTCGTTGGTCAGGTCGGTGACGGCGTGCTGGGCCTCCATGGCGCTCTGGGTGTGGGCCAGGCCCATCGCCAGCACCATCTGGCTCTTCCACAGCGGGATGGTGTTCACCAGCGAGGTCTGGATCTTCTCCGCCATGATCTGGTTGCTGGACTGGATCAGGCGAATCTGCGGCGCCATCTGGATGGAGATGTTGCGCGTCAGCTCCAGGTCGTAGAGCTTCTTTTCAAAGCGGTCGGCCTTGTCGGAGAGATCCTTGGCGGCCTGGGCATCCTCGGGCAGCTTGCTGCGGTCGGCCTTGTCCCGGGCCTCCTGCAGCTCGTGGGCGCGGAAGTCCTCCAGGCGCTTCTTGCCCGCCGCGATGTACATGGATAGCTCCTTGAAGTAGCTCAGGTTCTGATCGTACAGCTTGTCCAGCATGGCGATGTCCTTGAGGAGCTGGATCTGGTGCTGCTCCAGCGCCTCGACGATCTTGTTGACGTTGACCTCAGTGGCGTCAAAGCGCGCCTTCATGTGCTGGAGGTTGTTGCTCTGCTTCTTGAACAGCCCGAACAGGCCCTTGCTCTCCTTCTCGTCGGTGTCAAAGCCCTTGAGCTCGGTGACCAGGCTGGCGATCATGTCGCCCACCTCGTCCAGGTCCTTGGTCTGCACGTTCTTGAGCGCCACGTCGGAGAACTGGGAGATGTTCTGCTGCGCCGCCGCGCCGTAGGCGAACACGAGGTTGCTGTCGGTGACGTCGATCTTCTTGGAGAACTCATCGATCATCTTCTGCTCTTCCTCGGTGAACTGCTGGACCTCCTGCGCGTCCTGCTGGACCTGTTCCTCGGCCTTCTGCTCCGCCTGGTCCAACTGCTGGGCGACTTCCTCCGCCGCCTGTACCGCCGCCTGCGCCTCGTTCTCTCCCTCAAAGGGGGTGAGCGTCAACTTGATGTCGTCTGCCATGATATTAACCTCCTGTATTCTTCGTTCAACGCTGTGTCGTGCCGATTTGTATTAACCGTTTCCGCCCATGGCGCCGGGCGTGCCCTGCGCCTCACCGGGTTGATCCGACGGGGATTCGTACCGGATGAGGTCGTCCCCCGCCAGCATGGTCTTCAGGACCCTGATCTCCGCGTCAACATCCATCTCCGCGTCCGCGAAGAGCTTGTCCGCACACTTTTCAAAGGCGTCCGCCACCATGTCCACGCTGCCCTCGATGGTGCCCATGGCGGAGCGTATGTTCTCGCCCTGCGCCTGAGCGCCCATCAGCCGACGGTAGGTGTCCATCAGCTTCTCCGTGGTGGGCAGGTAATAGCTCATGAAGCGGCGCACCAGCGCGTACTTCTTCGGATCGCGCCCGAGCTCGTGGAAGATCTGTTCGCCCGCGCGCGTCATGCGGTCGAGCGCGGCGCTGATCTGCGGGTTGTCGATGGCCTCGTTCGCCTCGCGCAGCGCGCCCAGGCGCGCGCGGCCCTGCGCGATTTCCTCGTCCAGCCGGGCGTCGCCGGTGGCGATCTTTTCCTCTACCTCAATATCTCTGCCGGGGAAGAAGCGCCGGGAGAGCAGCCCCGCCGCCGCGGACAGCGCCGCGGTAACCAGCAGCCCCGGAAGCCCCAGCAGAAACCGCGGGAAGATCAGGCCGGCCAGCAGCCACACGGCCGCCGCGATATAGATCAGCAGAGCCGATTTCACGTGCACCTGTTTCATCGCGCGCCTCCTTTCCTGAATGCATTGTAACCGGTTCCGGCCGCAGTTACAACAGAAGCCGTCCAAAAACCGCGTTTCGGGGGATCAAACGCCGTCTTCCGCGGCTGAAATGTCCAGCTCCACCGGGCAATGGTCGCTGCCCATGATGTCGGGGTGGATCTTTGCGTCGATCATCCTGTCCCGCAGCTTCTCGGAAACGATGAAGTAGTCGATGCGCCAGCCCGCGTTCCGGGAGCGCGCGCCGCCGATGTAGCTCCACCAGCTGTACGCGCCGGTGACGTCGGGATAGAAGTAGCGGAAGCTGTCGATGAACCCGGCGTTCAGGAGCTCCGTCATCTTCCCCCGCTCCTCGTCGGTAAAGCCGGCGTTGCGGCGATTGGTCTTGGGGTTCTTGAGGTCGATCTCCTCGTGGGCGACGTTCAGGTCGCCCGTCAGTATGACCGGCTTCTTCGCGTCCAGCTTCACCAGGTAATCGCGGAAGTCGTCCTCCCACTTCATGCGGTAGTCCAGGCGCTTCAGCTCGTTCTGAGCGTTGGGCGTATAGCAGCACACCAGGTAGAAATCCCGGAATTCCGCGGTGATGACGCGGCCCTCGTGGTCGTGCTCGTCGATGCCGATGCCCGTGGCCACCGACAGCATCGGCACGCGGGAGAACACCGCCGTGCCGGAGTAGCCCTTGCGGTCGGCGCAGTACATCACCTGCTCGTAGCCGGGCAGGTCCACGTCGCACTGGCCCTTCTGCATCTTGATCTCCTGCAGGCAGATCACGTCCGCGTCCAGCGACGCCATGCTCTCATAGAAGCCCTTCTGCAGCACGGCGCGCATGCCGTTCACGTTCCAGGATATCATTTTCATGAAAATAACACCATCCGTCCGTCAGGTGTGGTACAATAACCACGCGGCGCGGGCCTGCCCCGCAAACGCCATATCCTGCCATTTTCGACCATTATACCACAGAATCGCCGTTTTGCCTATGGTTTTGCGGCGGATATGCAAACTATTTTCATCACGATGGGAGTGAACGCTATGACCCTGCGGGAAAGGGCGCAGCTCGCCGGGCGCGCGGCGCGGGCCTCCGGTGAAATGCTGGAGCACCACGGCAAGCTGCGCGTGCAGCGCAAGAGCGAAAACGACTTCGTCACCGAAATGGACTTCAAGAGCGAGCAGCTTTTGAAGGAGATGCTGCTGGGCGCGTGCCCCGAGGATTGCTTCTTCGGCGAGGAGACCGGCGGAGCCACCGTCGCCCGGGGCCGCTGGATCGTGGACCCGATCGACGGCACGGCCAACTTCATGCGGGGGCAGCGGCTGTACACCATCTCCATCGCCTACGAGCAGGACGGCGAGCTGGTGATCGGCTGCGTGTACTGCCCCGGCACCGACGAGCTGTTCCTGGCGATCCGGGGAGAGGGCGCCACGCTGAACGGCAAGCCGATCCACGTCTCCGCCACGGAGAAACTGCGCGATTCCGTGGTGCACATCGGCCTCGGGCACCGAAACCCCGAATTGCTCGCGGAGACGGAGACTGTCTTCTTCCCCCTCATGCGCGCCGTCAGCGACATCCGCCGCTCCGGCACCGCCGCCTACGACCTTTGCTGCGTGGCCGCGGGTCGCGCGGAGGCGTTCATCGAGCAGGGGCTGAACCTCTACGACTACGCCGCGGGCTACGTGATCCTCACCGAAGCGGGCGGGCGCATGGACGGCTGGCATCCCTGGCTGGATCCCCTCCGGACCGGCGCGCTGCTGGCGGGCAACGGCAGGGTAAACGACGGCATATCCGCCATACTTAACCCGTAGTCCCTTGACGTCCGCCCCGTATTCTACTATAATACTTGCACAGGCGATGAGCGGGAGGAGTACGCGCCACGCCCACCACGAGAGAAGGCGGCCAAGGCTGGAAGCCGCCGGTGGGAGGACGCCGAAGGGTGCGCCCGCGAGCCTCCGCGCCGAGTTTGATCCAGGCGCGGACGGTCTGCCCCGTTATCGGCACGAGAGCAAAACACAGAGTGGAACCGCGGCCACGCCTCTGTCATGGGGCTGGGCCGCGTCATTTTTTTCTGGGGAGGTATCACGCCATGAAGCAAATGATGATCTACAACACGCTGACCCGCAAGAAGGAAGCCTTTGTGCCCGTGCACGAGGGCAAGGTGGGCATCTACGCCTGCGGCCCCACGGTGTACAACTACTTCCACATCGGCAACGCCCGTCCGTTCATCATGTTCGACACGCTGCGCCGGTTCCTGCGGCACCTGGGCTATCAGGTGACGTTCGTGCAGAACTTCACCGACATCGACGACAAGATGATCAAGCGCGCCAACGAGGAAGGCACCACGGTGGAGGCCATCGCCGAGCGCTACATCGCCGAGTACTTCAAGGACGCCGAGGCCATCGGCGTGGAGCGGGCCGACGTGCATCCCCGCGCCACGAGGCACATCGGGGAAATCATCGCCCTGATCCGGAAGCTGGAGGCCAAGGGGCTCGCGTACAAGGCCGACAACGGCGACGTGTACTTCGACACGCAGGCCTGGCGCAGCAACTACGGCCGCTTGATCGGCCAGGACCTGGACGACCTGGAGTCCGGCGCGCGCATCGACGTGGACGAGAACAAGCGCCACCCCATGGACTTCGCGCTGTGGAAGGCGAAGAAGCCCGGAGAGCCCTTCTGGAAGAGCCCCTGGGGCGAGGGTCGGCCCGGCTGGCACATCGAGTGCTCCGCCATGTCCATGAAGTACCTCGGGGAGACCTTCGACATCCACTGCGGCGGCGTGGACCTGATCTTCCCCCACCACGAGAACGAGATCGCGCAGTCCGAAGGCGCGACCGGCAAGCCCTTCGCCCGCTACTGGATGCACAACGGGCACATCAACGTCAACAACGAGAAGATGTCCAAGTCCGCGGGCAATTTCTTCACCGTGCGGGACATCTCCAAGGAATTCGACCCTGAGGTGGTGCGCATGTTCATGCTCTCCGCCCACTACCGCAGCCCCATCAACTTCTCCCGCGCGCTCATGGAGCAGGCCAAGGCCGGGCTGGAGCGGCTGTACACCGCGCGCGACAACGCCGCCTTCGCGCTGGATCACGCCCCGGACCGCGAGATGAACGAGGCGGAGCGCGCCTTCGTCGAGCGGGCGAACAGCTTCATCGACCGCTTTGACGACGCCATGTGCGACGATATGAACACCTCCGAGGCGATGGGCGTGCTCTTCGAGTACGTGCGCGACATGAACACCGCGCTGTCCGACGCCAACGCGCCGTGCAGGGCCGTGATCGAGGAGGGGCTCAAGGTGCTGAACGTGATGGCGCACGAGGTGCTGGGGCTTCTCATGAAGGAAGCAGACACCACGCCGGACGACATCAAGGCGCTGGTCGAGGCCCGCACCGCGGCCAAGAAGGCGAAGGATTTTGCCGAGGCGGACCGCATCCGCGCGGAGGTGCTGGCGAAGGGCTATGTCATCGAGGATACCCCGAAGGGCCCGAAGGTGAAGAAGGCATAGCGCGGGTTTTTCGGGAAAAGCGCAACATCATCCGCAGCGGCAACCGTACCGCTTCAAGAAAAAGAGGAATATTCGCATGAAAGTGTTCGTTTCACTGCTGCTTGCCTGTCTGCTGGCGCTGGCGCCGTGCTTGGCCGAAGAGATCGTTTCCGGCAATTTCAGGTATGTCGTCCGGGAAGACGATACCGCGACCATCGTGGGCTATGAAGGAGAGGACGAAGCCGTCGATATTCCCGCCGAACTGGACGGACATCCGGTGACGGGCATCGGGAATTATGCCTTTTACAACGCCCGCATGCTGAAGCGCGTCGAATTGCCGGACACCCTGCGCAGCATCGGCGAGTGTGCCTTCGGCGGCTGTGGAAACCTGGAAAGCCTGCGCATTCCGGGAAGCGTGACCTCCATCGGCGCGTACCCGTTCCAGTGGTGCTACCACCTGTCCTATGAAATCGCGCCGGAGAACCCCGTTTTCAGCATCGTCGACGGCGCTTTGGTGGATTGGAATACGGGCACGCTGATCTGTTATCCGTGCGACAAGCCGGCCGCGTCCCTCACGATTCCCGAGGGGATCACCACCATCGGGGAGTGTGCCTTCAACAACTGCGAACTGGAGGAAATCATCATCCCCGAGGGCGTAACCACCATCGAAAGAGGCGCTTTCACCGTATATGGCCTGACTGAGGTCGTCATTCCCGGCAGCGTCGTGAATTGGGGGATGGATTGCTTCAGCGGCTGCGACGATCTCGTGCGCGTCGTGCTGTCCGACGGGGTGGAAATCGTTCCCGAGGATTGCTTCTTTCATTGCGATTCCCTGGCGGAAGTCTTCCTTCCCGCCACGGTGAAGGTCCTGGATATGAACGCCTTCACGGATTGCATCGCCCTCTCCGACATCGTCCTTCCGGAAGGGTTGCAGGAAATCAGGGGCGGATGCTTCGAGAACTGCACATCGCTCCAATCGCTGCGCATCCCGGAAAGCGTTTCACTCATCGAGGACAATGCCTTCGACGGGTGCGACGCGCTGACGCTGACGGTCGTGGAGGGCTCCTACGCCTGGCAATTCGCGCAGGAGATGGAGATTCCCTTCGTCCTGGACGGACAGGAATAATAACTTCTACAATGTAATACGACATCCCCGGACGGGGATGTCGTATTTTTGTGCCGTCGTTTACTCCCTGCCGTTCCAGCAGTAGGTGCACAGCTTGCACGGCGATACGCCGGTGGAGGCCAGCATGTCGTCCAGGCGGTGGTACTTCAGCGACGTGAAGTTCAGCCGCCGGCCGATCTCCTGCACCATCCGGGCGTACTCCGGCGCATCCGGGTCGGCGTAGGCGTCCAGCATCGCTTCCGCGCGATCCCCCTCGAATTCGGCGATCACCCGCCGCGCGATCAGGTCCATCTCCGAGGCGGAGCGCGAGAAGTTCAGGTACTTGCAGCCGTACAGGATCGGCGGGCAGGCGGCGCGCACGTGCACCTCCCGGGCGCCGCTGTTGTACAGGTACTCGGTGGTTTCGCGCATCTGGGTGCCGCGCACGATGCTGTCGTCGATCATCACGAGGCTCCTGCCCTTGATGAGCGCGTCCACGGGGATGAGCTTCATGCGGGCGATCAGGTTGCGCTTGCTCTGCATGGTGGGCATGAAGGAGCGCGGCCAGGTGGGCGTGTACTTGATGAAGGGCCGGGAGAACGGTATGCCCGCCTGGTTGGCGTAACCGATGGCGTGGGCGGTGCCGGAATCGGGCACGCCCGCCACGTTGTCCGCGTCCACATGATCCCTTCGGGCCAGCATGGCGCCGCAGCTGCAGCGCATCGCCTCGACGTTCATGCCCTCGTAAGACGACGTGGGATAGCCGTAATACACCCACAGGAACGTGCAGATGCGCATTTCGTCCTGCGGCTCGACCACCACCTCCACCGAATCCGGGGTGATGAAGTCGATTTCGCCGGGCCCGAGCTCGTGGTAGTCCGCATAGCCCAGGTTCAGGTACGCCGAGGATTCAAACACGGCGCAGAAGGCGTCTTCCTTCCTGCCGATGATCACCGGCGTGCGGCCCATGCGGTCGCGGGCGGCGTACAGCCCCTCCGGCGTCAGCACCAGCATGGACATGGAGCCGTCGATCTTGCGCTGCGCGTGGCGTATGCCCTCCGGAATGGAATCCCTGGCGTTGATGAGCGCCGCCACGAGCTCCGTGGCGTTGATGTTCCCGCCGCTCATCTCCAGGAAGTGCGTCGTGCCGGAGGCAAACGCCTCCTTCACCAGCGCGTCCACGTTGTTGATGCGGCCCACGGTGGTGATGGCGAAGTTGCCCAGGTGGGAGCGCACGATCAGCGGCTGCGGCTCGGTGTCCGAGATGCAGCCGATGCCCAGGTTGCCGCGCATTTCGCTCATGTCCCGCTCGAACTTGGTGCGGAACGGCGCGTTCTCGATGTTGTGGATGGCTCGGTCGAACCCCCGCTCGCCGTAGACCACCATGCCGCCGCGCCGGGTGCCCAGGTGGGAATGGTAGTCCGTGCCGAAGAACAGGTCAAACACGCAGTCCCGCCTGGATGCGACCCCGAAAAAACCGCCCATGCAATCTCTCCTTTGTCGGTGCAAGCCCATAAAAATACCTGTGCATTATAGCACAGGTCTGTTTTACTTCCGGCGAGAGCGTGTAAACTTTGCGAAGTATTTTCGCATTGAATCGGGTAATATTCGTTATATTACGAACGTTTATTCCGAATTGTGCTTCTATTGTTCTGCTTTCCATTCGTTCGCCAGCGCGCGCGCATTGGGGCTTTCCACCAGCACGCCCGGATGGGGCCCGGCGTTGGTGAAGCAGATGAAGCCAATCTGCGTCCCTACGGGCACCTTGCGCTCCAGGCTGTCCTGGATGCGCCGCCCCAGGATGTCCATGGTGGGGCGAAGCAGGCCCGCCGCGTCCAGGGCGTCCAGCGCGGCATCGGTGGTGACGCACCGCAGGATCGTCCTCAGCAGCTCGATCTCCCCGCCGGCCTCCAGCGCGCAGGCGATCAGCGTCTCCATGCGCCCGTCCCCGTAGGCGGAATGGGTGTTGGACAGGTTGATGCCCAGCTTGACCAGCTTGCCGACGTGGCCCACCAGCAGTATGCGCTCAAAGCCATAGGACACCGCCGCCTCGATGGCGTCGCCGATGAAGTTGCTGGTGCTGACCTGCCGCTGCATGGAGAGGCCCAGCCGCTCCCGCGCAAAGACCTCGCCGTAGTTGCCGGGGCACAGCAGCACGCCCTTTGCGCCTCCGGCGCTGAGCACACTCAGCTCCAGCCGGATGGTGTCCACCAGCGCGGCATTGCTCATGGGCTCCACGATGCCCGTGGTGCCGATGACGGAGATGCCGCCCTCAATGCCAATCCTGGGGTTGAACGTTTTGCCCGCCAGCGCGCGCCCGTCGGGAATGGAGATGATGATTTCCACGCCGCCCTCGTAGCCGTGGGCGTTGCAGGCCGCTTCCACCTGTTCCGCGATCATCCGGCGGGGCGTTGAATTGATGGCCGCCGCGCCGACGGGCTGGTCGAGCCCCTCCTTCGTCACACGGCCCACACCCTCGCCGCCGTCAATGACGACGCCCGCCGCGCAGCGGCGCGCCGTGGCGTAGACGAGGATGCCGTTGGTGATGTCCGGGTCGTCGCCGCTGTCCTTCTGTACGGCGCAGCGCGCGCAATCGCCATCGATGCGCGCGTCCAGGATCTCGAGCGTCAGCCGGATGCCCTTGGGCGTATCCAACTCCACGGTCTCGACCGGCCGACCGGTCAGCAGCATTTCCGTCGCCGCCCGGGCCGCGCCGGCCGCGCAGGAACCGGTCGTATAGCCGCAGCGCATGGTCCGGCCGCCCTTGGTGATGTAATGGCGAAGCATGTTCTCTCCCAAAGTTACAGACTTTAGTCTGTTATGCACAAACTTCGGTCTGTTTTATCATAGACTATGGTCTGTATTTGCAAAATCGATGACCCTATCGCCCCAGCATGTACATCAGGGCGTTGCAGATGGCCGCGGCCACGTTGCTGCCGCCCTTCCTGCCGCGCGCCACGATGTAGGGCACGTCCGCCGTCATGATGAGCTCCTTGGACTGCACCACGTTGACGAACCCCACCGGCACGCCGATCACGAGCCTCGGGTTCAGCCTGCCCTCCCGGATCAGCTCGTAAATGCGCACCAGCGCGGTGGGCGCGTTGCCGATGGCGAAGATCAGCGGCCGGTCGATCTCCGCAGCCTTGTCCATGGCCGCCACGGCGCGGGTGGTGCCGTTGGCCGCGGCCCGCTCCGCCACGTCCGGGTCGGCGATGAAGCAGCGCGCCTCACCGCCGTGGCTCGCCAGCGCCTTTTTGTTGATGCCGGACATCGCCATGGTGGTATCGGTGACGATGAGCGCCCCCTCGCGAATGGCCGCGAGCGCCTTGTCCAGCACGCCCTCGGAGAAGCATAGGTTGTCGGCGTAGTCGAAGTCCGCCGTGGTGTGGATCACCCGCTTGATGATCGGCGCGAGGGCTTCGTCGATGGGATGGGGCAGTTCCTCCGTAATGATCTCAAAGCTGCGCCGCTCAATCTCCATCGGCGCGACGCGCTCCAGCTCGATTTTCACGCTTCATCCTCCCCTTTCAGCCGCTGTAAAGTGGCGATGTAGATGGGGTTCTGGCCGCTCATCAGGTGGTAGCGGCCCAGCGCCCGGCTGCGGGCAATGCTGAGTTGCACGACCTCGTCCACGTCGAAACGCTTCTCCCGCAGGAGGGCGGCCAGCTCGCCCACGGTCTCCAGCGCGATGGCGTTCACCACGATCCGCGCCGACGGGTTCTTCGCCAGTATGGCGGCGATGATTTCGCCCAGGTTGCCGGAGCTCCCGCCGATGAAGGCGTGCGTCGGCGCGGGCAGTTCCGCCAGCGCCTCCGGCGCCGTGCCGCGCACCACGGTCAGGTTGCGCAGGGCGAACCGCTCGGCGTTCTGCCCGATCAGCGAAGCCGCGTCTTCCCGGCATTCCACGGCGTACACCCGGCCCTCCGGGCACAGCAGCGCCGCCTCCACGGACACCGAGCCCGTGCCGGCACCGACGTCCCAGAGCACCGCGTCCCGGGTGAGGCCGAGCTTGGCGATGGACAGCGCGCGCACCTCGCTCTTGGTCATGGGTACGGCGCGTTGCTCCCCGTCGCCCAACTGGCGCAGGAACGCCTCGTCCGGCAGCCCGATGGGCAGCGGGCTGCGCTCCGCGGGATGTTCCAGCAGGATGGCGCTCAGCGGCGCGCAGGCATAGTCGACGAGTTCCGCCGCCGTGCCGCGGGTGATCTTCTCGTCGGGATAGGACAGTCGCTCGCCGATCCCGACCCTGGCCGCGCCCATGCCCGCGGCGACGAGGTCGGCGCAGATGCGCTTCACCGCGTCGGCGCCGTCCATCAGCGCAAACACCTTGCCGTGCGCCTTCAGCTCGGGCACGACGGAGCCCTCGCGGCCGTGCAGGGAGACGGCTTTCGCATCGTCCCAGGGCGTTTGCAGCCGGGCGCATAGCACCTGCAGGGAGCTGAGGCCGGGCACCACGCGCACGCGATCCCCCTCCAGCAGCGGCAACAGCTTCTTCGTGCCGCTGTAGAAGCCGGAATCGCCGGACATCACCACCGCGAAGCGTCGGTACTCGGGGTGCGCCGCCATGCAGGCGACGATCTTCGCCGGGGCGATCTCCGTGAAGCCGGGCTTGCCGTAGCGCGCCACCGCCTCCAGCATCCTGGACGCGCCGATGACGCAGTCGCACTGACGCAGGGCGCGGTCGGCCTCGCCGGTCAGCGTGTCCGGCGATCCCATGCCGATGCCGACCACGGCGACCTCCCGCGGGATCCTCAGGCGGTACCGGCGCGCGATCAGCGCCAGCGCCTCGGCAAAGCCCACGCCCGGGCGCTGCGCGGGGCGACCGATGACCACGCACTGCGCCCCCGCCTGCCGCGCCGCCGCCAGCTTGTCCCGGAAGCCGCCGCTGTCGCCCGAATCCTTGGTGACCAGATAGCTCGCGCGAACGCTGCGGAGCATCGCCACGTTCATCTCCACGCTGAACGGCCCCTGCATCGCCAGGATGTGCGACGGCGGGAAGCCCGCTTCGGCGCAGGCGGCGATGGACGACGCCACCGGCAGCACGCGCACATAGAACCGCTCGGCAAAGCCCTCCACCGCCGCGTAGGGCGCGAGCTCCTTGCTCCCTGTGGCCAGCAGCGCGTTGCCGGGGCGACCGGCCAGGTATTCCGCCGCGGCCTTCAGGGAATCCACGTACACGGCCTCCGCGTCCTCGGCATCCTCGCCCCGGTTCAGCCGCAAATACTCCGTGCCCGCGGCCTTGCAGGCGGCGAACACGTGCTCCGAGACCTCGGTGGCGAAGGGATGGGTGGCGTCCACCACGAGGTCGAAGCGCCGTTCGCGGAACAGCGCCTCCATCTCCGCCCGGTCGAGCCGTCGCGCGGAGACCTCGATGTTGCCCGCCTCGGGGATCAGCGCCTCGCCGTAGGCCGTCGCCACGCAGGCATACACGCCGATCGGCTGGTTTTCCAGGCATTCCGCCAGCCGCCGGCCCTCGGTCGTGCCCGCGAAAATGCAGATCTCAGACATCACGGTACCCCCTGGGCGTGACCATCTTTCCGCCCAGCGCCTTCGTGTGGCTGTTGCCGACGAACACCGTGGTGAACATGTCCGCTTCGTAGTCCCGCAGCTCGGCCAGCGTCATCACCAGCGCCTCCTCGCCCTCCCGGCCGATGTTGCGCACCACGCCGCACACGCGATCCGGGGAGGCGTGCCGGAGCAGGATATCGCAGGCCCTCTGCAGGTAGTCCCTGCGCTTCATGCTGCTGGGGTTGTAGAGCGCGATGCAGAAATCGCCCTTCGCCGCGCAGTCGAGGCGGTTCTCAATGGTCTCCCACGGCGTCAGCAGGTCGCTGAGGCTGATGCAGCAGAAGTCGTGGGTCAGCGGCGCGCCCAGCCGCGCGGCGCCGGAGAGCGCCGCCGTCAGGCCGCCGACGACCTCCACCTCGACCGCCGCGTCTTGGCCGAGCAGCTCGTAGATGAGCCCCGCCATGCCGTACACGCCCGCGTCGCCGCTGCAGATCATGGCCACGTCCCGGCCATCGCGGGCGAGCGCCAGCGCCAGGCGGCATCGGTCGACCTCCTTCTTCATGGGCGTCGTATGGAATTCTTTTCCCGGGAAATGTTCCTTTACAAGATCCACGTACACGTGATAGCCCACGATGACGTCGCAGTCGTTCAGCGCGTTCACCGCGCGCAGCGTCATCTCCTCATAGGCGCCCGGGCCGATGCCCACCACTCGTATCCTCGCCAAATTCAATCCCCCATTTCCTCTCCGCCACGGCGACGGTCACGCCGTTCAGGGCGGTCTTGCGCGCGATCAGCGTCCCGCCGGACGCCGCCGCGGCGCGCTCGCAGACGTTGTCAACGCCCACGGTATTTTGAACAAACTCCGATTTTGAGAAATCGCCCTCGACCTTCGCCAGTTCCTGCGCGCTGTAGAATCGAAGCGGCCAGCCGTGGGCCTCGCAGCAGGCGATCAGGCCCGGCTCGTCGGCCTTCACGTCGATGCTGGCCGCCTCCGCCACGGCCTCGAGGCTGAGGTCACAGCGGTCGAACACCGCCCGTATCGCCGCCTCGACGGCGGCCTGCGGCGTTCCCCGGCGGCAGCCCAGGCCCACGCAGAGCGCCCGGGGCGTCAACAGCAGCGTGTCCCGAAAGGGCTTGCGGTTGCGGACGGAGACGCATATGCCCAGCTCGCCCTTCTCGCCCCAGACGAGCCCGTCGGGCAGCGCGATGCCGGGATCGGCGCGGTCGGCGCAAAACGGGATCTCCCGCGTCAGGATCTCCGCGGACACCCGCTTTGCAAGCGCCATGGAGCCGATGCGCATGCCCCGCTCCGCCGCCCAGGCGTCCACGGAAAAGCGCCCGTTGACATCCGTGGCGGTGGTGACCACCGGGATCGCGCCCAGCGCCGCCCCCAGCCGGTTCGCCAGCCGGTTCGCGCCGCCGATGTGCCCCGACAGCAGCGAGATCACAAACCGACCGCGCTCGTCCGCGCACAGCACCGCCGGGTCGCTCAGCTTGCTGGCGACGTGCGGCGCGACGGCGCGCACCGCGATGCCGCAGGCGCCGACGAATATGAGCGCATCGCGGTGAAACAGCGCGCCGACCTCGTCGGGCAGAGTCCCATGATAGCCCTCGAAGCCGTCGCCAGCGAGCTTTTCCGGGGCCCGGTACAGCACCGCGTCGCCCGCTTCCTCGAGCAGCGCGCCGATCCTGCGCGCCGTGGCCTTGCCGCGCTCGGTAAAGGCGAATACGGCGGCGTTCATTGCTCGGCCTGCCGGAACTCGGTGGTGAAGGTGGGATCGTAGAGCTTCGAGCGGTCGTACACGTCGCCCAGGAAGCCGCCCACCACGATGAGGGAGGTCTTCGTGAGGCCGTTTGCCGTCACGGTCTCCGCCAGGTTTTTCAGCCTGCACCGATAGATGCGCTGGTCCGGCCAGGTGGCCTTGTATACGATGGCCGCCGGGGTTTCGGGGTCATAGCCGCCCTCGACGAGCTGGTCCTGCACGCTCTGCGCCAGCGACGTGCTCAAAAACAGCACCATGGTGGACCTGTGCTGCGCAAAGGATCGTATGGATTCGCGCTCCGGCACTGGCGTGCGGCCCGCCGCGCGCGTGATGATGACCGACTGGCTGACGTCCGGCAGCGTATACTCCGCCTTCAGCGCCGCCGCCGCGCCGCAGAAGGCGCTGACGCCGGGGCAGACGTCGTATTCGATGCCCAGCTTTTCCAGCTCGTCGAACTGCTCGCGCACCGCGCCGAAGATGCTGCTGTCGCCGGTATGCAGGCGCACGGTGGTCTTGCCCGCCGCCTCCGCGGCCTTAATGACCTCCAGCACGTCCTCCAGGGTCATCGTCGCACTGTCGTGGATTTCGCAATCCTTCCGGGCGTATTGCAGCACGTCGGGGTTCACCAGCGAACCGGCGTAGATGATCACGTCCGCCTCGCCCAGTAGTCTCGCCCCGCGCACGGTGATGAGATCCACCGCGCCGCTGCCCGCGCCAACAAAATGCACCATAATGAGCACGCTCCCCTTCGTTGAATTCATCTTTCATATTATCACAGTGCCGGATGCCTGTCAATGCAAAACGCGCCTTGACGGGCGCGCGGCGGCTTGCTATAATGCCGTTGTGAAGGAGATGAAACCATGCGTTCAGACGATCGGTGGCTGGAGTGGGTCAAGGAGCTGCAGGCGCTCTCCCAGTCGGCGCTGGCCTATTGCAAAGACGTGTACGACATCGAGCGCTTCCGCCGCATCCGCGAAATCTCCGCCTGCATGATGGCCAGCCTCACCGAGCTTCCGCTGGAGCGGGTGCGCGCGCTGTTCACGGCCGAAAGCGGCTACCAGACGCCCAAGCTGGACACCCGCGCGGCGATCATCCGGGACGGCAGGATCCTGCTCGCGCAGGAAAACAGCGGCCTGTGGGCCATCCCCGGGGGCTGGTGCGACGCCGACCGTTCCATCGCGGAAAACGTCGTGAAGGAGGCTTTCGAGGAGACCGGCGCGACGGTGCGCCCCATAAGGCTGATCGCGCTGCTGGACCGAAACCGCCACCTCACCCCGCCCTACGTCTGCGAGATCACCACCGCGATGATGCTTTGCGAGTACCTCGGCGGATCGTTCCGGCCGAATCCCGAGACCGTCGGCAGCCGCTTCTTTACGCTGGAGGAGGCCGTAAAGCTGCCCCTCGCCACCGGCAAGACCTGCGTGGAGTACCTGGAGCTGTGCTTCCGCGCCGCCGCCGACGGGCGCTGGCAGCCGATCGTCGATTGATATTCGGACCGCCTGCGCCGCAGCCCGGGAAACCTTCATGGCATGAAAGGCTCATGTACCATCCGCGTCCAAACGAAAATCCCGCCCGTCGGACAGCCTCCGGCGGGCGGGATTCGTCTATTCTCCGAGCACCCAGTAATCCTGCGATTCGGCGAGGAACGCCGCCAGCGCGTCGCCGAAATCCGGGAACAGCGCGGAGGCGCGGCCCACGTCCCGGACCATGGGGTCGATGCAGCGCTTCTTGGCGGGAATCTTCATCCAGCCCGCCGCGCCGTCGGGCGCCTCCGACCGGCGGGTGGCGCGCATGGCACAGTAGTCGCGCCAGCGGTCCGCCCAGTCGCGGTGGCGGCAGAGCTTGTCCAGCAGCCGGGGTTCGGTGCCCATGAAGTCGTCCTCCGACAGCACGCCCGCCGCCACCGCGTCCCGGAGCAGATTTGCCAACGCCTGCATGGCGTAGCGGTCGGCGTCGCTCACGTAAACGCGGCTGCACCTGAGCGCGTCCAGCGCGAAGCCGCGGGCACGCGCGGGGCTTCGGAACATCAGCTCTTGCTCGCCCGCCTCGTTTTCGCCCACGGCGAGATCCGCGTAGTACGCCGCGACATCGTCCCGGAAGCGATAGCCGAAGTTTACCAGGTTGCCCAGCGTGTACTCCAGCCGGTCGGCGGACAGCCGCGGGGTGTCGTTGTCGGCGATGGGATAGCGATGATAATCGCACACGTCCGACGTGCGCAGGCCCATGGCGCTCAGCGCTGTCTGCAGCTCCATGCTCTCGTCGATGATCCGCGTCGTGCCCGCCTCGGTGGCCTCCTGTCGCAGGTAATCGCCCTTCAGAAAGTCGATCACGTGCGCGAAGGTCGGCGAGGCCACGTCGTGCAGCAGGCCCGCCATTGCCTGCTTCGGGTCGCGGGTGAAGCGCCAGACGATGGCCGCGACGCCCAGGCTGTGCTCCCACCGGCTGTAGGGCGCGAGGGCGCCGAGCATGGGAAAGGACGTGTATTCGCAGCCGCAGTTCATGCCCACTTCCTTCAGCCGCCGCAATGGCGGTGCCTCCGCGGCGCGGCACAGGAAGTCCGGCAGTTCCCCGTAGCATTCCAGCATGTTCATAGGCACCTCCCAACGATCATCGCCGTTCAACGAAGGACAGGCATGGCGCTGCCATGCCTGTCCCTTCCTTTCCGAATTATTCCGGCTTCCAGGTGTGGAACGCCTGCTTGTTCAGGTCCAGCAGGGCGGCCTTGCGGCCGGAGAAGGTCTTCTCCATGATCTTGTAGATCATCTCCACCGGCACCACGTTGGTGGTTCGCACCAGCGCGCCCAGCATCACCACGTTCGCCGTGCGGGCGTTGCCCAGCTGCATGGCGAGGTCGTTTGCGGGAACGTTGTAGACGTTGATGTCCGTGCGAGTGGGCTTCTGCTCGATGAGCGAGGTGTTCACGAACAGGTTGCCGCCGGGCTTGACCATGCCTTCGAACTTGATCAGCGAGGGCAGGTTCATCACCACCAGGTTGTCCGCCTCGTAGATCAGCGGGCAGCTCACGGGCTTCTCCGGGCTGATTACCACGGTGCAGTTGGCGGTGCCGCCGCGCATCTCCGGGCCGTAGGAGGGCAGCCACGTGGCGTTCATGTCCGCGTACATGGCGGCGTAGGTCACCATCTGGCCCATGGTCAGCACGCCCTGGCCGCCGGAACCGGCAAAAAACAGCTTGTTGGTCGGCATATCATTTCACCTCCGGTTCTCTGAACACGCCCAGCGGATAGTAGGGAATCATGTTTTCCTCCAGCCATTCCATGGCCTTCGGCGGGGTGAGGCCCCAGTTGGTGGGGCAGGTGGAGAGCAGCTCCACGAAGGTGAAGCCCTTCCCCTCCTGCTGGATCTCAAAGGCGCGGCGCACGGCCTTCTTGGCCTTGCGGATGTGGGCGGGGCTGTTCAGCGCGACGCGCTCGATGTAGGCCGGGCCGTCCAGCGTGGCCAGCAGCTCGCAGATCTTCAGCGGCATGCCCGCCTGCTCGCGGGTACGTCCGTCCACGCAGGTGGTGGCGCGCTGGCCGATCAGCGTGGTGGGCGCCATCTGGCCGCCGGTCATGCCGTAGATGCCGTTGTTGATGAAGAAGGTGGAGAACTTCTCGCCCCTCGCCGCGGCGTGGACGATCTCCGCCATGCCGATGCTCGCGAGGTCGCCGTCGCCCTGGTAGGTGTAGACGATCCTGTCCGGATGCACGCGGCGGATGGCGGTGGCCACCGCGGGAGCGCGGCCGTGCGCGGATTCGCACATGTCCACGTTCATGAACTGGTGGGCCACCACGCTGCAGCCGATGGGGGCCACGCCGATGGCCTTGCCCAGCAGGCCCATCTCATCCAGGGTTTCCATGATGATGCGATGGGCCACGCCGTGGGTGCAGCCGGGGCAATAGCTGGTGCTGACGGGCAACATGCCCTGTGTTTGCTTGAATACCGCTTTCATCGCACTTCCTCCAATATCTTCCGCGTCTTTTCCACGATGTCCAGGGAGGTGGGCAGCATGCCGCCCACGCGGTGGATGAGGCGAACGGGCCAGCGGCCCTCCACGCCCAGCTTCACGTCCTGCACCATCTGGCCCATGCTCAGCTCCGCGGAGATGACGGCCTTGCAGTTCTTGCCGATCTTGTCAAAGGCTTCGTAGGGATAGGGCCACAGGCTGATGGGGCGGATCATGCCGGCCTTCACGCCCTGGCTCTCCAGGATCTCCATGGCCTCCTTCACCAGGCGCGCCATGGTGCCGAACGCGACGAACACCACCTCGGCGTTCTCGACGTTCTCGGTCTCGACGCGGACGAGCTCCTTTTCCATGCGCCCGTACTTCTCGAACAGGTGCTCCACGTGCTCCTCCAGCACCTCGGGCTGCAGGCGCAGGGACTTCACCACGCTGCGGGTGCCCTTCTCGCTGCCGGAGATGGCCCAGGGCTTGACGGTGGGAATATCCGCGCTCTCGAGGGGCTTCTTGGGTTCGGGCATCAGCACCGGCTCCATCATCTGGCCCATCAGGCCGTCCACCAGCACCATCACGGGGTTGCGCCACTGGTCCGCGAGCGCCGGGGCGTCGTAGAGGATGTCGATGGCTTCCTGGATGCTGGCCGGCGCGAACACGGGCATCTTGTAGTCGCCGTTGCCGCCGCCGCGGGTAACCTGGTTGTAGTCCGCCTGGCCGGGCTGGATCGAGCCGATGCCCGGGCCGCCGCGGGAAGCGTTCAGCAGCACCACCGGCACCTCCGCCGAGCACAGGAAGCTCATGCCCTCCTGCATCAGCGCGATGCCAGGAGACGAGGACGAGATAAAGCCGTTGCCGCCCGCCGCGCCGCAGCCGTAGGCCATGTTGATGGCGCCCAGCTCGCTCTCGGCCTGGAGGAACTTGCCGCCCCACTTGGGCAGCTCCCGGCTCATGAACTCGGGAATCTCGCTCTGGGGCGTGATGGGATAGCCGAAGTAGAAGCGAACGCCGCCGCGAATGACGGCCTCCGCGAAGGCTTCGTTGCCCTTCATCAGAACCTTTTCACTCATGGGTCATTCCTCCTCCTCGAAGATTTCGATAGCGCAGTCCGGGCAGACGGTGGCGCAGCTCTGGCAGCCGATGCACTTCTCCTGCTCGGTAATCATCGCAGGACAGTAGCCCTTGGCGTTTACCTGGGTGTCCATCTCGATGATCTTCTTGGGACAGAAGCTCTTGCAGAGCTCGCAGCCCTTGCAGCGCTCCCGGTCGAACACGACCTTGAATTTTCTTGCCATGGAAGTACCTCCCTGGTTTCTGGCTTATGCGAAGGAAGCGGAACCCGCCTCCTGATCACCCTGTACAGCGGTTATTGAAACCCGATGTCCAGCCATGCGGGGCGCATGTAGAGCCCCAGCGGCATCGGATGCGCGTACCTGCCCTCGATTTCATCGGCCGATACGACGCCCCGCGGATAGCAGTCGCACCACAGCTCGAGCCCCGTGCGCCGGCAGACCTCCTCGCAGAGGGCGTGGCCCTTCCCCACGCACGCCGCGTCCGTCTCGCGCAGCAGGTGGGTGTTGTTGACGAGGCCGTCCACGCGCATGCCCATGTTGGCCTCGATGGCGCGCAGGTGCTCCATCACGCCTTCGGCGTCCCGCGTCTCCGGGCGGTTGGCGTTCACCACGCACAGGTTGAGCGTCTCCCCGGGCCTCAGGTACTTGCCGAACTGCCTGAGCACCAGCGCGCCGGAATCGTTGCCGCCCACGTCCACGATCACGCGGCAGCCCGCGTCCACCAGCGGCGCCTTGATGTTGGCCGCGAGCTCCGGGATCTCCGCGGTGACCTCGTGGCCGTAGGCGCTGCCGTACACCGGCACGCCCGCCCGTTCGAGCTGCGCGCGCCGCTCGCGGGAGCGGAAGTAGGGGTTGATGATGTCCAGGTCCGCGAGCGCGAGCCGTTCATAGGGTCGATGGCCCTGCTTCGCCAGCCCCAGCGCGAGGCTGACGCAGAACTCGGTCTTGCCGCTTCCGTAGTGGCCGGTGACCACCAGGATGCGCCGTTCGGGCACCCGCAGGCGCAAAGCCTCCCCCATGCGCTCATCCTCCGACGCTGATTGTGATGCTTTACCGCAATGTACTTTTAAATCTATCAGCTAGAAGGGTGGTTGTCAAGGCTGTTTTTTTGAATTCTGCAAGTAACGCGCTCGTTTCCTGCATTTTTCAACGGAAATGCGCGCCGATTCATCAAAATTTTACACGTCCGGGATTTGACAACGACAGGCATGCGTGTTAGAATAGCGTCAATCGAATAACACCAAAGGCAATGACGAAGACGGCGGAATCGCACTGCGCGCAGAGAGCCGGCCACACGCTGCAAGGCCGGTCACAGCGGGTTCAGGAGCCCATCCCTTCCGAGCCGGAAGTCCGAAAGCGAGGGTTCGCAAGTAGGCGCTTCCCGTGATCGCTGCGTAAAGGCAAAGGGCTTGATGGAGCCTGAAGAGTGGCGCCGACACGGCGCAAGTTGAGTGGTACCGCGGGCAATGGCTCGCCTCAACGGTGTGATGTTCACACGTTGAGGCGTTTTTTGTTGCCGCCCTTCGAAATGCCATCATCCCCGAGCGGTTTCGAGGACCCAGGAAAAAGGAGGATGCACCCCCATGGAAAACGCAACCAGCATGCTGCACGAGGTTTCGACCCGTATCCGCGCGCTGCGCGAGATCGCCGGCTATTCCATCCCCTACATGGCCGAGCAAACGGACCTGGATGTGGAGACGTATTACAAGTATGAATCCGGCACGGTCGATCTGCCCTTTACCTTTATCCACAACTGCGCGAAGATCTTCGGCGTGGACATCACGGACATCATGGAGGGCCGCAGCGCCAACCTGTCCAGCTACACCGTGACCCGCAAGGGCACCGCCGCCACCACCGCGCATGAGGAGGGCATCGAGATCCGCAACCTGGCGCCCGAGTTCAGCAAGAAGCTGGCCGAGCCGTTCTGGGTGACCTACAGCTACAGCAAGGAGCTGCAGGACAAGCCCATCCACACCACCACGCACTCCGGCCAGGAGTTCGACCTCATCATCTCCGGCGAGCTGCTGGTGCGCGTGGGCGACCACGTGGAGCACCTGTACGAGGGCGACACCATCTACTATAATTCCTCCACCCCCCACGGCATGATCGCCACCGGCGGGCGGGACTGCACCTTCTGCGCCGTGGTGCTGCCCGGCGAGGACGCGGAGCCCGGGGAGGTCACCCAGACGGTGATGGCCGTGCGCCCCGTGAAGCAGAAGCTGATCTACGACGAGTTCGTGAAGCTGGAAGAGGACGACAACGGCCAGTTGAAGCACATCAGCTTCCCCAACGCCGAGCGCTTCAACTTCGCCTTCGACATCGTGGACGCCCTGGCGGAGAAGAAGCCGGACAAGCTGGCCATGCTGTACGTGGACCGCGACAAGAACGAGACGCGCTTCACCTTCGAGGACATCAGCCGCAAGTCCAGCCGCGCGGCCAATTACTTCAAGGCCCTGGGCATCAAGCGGGGCGACCGCGTGATGCTGGTGCTGCGCCGCAACTGGCAGTTCTGGGTGACGATGATGGCGCTGCACAAGCTGGGCGCCGTCGCGATCCCCGCCACCGACCAGCTTCTGAAGAAGGACTACGAATACCGCTTCGAGACGGCCAGGGTGACCGCCATCTGCGTGACCGCCGAGGGCGACGCGGCCTCGCACGTGGAGGAGGCCTTTGAAACCTGCCCCTTTGTCGCCACGCGCATCCTCTGCGGCGGCAGGCGCGAGGGCTGGCACGACTTCGACGAGGAGTACCTGCGCTACCGCTCCACCTTCCCGCGCACGGCGGACGCGCCCTGCGGCAGCGACCCGATGGTCATGTTCTTCTCCTCCGGCACCACCGGCTATCCGAAGCTGGCCATGCACAACCACAAGTACCCCCTGGGCCACTTCATCACCGCGCACTACTGGCACTGTGTGGAACCGGACGGCCTGCACCTGACCATCTCCGACACCGGCTGGGGCAAGGCGCTGTGGGGCAAGCTGTACGGGCAATGGCTGAACGAGGGCGCGGTGTTCACCTACGATTTCGACCGCTTCAACGCCCACGACATCCTGCCCATGTTCGCCAAGTATAACATCACCACCTTCTGCGCGCCGCCTACGATGTACCGCTTCCTGATCCGCGAGGACATCTCGAAGTACGACCTGAGCAGCATCCACTACGCCTGCACCGCGGGCGAGGCGCTGAACCCCGAGGTCTTCAACCTGTTCAAGAAGACCACGGGCCTGTCCATCATGGAGGCCTTTGGCCAGACCGAGACGACGCTGGTGCTCGGCAACTTCTACGGCATGACGCCCAAGGTGGGCAGCATGGGCAAACCCAGCCCGATGTACGACGTGGATCTGGTGGACGCGGACGGCAACCCCGTACAGCTCGGTACGCCGGGCGAAATCGTCATCCGCACGGACAAGGAGACGCCCTGCGGCCTGTTCATGGGCTACTACGGCAACCAGGAAGCGACCGACACCGTGTGGCACGACGGCCTCTACCACACCCGCGACATGGCCTGGCGCGATGAGGACGGCTACTACTGGTATGTCAGCCGCACGGACGACGTCATCAAGTCCTCCGGCTACCGCATCGGGCCGTTTGAGATCGAGAGCGTCATCATGGAACTGCCTTACGTGCTGGAGTGCGGCGTCTCCGCCGCGCCGGACGAGGTGCGCGGCCAGGTCGTGAAGGCGTCCGTCGTGCTCACCAAGGGCACCGTGGGCACCGACGAGCTGAAGAAGGAAATCCAGAACTACGTCAAGAAGCGCACCGCGCCGTACAAGTATCCCCGCATCGTGGTCTTCCGCGACGAGCTCCCCAAGACCATCAGCGGAAAGATCCAGCGCAACCAGCTCTGATCGACAAAACACGCTGCAGAGCGGCGAGAAAGGCCGGCGCAAAGCTTCGAATTTCAATTCGAACCTTTGCGGTTTTCAGCTTCGCTGAAAACTGGAAATCCCTTCGGGATTGCGGGAGCTTACCTAAACGTAAGTGACCAAATCCGCAGGGCGGCCTGACGCAGCAAGCGGAGATTTCCTCCGCGTCAGCGGTGTCTTTCAGGAAATCTCCGCGGTTGCGGCCTTTATCGACGATCTGGCCCGCCCTGGACTGTCGTCCGGGGCGGGCCGTGGTTTTTATTTCGTTTATTGCAGGCTTCTGTGCGCGCTTCCGAAGTCCGGCCGGTACATCTGCGCGCCCACGGGCACGCGGACGGCGTCGGCTTCGGCGGGCTCGAGTGTGAAGGCGGAGACCTCGTAGGCGTTGCGCACCATGTACTCGCCGTTCTCCAGCAGCTTCTGGTATTCCCGGGACTGGAGCCGGCCCGTGAGCCGCACCCGATCCCCCACGCTGAAGCGGGAAGCGTACTGCGCGTTGCGGCCCCAGGCGATGCAGGGAATGTAGTCGCTCTTGCCAAAGGCCCGGTTCACCGCCAGCATCATGTCGCAGATCTCCCGCCCGAAGGGCGTGGAGCGGTAGATGGGCGGCTTGCACAGCGCGCCGGTCAGGCTCACGCGGTTCAGCGTGTCGTTTTCATCGGTCTCGGTGATGCTCTGGGCGAACAGCGTGACCATCAGCCGGCCCGCGCCCTCCACCACCTTGTTGTAGGAGCGCACCTGTCCGGTGAGCAGCAGCAGCTCGTCCCGCTCCCGCGGCAGCATGGGCATCAGCTTGCCGGGTATGGTCACCGGCAGGTGGTCCGCCGTGCCGGAAAGGCGCTTCACCATCAGCGTGCCGGTGTAGAAGGGCTCGTTCATGACCTCGTGACTCAGGGTGAGTTCGCCCTCCAGGCGGCCCACCACGGTGATCTTGTTGCCAGGATTCTCCATCGTATCCCTCCGGTTTGCGCAGCGGCCCCGACGGGCCGCCCGAAATGTGATTCATCCCTATCTATCCTATGCCGTCCCCTCCCCTTTCATTCCAGGCAGCTGTAATAAAGTCGTCACGCGCCGCCGAGGCCGTCCGCTCCCGCGCGGTCGCCGCTCAACCAGCCGTTCGCGCGATGTGGCAGGTGGAACCCACGTGGCTCTGTCCGTAAATAACGACCGTACTGATCGCCTTTTCCATACCGTTATTCCTCCGTCCCGGATCTGCCGCGGGGCTGCTCCCTAGGCTTCCTCCAGCAGGGTATGCAGCAGTTCCCGCTTCGTCTGCGGGATCCAGTGGCTTTCCAGAAGGGTGTCCGCGTCGATGCCTTCGATGGCGTCCGCCAGTTTCCGCGCGAGGGCGGGATCCTTCTCCCAGCCGGGGAACGCCCCGCACGCGGCGTCGCCCAGGAACAGCACGCCTTCGCCCGGAGCATATACCAGCGCCGCGTCATCCGTATGCGGCGAATCCGCCTGAAAGACCCGGACGGGACAGTTGCCCGCGTCCAACAGCATCTCCCCCGAGAACACCAGGTCGGAGAGCGTCACGACCACGGGCCGACCGCCCTCGTACTCCCTGCGGATGCGATCGTCCAGGGCGAAGAACATCTCCGTCCCCTCCCTTTCGATCCGCTCCCGGAAGGCGCGCAGGTGGCCGTTGGTCCGCGCGTTGGCCAGGCACAGGCCGTGCACGACATGCATGCCGAAGGTGTGGTCCCAGTGCCAGTGCGTCAGCACCGTCAGGCTCGGAAGCGGCAGTCCGGCCTCTTCCAGCGCCCGGTAGAACGCCGCGGTGTGGTCGTCCGAGTGCCCGGCGTCCACCGCCAGGCTCCAGCGGTCTCCGCGGATATAGCCCAGGTTCGGGCGGTCGCGCTCCTCCTCATGCGGGTAGACCCATATGCGCTCCGTCAGTCTGTTCAGCTTCATTGCGCACGCTCCTTTTCATTTCGATTCTGTCGGCCCGTTTGCCGAAAAAGAAAGGGAGGAGGAACGCTCCCCCTCCCATCGGCCCTGCGGTCAATTCCCGCGGGACGACTTGCACCTTCGCTTGTCCTCGTACATCAGCTCGTCCGCGCGGTGCAGCACCTGCTCGACGCTCGTATCCGCATACGGCTGGTACACCGCCATGCCCTTCGCGACGTTGATGCACTGCCAGGGGTGTTCTGCCGTGGCGTTGCGCTCCTCGGCGCAGGCGTCGAAGGTCTTAAGCAGCTCTTCGCGGTTGTTGTAGTCCGAGCGCTGCAATATGACCGAGAATTCGTCGCCGCCCATGCGGAATACGGGGCTGTGGGCAAAGACCTTGCAGATCATCGTGCAGGTCGCCTGCAGGTAGATGTCGCCGCAGTCGTGGCCGTACTCGTCGTTGATCTGCTTCAGGTCGTTGCAGTCGAACGTGACGATCGAGAACTGGGGGGGCTTGTCCTGTCCGCCGAGGCGGATCGTATCGTTCAGCCTGGCCATGGAGGCGGTGAAGGCGCCCTTGTTCTTGACGCCCGTCATCGCGTCCTTGTAGGCGCGGCTGTTCAGGTCGCTGATGTAAAGCTGCAGGTAATTGCGCATCTGGCGGAAGGCGGCGGTCAGTATGCCCACTTCATCCCTGCCTTCATAGTCGAGCTCCACGTCGTAATCGCCGGCCAGCAGCTTCTGCGACGCCATCGTAAGGCGCAGCAGCGGCTTGGTCAGCGCGTTCATCAGGAAGAGTATGGCGAGGGTAAACACGGCCAGGATCACCGCCGCGACCAGAAGGATAATCAGCATCAACTGCCGCTGGGATGCGGTGATCTCGGAGACCGGCGCCGTGACGGCGACCTTGTGGTCGTCGGTCAGCGTGGCGAAGGCGAGCTGCCACTGCTTCTGGTTCCTGATGTAGCGGATCATCATGTCCCCGCTGCTCCTGCGCCGCAGCAGCTCCTCGTCGAGGCTCTGGCTCATCGAGACCGGCACGCCCCTGGACTGCATGTCCGGGTGATAGATCACGTGGCCGTCGCGGTCCATCAGGAACGCAAAGCCGCTGTCGTATGCCCGGAGCGAGCTGATCTGGCTGATCATGGTGTCGAACAGGATGTCCATGCCCAGCACGCCCACCACGAAGCCCTGGTGGTAGATCGGCGCGACGTAGGAGATCGTCCACTGCTCGCCCAGGAAGTGCGCCTTGTACGGGCCGACCCACACGGCGCTGCCGGCCTTCAGCGGGGAATAATACCACGTGGTGTGATCGATGTCGCCGCGGTCGAGCTCCCTGGAGTCCAGCGGCGGCTGCTTCTGGAATTCATCGCCGTCGAGCTTGGACCAGAAGAAGCCGTGCTCGTTCGAGCCGTAGTCCGAATTGATGCAGTAGTAATACGTCACGATGCCGTTCGTGCTGTTGGCGATGCTGCCGAAGGCGTGCTCCACATCCGCACAGTGCTTCTTCATGGCGGCGTCCAGTGCCTCCACCTGCTCCGGGGTGCCGGAGTTGCCGAGGTACTCTATGTCCAGGTCGTCGAGGGAGTCCCCCGCGATCCGGATCGCCATGTTCACCGATTGCTTGAGGCTGTCGAGGTAGGCGTCCAGCTTTCGCTGCATGTTCTCGCTGATCAACCGCATTTTCTCCGTGGAACTGCGGTCGCTCTCCATGCCGATGCTGAGCACGCCGAGTCCGCCGAGCGCGAGCACGCTGGTGAGAATCGCGGCGATGGTCACCGCTGTGATTTTTATGCGAATCGAATGCATGGCTATTCCTCCCGCCGGAAAGGGATGCGCGCCGGGCGTCCGTCACCCAGGCAATTCACATTCAGAAACCGACATTATATATTATATATGAAATCCGGCGAAATAGCAATAACATTTTAACAATAATCGCGCGTTGCGGCACATGTTTTTGCGCCCCGGGACGCCTCGGACGCGCACATCCTCCCTCCTTCGCAGCGCATCCGGGCGATCCGCCTCCCTTCCGCGCTACAGCTCGCCGTAGCGTACCGCAAGAACCTCGTCCCGCTTCATGAGATTCCGCCCGCGGTTGGCCTCGAGGAACGCCTCCATGACATCCCGCCGGATGACCATGCGCCGCCCGGCCTGGAGCACCGGCAGCTTTCCCCAGCCGATCAGCAGCCGCAGGCCGTCGCGGTCGATGCCCGTGCGCACCTCCGCCTCGTTGAGCGTATACACCAGCTTCGAAGCTTCCATGTTCACCTCTCCTCTCATTCCGCCGCCGCGTCCCTGGCTTCCACGAACCAGCGGCCGTCGTCCTCGAACAGGCGGATCTCCCGGCCCCGCACCCGGCAGGTATACCGCATGCCCTGGCCGCCCGCCTTTGTGGACGCCGCCCGTCGCACGTCCAGCAGCCGGTCCACGGCGAAGCTGCGGCCGTCCTCCCAGAAGATGCGCAGGGGCCGGGTTTTGCCGCTCTCGTCCACGTCCACCTGCACCCGCACGTACACCCTGTGCGCCATTCGAATCGCCTCCTTCGCTTCAATTCTCCTTCAGAAAGTGGATCTCCCCGCCGCCCAGCAGGCTGGCCCGCCGCAGCGCGTCGTGGCCGAAGCGGCGCCGGATGTCGCCCACGGCGTTCTCCAGGTCGTACCTCCGGTCCCGCGCGTCCGCGAACAGGCTCAGCTGCACATCCCCCTCCAGGCTCTCCAGCGCCGAAACGCTCACGCCCAGACTTCGCACGGGCCGCTCCCAGCGGTAGTGGGCGCGAAACAGCGCCATGGCGCAGGTACAGATCTCCGACGCCAGCGCCGTGGCGTGGTCCAGCCTGTGGCGGACGCTGGTGGTGTACAGCGCGCAGTCCCGCACCGATACGCACACCGTCCGCCCCTGGAGCCCCTGGGCGCGGAGCCGTTCCGCCACGCTGTCGGCGAGCGCCATCAGCACGCGGTGCGCGCCCGCGTCGTCCACGATATCCCTGGCCGTGGTGGTGCTGTTGCCGACGGACTTGATCGCCTCGCCCTCTCCCTCGCGCAATACCGGCGACTGGTCCAGGCCGTTGGCGAACACCCACAGCATCTCGCCGCTCTTCCCGAGCGCCGTCCGCAGCAGCTCCCGCGGGCTCCTGGCGATGTCGCCGATGGTGCGGATGTTCCGCGCCGCCAGCCGCCGCCGGGTGGAGGGGCCCACGTACAGCAGGTCCCCCGCGGGCAGGGGCCATACGCGGTCGCGGTAGTTCTCCGGCGTGATGACGGTGGTGGCGTCGGGCTTCTTCATGTCGCTGCCCAGCTTGGCGAAGATCTTGTTGTAGGAGACCCCCACGGACACCGTCAGCCCCAACTCCTCCCTGGCGCGCCGCCGCAGTTCCCCCGCGATGGCCTCGCCGCCGCGCTCGTGGCCGGTGACGTCCATCCAGCACTCGTCCAGGCCGAAGCTCTCCACCGCGTCGGTGTACTCGGCGCAGATCGCCTTCATCATCCGCGCGAAGCGCAGGTACTTGGGGTAGTCCGGCGGGATGATCTTCAGGTTCGGGCACTTGCGCACGGCCTGCCAGACGGCCTCGCCCGTCTGCACCCCGGCGCGCTTGGCCAGCATGTTTTTCGCCAGCACGATGCCGTGCCGCACGGCGGGGTCGCCGCACACCGCCATGGGGACCGCCCGCAGCGACGGCTCGTACACGCACTCCACGCTGGCGTAGAAGTTGTTCAGATCGCTGTGCAGTATGGTTCGCATGGTATTCGCCCTCAAAAGAACATTTGTTCGATTTACGTTTTTATCATAGCATCTCCGCGGCCAAAATGCAATCGAACATGATATGAAATTTCTTCCAGGAAAAATCACACCATTTTCAGGGAACCCGGGGCGATTCCACCCCGTCAAAGGGGTAACAATTTGGAAGTCTGTCAGAAGGAGGCTCCAGTCATGAAGAAGATCGTGGTCATACTGCTCTGCCTGCTGTGCCTGTTGTGGGCCGGCTCCGCGCTGGCGGAAAAGCCCCTCATGGCGCGCAGCGGCGGCCTCGCGGCCTATTACGACGGCGCGGGCGGCATCGCCATTCCCGGCAAGAGCGGCGTCATCAACGCCAATACCGCCGCGGGCATCGTCGCCGTCGACAACTATCGCGCGTCCTACCTCACCGAAGTCACCGAAGGCGAGGACTTCGCGCCGGGGGATCTGCGCCTGGTAAGCCTGGAGAGCTTCGAGGATACCCTGGCCGCCCGGCAGGTCTACGCCGCCTGCGAGCTGAACAGCGACAGCATCTATTTCGTCCCGGACGAAGCGCGCACGGAGCTGCGCCGGCTGAACCCCGCGACGCTCGAGACCGAGACGGTCTACACCTCGAACGAGCCCATCGACCGGCTCTACGCCTCCGCCGAGGGCATGGTGTTTGAACTGGCCGAGCAGGCGGGCACGCTGGTGTACAACCCCGAGGCGGGCAGCGTGGACTTCTATCCCGGCGGCATCCCGAAGCAGGGCATGCTCACGGACACCCACGAGCTGTACCTGACCGAGGAGGATATCCTGTACGCGCGCGACCTGGGGAGCCTCGTGGCGCGCGCCGTGGACGCGGGCGTCTCTTCCTTCGCCCCGCTGAACGGCGGCGTGTATTACATCGCGGACAGCGGCACGGTGCAGTCGCTTCGCTTCTATGACCCCGCGAGCCGCAAGGTGACCGCGCTCTCAAAGAGCCTGCCCGAGGGCAGCGGCCAGTTGACCGCCAGCGCCGGGAAGCTGTACGCGCTGGACACCGCCCGCAACCTCTACGCCGTCTCCCCCGACACCGGCGCGGCGACGAAGATCGGCAGCTACGCGGACCTGGGCAAATTCTCCCTGCCGAGCGGCATGAACGCCACCGGCGTGCGCATCGAGGCCATGCCCGGCGCCGTGAACGTCTACGCGGAGCTGGAGGAAGCCGACGCGCTCCCCGACTTCACGTTCATCGAATTCGAGTCCGACATGAACGCGGGCGAGAAGTCCTACGCGCTGGTGAACACGCTGCCCATCGAGGGTGAAGCGAGCGTGTGGGACGCGCTCAAGCCCGCCCCGCAGTACACGACCCTGGCCCGCGGCAGCCGCGGCGACGCCGTGCGCGCCATCCAGCAGCCCCTGTACGACCTGGGCTACTACGATTACAAAGTAGACGGCATCTTCGGGCCCCGCACCCAGTGGGCCGTGCGGCTGGTACAATCCGACCTGGGGCTGAGGGACGACGGCATCGCCGACGCCGACCTGCAGCGGACGATACTGTCCGGCAGGCTCTCGGCCTATGATCCCTACCTCCCGCTGGCGCGCGGCAACCGGGGGCTGCGGGTCCAGCTGATGCAGCAGCGCCTGCGCGACCTGGGCTATCTCGCCGACGCCGCGGACCGCATCTTCGGGCCGCGCACGCAGAAGGCGGTCCAGCTCTTCCAGCGCGAAAACGGCCTCGCGGTCGACGAAAGCGCGACCCGCGAGACCCTGCGCCGCCTGTTCAGCGACCTCGCGTCGCCCTGCTCCAGCTACATCGACCTGTACCGCGGGGACACCGGCTACCGCGTGCGCGAGCTGAATAACCGCCTGCGCGAGCTGTACTACCTGGAGTCCGCCATCGGCAGCGCCTATACCGCCGAGACGGCCTCCGCCGTGCGCGTGTTCCAGCGCACCGCGGGCCTGCCCGAGACCGGTGCGGCGACCATCCCCGTGTTGAAGGAGCTCTTCGCGGAGGACGCCCCCGAGGCGCCCGGCTATATCCCGCTGCGCCGCGGCGACGAGAACGACCGCGTGACAGCCCTGCAGAAGCGCCTGAAGGAGCTGGGCTACTACGATTCCCGCATCACCGGCTACTACGGCCGCGTGACCCAGGACGCCGTCGCCCGCTTCCAGCAACGCGCGGAGCTGAAGCCCACCGGCGTCGCCACCGTGCGCACCCAGCAGCTCCTGTTCGCGGACGACGCGCCGCGCTACGTGAAGCCGACCTTCATCGGCACGCCCGTCATCACGCTGGACGCCTATGAATACCAGGACGGCAGGGTCTTCCGCATTGCCGACGACAGCGCGCCCAACGGCGTCGTCACCTTCACCTGGTACGCCGACGGCGACGTGCGCACCTACAACGTGCGCATCGAGGACGACAAGGGCCGCATCTACATGGACAGCGATACCCTGCTGAACCGCACCGGCGTCTCCGTCGCCACGTTGAAGTACAAGCGCACCTATACGCTGACCGTCACCGCGTACCCCGAGGACGGCGACAGCCGCCACATCACCTCCGCTTCGCTGAAGTTCGCCCGCATCAAGCCCGAGCCGGAGAAGCCGCAGGTGGCGAAGATCGGCAACCCCGAGCTGAACGTGGAGCCCGTGGCCCGCGTGGAAAACGGCATCCACTACATCCTGCCCGGCGAGGTGGAGCTGCAGTGGTACGCCGAGGGCGACGTGGCCTTCTACCGCGCCATCGTGCTGGACGAGGCCGACCACGCGCTGCTGGAGAGCGGCGACACCACCGATCTCAGCATCGCCTTCGGTTCCGACCTGCTGACCCAGGGCGAGGTCTACACGCTGTACGTGTACGCCATCCCCCGGAACGGCACCATGGACAACGCCAGGATGCGCACGCTGCGCTTCTCCCTGCCCGTGGTGGAGCTGCCCGAGCCGGAGCCCGAGACCAACACGGAGCAGGAGGAGACCTTCGCCTCCGCGGACGCGCCGGAGCTCAGCTTCGCGCCGCTCGCCGAGGAGCTGGACGGCGTGGCCTACCTCAACGGCGACATACTGACCCTGGGCTGGGCGGCCGAGGGCAGCGTGGACCACTACGACGTCACCATCTCGGACGACGCCGGCCACACGCTGCTCTCCGGCAGCACCAGCAAGCCCGGCGTGGCCTTCAGCCGCGACAAGCTGACCGAGGGCGCCGTGTACACGCTGGATGTCACCGCCACCTTCGCAAACGGCAGCATCGAGGAAACCGCCTCCACCTCCGCGCTGTTCGCGCTGTACGAGGACGTGGTGGACCAGGTCATCGACGCCCCGGACGCCGAAGGCGAAGAGACCCCCGATTCGGACGAAGAGGAAGTCGAGCAGACGGACACCTACTCGCAGGAGCAGCCGCCCATGTCCGGCGGCATCGGCGCGCCGACCATCGACTTCGACCCCATCGAGGCCTACGACGGCGACATCGCCCTCGTGGAAGGCAGCACCGTCACGCTGTCCTGGTTCGCCGAAGGCGACATTTCGACCTACAACGTCGAGGTCCGGAACAGCCAGAACCAGCAGATGGCCAGCGCCAGCACCGACAAGACCTCCCTCTCCATCCACGGCGACGTGCTCGTCCCCGGCGAGACCTACACACTGATCGTGGAGGCCGTCCCGGCCGACGGCGCGGCCCAGACCGCCACGGCCTCCGCCCGCTTCGCCAAGGCCGCGACCGCGGAACCCGCGCCGGAAGCGCCCGCCGTCGAAGCGGTTGAAACAGCGCCCGAAACCGATGATACGCCCCAGGCCGAGGAACCCGAGCCGGAGGAGATCGTCGCGCCCGAGCCGGAGGAAACCGTACCGCAACCGGAGCAGCCCGCGGAAGAACCGACCGAAGTCGAACGATCTCCAGAAGAACCGACCGAAGTCGAACAGCCTGTTGAGGCGCCGGAGGAACCCGCCACCGAGGAATCCGCCCAGGATTCCGAGGAGGAAACCTATACGGAGGAATCCTTCGACGATTACGAGGAGGAAGCCTACACGGAGGAACCTTCTGACGATTACGAGGAAGAAACCTACACGGATGAATCTTCTGACGATTACGAGGAAGAAGCCTACACGGAGGAATCTTCCGACGATTACGAGGATGAAACCTACACGGAGGAATCCTTCGACGATTACGAGGAAGAAGCCTACACGGAGGAACCTTCCGACGATTATGGGGAAGAAACCGACGGCGGCGAGACTGCCATGGGCGGTGAACCCCTCCCCGACCCCGTGATCGGCTTCGAGCCCGTCGCGGAGATCATGGGCGATGTGACCTATGTGGCAGGCGATAACGTCACCCTGTCCTGGAGCGTCGCGGGCGACGCGCAGTCCTACACCATCTCCATACTGGACGCGGACGGCCTGCCCATCGCCAGCCAGTCCACGGAACAGAGCGCGCTCACCGTCCCCGCCGACATCTTCGAGCCCGGCACGGTGTACACGCTGAGCGTCACCGCCGTCCCGGCGGACGGCAGCGGCCTGACGTCCGCCACCGCCTCCGCGAAGTTCGCGATCCGCGCAGGCGAGGCCGTCGAGGGCGACGACTACGAGGAAGCCGAAGACTTCTGATCCGCGAACGCACCCTGACTGAACGACAATCTCCCCGCCTTTCGCTGGCGTGCCCGATGGGCGCCTCCGCGACGGCGGGGAGATTTGTGTTGTCGTATGGATTTGCCTGCCTCCGGCGGCGGGGCTTCGCCGGCGCTATCGCCGCAGCTTCACCGTGTCGAGCGTCGCCTCGGGCAGCAGCTCCGGGTGGATATGGGTGTCGTTTCGCCGGGCGAGCGCCTCGAGATAGCCCTCCATCAGCCGCCGGTAGTCCTCCAGCGCCTCGATGCCGTTGAGCCGCTCCAGCACGTCCGCCGCGCCGGTCAGCCCAGGCAGCAGCCAGCCGCTGAACTTGCGCATCTCCCGCACGGCCACCTTTTCCGGGCGGTGCAATGTCGCGCGGGTGGCGAGCGTCACCAGCAGCCGGATGCGCTCCTCCGCCCCGCGCTCCGGGATTTCCTCGCCCCGGCGCAGCCTTCGGATGTCGTCGAAGATCCAGGGCTGCTTCAGCGCCGCGCGCCCGATGGACACCCCCGCCGCGCCGGTATCCGCCAGGAAGGCGAGCGCGTCGCCGGCGCAGGTGACGCCGCCGTTGGCGTACACGGGGATGCGCGCCTCGCGGCAGATCGCGCGGATGCCCGCCGCGTCCACCGGCCCGGCGTAGAGCTGCTCCCGTGTGCGGCCGTGGATCGTCACCGCCTGAAAGCCCAGCTCCTGCGCCGCCCGCACCAGCTCCGGCGCGGTGATGTGCCCGGCGTCCCAGCCCATGCGCAGCTTGAGCCGCACCGGCAGGTCCGTGCTCTGCTTCACCGCCGCCATAATCGCCACCGCCAGCTCCGGCTTCTCGAGCAGCGCTGCGCCGTTGCCGCTGCCCACCACGGTGCGCGCCGGGCAGCCCATGTTGATCTCCAGCGCGTCGAATCGGTGCAGCGCGGTCAGCCTTTCGGCGGAAGCGGCCATCAGCGCGGAATTACAGCCGATGAGCTGCGCGGCCAGGTTCCCCTCGCCGGGCAGGCGCACCAGCGTCTCCAGGTACTTGTCGCTCATCCTGCGCTTCGCGCGGCCCAGCGCCTGGGAGAGGATCATCTCCGTGGTGGCCCCGTCCGCGCCGTACTCAAAGCAGACGGTGCGGAAGGAGGCGTGGGTCATGCCGTCCATCGGCGCGAGCACAAACAGGGGTTCAGGCATGGCGTTCACTCCATGAAAAGCCGGCGCTTCCGTGTCGAAGCGCCGGTCGTTGCTTCTTTCGCGCCGCCCGGGAGGCGCTTTCCGGGCGGCAAAGGCCGGGGGCAGGGCAAATCCGAAGCGCGCTATTCCAGCTTCAGCCGCGCGCTGCCCGTCAGGCGGTAGCCCTGCTCGATGAGCTGCGTGACCTCCAGCGGGCGATCCACGGCGTCCGGGTACAGGTCGAGCAGGTACACGTAGGGAGCCTCGGTATTCGGCTGCAGGGCGATGCACTTCTTCAGCATCTCCGCCGCCTTGGCGTCGTTCCCGGCGTCCAGGTAGCACTTGGCCGCCGAGGACGCGAAGGCGTACTTGTCCGGCATGCGGCTGAGCGCGCGCTCGTAGTAGAGCCCGGCCTTGTTGTATTCTCCGCTCTCGTAGCTGGCCTTGCCCAGGCGGCTGTAGACCTCCGGCCGCCACGCCAGGTTGGCCCGGGCAAGGCTCTCCTGCCCCGGCCCGGACAGGGCGTAGAGCAGCACGATGATCGCCAGCGCCAGGAACAGCAGTCCGCCCACCACGCTGCGCAGATGGCGCATCAGGAAGCCCGGCCGATCCTCGTCCTCAAAGGCGTCGATTTCGTCCTCCTCGTGCTCGCGGTCGTAGGCGTCCTCGTACTCGTCGTAGCGGTCGTATTCGTCCTTGGGCCTTTCCGGCTTCTCCGCTTCCATGAACAGGCCGCCGCCGTTCAGCGCGGTCGGCTCGCCCCGGCCGAAATGGCGCTCCCCGGAGGATCGGACGTCCCGCTGCAGCGCGCTTCCGCTGACGCGGGGCGGGCGCTCGGCGGCGAGCACCGGCGGTCGCGGCTTCGGCGGGGGCAGTTCGTCGGGAATGTCGGCGATCTCCGGTTTCCTCGGCGCCCAGGCGTCGGGATCGTCCTTCAGCCAGTCGGGTTCCTCCGCCCGCCAGCTCGCCGAAAACGCCTCGGCGTCCATCGGCTCTTCTTCCGGCGCGTCGCCCGAATCGGGCTGCGGCTCGGAGACGGGCGTCGCTTCGACGGGCTGCGGCTCGGAGACGGGCGTCGCTTCGACGGGCTTCGGCTCGGAGACGGGCGTCGCTTCGACGGGCTGCGGCTCCTCCGGCGCCTCCTCATCCTGTTCCGGGATGACGATTTCAGCGCCGCAGAAGGGGCAGAACAGCATATTCTCCCGCACCTTTTTCCCGCACTGTGAACAGAACATCGCTTTCCCTCCCCTCCGTGATCCTGTGAGTCGCGCTACATGCCGCGCATGGCCTCGAAGTCGGGGTCGCCGTAGAAGCTGCGCTCCTCGCCGGGATCGCCGCCCAGCGCCTCGATGGCGTTGCGCAGCTCGATGTAATCCAGGTAGCCCACGTCCTGCGCCTGCAAAAAGGGCGTCATGGCCTCGATGGCCCTCGCGTCGCCCAGCTTTCCCAGATAGGAAGCGTACAGCGCGCGCTGTTCGGGCCGGGTGCGCAGCTTGTCCGTCAGGTGGGTCAGCACGCGGTCGTCGCCGGGGAAGTTGATGCAGATCTCCAGGATCAGCGACTGCGCCAGCTCCGGCGCATCGTCATAGCGCTCCAGCAGCGGCCCGACCACGGAAGCATCTCCGTCGGCCAGGCTCTCCGCCGCCAGGTTGCACAGCTCGTCCGGCTTCTCGCAGCCGCACACCATGTCGATGAACAGTTGCCGCGGCGCGTCGGTGCCGATGTCCCGCAGCAGCGCGATGGCCGTGCCCCGCAGGGATTCTCCCCTGTCCGCGTCCCCGGCGATCCGCAACAGCGGCGCAACGCAGGTTTCCCCCAGCGCCACGATGCGGCTGTAGAGGGGCTCTGGCAGGCCCATGTCCCGCTTGTCGTACTCCTCCAGCAGCTTGATCAGGTCCTTCGGGTCGCTGTAGCGGTTGAAGTACTCGCCGGGCTTCTCGCCGTTCAGCCAGGTGGCCGGGGCGTTCAGCCAGTTGAGCATCATCTCGTTGTAGCTGTCCTCGATCTGCTGCTCGGTGAGGCCGGGATGCAGGGCGACCCAGGCGCGGGCGTAGTCGTAGAACTTCTCGTCAAAATCATGGATCTTCATTGTTTGCAGCCTCTTCCATTTTCTCGATACAGCCGGCCATGCGACGGGCGTAGTAGGCGAGCTGGCGCGGCGCGCAGCCGAATTCGGCGGCGACCTCCCGCAGCTTTGGCTTCGCCCCGTAGAACAGCAGGTAGTTGTACACCAGCGCCGCCGCCGCGGTCTCCGTGTGGATGAGCGGGTCGGCGTGGATGCCGCGCAGCCCGCGGTAGGCCGACCACATCAGCGCCAGCGCCTTCCCCGGCGCGGCCCCCGTGCGCCACTCCATGGTTTCCGAGGCGTAGCGCACCAGTTGCCGCTCGCCCACCGACAGCCCTTCCAGCAGCTTGTCCTCGGCGGGCAGCACGCCCTCCGTCAGCTCCGACTCCGGCGGCATCAGCTCGTCGATCGATACGCCGCGCAGCTTGAGCGCCACCGCGCCGTGCACGCGAAGCTCGCCGGAGAGCCTGGAGGAGAAGATCATCTCCCGCAACAGGCTGCGCGCGTCCTCGTCCTCAATGCCCGCCAGCGCCGTGAGCGCGGCGCGGCTGAGGCGCGGCTCCTGCGCGCCCGTGGCCCAGCGGAGCAGGCTTCGGAAACCGGCGTCCGTCCGCCAGAGCTCGCGCAGCGCCTCCTGCCCGCGGGACAACTGCACGAGCAGCGCCACGGACCGCGCGCGGAATTCCTGCTTCGGCACCTGATAATCGTAGTCCAGCTCGCAGGCATCCAGCGCGCCGTCCTGGGCGGCCTTCTGGTAGAACTGCGCCACGCTGTCCTCGGGATCGATGCGCAGTATGCGCGACCACAGCTTTTCGAGCTCCGCGTCCGCGACGCCCTGCTTCTTCAGCGCCACCGCGCGCATGTGGAGCAGCTCCCGGTCGTAGGGGACGTCCTGGAGCGCAAGCCTGGCCTGCTCGGCGACCTCCGCATCCATGCCCAGCTCCGCCAGCGTATTGAGCAGGATGGCCACCTCCGCGCCGTCCGGGCCCTGCTCCATCGCGCGCCGGGCCAGCAGCACCGCGCGCTCTCCCTCGCCCAGGTGCCACAACACCTGCGCGCACACGCAAAGCGCCCGCGCCGAGAGGTTCCCGGCGCGCAGCACGCGCTCCGCCTCGCGCCTGGAAGCCTTTCCGTCGCCCTTCAGCATCAGCGCCATGGCGTACAGCGCCCGGATCTCCGCCTGGCCCGGGGCCAGCCGCAGCGAGGCCTCGAAGCACCGGCAGGCGCGATCCGGCATGTCCTCGCGCATGGCGTCGCAGCCGCGGTTCGCCGCCCGCGCCGCCCGCCGAAGCTGGCGGTTGCCGTGGGCGTTCAGCTCGTCGAACATATCGAGCTCCGCGCGGAGGTTCTCCACCTCCTCGCTGTGCTCGCCCTCGGGCGCCTTGCGGCGGTAGATGGCCAGCGACTTCCTCGCCCCGGCGGCGTCGTTCATGCCCAACTGGTTCAGCGCCAGGCCGTAGTAGCACTCCGCCGGGCCGTCCTTCTCCGCCAGCATGTCCAGCAGCAGCCGGCTCGAGCGCTCATGGTACCCCATCTCGCAGTAAAGCTCCGCCAGGTCCAGCCGGTACTCCCGGTTCTCCGGGGCGCGCTCCACCGCCTGGCGCAGCAGCTCCAGCGCATCCACCACGCGGTTGTCGCGGCGATTCATCATCGCCCGGTGATGCATATAGGACGAGGATCGCTCAAAGCTCACCACTCTCGAATTGTTCTTCATTCACCCTCCGAAGTCTTGCTCGTCGCGGACGCCAGCAGTTCGCGCAGCTGGTCCTCGCTGAACGCATAGCGCTTGTTGCAGAAGTGGCAGTCCACCTCCGCGCCGTGCTGCGTGCGGATCATGTCCTCCAGCTCCTCGCGGCCCAGGCTGATGAGCGCCCGCTCCACCCGGTCGCGGCTGCAATCGCAGGCATAGCGCGTCTCCCGGCGCTCCAGAACCTTCGGCTCCAGGTGCGTCAACAGCTGCGCAACCGCGCCATCCAGATGGTATTCCTTCATGGTGCCCGAAATGTCCATAAACATGCCCGCGCTGGCCTCGACGGAGGCGATGGCCGCCTCGCTCGCGCCGGGCATCATCTGCACGATCAGCCCGCCCGCGGACTCCACCCTTTCGTCGGACACCAGCACGCCCAGCGACACCAGCGACGGCGTCTGCTCGGAGGCGGTGAAGTACATGGCGAAGTCCTCGGCGATCTCGCCGGACACCAGGTTCACCTGCCCCACGTAGGGCTCGCGCAGGTGCATGTCCTTGATGATCGTGAGCCGCCCGTCCCGGCCCACGGCCGCGCCCACGGGCAGCTTGGGGCCGGTGCGCGGCAGGTCTATGGCGGGATTGTCCACGTAGCCCTTCACGTCGCAGCGGTCGTTGGCCACCGCCAGCACCGTGCCGATGGGCCCGCCGCCGCGTATGGAGGCGGTGACGCTCTCGTCCCTGCCCTTCAGCATGCTGCCCATCATGGCGGCGGCGGTCAGCGTGCGCCCGAGCGCCGCCGTGGCGATTTTGGAGAGACCGTGGATGTCCTTGGCCGCCTGCACCATGGCCGTGCTCTCGATGAGCACCGCCCTCGCCTGCCCGTCCAGCAGGGAGATGTTCAATAGTCCGTCCCGATTCAATACGCTCATTTCGTCGATTGCTCCTTTGATTGCTTCGATAGGGGGATCACGCCCGGACCGCCAGGAAGTGGATGCGGTCCTCCCCGGGCGCGGGCGGCTCGAAGGTCCTGTCCCCAAAGATCTCCACGCGCCCGAACCCCTGCGCCTCCAGCAGCTTTGCCAGGTGCGCCGGATCGTGGGCCTTCTGCACGTGCACCTCCGTGAAGCGGCGGTAGCGGTCGTTCGCCTCCCGCACGAAGAACGTAAGGTCCATGGTCACGGTCCGCGCGGCGGGATCAAAGCGGTTGGCCCACAGGTAGGCCACGTCGTCCCGCTCCTCGCCAAAGAAGTTGTTCCCGAGCACCTGCTCCAGCTTCCGCGCGGAGGAGATGTCAAACGCCAGCGCCCCGCCGGGCTTCAGCGCGGCGCGCGCGGCGGCGAAGAAGGCGTTCAGTTGATCGTCGCCCAGCAGGTAGTTCACCCCGTCGCAGCCGCACACCAGCGCGTCCACGGGCCGGGGCAGGCGAAGGTCGCACATGTCCTGGCGCGCGAACATCGCCTGCACGCCCCTTTGACGCGCCCGCGCCTGCGCCTGTTCCAGCATGGCGGGGGAAATGTCCACGCCCGTCACGCGAATGCCCCGCTCCGCGAAGCGCACAGACAGCGCGCCCGTGCCGCAGGCGCAGTCGCACAGCTTGGCCGGCCGCACGCCCGCCCGCTCGATCAGGCGGAGGTAGTATTCAGCCCAGGCGTCGTAGTCGATGTCGTCCATCAGGCTGTCGTAGATCGCCGCGAAGGCATCGTCGTAGGCCGGCATGGGAACGCTCTCCCTCCATTCCTCCAGTTTTCCACCTTCCATTATACCACACCGGACCGCCCTTTTCAACGCGGCGCGGGCCGCGGGCGGGCGGTATAACGGAATTCTAACCGGAACTGCCCCGTAGCTTTTCCGAGTCCTGCTATGATGATGACAGCAATATTGCCCTTTCGGAGGAACCCCGCATGAAGTACGATCTCGTGATCTTCGACCTGGACGGCACGCTGCTCAACACGCTGGCGGACCTGACGGACGCTGCCAACCACGCCCTCGCCGCCGCCGGTATGCCGCCGCGCACCCAGGAGGACGTGCGCCGATTCATCGGCAACGGCGTCGCGCGGCTGATGCGCCTCTCCGCGCCCGAGGGCACGCCGGAGGACGTGCTCGCCGCGCTGCTGGCCGACTTCAAGGCCCGCTACACCGCCCACGTCAACGACCGCACCCTGCCCTATCCCGGCGTGCCGGAGCTGCTGGCCTCGCTGCGCGCGACGGGCATACACACGGCCATCAACTCCAACAAAGTGGACAGCGCCACGCGACAGCTCTGGCGCGCGCACTTCCCCGAGCACATCGAGCTCGCGCTCGGCGAGCGGCCGGACATCCCCAAGAAGCCTGCCCCCGACGGCGCGCAGCGGCTCATGGCCCATTTCGGCGCCTCCCCGGCGCGCACGCTGTACGTGGGCGACGGCGACGCGGACATCCTCACCGCCGCAAATGCGGGCATCGACGGCGCGTGGGTGTCCTGGGGCTACCGCCGCCCGGAGGAGCTTGCCGACCTGCACATCCCCCGCCGATTCGACACCGTAGAGGCGCTGCAGGCGTTCCTGCTCGCGCCATAATCCGCCGCCTTTCCCGCCCCACCCACAAAATTTGTAAAAACCCCGCCCCGCCCCTTGACTTTTGGCGATTCATCCCTTATAATATCTTTTGTTCGCGAGAACATAGGGGCATGGTGTAATGGTAACACGTGGGTCTCCAAAACCTTTGTTGTGAGTTCGAATCTTACTGCCCCTGCCAGATGAAAACAGCGTGTCGCACAATGACAGGCTGTTTTCTTTGCGCAACTTGGCCAACGCGCTGCACGCGACAGGAGCCGCCCCGATGGGCGGCTCCTGTAATAATGATGGCTCCTTTCGTTGCGGCGGAACGGTTATTCCTCCTCTTCCTCCTCGGGGAGCTCGGCGTCGTGCCAGACGCTCTGGGTATCGTCATAGTCCTCCAGCCAGTCGATGAGGCGGGTGACCTTGGCCACGGATTCCTCGTCGGGCAGCTCGGTGGTGCTGGTGGGCACCATGGCGCGCTCGGCGGACAGGAAGGTGCAGCCCGCGGCCTCCAGGTTTTCGCGCACGGTGGAGAAGTCGCCGGGATCGGTATAAATGACGGCCTCGCCCTCGCCCATTTCCACGTCGGCCGCGCCGGCATCCAGCGCCAGCATGGTGATCTCGTCCTCGTCCATGCCCTTGGAGTTGTCGATTTCGATGACGCCCTTGCGCTCGAACTTCCAGGACACGCATCCGCTGGCGCCCAGGGAGCCGCCGCACTTGTCGAAGATGTGGCGCACCTCGCTGGCGGTGCGGTTCAGGTTGTCGGTGACGACTTCCACGATCACGGCCACGCCGCAGGGCGCGTAGCCCTCGTAGGTGACCTCCTTGTAGCTGGTGGCGTCGCCTTCGCCCGCGGCCTTCTTGATGGAGCGCTGGATGTTGTCGTTGGGCATGTTAGCCGCCTTGGCCTTGGCGATGACATCCTTCAACTTGCTGTTCAGGTTCGGATCGGCGCTTCCGCCGGTCTTCACGGCAATGACGATCTCGCGGCCGATCTTGGTAAAGATCTTGCCCTTCGCGGCGTCCGTCTTTGCCTTCTTATTCTTGATGGTTGACCATTTGTTATGTCCCGACATGGACAATCCCTCCCAGTTTCGATTGCATATATCATAACACAAATGGGCTGGATGCGTCAAGAAAATCTGTGTATTATTTGGTTGTAATCCTATCGAAATCGGCGGGAGGCGGGATTTATGCCCATCGTCACAGGCATTCGGGACAACCGCGGCGTGATGGAAATTGACGTGGACGGCAGCACGGCGCTCCGCGTGCGCAGGCAGCACTTTGCCCTGTGCCCGCTTCGGGAGCGCGATGAGATCGACGTGGAGGACTACGTGAACCGCGTGGCGGCGGTCCAGTTTCCCGACGCCTACGAAGCCGCGCTCACCAGCCTGGACCGCGCCGAGCGCACCGCCCGGGAGATCGCCTCAAGCCTTCGGCGCAGGGGCTACGTGCCGCCCGCCGTCGACGCGGTGATCGCCCGCCTCACGGAGAACGGCCTGGTCGACGACGCGCGCTACGCCGAACGGCTGGCGGAGACGCAATCGAAAAAGCCCGTGGGGCTGTACGCCTTCCGGCGCAAGCTGCGGGCCAAGGGCATCTCCGAAGAGGACGCGGCGGAGGCGCTGTCCGCCTTCGACGAGTCGCAGCAGCGCGACGCCTGCCTCGCCGCCGCGCGGAAGCTGGCCCGCAAGTACGCGGAGCTGCCGCCCCGGGAGGCCCGCGCCAGGCTCTCGCAGGCCCTCGCGCGCCGCGGATTTGCCTGGGATGTCGTCTCCCAGGCGCTGGACGGGCTGATCGACGACGAGGACGGCGTCTAACCTTCCGCCCTGCATGCGTTGCGCGGCGGCGCAGTTTTTTGCGCGAAACCCTTTTCATCTGCGCCCGTTTGTGCTATAATGCTCCTGTAAACTTACGTCCGCAGGACATGCTCAAGGAGGTAGGACTATGGGTAAGATGATTCAGGAATTCAAGGAGTTCGCACTGAAGGGCAACGTCGTCGACATGGCCGTCGGCGTTATCATCGGCGGCGCGTTCGGCAGCATCGTCAGCAGCGTCGTCGAGGATATCCTCACCCCGATTATCGGCGCCATCTTCGGACAGCCCGATTTCTCCGGCATCACGCTCGGGCCCGTCAACATCGGCAATTTCATCAACGCGGTCATCAACTTCCTGATCATCGCGCTGTGCCTGTTCGCCGTGGTGAAGGCCATGAACAAGATGAAGAAGCCCGCGCCCGAGGCGCCCAAGGAGGAGCCCAGGCTGTGCCCCTTCTGCAAGAGCGAGATCGACAAGGAAGCCACGCGCTGCCCGCACTGCACCTCTCAGTTGGACTGATCGTTCCTGCAACCCGTCGGGGAGCGGCCTCCTGCCGCTCCCTGTTTTTAGAGAATCGCCATGAAACCATCCCTTCGGGAGCGGCTGAACGTAAAAAAAGCCGCCCGCTTCGCCGTACTCATCAACGCCGTGCAGGTGGTCACGGTGCTCTTCGTGTTGCTGTACGTGGCCCTGGTGCGCCAGATGACCGACCGCAACGTGGAGCTCGCGGTGCTGTTCTTCACGCTGCTGATCGTGGCCTGGGGCGCGGTGCTGGACATCCGCGAAGCCCGCGGCGCGGTGCGCGTGGCCGAGCAGGCGCAGATGCTCGAGGACGCCTACGGGCAGCTTGAGACGCTGAACGGCACGCTGCGAAAGGAGCGGCACGACTTCAAGAACCACCTGCAGGTGATCTACTCCCTCACCGAGCTGGGCGACGGCGGCGAGGTGCTGGCCTACATCGAGAGCCTGAACCTGGACATCCGGCGCACCGGCAGCGCGCTCAAGACCGCCATTCCCGCCGTGAACGCGCTCATCGCCGCCAAGAAGCAGGAGTGCGCCGACCACGGCATCGCGCTGGAGACGGAGATCTCCTCCCCCTGGCAGGGCATGCCCGTGCCGGGCTGGGAGATGTGCCGGGTGCTGGGGAACCTGATCGACAACGCCCGGGATGCGCTGCTGGAATCGCCCGACCGCGAAAAGCCCGCCATCACGCTGTCCATCGGCGAAGGCGAGGGCGAATTCACCTTCAGCGTGGCCAACAACGGCCCCGCCATCCCCGCGAAGCTGCGGGAATCCATCTTCCAGATGGGCTTTACCACCAAGTCCGAGGGCCACGGTTCCGGGCTGAGCATCGTGCGGGAGATCGTCACCGAGGCGGGCGGGCGGATCGAGGTCGAATCCGACGAGCGCCGCACGGTTTTCAGCGGCCGGATTCCGAAGCCGTAGCGCCCGCAGGCTCTTCGGTATGCCCTGTAGTGCCCGCCCGAGAGGTCGGGCATTCTTCTTCGTCCTGCGCCTCGGCGAACGCGCGCAGCGCGTCCAGCACCGCCCGAGGGTCGTTCATGGCGTTGACGGCGTCGCGGAAGCGCGCCGCGCCCTTCATGCCGCGCACGTACCACGCGATGTGCTTGCGCATCTCCAGCATGCCGAGCTTCTCGCCGAACAGCTCCGTTTCCAGCCGATAGTGCCTGAGCGCCATGTCCGCGCGCGCCCTGGGCGTGGGCGGCGGGACGTCCTCCCCGCGCAGCGCGCCGGCGATCTCCCGGAAGATCCACGGGTTTCCCTGGGCCGCGCGGCCCACGATCACCGCGTCGCAGCCGGTCTGCGACATCATGCGGACCGCGTCCGCGCCGCTGCGCACGTCGCCGTTGCCGAACACCGGGATGTCGACCGCCCGCTTCACCGCCGCGATCACGGACCAGTCCGCCGCGCCGGCGTACTGCTGCATCCGCGTGCGCGCGTGGACGGCCACGGCCACGGCCCCGCTCTCCTGGCAGATGCGCGCGACCTCCGGGGCGTTGACGTGCCCGTCGTCCCAGCCGGAGCGGATCTTCGCCGTCACCGGCAGGCGCGTGGCTCGCGCCACCGCCTCCACCACCGCGCCGACGCCCGCCGGATTGCGCAGCATGGCGCTGCCCTCGCCGTTGCCGGTGATCTTGGGCGCGGGGCAGCCGAAGTTGAGGTCGATGAACTGAAAGCCCCGATCCTCCAGCTGCCGGGCCGCCTCCGCCATGTACGCCGGTTCGCTGCCGAACAGCTGCAATCCCGCGACGCCCTCGCCGGGCAGGCGACTGAGCAGGTCGAGCGCGTTGCGGTTCCTGCCCTTTGAAAACACCCAGCCCTTCGCGGAGAGCATCTCGCTCACCGCCCAGGCCGCGCCCTGCTCGTGGCACAGAAGCCGCATGGCCGCGTCCGTCACCCCGGCCATCGGCGCGAGACCCGCGCCCGCCGTCGCCGTCAAATCCTCAATCCGAAACAATCCGCGCCCTCCCCTTCCGCCACCCGTGCCGGCGGTCCTTCGCCTGGACCAGTATAGCAACCCGCCTCCCGGGCTGTCAAGCGCGGGAATGGAAAGCCTGCGCGCTTCATAGGATGGAGCGAACGGGAGGGTTTGCGCATGGCAAAGACGAGGCTTCAAATCATTGGATCGATTCTGAAGGGACTGGCGGCGGGCGTCGCGCTGACGCTGGGCTGCATGGCGGTCGTGGCGGCGATGGTGGTCTACCTCGGCCTCACGGACGCATGGCTGCACGCGCTCAACCAGGTGATGAAGCTGCTGGCCATGCTCGCGGGCACCGCCGTGGCCGTGGGACGGGGCGGCCAGCGGGGATTCGTCACGGGCATGGCGGTGTCGATGCTGTACATGATCCTGGGCTACGCGCTCTACCTCGCCCTGGGCGGCGGCGCGTTCGACGCTGCGGGCATGCTGGGCGAAATCCTCATCGGCGCGGCGGTGGGCGGCATCAGCGGATCGGTGCTCTCCAACCTGCCCGCGCGCAGATCGCGCCGCGCAACGACCGCCTGATTGCACATCCCGGAAAAATAAACATTGAGAGCTGTTGACAACGCCGGAAAAACCTGTTATAATACTCTTCGCTGGTTTGATTCAGGAGAGATGGCCGAGTGGTTGATGGCGCTGGTCTTGAAAACCAGTGATGCCGAAAGGCACCGGGGGTTCGAATCCCTCTCTCTCCGCCAGCCGAATATGGAGAAGTACCCAAGAGGCCGAAGGGGCTCCCCTGCTAAGGGAGTAGGGTGGGATAACTGCCGCGAGGGTTCAAATCCCTCCTTCTCCGCCATGAAAGAAACCTCTTTTGTCTGGATGGACAGAAGGGGTTTCTGTTCACATACGGGCGGTTTTCGCCGTCAGACAGGAGATACTTCGATGAACTGCTTTGAGAACATCAGGCGCTTCCCGGGAGACGTCGGGTTTTACTATCGCGTCCTCGGCGAGGACAGCGTGTGGACGCACAACCCGGACCTGCCGCTGATCGCCGCCAGCGTCATCAAGGTGCCCATCATGGTCGCCGCGTTCCGGGACATCGCCCGGGGAAAGCTCGACCCCAACGAGACGATCGCCGTGAAGCCGGAGGACAAGATGCCCTCCTGCGGGGCGCTCACCTATATGCATGACGGGCTCTCGGTGACGCTCGGGGACCTGATCACGCTCATGATTATCCTGAGCGACAACACGGCGACCAACCTCCTCATCGACCTGCTGACCCCGGAGCGGGTCAACCGCGCGATGGAGGAGCTGGGCATCCCCGGCATCGTTCTCCGGCGCAGGCTGTTCGAGCCGGAGCTTTCGCGGCAGGGGATCCAGAACACTGTGACCGCGCGGGGCGTCGGCACGCTGCTCGAGCGCATGTCGGCGGGCGACCTGCTGGGCGACCGGGCGGACAGGGACATGATCGGCATACTGCTCAACCAGCGCCTGAACGGCAAGCTGCCCTTCTTCCTGCACGGCAAGGGCATTCGCTGCGCGCACAAGACGGGCGAGGACGACGACATCACCCACGACGTGGGCATCGTGTACGCCCGGAAGCCCTTCGTGATCTGCATGCTGTCGAACAACGTGGACGTGCCCGCCTTCGAGCGACTGATCCAGGACACGGCGCGGGCGTGCGCCTTCGGCGAGTGGGAGGCGTAGCGCGACATGGATGAACGACAGGCCCGCGCGCGCTGCTGGCTGGAGGTTGACCTGGGTATTGTAGAGGCAAACTACTGCTCCGCGCGGCAGATCTGCGGCGAGGACGTGCAAATCATTCCCGTGCTGAAGGCCAACGCCTACGGGCTCGGCGCGGCGAAGCTGTCGCAGGCGCTGTACGCGCTCGGCGCGCGGCTGTTCGCGGTGGCGGAGCTGAACGAGGCGCTGGAGGTGATGCGCGCCAGCGGCGGCGACGCGCTGGTGCTGGGCATGATCGCGCCGTCGCAGATGGACTCTGCCGCGCGGGCGGGCGCAATCGCGACGGTCTACGACCTCGAACAGGCGCGGCAACTGGACGCTGCGGCGGAGCGCGCGGGCTGTGCGGCCCGCGTCCACGTCAAGCTGGACACCGGCCTGCACCGGCTCGGCTTCGATCCCGAACGGCCCGGGGAGATCCTCGAGGCGTTCGCCCTCCCCCATCTGCGCGTGGAGGGCCTGTTCACGCACCTCGCGCTGCGGGACGAGCAGGGGGACGCGCGGCAGATCAGCCGGCTGCTGACGGCGGCGGACGCGCTGCGCGCGGCAGGCGCGGACTATGGGCTGCTGCACGCCTGTGACAGCATCGGCATGGTGCGCCACCCCCGGTGGCGCTTCGACGCCGTGCGCACCGGCGCGTGGCTGTACGGCGTAGTGCCCGGCCGCTACCCCAACCGAAACGGCGAATGCCGCCTGCCCGTGCGCTTCATGGCGCGGGTGGCGCAGGTCCGGCGCGTCGCGAAGGGCGAATACCTGGGCTACGACGAGGAGCATCCCCTCCCCTGCGACCGCGTGATCGCCACGCTGTCCGCCGGGTATGCGGACGGCTATCCGCGCGTGAACGGCGTCGGCGAGGTCGTGATCCGGGGACGGCGCGCACCCATCGCGGGGCTGTCCTGCATGGACCAGATGATGGCGGACGTGACGGACATCCCGGGCGTCGCGCCCGGCGACGCGGTGACGCTGCTGGGCGACGGCATTTCGCTGGAGGAGGTCTCCGCCTGGACGGGAAACCACCGCAACGAGCTGTTGAGCCGCATCGGGAGGCGCGTGCCCCGCGTGTACACGCGCGGCGGCGCGGTGGAGTCCGTCGCGGCGGGCAGCTTCTGAATCGGCGGAGGCGCGCCGGTTCGAGGAAATCCCTGAGAACGGCCACATTAAAATACACCAGCCAACCAAACCCAAAGGGGGAAGCGAAATATGATTAAACCCAAGCCGCTGCGGCGCGGCGACACCATCGGCCTCGTCGGTATTTCCGGCGCGATGCACGAGCCCGAGACGCAGTTTGACAAGATGCTGGAAGCCATCGACGCCATGGGATACAAGGTCATCATCGCGGACAGCTGCCGCGAGGAGTACGGGTACCTCTCCGGCAGGGACGCCTCCCGCGCGAAGGGCCTGAACCAGATGTTCCGCGACGACCGCGTGGACGCCGTGGTGTGCATGCGCGGCGGCTACGGCGTGGCACGCATGCTGGACCTCGTGGACTTCGACGTTATCCGCGCCAACCCCAAGATCATGCTGGGGTACTCGGACATCACCGCGCTGCACACGGCCATCCACGAGAAGGTCGGCATGGTGACCATCCACGGCCCCATGCCCTCCAGCGGCTGGATGGAGTTCGACGACTTCACCCGCGAGAGCCTCGTGCGCGCGCTGACCAGCACCGAACCGCTGGGCCTGCTCTCCAACCCCCCGGGCATGGCGCCCGTGTGCGTGGTGCCGGGTACGTGCGAAGGGCAGCTCGTGGGCGGCAACCTGACGCTGATCGCCTCGGCCTGCGGCACGCCCTACGCGCTGAACGCCAAGGGCAAGGTGCTGCTGCTGGAGGACATCAACGAGTACATCTACCGGCTGGACTCCATGATGACCCAGCTTCGGCACGCGGGCCTGTTCGATCAGTGCGTCGGCGTGGTGCTGGGCGGCTTCACCAACTGCAAGGAAGAGTACGAGCGCTACGCGCTGCACCTGGACGACATCATCCGCGACATCATCGTGCCCGCGGGCAAGCCGGTGCTCATGAACATGTCCATCGGCCACACGCCCATCAAGATCACCGTGCCGCTGGGCGTGCGCTGCCGCATGGACGCGGAAGCCGGCACGCTGGAGATGACCGAGGCCGCGCTGATGGAATAGCCGCATTCACGGCAAAGGAAATCCCCGTCGAACACATCGTTTCGACGGGGGTTCTTCGTTTCCGCGCGCTATGCGTCGAGCATGCCCATCCTGTCCAGCACCAGCGCGCACTGCAGCGCAGCGCCGATGGGCAGGCAGCGCTCGTCCGGCGCGAAGTCGTGGCTGTGGAGCGTCGGCGCGGGCAGATCCGCCGAGCAGCCGAGGTGCCAGAACGTGCCGGGAACCTCCGCCACGAAGTAGGCGAAATCCTCGCCGCCCATGCTGGGGAATTCGCGGACGTTGGCGTTCTCGCGCCCCAGCAGCGCCGCGCCGAGCCGGAGCACACGGTCCGCCTCGGCGGGCGTGTTGATCAGCGGGCAGTAGCCGGGAATGATCTCGAGTTCGATCTCCGCGCCGCAGGCCGCGCCGATGCCCGCGCTGATCTCGCGGATGCGCGCCTTCAACTGCGCCCGCAGCGCGGGATCGGCGGCGCGCAACGTGCCGCCGATGGTCACCCGGTCGCAGATGACGTTCGGCGCCTCGCCGCCGTGTATGGCCCCCAGGGACAGCACCGCCGGCATGAGCGGCGACGCGCTCCGGGACACCACGGTCTGCAGCGCGTTGATCAGCTCCGCGGCGCAGACGATGGCGTCCACGCACTGCTCGGGCCGCGCCGCGTGGCCGGAAACGCCGCGGACGACGATTCTGATCTCGTCCGTCGAGCCGTTCAGGCAGCCGGGGCGGGTATCGATCTGCCCCACCTTCATGTAGGGCTGCACGTGCAGGCCGTACACCGCGTCCACGCCCTTCAGCACGCCCGCGGCCACCATCGGCTCCGCGCCGCCGACGGTCTCCTCGGCGGGCTGGAAGAGCAGGCGCACGTTCCCGCGCAGCGCGTCCCGCATGCCCATGAGCAGCTCCGCCGCGCCTATCTGCGCGGCCATGTGGAGGTCGTGGCCGCAGGCGTGCATCCAGCCCTCGTGTTCCGAGCGGAAGGGGCAGCCTTCCGGCTCCGTGACCGGCAGCGCGTCCATCTCCGCCCGAAGCGCCACTGTCGGGCCGGGCAGGCCGCCGCGGATGTCCGCGACGATCCACGTGCGCTCCGTCTCATAGGGAATGTGCAGCGCGTCAAGCCGCGCCATGAGCAACGCCTGGGTCTTGAACTCGGAAAAACCGTTTTCGGGAATGCGGTGCAGCGCTCGGCGCAGCTCCGACATCCGGGGTTCCAGCGCCTTCGCCCGCGCAAACAGGTCGTGTACGTTCATAGGGTCATGCCTCTCAATTCTACATTCAGGTTGAAGCATTTCAATCAAAAGCGCCGTGTCGTATCCCACGGCGCTCGGGGTTTACAGGTGACAGGCCAGGAAGTGGCCGGGGGAAACCTCCTTCATCGCGGGCCGCGTCTCCCAGCAGAAGGGCTTGCAGTACCGGCAGCGGGACGCGAAGGGGCATCCGGGCGGCGGGTCGATGGGCTGGGGCACGTCGCCCTGCAGCACGATGCGCTGCGTCTTCGCGGCCAGGTCCGGGTCGGCGATGGGCACGGCGGACATCAGCGCCTTCGTGTAGGGGTGCTGCATGTGGGAGTACAGCTCCTCCGCCGTCGCCAGCTCCACCATGTGCCCGAGGTACATCACGCCCACGCGGTGGGAGATGTGGCGCACCATGGAGAGGTCGTGGCTGACGAACAGGTAGGTCATGCCCATCTGCTGCTGCAGCTCCTCCAGCATGTTGATGACCTGCGCCTGGATCGACACGTCCAGCGCGGAGATCGGCTCGTCGCAGACGATGAACTCCGGGCGCATCGCCAGGGCGCGCGCGATGCCGATGCGCTGGCGCTGGCCGCCGGAGAACTCGTGGGGATAGCGGTTCAGGTGATCCTTCTTCAGGCCCACCTTCTCCACCAGCTCCGCGACGCGGGCGGTGATCTCATCCTGCGCCACATGCTGCAGCTTCATCGGCTCGGCGATGATGCTGGACACCGTCATGCGGGGGTTCAGCGAGGCGTAGGGGTCCTGGAAGATCATCTGCATCCTCCGGCGGTAGGGCATCACGGCCTTTTCGTCCAGCGGCGCGATGTCGGTGCCCTGGTACAGGATCTCCCCGCCCGTGGGCCGGTACAGCCGCACCAGCGAGCGCCCGACGGTGGTCTTGCCGCAGCCGGACTCCCCCACCAGGCCGAAGGTCTCGCCGGGGTACAGGTCGAAGCTCACGTCGTCGACGGCCTTTAGCTGCCTGCGCTTGCCGAAGATCTTGTTGCCGACGGGGAAGTACATCCTGAGGGACCGGACTTGAATCAGCGGCGCGTCCATGGTCATCCCTCCCTCGTGATCTTCGGTGCGTTGGGGTGCATGAGGTGGCACGCCACGCTGTGGGTGTCGCTCAGCGCCACGGTGGGCGGCATGTACATCCGGCAGACCGGCATGCAGCAGCGGCAGCGCGGTGAGAACGGGCAGCCCTCCGGCGGCTTCAGCATGTCCGGCGGCGTGCCCTTAATGGGGATGAGCTTCTCCCCCGGCCGGCTCTGCACCTTGGGGATGGAGTTCAGCAGGCCCCAGGTGTAGGGGTGCTTCGGGTCGTAGAAGATCTCCCGCGCGTCGCCCTGCTCGCAGATGGTGCCGCCGTACATCACGAGGATGCGGGAGCACATGCTGGCGATGACGCCCAGGTCGTGGGTAATCATGATGATGGAGGTCTGCGTCTCCTTCTTCAGGTTCTGCAGCAGGTCCAGGATCTGCGCCTGGATCGTCACGTCCAGCGCGGTGGTGGGCTCGTCGGCAATGACCATCTTGGGGCCGCAGGCGATGGCGGTGGCGATCATCACGCGCTGGCGAAGGCCGCCGGAGAGCTCGTGCGGGTACTGCTTGAGCCGCGCCTCGGGGTTGGGGATCTCCACCTGGCGGAGCAGCTCCAGCGCGCGCTGGCGGGCGTGGTGCTTGTCCATGTGGCGGTGGATGCGGAGCGGCTCCGTCAGCTGGCTCTCCACGTTGAACAGCGGGTTCAGGCTGGTCATGGGGTCCTGGAAAATCATGCCGATCTCGCTGCCGTGCATGGCCCGCAGGGCCTTCTTGCTGAGCTTCGTCATCTCCCTGCCGTCGAAGAGTATGGAATCGGCGGCGATGTCCGCGTATTCCGGCAGCAGGCCCATCACCGACAGCATGGTGACGCTCTTGCCGGAGCCGGATTCGCCCACGATGCCCACGGACTCGCCCTGTTTGACATGGAAAGAGATGTTGCGCACGGCCTGGACGGTGCCCACGCCGATGTGGAAGGAGGTGTTCAGGTTCCTGACCTCGAGAAGATTCATCGACCGTACCCCCTTACTTCTTCAGGCGCGGGTCGAGCGCGTCGCGCAGGCCGTCGCCGATAAAGTTGAACGAGAACATGGTGATGCAGATGGCGATGACGGGGAACAGCATCAGGTGCGGATACATCTGCATGACCGGGATGGCAGCGTTGGCCAGGGAGCCCCAGGAAGCCTGCGGCGCCTGGATGCCGATGCCCAGGAAGGACAGGAACGCCTCGGAGAAGATGGCGCCGGGGATCAGGAACGCGGTGGACACGATGATCGGGCCCATGGCATTGGGCACCAGATGGTGCACGAGCAAATGCCAGGTCGTCGCGCCGGCGAGCCGCCCGGCCAGCACGTATTCCGAATGCTTGAGGTGCATGACCTCGCTTCGAACCACGCGCGCGGTGCCGATCCAGCTCGTGAAGCACAGCGCCAGGATCACCGAGCCCATGTTCGAGCCGAAGATCAGCATGATGAGCACGATGTACAAGAGGCTCGGCAGGCTGGAGAGGATGTCGACGATGCGCATCAGCACCATGTCCACGCGCCCGCCCAGGTAGCCGGCCAGACCGCCGTAGATCACGCCGATGGCGAAGTTGATCGCCGCGGCCACGAAGCCGATCGTCAATGAGATGCGCGCGCCGTACATGATGCGGATGAACTGGTCGCGCCCCATCTGGTCCGTGCCGCAGGGATGCGCCCAGCTCGGCCCGGCGTTCATGTTCAAATAGTCGGCGCCGTCGTAGGTGTAGGGGGATACCATCGGCATGACGATGCACAGTATCGTCATGATGGCGATGACCACGAGCCCGATCACGGCCAGCTTGTCCTTGCGGAAGCGCTGCCACACGTCGTGCCAGTACGTGGTGCTCGGCCGGGCGATCTCCTCGGCGAGGCTGTCGTCCGTGCCGATGACGAACATCTCCTGCGGAAGGGATGCGTAAGTGTCGGGGTCCGGAATCCGAATGCTCACCTGCGTGCCCTCCTTTGTCAGTCATTGGCCAGCTTCACGCGCGGATCGACGATGGCCAGCAGGATGTCGCTGACCAGGTTGCAGATCACCACGAAGAAGCCGAAGAAAATGACGATGCCCATGATCATGGTGTAGTCGCGGTCGGAGATGCTGCGCACGAAGTAGTAGCCCAGTCCCGGGATGGCGAAGCGGCTCTCCACCACGAACGAGCCCGTGAGCAGGCCCGCCACCAGCGGCCCCAGGTACGTGATCACCGGCGTGAGGGCGTTCTTCAGCGCGTGCTTCGCGACGACCATCAGCTCGCTCACTCCCTTGGCGCGGGCGGTGCGCACGTAGTCCTGCTCCAGCGCCTCCAGCATGGAGGAGCGGGTCTGGCGCGCGATATAGGCGATGGGGTTGAAGGACAGGCAGACCACCGGCAGCACGTAGCACGCCCAGGTGTCCAGCCCGTAGGTGGGCAGCCAGTTGAGCTTCGAGGAAAACAGGTAGCTCAGCAGCAGCGACAGTACGAATACCGGCACGGAGATGCCGATGGTCGCCAGCGCCAGCGTGGTCAGGTCCGCAGCCTTCCCGCGGTAGAGCGCCGCGATCAGCCCCAGCGGGATGCCGATGAGCAGAGAGAACAGCACCGCGAGCCCGCCGACCTTCGCGGAATAGGGAAAGTGGCCCGTGATTTTTTCGTTGACCGTGCCCACCGTCTTGTAGCTGACGCCCAGGTCGCCGTGGAGCAGATTGTTCCAATAATTAAGGTATTGCTTCCACACCGGCTGGTCCAGCCCGTAGCTGGCCGCGATGCGCTCCAGCACTTCCACGGGGACGTTCTTCTCCTCGGACGGGCTGAACGGCCCGCCGGGCATGGCGTGCATCATGAAGAAGGCGACGGTGATCAGCACGACCATCGTAAGCACACCCGCCAGCAGGCGCTTGATGATGTATTTCAGCATGATCTCACTCCCACAAGGCCTCTTTGGTTTATTCTATACATTTCATTGTACACCCATCCGACCAATAAATGCAATGCAAAACGGCCATAATTGCATTTTTAACACAAAACACCCGGTCAAACCCGGTCAGGATAGCATTTGAATGCGCAGAACTATTCAAATACTTCTTGACAGAGCCCGCCTTCCTGTATTAATATAAGTGTATTGACGTCGGGTTTTCCGGCGACAAACATTGAAGGAGGTTCCCGCAAATGAAAAAGCTGTTCTCCATGCTTCTGATCCTGGCGTTGGCAGCGTCCGTACTGGTCGTGCCCGCGATGGCCGAGGGCAACATGATCGTCACGGCAATCGCCGATGATCCCCAGCAGATGGATCCCACCCTCAACTCCTACGCCCGCTCCTCTCAGGTGCTGCAGAACCTGTTCAAGGGCCTGTACAAGATGGACGCCGACGGCTCCAGCTTCGTGCCCGCCATCGCCGAGGGCGTTGAGATTTCCGATGACCAGCTGACCTACACCTTCACGCTGCGCGAGGGTCTGAAGTGGTCCGACGGCTCCGATCTGACCGCCTACGACTTCGAGTATTCCTGGCTGCGCGTGCTGGACCCCAACGTGCTGTCCAAGGCGACCAGCGACCTGTGGATCGTGAAGAACGGCGAGGCCTACTACCGCGGCGAGTGCTCCGCGGAGGACGTCGGCATCAAGGCCGTGGACGACCGCACCTTCGTGGTTGAGCTGGCCAACCCCACCCCCTGGTTCCTGATGCTCACCTCCACCACTTCCTTCCTGCCGATCTCGAAGGCCGTTTCCGAGGCGAACGAGAACTGGGCCTGGGACGCCTCCACCTACGTCTGCAACGGCCCCTTCATGCTGCAGGAGTACTCTTCCCTGGACAAGATCGTGATGGTGAAGAACCCCTACTACTACGCCGCGGACGAAGTGAAGCTGGACGGCGTGCAGTACTCCATCATCCCCGAGACCGCCACCGAGCTGCTGGCCTATAAGAACGGCGACATCAACGTGTCCATCAACCTGGACCAGCAGGGCATCACCGACTACGCCGGCACCGACGAGCTGACCCAGCAGCCCCGCGTCGGCATCCAGTATTGCGACTTCAACACCCAGCTGCCCGAGTTCTCCGACAAGCGCGTGCGCCAGGCCTTCGCCAAGGCCATCAACCGCTCCGTGCTGCTGCAGGCCATGGGCGTCGTCGAGAAGCCCGTCTACGGCTTCGTGCCCTATGCGCAGCCCTCTCTGACCGACAGCACCAAGAGCTATCGCGACATCGCGGGCGACATGTTCACCGAGGACGTCGAGGCTGCGAAGGCGCTGATGGCCGAGGCCGGCTATCCCAACGGCGAGGGCTTCCCCACCATCACCATCAAGGTCCAGAACAGCGTGCAGCAGGGCATCCTGGCGCAGGTGCTGGGCGACATGTGGAAGACCAACCTGGGCGTGAACTACGAGATCCAGAGCCGTGAATCCTCCGTGTACTGGGACGAGCTGGACGCGGGCGACTTCTCCGTGGACCGCAACGGCTACACCTGCGACTACTCCGATCCCTCCGCCAACCTGAAGATCTGGATCACCGGCTCCAACGCCTATGAGAACGGCTGGGACGATCCGGCTTACGACGAGCTGTTCAACGCCTCCCTGGCGATGACCGATCCCGCCGAGCGCGAGGCCGCCCTGATCGAGGCCGAGAAGTACCTGGTAGATCAGATGCCCGGCATGCCGATCTACTCCATGGAGACCCAGTTCCTGGTCAAGCCCGAAGTCAAGGGCGTGATCGCGAACCCCATCGGCCATGTGAACTTCGAGTACGCCTCCATCGGCTGATCCCGTTCGATCACATGCAACGTAAGGGGGCTGCCGCACAAAAGTGCGGCAGCCCCCTTATTTATGCCTTTGATGCCATCTCGACTGCGTCGGATCGTGCATTTCTCCCTGCTCGTTCGATATTCTATCGGCATTCTCCCCCGCTTTCTAACCCGGATTTCTCGAAAAACACGTGTTTTCAGGGGTTTTTGCATTGACTTGCCGCCGGTGTGGATGTATAATGGTTGTGTATATTCTATATGTATGCACTGTTCATGCTCCGAGGGAGGTGTCTGCGATGAAGCCTGGTCGTGCCGGTCTGTGGCGCGTGATCTACATTGCGCGCGGCGAAAAGCAGGCCCAGCAGATCGAGGATCTGCTGCGGCAGGCGGGTTTCATGGCGGATCGCAAGGCCTCCGCCAGCGATTCCGGCGAGGACATCGAGATCCGCGCGCTGGACTCCGAGGCGGAGGAAGCGCGCCTGTACCTGCTGGAGCAGGGCTTTTGACGCATCCCGCGGCAGAGGATTGATCCTATGAAGCGTATCGCCATATCGACCGCCCGCTCCGGCGCGACGGGCCCGGCGCGGATCGCCGCCGCTGCGACAGCATGATGGAAACGGTCTTGATTCACGGCATTGGCTCGGAGATGCAGGGCGTCGGCAGGCTGGCCGACGGTCGCGCAGTGTTCGTGCCCCATGCCCTGCCCGGCGAACGTGTGAACATCGAGATTACGCGCGACGGGGGACGCTTCTGCGAGGCGTCTCTTGTCGACGTTTTGGAACCCTCCCCCGACCGGCGCGCGCCTTTCTGCCCCCATGCGGGCGTCTGCGGCGGCTGTACCGCGCGGCATATGCGCTACGAGCGCACGCTGGAGCTGAAGCGGCAGATGGTATTCGACCAGCTCCAGCGCATCGGCGGAGTGCCGCAACCCGAGGTGCGGCCCGTGGCGGGCTGCGTCGACCCGGAACGCACCCGCAACAAGGCGGAATACCCCATCGCCCGCCGGGACGGGCATATCGTGATCGGCGCCTTTGCGCGAGGCAGCCGCGCGGTCGTCCCGTTGGAGGACTGCCTGCTCCAGAAGCCGGAGAGCATCGCCGCGCTTCGGTGGTTCGGCAAACACCTCGACGGCCTCGTGGGCGCCGACCGTCTGCGCTTCCTGATCACGCGCGTCAACCGCAGAGGCGCGATGATGCTCGCGCTCAGCGGCGATGTGCCACTCCCCGCCGGGCTTGCCGCGCTGTGGCCGAAGCTCCGGGAAGCGCTGCCGTCGCTGGAATCGTTTTATTATTGCCGGCTCAATCCGCGCCCCGCCCACGCGCTGGACGGTCGCTGCGCGCTCGTAGGCGGTCGCGCGACGCTTGAGGACGAGCTGCTGGGCCTTCGCTTCGAGCTCTCGCCCCAGGCCTTCTTCCAGGTGAACCCGCCGCAGGCCGAGCGGCTGTACGAGCTCGCGCTCGAGGCGGCGGGCATCCGCGAGGGCTGCGGCCTCAACGTGTTGGACGCCTACTGCGGGGCGGGCACCATCACCCTCGCCGCCGCGCGGTACGCAGGGCGCGCCGTGGGCGTGGAGATCGTCGCCCCCGCCATCGAGAACGCCCGCCGGAACGCCGAAGCGAACGGCATGGCGGACAGGGTACGCTTCATCTGCGCCGACGCCGCCCGCGAGATCCCCCGCCTGCTCCGCCGGGGCGAGCGCTTCGACGCCGTCGTGCTCGACCCGCCCCGCAAGGGCGCCGACGAAGCGCTGCTCAACGCCGTCGCCGAGGCGCGGATCCCCGTGGTGTCCTACGTATCCTGCAACCCCTCCACCCTCGCCCGCGACGTCAGGCGTCTCACCGCCACCGGCTACCGCTTCCAATACGCCGCCCCCGTGGACATGTTCCCCTGGACGGGGCACGTTGAGACGGTGGCTTTGATGTCGCTGAAATAGCCGAAAAACGCTCAAAACGCCCTGTTTTCGGGCGCTTTTGCGTGTTGATAGGGGCCAGTTTTTCGACCGGGCACCCCGAACTGTTCATTTAGCCTACTTTCTTTTTCTCCGCGAGGCTACAGTAATGCTTTCTTAATATTCATGGGCTACAGGATGGATGTTTGGGGCGTTCAGGTCGGAGCTACAGAATGGATGTGCTACAGGTTGGTTGTTTTGGGCCGTCAGGTTGGGGCTACAACTTGGATAGGCTACAGGTTGGATGTTTTGGGCAAAATGTCGGGAGAATAACGGTTTCCCCACGTCTGCCCCACGTTTGCCGCTGTCCCCGCCTTTACCACCTTCATCGACCCAATGGCCCACCTCTCAGTCAGGCCGCGACAGGGGCAAACGTGGGCAGCAGTGCGCGAGAACCAAAAAAATCGAGTAGGAGGGGGTGATTAACCCCCGTCCTCTCACCGCACCGTACGTACCGTTCGGTATACGGCGCGTCCAACACAAGCAAGATGAATACTCCTCCGCAGCGATCCCGAGGCCGATGGCATTTTTCTCGATGGCAATTGGGCTGTAGCCCATGATGCCGTCGAGGCCGAGCCCGGGGATGTGCAGCACGTCCTCCGGGCGGAGCCGCACCGTTTCGCCCTTTGTCGTGGAGTAGGTGTAGGTCAGCCTTCCAGTCTTGTCATCCCGGTCTACTTCCATGTGATCTGGCAGCAGCGGGTATAGGCCGATGATCTTCCCGCGTCCGCTGCGGATGATCCGACTGTAGGAATTGCCCCACAGCAGCAGGTGGGTCAGCATCGCTTCCCGCCAGATGAAGGATTTCATCTCGCTGTTCGGCTCGTCATGGATGATTCGATACAGCGGATGGTCCATGGCCTTGACGGAGCCTTCATCCGTCTCCTGGAAAACGGCAAAGGGAAGGCTGGCGATGGTCTCCGCGATGACCCGCACACAGGCATATACCACTTACACCTGAATGGCGTTTCTCGGCGTGACCGATTTCCCCGCGCTGCTGCCGCCGAAGGAGAACGTCGTCGCGGCGCTGACGACGTCTCTGGGCTTATCTCGGGCCCGGAACAGCCCGGCGAATGGGTTCTTCATTATCCTGTCCTCCATTTCTGTGCAAAAAAAGCACCTCGCTGTGAGATGCTTGTTACCCAATTCAATCTATTCTTCAAGGTCTCCCTGGAAAATGGTCTCCGTGGATGCCATGGACTCCATGGGCGAAGTATTAACCGACGCTTCTTCCTGCCGATTCCATCGTGCTATCTGCTTACACAAAACGCGATATACTTCCCCATAGGGTATCCATATGTCCCTTTCCTCGATAACGGCATATATCTCCTCGATCAGCTGCTTCTTGCTTCCCTCGACAGGCAGCTTTCCGCGTTCCCGAAGGAATCTGTCATAATGCCTACGAGCCGTTTGGACTAGCCTTAGAAATCATGGCCCAGGAAATGAATCGATCCCCGGTTTCCCATTTCCTTGATCCACAGAGCATGCGTGCAGGCAGCATCATCAGGAAAGTGGAAAAACAGCAGGCCGCGTATGCGTCTCTCGCCCAGCAGGGCATTACCTGGCAGGAACTGAAAAAGGTCTATGATGAATCCGTTGAACAGGGCAAACGGGACATGATCGACTTTCGGATGACATTCTTTTACGCCTCCACAGCCATCGCGGTACATGAAGCGCTTAGTCTATCCGATGATGAAATCATGCGGTTCCTTGAACGGCTGGCCTCCGTCCTGGGAGAAGAACACTCGTTGCAGACTATTGTCGGTAAAGCAAAGGAAAAGACCGGCGTGGACGTCAGCAATGCGGATACACTGTCCAAACCCATAACCAAAACAAGAGCTGACAGAAAAGCCGCCGAGCGCATGCGGCGAACGGGGATCTCGCCAGCTGATCTTGAAGAAGAACGTCAGATCGGCTATCAGCATGGATGGAATACGGCGTTTTACACAAGCGCGTGTTATGCGGCGACGGCGCTGACCATGAAATCGCTTTACAATTCCAATGAAGTTCAAATAGAGCGCCTGTTGGATCGCGTGGGTGAGATAACCGATGAGGAAATCAGCCGTGCAGACATTTTGGAACGCTGCAGCCGGGAAACCGGTCTGGACGTGAGCGGAATAATACAGCGGTGATGTATGTTTATTTTTGAGCTCCAATATGGCAAAGCAGTGATATCTTATCTTTTCTCTTTGTGCGTCGGAATCAAACCGCATCAATCATTGAATCTTCACTCCATGGATTTGATTTCATCCTGTAGATCCTGTTTGAGAGCGTAGGTATCAAAAACTGCTTCCCTGGGGAGGTTAATAAAAATGTTGGTATACACGCCGAACAGCGCCGCGGCGAACACAGTTCCCACCGGATAGGCAATACCCGCGCTTAACCTGAAACCCTCCTTGGCCATGAGTATGTAGGTCATGGAAACGGCTGACATGAACGTGGCGGGCAGGGCTGTCACGAGGCTCACCCGCTTGTTGTCGTGCGTTTTCAACAGATACGCCGTAGCGACCCACAGGGAGATCATCGCAAGCGTCTGATTGCTCCATGAGAAGTAGCGCCAGAGCACGTTGAAGTCGAGTTGCGTCAGCACCGCGGCGACAGCCAGCAGGGGTACCCTACTGCTCGTCTTTCTGACCGCCCAGTATGTTTCGACCCGCTGGATGGGCGTGTCCATGCTGGAATACGTGCAGGAGGAGTTCGCGTTTGTCGTGGGTCTGCCCATTCTCGGCTTTGTGGTGAATCTGCTCATCCGCGGATACCGGGTCCGCAAGATTCGCAAGCTCTACGGAGATGGAAGCGAAGGCTATGTATTTGATTTGAAGGAGAAGAACATTGAGGAAGCGAACAGGCAGAATCAGCGCGTTCTCGGCGAATACGACGCCGACTGCGCCGAAAGACGAGGACCGGCGTCTTTGTTGGAGAGAAATACAAAAAGACCGTGTGCTATCTGGGGATCCCCTACGCAAAGCCGCCGGTGGATAACCTTCGGTGGAAGGCGCCCGAACCGCTGCCCGCGTCGGAGGCCGTATTTGAGGCAAAGAATTTCGGCGCATCGGCCATACAGGTCGAGTACAAGGGTTCGATCATCAAACATCACCGGCAGAGCGAGGACTGCCTGACCCTGAATATCGGCGTCGGCATAGATAAGACGGAATCCCAAAAGCCAGTCCTCGTGTTGTTCCACAGCGGCGATTTTACCTGCGGAGGCTCTGTCGATCCGCTGATGTACGGCGGCGACTTTACTGCCAGTCATCCGGACATCGTGTTCGTCAGCTTCAATTATCGCCTTGGCATTTTTGGCTTTATCGACTTTTCGGAAATTCCCGGCGGGGATACACGCCCGGATACCACAAACCTCGGGTTGTACGACCAGATCGCGGCATTGAAATGGATCAAGGAGAACATCGCGGCCTTCGGAGGCGATCCCGACAGGATTACGGTGCTCGGCTTTGAGTCCGGCGCGACCTCCATACTGCTGCTCGCGGCCAGCGGGCAGGCGAAGGGTCTGTTCCAGAGGGCCTTCGTGTTCAATGGCAGCCCGGTATCCGCCTACAACACGCCGGAGGCCTCAAGAACCCTGGCAAAGGATCTGCTGAAGGAAACGCAGACGATGACGATGGCGGAGCTTTTGCAGCTGGACACGGAAACACTGAAGGACGCGGCGCAGAGGCTCTGGCAGAATATGTGCGCGCCAACCTGCGACGGAAAGCTGATTCCTGTGGACGTTTATCAGGCCCTTCGGGACGGAGCCGCTTCGGACGTCGAATTTATCATCGGCATTCCCAGCAATGAAACGCAGGCATTCAAATCCCTTGTCGGCGGTCAAAGATACATGGATGGGATCATTTCGGCCCTGGCCGATATGCGCAGCGCCATGGATGATGCCACTGCCGACGCGGTACGGGCGTATTTCGAGGCGCAGACGGCGGCGTCCACCGAACTTGAAGCGAAATCGAAGCTCGTCGAGCAATGGCTCGCGCTTTGTATCTATCGCACCGCGGCAAGGCTTCATGAGGGTGGCAATCGTGTGCATCTGATGTATTGGGCTGAAAAACCGCTGATCGAGAATCTGGGTTCGGGCACGGCGGACGCAGCGGCGACATTGCTCGGAAACGAGGACGCGCTACAAATGTACGGCAGCGTGATGAACGCGGATCTATCCGAGACGCTTCAAACTCTATTGCAGAAATTCATAATCGGGAAAGCTCTGGAGATGTATGTCAACGTCATTTATTTCGGCAACGGCGTCTATGGCATAGCCGAAGCGGCGCGCTTCTATTTCGACAAGCCCGTTGCCGACCTGGACCTCAATCAGATGGTGATGTTGGCCGTCATCCCCTCGGCGCCAACGATATGCAATCCGATTCAGCACCCGGAGGCCTTCGAGCACATGCGCAACAGGTTTCTGGTCCGCTTTACGGAAGGGGACCGCCCCCTGATCGCCCCGGCGGAGGTGACAGCCATTCTCTCTCACGACGCGACATGCCTGGACGCGGAGCTGAGAAAGCCCGACGACTTTACCCGAAGCTATCCCCAAACTATCCCTATGACGAACGAGCGATTCGGCCCATTTCATGACGAAAAAGCTTAAATCGTTGAAAAACTGCGGTTTTCAACGACTTGAAGGAGCAGCCCGGGGGTTGGGACTGCTCCTTTAGAATTCTCACTGGCCGCCCTCGTGCCACTCTGCGGCCAAGTAATCCCAGAGCACGAAGCCGTACTTCCCGTTGTATTTCACGTAGACGTATTGGCCGGACGTATCGCCGCCGTCGTGGTAGTATATGGCCTCCAGCGTCGCGCCCAAGGGGATCCGAGCCAGCGCGTCGGCGCCCTTCATGGGCATCCTGCGCAGGGAAATGTATTCATTGCAGTTGGTCACATAGAAGGTCCCGTCAGACCATGGTGCGATATCGGCGTTGAGGTATTCTGTGCGAATAAAGCCAAACTGTCCGTCGTAGCAGCAGTAGCCAGAGGGCGTCGTCAACGTGGATTATGGGGAAGCCTCCTTCACATGCGTCAGCTTTGCATTAATATCCCTTACGCCGCGGTATCCATTTCAGTATCCTCGCCGCTATACGTTTCTATTAGCGTGTCATAGGCATCGATGGCGTGCTGGAAAACCCCCAGCAAGTCGTCCAGGCGATAATAGCCGTCCGCGTTCCGCTCCAGGCCGGGAATGTCGATGTCGAAGGACACAGGGGGATTGTCAAGCGACAGCGGGGTCAACCCACGCAGCTGTTCGGTGCTCTGGTAAACCAATCGCACTCTGGCATAAGATTCGTCGTCCTCCGACGACCAAGTCTCGAACACGAGCTTCACACCGATGGGCGTCCTGGGCTCCACGGTGTCGGGCAGCTCATATTCCTCCACGCCCAAGGCGGACAGCACGCTTGCGACGTTGGAATCGTGTCCGCACAGGAAGCTGAACTTCCTGCCCTCGGCTGTCAGTTCGGCGCGTATTTCCTGAAGCAGCGGATGCGCCACGTTCACCGAAACCAGCGACGCTTCAAACAGCATCCCGGTATAGGTGTCCACGATGCTGTGGATCTTCAGCCAATCCTCCCGTGTCAAATCGTGGCCGAAGGCGGCCGCATTGTCGTCGGCCATCTCGTAGTATTGGAAGGTGAGGGCATCCGCCACCGACGTCGCGGTCTTGATCGGGCCGGTCATTGCCGGTTCCTTGCCGGCTTCCAGCTTGATAGTCGTATCATCCGCCAGCAGGTCGCCGAACTGACCGGACTGATAGGCTTCGCTTTCGTCCATGTCTGTCACGTCCATCAACAGCTCAATAGCGTCCAGCAGCCCGGCATGGATGCCTTCCAGCCCGGCTACACCGCCCGTTTCGGCAATCTGAGCGATGATATCCTGCGCGTATTCATCTGTGAGGAACGTCAGCGCAGGAGTGAAGGTCGGGTCCATGGTGTCGTATTCCGCATGGCTCTCCACCGGCACGACCGCAACGGGGAGCAGCCCCGCCGAGAAGTAGCGGGACGTGGCAAGCGTGCGCTGTTTCGCGTTGGCGTAAAATCGCACCGCACCATCCTCGGGCCGGTAGTTCTCCGGGAACAGTCCTTCGTCCTCCAGCCACAGCCGGAAATACTGTCCCATCAGGGTCTCCAGCATCGCGCCGCGCAGGGACAGCTCGCTGGGATTGCTCGTCCACTCAAACCACTTGTGGGATGTGATGTCGCCCAACAGCGAGCCGCTGCCCGACAACGGGGATCGAATATTGTGGCGGCTCAGCACGACGACCTGTTCAAGGGTATAGTCGTCCGTGGCGTTGCTTTCATCCACGTAGTCCTCAAGCCAGTGGAACTCGCCGGTCTTGACGACATCCTCGCCATAGATGGTCTTCCAGTCGTCCGCCATAGAGATCACGGTAAAGCCCATGGCCTCCCACTTCTCCCGCAGTTCCTGCCCCTTGGCGGGATTGCCATAGTCCTGCACGTCGTTGTCCGCAATCAGCTGGAACGCCGCGCTGCGGTAACGGTTGTTGTACAGGGCATAGTTGTGCATGCTCACGTCGCCGGAGCTGTTGCCGAAGGAGAGCACCGGCTGGCGGCCGATCTCCTGCGCGATCTGTAAGACCTTGTTCGTCTTGAGGTCCTTGATGATGAATCTGTCCGTGCGCACCAGTTCGTCCTCACCGGTAAACACGTACTTGATGCCGTCTGTGTCGCCTTGGTTCCTCGCCTCAAGCGCGGTGTCGGAGCCGATGATGCGCTCGGCGGGGATGTCGAACGCGCCCTCGATGAATGTGCGAACGATGAAGCGGTCGCTACCGGAAACGACATAGCACTTGAAGCCGTTGTCCTGGAGATAATCGATGACTTCGACCATCGGCAGGTAGTAGGCATCCGCATAGGTCATGCCCTCGAAGCCGTCCGCCTCGTGCACCAGAAGGCGCGTAATGAAATCGACGTACTCCTGAAGCGTCATTCCCGCGAAGGCCTTGGCCTGGTGATAGGAGAACTCATAGTCGTAATCGTCCGGGAAGGACTTGTCCAGCGCGTGGTCGCGCGTCATGCGGCCGAATTCCAGCATCTCCGCGTCCGGCTCATAGGTCGGGTCGGCGAGGATGCGCTCGGTTAGCAGCATCACCTCAAGGTAGGTCGGAGCCAGCTCGGCCATCAGCGTGCCGTCCATGTCGAAGGTGGCGATGCGGTCCACCGGCGGGATGTAGTCGGGCGAGGCTTCGTCCGTCACCGCTTCCACGTATTCGACCAGCGCGTTCAGCGCCGGGGCGTCCGCGTTCCACAGCGAAAATGCTTCAACCTCCGCTGATTCCGCGAGAACGAATCCCGAGAAACCGGTCAGCGCCATAATCACCGTCATCAGTAATGCCATCCGTTTCTTCATCGCATTATTCCTCCTCGTTTTGCGAAATACAGTCTCTTTCGGTTATTCTATCGTCAGAATATCCGCGAATCCCGTGACCTCAAAGACCTCCATCACCATTTCATTGGCATGGATCACCTTCATGGAGCCTTGTTTCATGGGCCTTCACATCCCAGTCTGTTGTACCTGAAGCGTCCGCCAAGGCTTCCAGCTCGTCGCCGGTGTGGATATCCACATCGAAGGTCACGTCCTTCTCGATGTTGTCAACCAGCTCGCCGGAGGCGTGATTCAGAAGCTCAATGGGACGTATGATGTTCTTTTTGATGTTTCGGAAGTATACGAAACCACCCAGCGCCGTCATGGTCACAACACCCGCGGTCACAGCCAGGGCAAACATCAATATCATCCGAAGGATTCCAGGCATGGAGTAATCCACACCCAAATGGCTACGGCCTTCCCGGCGCTGTCGCGAAGGGGAACCCAGGCCGTACCGCACAGGCCATATTGGGAAGTATAATTGACGTTTAGCTCCGTGAATGAATCGCCCGAGAGCACCCTCTGAACCTCTTCCAGATCTGATTCGGTGATACCCTCCTCCTTATATCCGAAGGACTCATAGCTCCCAGCGTCCTCACCAGCCTGTTCAAATACGTTTACCTTTTTTTATTATATCGCGGCATAGGGCATAACGCAAGAAGAAAAAACTGATTCAGGCTGAACTGATTACACCAATACAGCGTAAAATGCAGTTTGATTAATTTGGCTAAAAAAACAAGATATGTTCCCCTGGATATGGCCGTAACCGTTTTATAACATCAGAATTATGGACATGTTCCCCTGACCGGCGTTATAATGATTCTATAACAAACTTCCTTCGGAGATGTTTCCATGGACGGGCAGGGAGCTCGGACATCCTTCTGAACGTCTCGTGCCACGTAGAATCAGTCGTTGCGTTGACTCGGGTCGGGTTGTGACTATGATTTTACGGACAAAACCAGATTTCAGAGAACCGTTGTTTATTTCTTCGATGAGTAGGGTGAGGTTTATGAATGTTTCGAAAACCATACGGAATTATTACTTCTACTGCGGAATTGAAAAGGATGAATACAACGCAGTAAAGAAAGACGCCTATATCTCAAATTTTGAGGTATGGAAGATCCTTCATTTTCTGATGGCTGCCGTATTCTGCCTTCTGTATTTTGCATCCCTGCGATACAGTATGATGGAAACAAACAGATGGTTCTATCTGACAGGTTTCCTCTATTCTGTCTGCGCAATCGTCTGTTTTTTCATCTTGAAGAAAGACTCCATCTTTGCGCAGTTCTTGATCTATATATCCATGTCGTTCTTATTCCTGTTCGCATGCTTCATCAACCTGAATAAGCCTGAAAACAACGCAACAACCTTCATCGTTCTTTTGGTGCTTACACCAATGTTTATGATTGATAAACCCTATTTCATGACCATTGAGTTGAGCGTTGCCTCTGCCGTTTTCCTGATCTGGATGCATGATGTAAAGCCAATAGACGTATGGCGAATTGATTTCGTCAATGCTGTCACGTTTACGCTTATTGGCTGCTTTCTGAATGTTATCGCATATTCTCTCCGTATAAGAGAATTCACCCTGACTCGAAAAATCCGCATTCAACGAGACACGGATGAAATGACAGGTTTGAGAAACAAAGGTTCTTTGACCCGGGAAATCAATGAATTCCTGGAAGATCACTCAACTGACAAGGGCCTTTTGTTCGTATTGGATGTTGACCGTTTCAAATCCATCAATGATATATATGGCCACGATGTCGGCGATGATGTCATTGTTCAGCTTGGCGGTTTCCTTGGCAGAAGATTTACAAATCATGAGATCGTCGGACGCTTTGGAGGAGATGAGTTCATCGTATTTATCAAAAATACGAATGATTTGGACAGCGCCCGCAAAACGGCAGAAGACCTTGTTGAAGGAGTTTCAAAGAGCGTTTCGTTGCCAAACAATGAGAAAGCGGTAAGCATCAGCATTGGAATCGCCGCTTACAACGGCCACGAGAATAATTACTCCGAGCTTTTCAAAAAAGCTGACATCGCCATGTATAAAGCAAAAGCCGATCCGGAAAACAGGTTTTATATCTACGAATAATCACGCTTCGATGACACCAGTGCACTCAAACGATAGACGACACGTTCCCGCAAACACGCAAAGGCTCCAATTCGGCGGATATGTTCCCGGAGCCCGAAGTGCGTACAGGGATTAATGGAGGGAATTGAAATGGAGTACATCAGGGTCACACGGGATAACCTGGAGAAGGAGCACATCTGCTGCGCCATTTCCAACAACAGGGATGTCCAGGTTTCTTCCAAGAAGGCCTGGCTGGCGGAGCGCTTTGACGACGGCCTGGTGTTCCTGAAGAGCGTCGAGCGCGGGAAGTGCTTCATTGAATACATCCCGGCGGAAAACGCCTGGAACCCGATCGAGGCCGAGGGGTATATGTACATCGACTGCCTGTGGGTTTCAGGTTCCCTCAAGGGGCATGGATACGCCGATGACCTGCTCGGCGCGTGCATTGAGGACAGCCGCGCGAAGGGCAAAAAAGGGCTGTGCATACTCGGCGCGGCGAAGAAAAAGCCGTTTCTCGCCGATCCCGGGTTCCTGAAGCACAAGGGCTTTACCGTGTGCGACGAGGCGGACAACGGCATCCAGCTCTGGTTCCTGCCGTTTTCTCCCGCCGCCAAACCGCCGAGGTTCAGGGCGTGCGCAAGGCACCCCCGTGCGGACGGGAGCGGCTACGTGCTGTACTACACGAATCAGTGCCCGTTCAACGCCAGGTACGTGCCGATCGTGGAACAGACCGCCAGGGAGCGCGGCATACCGTTCCGGGCCATCCACATTGACAGCAGGGAGGCGGCGCAGAACGCGCCCACGCCCATCACGACGTATGCGCTCTTCCTGGACGGCGCGTATTTGACGAACGAGCAGATGAACGCGGCCAGGTTTTTGAAGCTCGACGCGAGTTCCGATCGCACGGATTCCCGCGGGAAATGAGAGCGTCGGCATTGCCGGAACGGACAAGGGGCGACATTATGGCAGAGATCCGGACGCGGCGGCTGCTCCTGCGGCCGTTCAGGGAGGCGGACTACGACGACCTGTATGAATTCCTTGCGCAGTTGAGGGACGATGAATTTGAGGGCTATCCCGGGATTACCTACGAAAACGGCAGGGAGCACCTGAAATACCGCGTCGGGTCGGCAGAATTCCATGCCGTCGAGCTCGCGGACACCGGCAAGGTGATTGGGAACATCTACTGCGGCGTCCGGGACTTCGCGGCGCGGGAGGTCGGCTACATCGTCAACCGGGACTACCGCGGGCGCGGCTATGCGGGCGAAGCGCTTTCCGCGGTCATCGAGCGCGCGTTCCGCGACGGTGCGCACAGGGTATTCGCGGAGTGCGACCCGCGGAACGTTTGCTCGTGGAGGCTGCTGGAGAAGGTCGGCATGAGGCGCGAGGCACACTTCCGGCAGAACCTCTGGTTTCGCAGGGATGCGGGCGGCGCGCCGATCTGGAAGGACACCCACGTCTACGCGATGCTGAAGGATGACCTTCCCCCGCAAATAGCGCCGGACATGCCCCGCAAGTAACCGCCGGTTTCCGTTCGCAGCACGCGGAAGCGCCCTCTCCCCTCCCCTTCGACCCCACCGACGAACAGGGCCCGCGCCTCATCCGGCGCGGGCCCTTTGCGCGCCGGATGGCATTTTCACGCGATTGTCAACGATACCGTCGCGCTTTGCGGAAATGTATCTTCCCTCGACGCCGGCGCAGGCGGGCGATGCATTTGAAAATGTAGTCCGGCGAAGCGCGCGAAAAACGGTTGCCCGCAGGGCCGGGATATGGTAGAATGTTGACTGACCGCACCGGGGCGGATCACCATTCCCCCTTCGCGGTTCAACAGGCAATCCGGAACCCGCCGCAGGAGGACAGCATGGATCGATTCGCGCTCATCGAGTCTTTCAGGGACACCCGCCGCCAGGTCCGGGAGGACCGCGCGCTGCAACGGGCAACGCTCGCCATGCAGACCGGGACGCGGCTGTTCCTCCCCGGCTTCGAAGCCGTGATGCCCGTCCGAAAGAGCATGCGCCCGGCCGTGGACGTCGTCGAGGACACGACCTTCCGCTGCGCGCAGGGGCTCATGGGCGAGGGCAGGGTCGCCGCGCTGAACTTCGCCAACGCCTATTCGCCCGGCGGCGGGGTAACGCGCGGGGCCATGGCGCAGGAGGAGTGCCTGTGCCGCAGCAGCAACCTCTACGAGGGGCTGACGCTGCCGTACCTGATGAAAAACTACTATAAATATAACGCGAAGAACACCGGCGACCTGGGCACGGACGCCGTGATCTACCTGCCGGGAGTGACGGTCTTTAAGACGGACGACGACCTCCCCCTGCCGCTGGACAGCCCCTTTCAGCTCGACGTGCTGACGTGCGCCGCGCCGTACGTCAACCCGGATCGCAGGAACCCGATTCCCCGCGAGAAACTCGAAAACGCGGTCGGCCGCAGGATCAGGAACATCCTCGAGGTGGCGATCGCCAACGGCGCCGACTGCCTCGTGCTGGGCGCGTTCGGCTGCGGCGCGTTCAACAATCCCACCGACATGGTCGCCGGATGCTTCCGGCACTTGCTGCTCGAGCGCGAATACGCCTGTTTTTTCCGCCGCGTCGTGTTCGCGATCAAGCGCCAGCGCGACAACGCAAACTACGCGACATTCCGGCGCGTCCTGATGGAGGAATCGCAATGAAAATCGGCGTGCTTTCAGATACCCACGGGCTGCTTCGGCAGGAGGTCCTGGATGCCCTCGCCGGCTCCGACGCCATCCTCCACGGCGGCGACATAAACAACCGGGGAATCCTCATAACGCTGCAGCACATCGCACCGGTGTACGTCGTGCGCGGGAACAACGACAGGGAGTGGGCCGAGGACATCCCCCTGTCGCTGGACTTCGCGCTCGGCGGACTGCGGGTGTTCATGGCGCACAGGAAGGGCGACCTGCCCGCCGACCTGACGCCCTACGACCTCGTCGTCTACGGCCACAGCCATCGCTATGAAACGGCGCGGCGGGAACACACGCTCCTGCTCAATCCCGGAAGCTGCGGCCCGCGGCGCTTCAATCAGGCGATTACGCTGGCATTGCTCGCCGTCGAGGGCGAAAGGATCGACGTGACGCGCATCGACATCCAGCACCGGGGCAAGCCGCCGCGTTCGGGCTTCGGCGCCGACCTGAAATCGCAGATCGAAGCCGTCATGCGCGAGACGCAAAAGGGACGCCCCGCCATGGAGATCGCCACGAGGCGCGGCTGGGACGTCGCGCTGGTGGAGCAAATCGCCCGCCTCTACGTGACGCATCCCGGCGTGACCGCGGAGGGCATCATGGGCAAGATGGGGCTGTGACCGCAGCACACGGACGCAGGCAGGAGTTGAAATCAATGAACAGACCCGCAATCATCGCGCTGGACTTGGACGGCACGCTGCTGACGACGGACAAGCGACTGTCCGAGCGAAACGCCGCCGCGCTCCGGGCCGCCGCAGACCGCGGCATCTTCATCGTACCGGCCACGGGAAGGATCTTCCGCGGCCTTCCGAAGGCGATCCTGGATCTCCCCTGCCTGAAATACGCCATCCTCTCAAACGGCGCTTCGGTGTACGACGTCTGCAACGACGCCGTGCTCTACCGCGCCGAGATCCCCGTCGAACGGGCCGTGGCCATCATGTCCTGGCTCGACGGCCAGCCCGTCATCTACGACTGCTACATGGACGGCCGCGGCTGGATAAGCGAATCGATGTGGGCGCAGATCGACCGGTATGCGCCGAACCCCATCGTCGTGGACTACATGCGCTCGATCCGAACGCCCGTCCCGGAGCTGAAGGCCTTCCTGCGCGAACAGGGCAGGGCGATTCAGAAGATCCAGGCCTTCTGCACGGACGACGCGACGCAGGCATACCTCCTCCGCAATCTGCCCTTCGACGGGCTCGCCGTCTCCTCCTCCGTGCCCCGCAACGTTGAAATCAACCGCGAGGACGCCAACAAGGGCGCCGCGCTGCTCGCGCTGGCCGGGCATCTGCATATCCCCCGCGAACAGGTCATGGCGTTCGGGGACGGCCTCAACGATCTGAGCATGATCCGCAGCGCCGGCGTGGGCGTGGCGATGGGCAACGCCGTGGAGGAGATCCGCCGCGCGGCGGACATCGTCACGACGGGCAACGACGAGGACGGCGTGGCGGCGATCATCGAAGCGTTCCTCTGATCGCCTCTTCCCCGACAAGGCCGAGCGATCGGGTCGCGGCATGCTCTTCCTGGGATTCCGGCGCAGCGCAGGCGCGCATCCGCGGGAGCGCTCCCGCGGATGCGCCTGCGCCTTTTGTTTTGCCATAGCGGCGGCGGGCAAGTCGGACGGGCCCGCGCAAATTTCAATGTTAAATCAAAAAGAAGCCGTAACGAAAGCGGTGCTTCTCCGTCTAACCGACGGTTTTCAGGAAAGGGGGTGATGAACTGTGAACAACGAGGCATGCGAAAAGCTGTACGAGGCGTATTACATGCGGGTGTTCTCCTACGCCATGACGATCGCCGGCGATCGTCACCTGGCGGAGGAAATCACGCAGGAAACCTTCTTTCGCGCGTTCTCGAAGCTGAACGGCTTCCGCGGCGAATCCGACGAGGTCACGTGGCTCTGCGCGATCGCCAGGAACCTCTTCAACGACGAAAAGCGCAGGCAGGGCAGGTTCGGTACGATGCCCGAGGACGCCGTATCGCGGGAAAAGGGCGTCGAGCAGGCGTCCGTCGAACGGGAAGACTCCTTCCGCGTCCACCTGGCGCTCCACGCGCTGGAGGAGCCCTACCGCGAGGTCTTCGAGCTGCGGGTGTTCGGGGAATTGTCCTTCCGGCAGGTCGGGCAGATCTTCGGCAAGACCGAAAACTGGGCCCGGGTCACATTTCATCGCGCCCGCGCAAAACTGAAGGAAAGGATGGATGAAGTATGAATACACCGTGTGGAATCATCCGCGACGTGCTGCCGCTGTACGTGGACGACGCCTGCAGCGAGGCCAGCCGCGATATGGTCGACGCGCACCTGAAGGAGTGCCCCGAGTGCGCGGCGTATCTGGAGCAGATCCGCGCCAGCGAGGCCGAGGACGAATTGAAAGAGGAGAAGGCGCTGGTCATCAAAAACCAGGCCCGGCGCTTCAAGCGCCGCTCCGCCGCGGTCGGCAGCGTCATCGCCGCGCTGTTCATGATCCCGATCCTGGCCAGCCTGATCGTGAACCTGGTCTCCGGCCGGACGCTGGACTGGTTCTTCGTGGTGGCCGCCGGGATGCTCGTGGCGGCGTCGCTGATCGTCGTCCCCCTGATGGTCCCCGAGGACAAGCTGTTCTGGACGTTCTGCGCGTTCTGCGCGAGCCTGGTGATCCTGCTCGCGGTGTGCTGCCTGTACACCCGCGGGACGTGGTTCTTCGTCGCCGCCTCGGCGTCGCTCTTCGGGCTGTCGGTCGTTTTCCTGCCGTTTGCCATCAAGGCAAAGCCGCTCCGCCCGTGGGTCGCGGGCCACAACAAGGCGCTGTTGGTGCTGGCGGTGGACGGCATACTGTTCGGGAACATGATGAACGTGATCAGCCTGCACCGCAAGGGCTTTGGCTTTACGATGCTCATGGGCGTGCTGGTCGTCGCGGCAATCGCGCTGCTGGTCGCCAGCGTCGCCATGAAGGGGAGGGATAAACAATGAGCAGGGTTTTGTTGAAAATCGCCGCCGCGGCGTGCATCGTCGCGCTGGTCGCCTGCGGCGTGATGACGCTCGGCCAGACCATCATGACCGGCATTCGCTACCCCGACGCCGACAGGTACACCGCCGGTCCGACCTCGCTGAACGGCGCGGTGAAAAACCTGGACATCGACTGGACCGAGGGCTTCGTGAGCATCGCCTACCATCCGCAGGACACTGTGGAGATCGCGGAGAGCGCCCCAAAGAAGATCTCCGGGGACGCGGCGCTTCGCTGGTGGCTGGACGGCGACACGCTGCGCATCCGGTACGCCAAATCCGGCTTCTTCACGTTCTTCGGCCTGAAAAAGGCATTGACGGTCACGCTGCCCGAGGGCGTCGTGCTGGAGAGCGTCGGGATCGACGCGACCTCCGCCGACGTGAAAGCGCAGGCGCTGGCGGCGGGCGATGTGCGGATTGACCTGACCTCCGGCGACATCGACCTCAGCCAGGCCGGCGCCTCCGATCGCGTGCGGCTCTCCTGCTCCTCCGGCGACATTCGCGCGGCGCTCGCGGATGCGAAGTCCGTGTCCGCCAAGGCTACCTCCGGCGGCATTGAGATCAGCCAGACCGGTGCGGCGGACAGCGCGGAGCTGTCCACCACCTCCGGCGACATCCGCGCGGCCATGGCCGACGTGGGAAGCATGCGCGTCTCCGCGACCTCCGGCGAGATCCGGGCGACGCTGGGCACCGCGGACGAGCTGTCCGTCGGCACCACCTCCGGCAACATCGCCGTGGAGGGCAAGGGCGCGCAGCAGGGCAGCCTCGGCAGCACCAGCGGCAAGATCAGCGTCCGCCTCGAGGCGTTCGATGCGCTGGAGATCCAGGCAACTTCGGGCGACGTCACGGCCTGCCTGCCCTCCGAGCCGGGCTATCGGGCGGAGGTCAAGACCACCAGCGGCGACTTCGACTATACCGTCGCCCTCGCGCGGGACGGCGGGGCCTACTCCTGCGGCGACGGAAGCGGAAGCCTTCGCATCCACACCACCTCCGGCGACGTCCGGCTGAATGACATTAACCAATAACGGCGCGCCTCAAAGCCTCCCGCCGGCGGTTGTGAAAGAAAACCCCGCCCCGGGAGGCTTTGCATTACCACAAAAGCGGCATAATTTCAAGTCTTGTAATTTTCCTCCGTTGGGTGTATATAGTATCCGACGCCATGGAAAGGGAGGTTTCGGACATGGAGAACATGACCGCGCTCGTCAGCGCCTTCGCAAGGGCATACCACTACCGAAACAGCACTGCGTGGGTCTTTGCGGACCCGCTCGCGGAGAAGATGCTGGACGAGGAGGAGTACGCCGCGATTTCGAGGAACATGTCCGAGGGCATTGCCTACTTCGCGCCGGACTTCCGGGGATCGCCGGAGGAGGCGCTTCGCCGGATCGTGGAGCGCCAGCTCGCGCCGTCCGTGCTGGCGCGGAGCGCGTTCTGCGAGCGCGCCATCGACAACGCCGTGCGCATCGGGTGCAGGCAGATCGCGGTGTTCGCCTGCGGGTACGATACGTTCTCCCTGCGCGCTTCCGACGCCGACCTTCGGGTATTTGAGCTGGACCGGCTCGAGGTGATCGCGGACAGGCAGCGACGCATCGCGCGGCGTCACCTCGCGCCCGCGTGCCGCGTTCAGGCCGTCGGCTGCGACCTGGCCCACCCCGCATGGCGCGAGGAACTGACGGCGGCGGGCTTCGACGCGGCCAGTCCGTCCTTCGGCAGCCTGCTCGGCATCAGCTACTATCTCACAAAGCGGGAATTCGCGGGCCTCATCCGGGGCATATCGTCGCTCTGGCGCGACGGTTCTTCCCTCTGCTTCGACTACCCGCAATCGGAAGGCGGCGCGGAGAGCAGGCGCAACCGCGAGCTCGCCGCGGCGGCCGGGGAGCGCATGAAGGCGCGGTATTCCTGCGGCGAGCTGCAGGCGCTGCTCGCGGAGGCGGGCTTCCTGATTTACGAACACATGGACGCCGAAGAGGCCACCGAGGCGTTCTTCGGCGCATACAACCGCGCGAACGCGGAACACAACATGGCCGCGCCGGTGGGCGTCGTCTACTGTCTGGCGGTGAGAAAGCAATATGATTGAAGTGAATGCATGGGTAAGCCGTTACGTGGAAGTATTGACGGCGCGCTTCGGGGATCGCGTCTGGTTCGTCGGCCTGCAGGGAAGCTGCGCAAGGGGCGAAGCGAGAGAGGGCAGCGACATCGACATGGTCGTCGTGCTGGATCGCCTCGCCCCGGAGGACATCGCGGCGTATGACGCCATGCTCGATACAATCGGGCAGCGGTCGCTCGCCTGCGGCTTCCTCGGCGGGAAGGACGAGCTGCTCGCCTGGGAGCCCTCGGAGCTGTTCCAATTCTGCCATGACACGACGCCGATCCTGGGCTGCCTGGACGAAGTCCTCGCGCGCGTCGACGCCGATGCCGTGGACCGCGCGATCCGCTCGGGCGCCTGCAGCGTCTACCACGGCTGCGTCCACAACATGCTCTACGACCGGGACGAGGGCATTCTGCGCGGACTCTGCAAGGCGGCGACGTTCGCCGTCCGCGCGTCCGTCTACCGGCAGACGGGCGTGTTTTGCAGGCGCATGGACGAACTCGCGGATCGCGCGCGCGGCCTGGACCGGCAGGTTGCCGTCGCCTGGCTCGACATGAAGGGCGGCGCGGCGCCGGACTTCCGCTGCCTGTCGGAGCTGCTCTTCCTCTGGGCAAGGGAAAAGCTCGTCCCCGAAAGCGAACAGGATTCTTGAGTACGCTCCCCCGCCGCTCCACGCGGCGGTTTTCGCAACTATGCCAGCGGTAAATACTGGCTTCATGTTATGAAATGCATTGATTTCGTTAAACAATTGTGGTAAAATATCGACGTAGCTGGACGGAAGCAATCCTCCCGGACGGATGTCTTTCCCTCCGACAAGAGCAGAAGCGCAAAACCAGAAGATCCCGCTTGCCGTCCTGCCGGCGGCTATGCCGGTACTGTCGATGGTATGGATCAGGCCAAGCAGAACGAGGTCTTTCACGACCGGGCGCAGGCGCTCGGCTTCGAGATCACTTACGAGAAGTTCCCGGGCATTCACGAGTGGGATTACTGGGACACCCATATCCGCGACGTGCTGCGCTGGCTGCCCGACTGACGGGCCGGGAATCGCGACCGGATGATCATGGCGCACAGCCAATGATATAAGAAAGGACGGATGATCATGGGCAAGAGGATACTGGTTTGGGTACTGACGCTCTGCCTGCTGGCGACCTTCGCCGTGGCAGAGGCGGCGTATGCGCCGGGCACGTACAAAGCGACGGCCGCGGGCTTCGGCGGCGACGTCACCGTCACCATGACTTTCGACGAGGGCAGCATCACCGACGTGCAGATCGTGGGCGACGCGGAGACGGACGGCGTCGGCAGCGTGGCGATCGAGCAGCTGCCCGCGGCGATCCTCGAAGCGCAGAGCGCCGACATCGACGGCGTCACCGGCGCTTCGTTCACCAGCAAGGCGATCTGCCTGGCGGCGCAGGACTGCATCGACCAGGCGCGCGGCGTGACGGAGGAGGTCTCCGTCGCCATGAAGCCCGGCGAATACACGGGACAGGGCATCGGCTTCCGCATCAGCGAACCGGTGACGGTCACCGTGAAGGTCAGCGAGGATCGCATCGAATCCATCGCAGTAGACCAGGAGAACATCTCCGACACCAAGGCCATGGTGCAGACCGTGGTGGACAAGCTGGTCCCGCGCATGCTGGAGTACCAGTCGGTTTCCGTGGACGCCGTGTGCGGCGCGACGGGGACGAGCAACGGCGTGCGGCAGGCCGTCGAGGCGGCGCTCGCGGAGGCCATCGTCGCGGGCGGCGGCGACGCGAAGGACGTGAAGGCGTTCTACCGTTCGATCCCGAAGGTGGACGAGACCGAGGAGCTCACCGCCGACGTGCTGGTCGTGGGCCTGGGCGGCTCCGGCATGGCCGCGGCGCTCAGCTCCGCGGAGCAGGGACTGAACGTGCTGGCCATCGACAAGGCGGCCAAGTGGGGCGGCAACGCCGTGCTGACCAGCGGCCCCATGGCCATCAACGTGCCCAGCCAGGTGGCGGCGGAGATCCCCGAGTGGACCGACCCCGTGACGAAGGAAGTCATCACCAAGAAGGCGGGCGACGACCTGATCGACAAGGAGGCGCTCTACCAGGCGTGGCTGGAGTACACCACCAACGACGCGGGCGAGCAGCAGGCCAAGCCCGAGATGGTGCGCCTGTTCCTGGACGAGAGCGGCTACACCGACGACTGGCTGACCCAGTACGGCTTCCAGTTCAGTCCCGCCAGCGGCTTTGCCGGCAACACCTGGGCCGCGTACACGCCCATCGCCGGCGGCAAGAAGCTGACCGAGGGCTTCTTCGCGGACTGCATGGCCAACTACGAGAAGCTGGGCGGCGCCTGGATGCTCGAGACCGAGGCCTACGACCTGATCGTCGCGGACGGCAAGGTGGTGGGCGCGAAGGCGCGCAGCACGGTGGACGGCAAGGAGTACGTCATCCACGCCAAGGCGGTCGTGCTGGCGACCGGCGGCTTTGCCGGCAGCGGCGAGATGGAAGAGAAGTACCTGGAGAACACCTACTTCCCGCTGAAGGGCGAGTGGAAGCTGTTCGGCCAGCACCAGAACGACGGCAAAATGCTCGAGGCCGCCATCCAGAACGGCGCGGGCACCTACAACATCAGCGTCGCGCCCATGGTGCACGTCGGCGGCGTGGACGGCTTCCTGCCCGGCTTCGAGACGGTTCCCGTGGAGGGACAGATGGGCACGGCGACCGGCCGCCCGGCGGTGTGGTCCCAGGGCGATCTGCCGCTGAACATGGCGATCTCCTCCGACACGCTCGCGGTGGGCAAGGACGCCAGGCGCTTTACCGCCGAGACGGCGCTCTCGATGTTCAATCCCTGGATCTCCGGCCCGCACTTCTACAGCATCTACGGCAACGACCAGCTCCAGAAGCTGATCACCGAGGGCTTTGACGAGGTGCCCTACGGCCCCTCCACCAGCTACCTGGGCTACGGCACCAGCATTCCCGCCGGCGTGCCGATGGATCAGGCGGACACCGTGTTGCAGGCCGCCATCGACGCGGGCTACGTGTTCAAGGCCGACACCGTGGCCGAGCTGGCCGAGAAGATGGGCCTCGATCCCGACGCGCTGACCGCGACGGTCGAAGCCTACAACGCCGCCTGCGAAGCGGGCGAGGACGCCGAGTTCGGCAAGGATCCCAAGTACCTGAAGCCCGTGACCGGCGCGCCGTACATCGGCATCGTCGGCTCTTCCTGGTGCTATTCCACCTGCGGCGGCCTGAACGTCAATGAGAAGTTCCAGGTGCTGCGCGCGGACGACGAACAGCCCATCGAGGGCCTGTACGCCGTCGGTACCGACAGTATGGGCGTGCTGTTCTCCGAGACCAAGGCCTACGTCACCTACGGCGGCGGCGCGATGGGCTACGCCTTCACCAGCGGACGCCTGGTCGGCGCGGACATCGCCGAGGCCATCCAGGCGCTCGGCTGAACCGAGGAGGACCTGCATTTGCCGTACGACGCCGTCGACGCCACGGGCGCCTTCTTCGCGGAGGCGCCGGGCTGATCGCGGCGCCGCCCCGGCGGCTGCCATAAACCCGGAACTGCCCGACCACCCGGCCGGGCAGTTCCCACGTCGTGTCATGCCCGCGCAGGAAGCCCGCAACTTGGCTCTTTCGCGCATCCGAGCGGTTTGGGCGGCCGGAGGAACGCCCGCGCGCGTTTGTATTGACATGCCGGGCCCAATGGAATACAATGGTAAAGGAATCCTCAGAATCCTATCACATCGGGAGGGAAAGCAGAATGAAGAGAATCGTCGCGCTGATACTTGTGCTGTTGATGCTGTCCGCCGCCTGCGCGGAGGGCATCGTCATCCGTGAGCTGCCCCAGTACAGGTACATCAACCTGAGCCTGATCAATCCCGAAGCCTATCCAGAGGTACGGCTGATGGATCAATATGTCTTTCACTTATTCGAGTCCTACCGGGAACCCGTCTTCCTCTGCTTCCCCGGGCCGGAGGGGATCGAGCACGTTTCCTTCTTTGATGAAAGAAGCGTCCGCTACACGGACGCGGAAAACCTCATTCAATACTCCTACTACGGGCACGACAGCGCCTCCTTCGAGGAATTCCTCAACCGTACCGACGACGAAAGCTGCATCCTGCTGGACGGCTCGGATGGCGCCGCAGCCTATATCAACCCGGATTACTGCCACGCCTACGGCTTGCTCCCCCTCAAGGAGTTCAGCAAGAACGCCAAGCTGGAAATCGACATTTCCCTGGCCTATCTGGATCGGAAGATGCCCGAGGATACCCGCCGCGAAGCGCTGTCCACCGCCATACTGAACGAGGTGGACCGCGTGAAGCGCGAAATGCACTACAAAACCTTCGACGGCTTCTGGACCGAGGGCATGTACACGGGCGCCAAGCTGCTGAGCGAGGACTATCAATACCTGCTGTGCTATGATTTCCCCTACCTGACAAAGCAGGTTGATAACGCGGTGCTTTCCGCGACGATGACCGTCACCAAGGTCGACGGGCCCAAGATCGAGGGCGTGTTCAACTTCGGCAACGGCAACTACATCGAGATGGAGCTGGAGCTCACCACCTACGGCACCGCCGTGAAGAAGCTGGAGGAAGGCGAGAAGAACGTCACGAAGGTGACGCTCAGCAACGGCAACGAGTGGATCCTCGATCTCTGCAATGTCGATGAAAAGGACAACAGCATCTACGCCTGGCGGGCGCTGAAGCTTACGGGGCTAAAGGATGACCGGGACGATCCGGTGTACGTCGAGCTGTACCTCACCCGCTCGAGTCGCGAGATGGGCAACTGGATGGACGTGAACGCCTGCGTGAGCGACCTCCTCATCTTCGACGAGAGCCTCAGCATCGTCGATCCCGCGGACGATCCCTACGTGCCCGTTCATGCGGCAGCCGCGACCGAGCCCTCGCCTGCCGTCCAGGCCGAGCCCGAGCCGGCAGCGCAGTCCGGCGTCGAGGCGGGCAGCGGCACCGCCGCAGGCAAGCTGCAATCCATCTTCAGCAAGCATGATTCCGCGCCCGCGGAAGAGCCCGCCCCGGAAACCGCGCCGGCCGCGGCCCCGGCCCCGGCGAGCGAAGGCACCTGGTTCTGCCCCGAGTGCGGCTCGGAGAACAGTGGCAAGTTCTGCCCCGAGTGCGGTACGCCGAAGCCCGAGTCCGCGGAGTGGACCTGCCCGAACTGCGGAGCGCAGAACGACGGCAAGTTCTGCCCCGAGTGCGGCACGCCGAAGCCCTGACCCCGGCAAACCGATCCCGCCGAAAGGCAGGATAACCGCGCGACAGCATTCACGAAAAGGAGGAAGCCGCCATGCGCAAATGGATCTGCCTGTTCCTCGCCCTTCTCCTCGCCTGCGCCCCTGCCTGTGCGGCGGGCGATAGCTGGGTCTGCCCCGACGACCAAACCGAGAACACGGGCAACTTCTGCACGGAGTGCGGCCTCCCCCGCCCGGTCGCCGACACCTGGACCTGCCCGACCTGCGGCACGACCGGCCTGACCGGCGGGTTCTGCCACGAGTGCGGTTCCCCGCGCCCGGCGGAAACCGCCGCCGCGACGTGCGAGGGCCCGGGCTACGACACCGCCGATGACGCGGCGCGCGCCTATGCGGAAGCCCTGAACGCGGGCGACATCAACGCCATACTGTCCACCTTCGCGGTGGAGACCTGTGTGGACTATATGGATCCCCACGCCGCCCTGGAGCGCGTCAAGGCGTTCAGCCCAGTGATGTTTTCGTGCCTGCCGGTCGTCGGCCCCCTGAGCCGCGGCTTACTGATCGAGCGCCGTCGCACCGAGATCACGCAGGGCATTTACTACGGATGGCTGACCCTGGCCACGCTGGAAACCGATTTTCAGGGCGTCTCGGAAGGCCAGATGCAGTCCCTGGCGGACGACGCCTCCATCGACGCATTCCTGTCGGTCATCCAGGATTCCCCGATGGACAAATGGGTCGGCCATATCAAGGTCACGGCGGTCTGCGCGCCGGACGATCCCCTGGTATCCGCGTACATGCCGCAGAACCTGAACAGTGCGGGCGTCAAGAAGAATCTGGCGAAGATGCTCATGGCGAGCGGCGCACAGGAGCTTGCCGAGCGCATCATCCTGCTGGACGTGGACGGCGCCACCGTCGCACAGTGCATGCAGTGCATTCGCTACGGGCACAAGTGGTACAATTACAAGACCCAGAGCACGGTCGCCTTAATCCTCGGCCTCAGCGCCATGAGCAACGGCATGATCGTGGATGGGTTCTAATCAACCCTATTCCCACAGACGCGACGGGGCTGCCATCAAGGCAGCCCCGTCATTTATTTATTTGTGCTCATCGCTTCTCCGTCATCATGAGTATGATCTCATGATCCGTCTCGCGCATGCCGATCCGCGCGAGGCGGCCGAAGTTGGCGATGGAGTTCTCCACGCCCTTGACGACCAGCCCGTCGCCGCCATAGAACTGCTGACCGTTTCTGTACATCTCATAGCCGAAAATGCCGGTCTCCACGGCCGTCGCGATCTTGGCGGCGCAGGAGGATTTCGCCCCGTCGCACACGATGCCGGAGGCGATGGCGAGCGCGTTGACGATCGTGTGCGCGATGTCGCGCTCGTCGCCCCCGTGCAGATACGCGATGCCCGCGCCCGCCCCTGCGCCCGCGCTGACCGCGCCGCAGTACGCGGAGAGCCTGCCGATGCCGTTCTTGGCGTGCAGCGTGATGAGGTTGGAGATCAGCAGCGCGCGGTAGAGCTTTTCCTTCGACACGCGCAGCCCTTCGGCGTACACGATGACGGGCAGCGAGGCCGTCAGGCCCTGGTTGCCGCTGCCGGAGCAGATGACCACCGGAAGCTCCGAGCCGTTCATGCGCGCATCCGAGGCCGCGGCCGCATACGCCTTGGCGCGGGTCCGGAGGTCGTCGCCGGTCTTTAGCAGCACCTTGCCGATATTCGCGCCGTAATCCACGCGCAGCCCTTCCTCGGCGATGGCCGTGTTCTGTTCGATCTCCCGGTCCAGGAGATCGCGCACGTCCTCCAGCGCGCAGGTGCCCGCGAAGTCGCAGATGTCCCCGACGGTCAGCAGCGCGTAGTCGGGCAGGTCGTTCGGCTCCGCGCCGGCCCGGGGCTCCTCCTCCCGCAGCACCTCGCCGTTTCGCTCGATCCGCACGATGTGCGTGTGCTCGTCGGCGATGCGCACCTTCGCCCAGTCCTCTCCGCGGTACGCGGTGACGATCATGTCCAGCAGGCTGTCCGAAACGAGGGGCTTTACGTCCACCGGCGTCCGCTCCAGGTAGGGTCCCAGGCGGGCGATCGCGTCGTCCGTGACGCGCAAGATGACCTCGAGCCCGGCTTGCTCGTCCCCGTCGAGCGCGCCGATGCCCGCGGCGGCGGCGATGCCACGCCTGCCGCCCGTGTTGGGCACGACGACGCTCTTGACGTTCTTGATGATGTTGCCGCTGGCCTCGACGACGATCCGATCGGGCAGCGCGCCGAGCGTGGCGCGCGCGACCGCGGCGCAGTAGGCCACGGCGATGGGCTCGGTGCAGCCCATCGCGCTCACCAGCTCGCGCCTCAGGATCTCCAGGTACGTCCGGTAGACGATGTCATTCCGATCCATGCAATCCCTCTTTCCGGTATCCCGCACAAAACGGAGGCGTAACGAACGCCGCTTCCACATAGAATTATAGCATACCCGGCGCGCCGTGACAAGCGGGCGGCGCGGCGCGTTTCCGTCGGGTCCTTCGCGCCGTGCCTGCCGCCCGCGCGTCCGCCGCACGGGCTGTCGGTAAATTCTGTCATATTTATATGTTTTTCCTTGACATTTCGTCATACTTGCGTTACAATTTAGTTGGTATCGAATGGCATCCATTGTGGATCGAGGTGCAAGTCTATGAAGCGTCTGCTGGCCGTGTTGCTCGGCTTGGCGATCTGCCTGCTCCCCCTGGCCGCGACGGCGGAGGAGTGGGACGATCTGCCCTTCGACGAGGAGAATCCCTTCGCGTTCCCGGACGAGGACGAGGAGTTTGACATCGACCCCTCCCTGTCCTTCGCGGAGGATTTTGAAGTGGATCCGTTTGCCTCCTTCCTGGGCGACGACGACGCGGGCGACCTGTACGCCTTCGCCTTTGGCGAGGACTTCCCCTTCTTCTTTGGCGGCGACGGCGAGATCCATCTGCCCGAAGGCGCGCCCACCGATTCCGCGACGGGCAGCGGCTCCCTGCAGGCGACCATCAACGGCGAGAGCCTCGTGCTGAGCTTCGACCCTTCCCCCTCCTTTTCGTCCATCAACAACGGCTTGGTGCAGGCCGCGTTCTATACCTACGGCGACACCTCGGGCGATCTGTACGAGCTCTACCTCACCTTCCCCTACGCCACCCGCGGCGGCGAAACCATCACGCCCGAGTACGCCATGAAGACCGGCTCGGAGACTTCCGTGATGCTGGTAATCTCCAACACGGACAAGGATGAATACTACATCGCCAGCCAGCTCAACACCGAGGTCTTCCCCCGCACGTCCAGCTACTCGCTGCACTTCGACAGCGTGTCGCCCGGCGCGGACACCACCGCCTATGCGGGCAGCGTCACCGCCGACATGGTGTCCTACAGCGTGATCACCGGCGAGATCGGCGCCAGCGTGCACATCGAGGACGCGACGTTCAGCTTCGATATCGCCAACGCCGCCCCCGGCGAGGACGACGAAAACCCGTTCGCGGACTTCCCCACGCCCGCGCCTTCCTCCAGCCTGCCCCCGGACTACCGCAAGGTATAATCAAAGATTCCTGTTGACAAGATAAGAAATACCGTGTAAAATAGTATTCAATACTAGATTACACGGTATTATTGCTATCTCCCATTTGCGACCCGAGGAGGATTGTTGCCTTGAAGCGCACAGCCCTGGCGGACCGCCGCCTGCCCGACTACACCCGCGGCGAAGAAATCTGCAACATGGTCACCCACATCGTGGGCGGCGCGCTGGGCATCACCGCCTGCGTGCTCTGCCCCATCGCCGGCGCGCGGCATCACGACGCCTTCGCGGTGGTCAGCGGCGCGATCTTCGGCTTCTGCATGCTGCTGCTCTACGCCATCTCGAGCGTCTATCACGGCCTGTCGCCGCGGCTGATGGGCAAGAAGGTGATGCAGGTGCTGGATCATTGCAGCATCTTCTTCCTGATCGCGGGCACCTACATGCCCATCGCGCTCGTGCCGATCCGGCGCTACAGCCCCGGCCTCGGCTGGACGATGTTCGGCGTCATCTGGGCGCTGGCGGCGCTGGGCGTCACGTTCAACGCCATCGACCTGAAGAAGTACGAGAAGTTCTCCATGGCCACCTACCTGCTGATGGGCTGGGCCATCGTCGCGCGCATCGACCTGGTGTACCGGCTCATCGGCCCGAAGGGCTTCGCGCTGCTGCTGGCGGGCGGCGTGGCCTACACCGTCGGGGCGGTGCTGTACAGGCTGGGCAAGCGCGTGCGCTACATGCACGCGCTGTTCCACGTGTTCACCATCGCGGGGAGCCTGCTGCACTTCCTCTGTATACTGCTGTACGTGCTGTGAGGGAAGGCTGCGTCACTTCCGGTAGATCGCCCGGCGAATCGGCCACGCGAGCAGGCTTGCCACGGCGATCTTGATTGCATCGCCGGGCAGGAAGGGCACCGCGCAAAGCGCCAGCGACGCCGCCAGGCCGTTCCCCGACTGGGCCATGAACCAGGCCGTGCCCAGGGCGTACAGCACCAGCGTACCCAGCGCCATGCACAGCGGCAGCTTCCAGCGGTTCGCCGGCGCGGTCTCCCCCGGCTTCACGCCCAGCCCCGTGACGAGTGCGCAGAGCAGGTAGCCGACGAGGTAACCGCCGGTAGGGCCCGCCAGCTTTTGTGCGCCCCCGGAGAACCCGGAGAACACCGGCAGGCCCACCATGCCCAGCAGCAGGTAGATCGCCACGGCGGCCGTCCCGGACTTTGCGCCCAGCGTCGCGCCGGCGAGGTACACCGCGAAGGAGGCCAGCGACAGCGGGATCGGTCCCAGCGGCACCGTCAGCGGCCCGGCGATGCAGATGAGCGCCGCCATCACCGCGATCAGGGTCATGTTCCTCGTCTTGACTGCCTGTGCATTCATGTTTACTCGCCCCCTCAGTTGAGCTTCAGGCTGATTTCGCCGGAGTTTACGCGGCTGACGCCCGCCTCCGTGCGGATGACCAGCCGCCCCCGCTCGTCGATGTCCAGCACCCTGGCCTGGAAGTGCTCGTCGCCCCGCAGCACGGTGACGTCCCGTCCGATGACGATGGAGCGCTCCCGGCTCTCGGCCATGAACTCCCCGCTCTCCAACTGCGGATAGAGCGCCTCCAACTGGTTGGAGATCTCGGCGATCAGGCGGCTTCGGGACACGGTATGCCCGCACTCGTTGGCGACGGAGGTGGCGATGTCCCTCAGATCCTCCGGGAAGGCCATGGGCTGCGCGTTCACGCCGATGCCCAGCGCCGCGTAGTCCAGCATGCCGCTCTCGAAGTCCAGCCCGGCCTCGCAGAGTATGCCGCAGACCTTGCGCCCGTTGATGTAGATGTCGTTCACCCACTTGATGCCCGCGTGCACCTCCGCCACGGCCTCGATGGCCCGGGCCACCGCCACCGCCGCCATGGAGGTGATCATCACCGCGCGCTCCGCCAGCATCTGCGGGCGCAGCAGGTAAGTGACGTACACGCCGGAGTGCTCGGGCGAAAAGAAGCTGCGCCCAAAGCGGCCCCGGCCCTGGCGCTGGGAATCGGCGATGACGAGGTAGCCGTGCGGCGCGCCGGTGGCCGCGAGCGCCTTGGCCCGCAGGTTGGTCGAGTCCAGCTCGCCGTGAATCTCCATCCGCGCGCCGATGGTCTCCGCCTTGAGCCAGCGGCGGATCTCCACCTCCGTCACGCGGTCGGGCGCGGTGACCAGGCGGTAGCCGCGGTTGGTCGCCGCCTCGATCTCGTAGCCGTCCTCGCGAAGTTGGCCGATGGCCTTCCACACGGAGTTTCGCGTAATGCCCAGCCGCCGGGCGACGCGCTCGCCGGAAATGCCCTCGGGCTCCGTCATCAGCGCGAACAGCACTTCGTTCTTGGTCGACATACAAATCCCCCCTGTGCACGGCATCAGCTTAACACAGGGGGGGGCTAATTGTCTACTTGATTATGTTAACTGGGTGACATTTTCTTTCGCGGCCCTCTGCCGCTCCCGCTCCAGGCGCGAATAGACGCAGCCGCAGTAGTCCTGGCGGTAGAGCCCGTATTCCCGCGACAGCTCGCAGGAGCGCCGGTAACCGTTGCGCTTCTTGAAGTCCGAGGGCAGCCAGGGCACGCCGACGGCCTCGCCGAATTCCTTCCCGATGGCGTTGAGCAGCTGCGCGTCCTTCAGGGGGCTGATGGTCAGCGTGGTGGTGAAATAGTCGCAGCCAAGCTCCGCGGCCTTCCGCGCGGCCGACTCCAGCCGAAGCCGAAAGCAGCGGCGGCAACGCTCCCCGCCCTCCGGCGCGTCCTCCAGGCCCTTGGCGAGGGCGTAGAACTTCTCCGGTTCGTATGCGCCGGCCACGACCTCCACGCTCCCCTCGCGCGGCAGCTCGTCCGCCAGGCGGCGAAGCTCCGCCAGCCTGTGCTCGAATTCCGCCGCCGGGGCGATGTTGGGGTTGTAGTAGTAGACGACGATGTCGAAGCAGGCCGTCAGGTACTCCAGGCAGTAGCTGGAGCACGGCGCGCAGCACGCGTGCAGCAAAAGGCGCGGCCTGCGCCCGGCATCGGCGATGCGGGCCAGTTCGCGCTCGAGCAGGATCTGGTAATTGACGTTCATGGTTCCTCCGCCCCGGCCTCGGCGGCAAAGATGTCGCTGGCGCTGCTGTGGGGCAGCACGACGTGTACCGCGCTGTGCAGATTTTCCAGCGTCACCTTCCCCACCTCCTCGGCCCGCTCGCCGTCCAGCGTCCACTCCACGGCGGGATCGCACGCCACGGTCACCTTGCGGGCGGAGAAGAAGTGGATCATATCGTTGGGCACTTCCTGCGTGGAGAGGCCCATCAGTATGGTGCTCCACTGGGCGGGATTGACGGGGTTTCGCACCATCGTGACCTCAAAGCGGCCGTCGTTCAGCGCCACCAGCTCGCGGTCCAGCTTCAGGATGCCGCCCACGGAGGTGGAGTTGGTGATGGAGCAGAAGATAAAGTCGTCCTCCAGCACCTGGTTCTCCGTCTCCACTCGCATGTGAATGGGCTTGATGGCCGCCATGTCCTTCAGGCCCTCCAGGATGTAGGCCGCGTGGCCGAGCACGTTCTTGGCCGCCTGGGAGGTGCTGTAGGACGCACGGGCAAAGGCCCCGCAGGTCGCGGTGTACACGAAATAGCGCCCGTTGAACGCGCCGATGTCAAAGGAGCGCAGCGTGCCGGTCAGGATGTCCCTCGACGCCTTGAGCACGTCCGGCGAGAGGCCGATGCTGGTGGCGTAGTCGTTGGTGGTGCCGCAGGGGATGTAGCCGATGGGGCAGGTCATGCCGGCGGTCATGATGCCGGAGACCGTCTCGTTCAGCGTGCCGTCGCCGCCGGCGCAGACCACCATGTCCCACGCACGCGCGTTCTCCACGATGTAATCCCGGGCGTCGCCGCTGGCGCCGGTGACGAACACCTGGGTGTGCCAGCCGTCCTCGTTGAACATCCGGAGGATATCCGGCAAAAAACGATTTGCCCTCCGCAGACCTGCGCAGGGATTCAGGATAAACAGCAGTTCCTTCATAGCTTCACCGGGCGCGACTCCCCCAACCGTCGCGCATCCGCTCCATTATTCCCCAACCCGCTCCTCGTCGGGATATAAAAGGTACAGTTTGAAGTCCAGGCCGTCGCAGGACACCTGGTGGTAGCGCACGCCGTTCCGCAATCCGCGCACGCCGCCGTGGATCGCCGGGCCGTGCAGGTGGCCGTACACGCAGTCCGCCACGCCGTACTGCTCCAGCAGGTCGGAAAAGCCGGGGTGCTCCTCCGTCATGGGCGGGTAGTGCATCAGCGCCGTGATCGGCATCTCCGCATCCCGCGCGCGGGCGTTGCGCAGCGACATCTCCAGCCGCATGCGCTCGCGATTGTAGATGCGCAGGTCGTCCGCGTCGCTCTCCGGGCCGGGCAACATCCAGCCCCGCGAGCCCGCGTAGAGGTGTCCGTCCAGCAGCAGGCTGTCGTTTTGCAGGGCGTACATGCCCTCCGCCAGAGCGCGACGGACCCGGCCGATGGCGCTCCACCAGTAGTCGTGGTTGCCGCGAAGCAGGATCTTCTTCCCCGGCAGGCGGCCGATGGCGGCCAGGTCTTCCCCGGCCTCCTCCAACTGCATGGCCCAGGAGATGTCCCCCGGCAGCAGCACCGTGTCCTCCGGCGCCACGCGCTCCGTCCAGTCGGCGCTGATGCGCTGGAAGTGATCCTTCCAGTGGGGCCCGAAGATGTCCATGGGCTTTTGCCGGGCCGGCAGGTGCAGGTCGCCAATCGCAAAAACAGCCAAGCTCAGAGCTCCCCGTCCTCGTCGTCCGCTTCTTCCTCTTCCCCGTCCTCTTCCTCGTCTTCCTCCTCGGCAAAGTCGGGGTCGCCTTCAAACACCTCGTCGCCCACGTCGCCGCCGATGTCCAGCTCGATCTCATCCATGGTGGACACGGAGTCGATCTCGATGCTGGTGGGTTCGCGCTCCAGCGTCTCCTCGGCGTCGATGTCGGCATCGCGGCGGTCGCGCTCCTTCAGGCACGCGGCGCAGAGCTCCTGGCCGGGCACCACCGGGTTCTCGCCGCACTCCGAGCACAGCTCGATCATCTCAAACTGCTCGGCCTCGCCGCGGACCTCCCGTCGGCATACGGAACACATCTTGTCCGTATCGTTCATGTAATTCAGTTCGCAGCGCGGGCATTTTACCAGTGCCATCCTCATTCCTCCCAATATAAGAAAAACCGTTATACACCCGTGGCACGGCTGTTCTCCGGGCGCGCCGCGCCCTTACGCGGACACGCTCCAGAAACAATATATGCAAATATGCGGCGCTTGTCAATCCCCCTCGCGTATTTATTTTGCCGGAACCGCAAAACGAGGGCGCGACCCCGCCGTACCGCCGCCGAATTCCGCGAAAACGGCAGGCCGATGCCGGCGCTTCGGGCGTCACCGCTCCCCGCGATACCAGCGGCCGAAGCGCGCCACGTCCTCCGCGTAGACGGCCTTCAGCGAAGGGTTGTAGATCACCGAGGCGGGGTGATACATGGGGTAGAGCAGCCTCTCCTCGAACGGCTCGAAGCGCCCGTGCAGCTCGCCGATCACGCTCTGCCGCCCCGCGAGCGCCTTCAAGGGCACGTTGCCCAGCGTGATGATGCAGCGCGGGTTCACCAGCTCGATCTCCCGCCGGAGCCAGGGCAGGAACAGCTTGACCTCCTCCTGCGTGGGCGGGCGGTTCACCGTGCGCCCGGCGGCGGAGCGCTTCGTGGGGCGGAACTTGACGGTATTGGTCACGTACAGCGCCGACCGGGGGATCTCCGCCTGCGCCAGGAAGGCGTCCAGGTTCCTGCCCGCCTTGCCCACGAAGGGCCGGCCCAGCAGCGTCTCCTGCTCGCCGGGCGCCTCGCCGATCATCATTACGTCCGCGCCGGGGTCCCCCTCGCCGAACACCAGCACCTTCTTGTCTTCCTCGTAGATGTCCCGAATAAACGCGGACAGCTCCGTGCGAAACTTTTCCATGCTCATGCCTCGTCGCCGCCCTCCGCTTCCAATTCCGCCAGCTTATCGCGAATCTTCTGGAAATCCTCCCAGGCGTCCCGCTTCTTCGCCGGGTCGCGCAGCAATGCGGACGGGTGGAAGGTGGGCATGAACCACACGCCCTTCTGCGGGAACCACCGGCCGTGATCCCGGCTGATGAACACCTGATCCTTCAGCGTGTACTGGCACGCCACCCTGCCCAGCAGCACCACCACCTGCGGCCGCACCAGCGCGAACTGCGCGCGCAGGTAACCCAGGCAGGCCGCGGCCTCGTCGGGCTCGGGATTGCGGTTCTGGGGCGGTCGGCACTTGACGATGTTGCAGATATACACCTCCGCGCGCTCCAGCCCGATGGCGTGGATCATCCGCGTCAGAAGCTCCCCCGAGCGGCCCACGAACGGACGTCCCTGGCGGTCTTCCTCCTGCCCGGGACCCTCGCCGATGAACATCAACCGAGCCTTCGGATTGCCCTCTCCCGGCACCACGTTGCTTCGGCCTTCACACAGCCGGCACTTCCGGCAGCCTTCGATTTCACTGTAGAGCTCCGCCCAGGATACGCGCACTGTGCCCAACTCCCTTCGGTAGTATGCGTCCGCACGGGGATCGTATGCACGCCAAAGCGAAGCCCCGTGGGAGAGCGCTTCTCCCGCGGGGCTCCGGCGTCATTCAGGAATGATGATGGCGTTCATGAAGATATTCCACAGGGAGGAGAAGGACTGCGAGCCGTCCCGCACCACCCAGTTGACCAGCGCCGTCAGCAGCAGTATGCAGCCGACGATGACCACGACCCCCGCGATGATGGCGAGGAAATCATAGATGCCCGCGAAGATCTGAAAGCCCATCCTGCGGCGCTTGACCTCCTGCCGGGTATATACCTTCGCCATGGGGCTTCACCTCCCGTATCGCCGCGCCGTCGCGGCGCGTCTCCTGTATGCGTACTATTATAGCATGGTTTCGCGGGAAATGCAAATCCCCGCGCGGCGGCTACACCCCGTAGGCCACCACCTGGTTCTTGGCCTTGTAGGCGCTCTTGCACAGCACCTGCCGGTCGATCTCGTTGCCCGTGGCGTCCCAGCGCACCTTGTACGCCACGGCCTTGCAGCCGTTCTTGCCCGGGGAGATGACCTTCGTCTCGCCCTGCGCCAGTTTCTTGGAGGGCTCGTACACGGTGTCGAACTTGATGACGCCGGTCGTCTTGGCCTCCACGGTGATACGCTCGCCGTTCTCCAGCAGCCGGCCGAAGATGCCCACCCGCACGCGCTTGTCCTTGGTCAGGTAGCAGCAGACGTATACCTTGTCGCCGGTGGTGTTCTTGAAGCGCAGGTCCTGGCTGTCCCAGTTGACGGTGGCGTCTTTGCCGCTGTCCACGTAGGCGACGGTCAGCGAGTGGTTGTGGCGCTCGACGATCTTCAGATCCGCCTTCACCGCGGCGTTGAACAGCGTGGTGGACACCTGGCAGATGCCGCCGCCCAGCTCCTCGGTGACGTCGCCGCTGGAGTAGGCCGTGGCCACCTTGAAGCCGCGGTTCGCGGTGCGCTTCCCCACCACGCCGTTGAAGGAAAAGACCTCCCCCGGCTCCAGGCAGGTGCCGTTGATGTACGCCAGCGCGCGCTTGATGTTGCTCAGCCGGTTCGGGCCGGAGGACGATGCGTTTGTGACGGCGGTGGAGATGGTGCCGTAGCGTCCCTGCAGATCCGAGGCCGTGACCGCGGGCTTGAGCTCCGCGATCTCCCGCGTCACGCTGCCGCCGCCCGCTTCCAGCGCGGCGACGATGTCCCGCTTCAGGCTGTCGGCATCCAGCTTCGCGCCGGCCTGGCCGTCGTCGAAGGCGAACTTACAGGTGTCCATGTCGAACCCGGACACTGCGGCGTCCACGGCGGGGCGGTCGATCTTCTCCGACTCGTTGCGCACAAAGTCGTCCACGGCCTTCTCGCTGTACAGCCTGCGCCGCACGGCGTAGGCCACCGGGTGCGCCGCGCCGCTGAGCGCCGCGTGGTAGCGGTCCTCCAGCGAACCGCTGCGGCCGGCGCTCCAGGCGTTGTAGAGCACGCTGTCGTAGTCACTGGCGTAGCCGAGGTCGGCCGCGGTCAGCGTCGCGCCGTCGTCCAGCGTCACGGTGCGCTGGGACCAGGAGGGCTCCACCCTGCCGCCCCAGTATTCCCGCGCCGCGGCAAGGGTCATGTCGGAGACATCCACGCCCTCGACGGTGGTGCCGTCGTAGAACGTCTGCTTCTCCACCACCTGCTTCATCTCCAGGAAGGCATCGTGCTGCTTGACGAGCGTCACGCCCAGCAGCGCCATGGCGGCGATGCCCGTGGCGAAGAGCAGGCTCAGCGCCGCGTACAGCCCGCGATGGGCCTGCGGCGCGGGCTTGCGCTTTCCCTTCGCCTTCCCGCGGGGCTTCATGCGCGCCGGGAACAGCTCGTCGGCCGCCTCCATGGACGCGGCGCGGCCTGGCTTCGCGGTCTTGGCGGACGCCGCCTTCTTCTTGGCCCCGGCGGTCTTTGCGGCGGATGTGCCCGCGCGCTTCCCGGCGACTGATGTCGACTTCGCCGCCGAACCCGGCTTCTTCCCGCTCCCGGCCGTCTTTCCGGCGGAAGCCGTCGAGCGCTTTTTCGCGGCGGACGCGGGCTTGTCCCGGTCGGTCGCCTTGGCGGTTTTTGTCGACTTTCTGCCGCTCGCCGCCCGGCTGCCCGCACGCTTTGCCTTTTCCCCACCGCCGGAGGTCGCCTTTGGGCGATCGGCCGCGGGCTTGTCCTCGCCGTCGCGCCGCTTCGACGCGGCTCCGGCGGCCTTACCGGTCCCCTTCTTTTTCGCGGAGGCGCGCTTCGCGGCGGGCGTCGGCTTTTCCTCCGGCGCCTCGAGATCCATGGCAAGCTGCTCCCCCGCTACCGTCGCGGGCTTTCGCGCCTTGCGGGACTTGCCGGTCCTGCGCTTTTCCATGTTCTCTGCCATCGTTCGCTCTCCGATTATCGCGTCTCTTTCGAATTCTGTCCGGGACGCGCACATCTCATGAACCCATTATCGCGGAAAATTCCGGCAAAGGCAAGCAACATAGGTTAAGAATGTGTTTTTTGCGACTGCGACGGGCGCCGGACACCCCGTCCGGGCGTCGAATCGCGCGCCGTTCTGCGTTTTTTGCATGGAAAAGGGAACGTCTTTACAACGTTCCCTCTCCGTTTGTGGTCGAACCCGTGCCGGGAAATCAGGCGTTGGCCTTGGCAAGGCGCTTGGCCAAGCGAGCCTTTTTGCGGTTCGCAGCGTTCTTATGAATAACGCCCTTTGCGGCAGCCTTGTCGACCGCGCCCTGAGTCGCGCTGAGCAGCTTGGCGTCGGCCTCGTTCGCAGCAACGGCGGTGTCGAACTTCTTAATCTGAGTCTTCATCGCAGACTTGATCATCCGATTGCGCAGGTTCTTCTTTTCGGTCACCTTGACGCGCTTGATGGCAGACTTGATATTCGGCAAATTGTTCACCTCCCTACGCATTTTCACAAAGGATATTTTATCACGGTTTCCGTCAAAAAGCAAGCGAATCCATACATTTTGATGAAAAACTTGGGTAAACTAATGGAATCAAAGCGATGAAAGAGGCGATTCGATGAAGCCCATTCGCACCGATCTGGCCATGGAATCCCTGGATTGCGCCGCCGCGGGCGAACTGCCCGGCGTGGCCGTGAGCCGCTGGAACGAGGGCGGCGTGGAGGTCACGTCCGTGGAGATCACGGAGAATGCCGCCGCGCAGGCCCTCGGAAAGCCGCGGGGCAGCTACCTCACGCTGTCCGCGCCGCTGCTCCGGGAGCGCGATCCCGACGCCCGGCTGGCGGTCTCCTCGCTGCTCTCGGAGGAACTCGCCCGGCTGCTGCCGGAGGATCGGGGCACGGTGCTGGTGGTGGGGCTGGGGAACCGCGCCATCACGCCCGACGCCCTCGGTCCCATGGCCATCGACCGCACGCTGGCCACCCGCCACATGCTGCGCGGCCCCTTCGCGCGCTCGAGCCTGAACAGTGTGTGCGCCGTGGCCCCCGGCGTGTTGGGCGTCACGGGTGTGGAGACGCTGGAGCTGGTGGAGGGGCTGGTGGACAGGGTGCGGCCCTCGGCGCTCGTTTGCGTGGACAGCCTCGCCGCCCGCGATTCCGCGCGCATCGGCACGACCCTCCAGCTCTCCGACGCGGGCATACAGCCCGGCGCGGGCGTGGGCAACCGCCGCGTACCGCTCACGCGCGACAGCCTCGGCGTGCCGGTCATCGCCATCGGCATGCCCACGGTCGTCTATGCCGCCACACTCGCCCGCGATGCCTTCGCCTGGCTGGGCGCGGAGCAGGGCGACGAACCGTCTGAGGAGGAGCTTTCGCACATGGAGAAAGCGCTTCTCGGCGCGGAGGTGGGCGAAATGATCGTGACGCCGCGGGAGGTGGATTCCATGGTGCAGGATGCGGCGGGCATCATCGCCTCCGCCGTGAACCGCGCGCTGCAGCCCGGGCTGAGCGAAGCGGAGATCCTGGCGATGATGGATTGAGCGCATCCTTTCCCACTTTAAAGTGATACGAAAAAGGCGCAGATGATTAACGGCGTGTTCATATTATGTTCACATGTACCCCGTATAATCTGAATTGTCGACGGGTTACGTCGGCAATGGATACCCAACCTTCTTCTTCCCCCCTTTGGCGCGAAACGGCCCTTGAGCAAGGCAGGTTTCGCGCCATCTTTTTTGCGGCGCATCGGTTCCGCCCGCGCCGCCTTCCCGCCGGGGAGATTGTCTCCGCGCGGCGCTTGTGCTATAATGGGCGTATTGACCCGCGCAGGGTCATGCGGAATTCCCTCGGGAGGAGCGATGGTCAGTATGGACAGGCGGGCGGCGCTTTCGGCCTACGCGCAGGCGTTGATCCCAGAACGGGAGGATTTCCTGTACCGGCAGGCGCTGCGCAAGGCGCGGCCGATCACCGGCGGCATGGAACCGGCGGCGCGGGAAGCCTACCTGCAGGGAAAGGCGTTCGCGGGCACGCTGTACCGCCTGCGGCGCGGCGACCGCGTCTATCAGGCGCTGCAGCGTGGGGAGCTCGCGCGGGAGGCCGACCAGGCGGAATTTGACCGTCTCGCGCCGATGATCCTCAGTGAGCTCCGGCACGGCCATGCCATCGACCTGCCCTTCCTGCGCTCGGTGGAGCGCAGCCGCGTGACGCTGAAGAAGGCGCATGCGGCGCGGGCGCTATTGGACCAGCAGGCGCCGCGCAAGCAGCTGGAGGCGCTCTCGAAGCGACTCACGGACGAGGCCGAGGCCCGCGTGGAGCGCTATCTGAAGGCCGGCGACCTCTCCCGCCTGGCCGGCGGGGACCGGAAGGTGGAGCAGCTCCTGCCCCACCTCATGCAGACGGCCTTCCGGCGTGGCATCACCGCGGGCCACGTCGATGCGGCCTATGCCCCGAAGTCGCTCGAAGCCATATTGCGTTGGGAGGCGGAGCGCGCCTTTCCGGAGCTGGCGGCCTGCGGTTTCGTGCGCACAGAGTGCGGCGAGACGGTCGCACAGGCGCTGAACCGGGAGCTCCAGCGCGCGAAAAACGCCCTCTGCGCGCGGCTCGGCAAGCGCTTTCCGCCCGATCGCATCCGCGCGCTGCTGGCGGACAATCCCTCCGTGCGCAGACTGCAACGGCAGGCGGACGCCGTCTTTTCCCGCGAGCGCAGGCTGCGCACGGCGCTGCTCAGCGCCGTACCGAAGCACTACCGCGACCTCTACCCCCTGGCGCGGCAGATGCACCGCCGCTTCATACTGCACATCGGGCCCACCAACTCGGGCAAGACCCACGACGGCGTGGGTCGGCTGCACGGCGCGCGCTGCGGCATCTACCTGGGGCCGCTGCGCCTGCTGGCCGCGGAGCAGTTCGAGACGCTGAACCTGAACGACGTGCCCTGCTCGCTGGTCACCGGCGAGGAGCAGATCTGGGTGCCCGGCAGCCGCGTGCAGTCCTCGACGGTGGAGATGGCCGACCTCAAGGCGCACTACGACGTGGCGGTGATCGACGAGTGTCAGATGATCGCGGACCGCGACCGCGGCGGCGCGTGGACGGCGGCGATCCTGGGGCTGTGCGCGGACGAGATCCACGCTTGCGCCTCCCCGGACGCGGAGGGCCTTTTGACGCGGATCATCCGCGAGTGCGGAGACGCGCTCACCGTGGTGCGCCACGAGCGCATGACGCCGCTGGCCGTGGAGAAGGAGGGGTTTCAGTTCCCCGCCTCGGTGCGGGCGGGCGACGCGCTGATCGTGTTCTCCAAGGCGCGGGTGCACGCGGTGGCGGCGGAGCTGAAGCGCAAGGGCTGGCGCGTTTCGCTGATCTACGGCGCGCTGCCGCCGGACGTGCGCCGCGACCAGGCGGAGCGCTTCCAGCGGGGCGATTCCGAAGTGGTGGTCTCCACCGACGCCATCGCCATGGGCATGAACCTGCCCATCGAGCGCGTGGTCTTTCTGGAATCGGAGAAGTACGACGGGGACATCACGCGCCCGCTGCTCGATTCGGAGATCAAGCAGATCGCCGGGCGGGCGGGCCGCTACGGGCAGTACGAGGTCGGCTACGTGAATGCCTTCGGCTTCAAGGGCGCGGTGGCGCAGGCATTGAGCAAGCCGCTGCTGCCCATCACCGAGGCCGTGATCGGCTTCCCGGAGTCGCTGCTGGGCCTGCCGCTGCCGCTCACGCAGATCATCAATCAATGGCTGATCATGCAGGACAAGGGCTGCTTCTCCAAGGCCTCCACCGCGCGCATGGAGGCGCTGGCGGCCATGATGGAGACCAAGCACACCGACAAGCGGCTGCTGTACCGCTTCCTGTGCATCCCCTTCGACGAGACGGACCCGGACCTGCTGGCGCGGTGGCGGGCCATGTACCACGCGGAGTGCGCGCGGGAACACGTCGACGTGTTGGCGGAGCTCCCCCAGTTCCTGGACCCCGAGGCTTGCACCACGGCGATGCTGGACGGCCTGGAGGAGGACTACCGCCGCTGCGACCTCTACTACAACTATGCGCGGCTCTTCCTGGACGAGCCGGAGGACACGCTGGAGCAGATCCAGCGGCGCAAGTCGCTGATCTCACGGGGCATCATTCACATCCTTTCCACCCAGAAGCTACAGCAGAAGACCTGCCCCGGCTGCAACCGCGCGCTGCCCTGGAACTGGCCCTACCGCCTGTGCGACGCCTGCCACCGCCGCCAGCACGCGCCGGGCCGCGGCCGCGGATAAGCCCGCCAGAGCGCAGCAAAGGCTGTCCCGCCGCGCCTTCCCGGATCGGGAAAGTGCGGCGGGACAGCCTTCATGGCATCAACGCATCACGCGAGGCAGCGGTACGTGCTCTCCAGGCCCGCGCGGAGGTCGTACTCGGGCGTCCAGCCCAGCGCCTCCAGCTTCGCGGGGTTCAGCACAGCGCGGGTGATCTTCGTATAGCCCGCGCGCTCCGCCTCGGGCGGCAGGTCGAAGGCCAGCTTCACCCCGGCGATGTCCGCCAGCGTCTGCGCGTATGTCCGGATGCTGGCGGCACTCTGTCGGTTGGCGACGTTGTACGCCTGCCCCCGCTCCCCCTTCGCCAGCAGCGTCAGGATCGCCCGCGCGGCGTCAGCCACGTAGCAATAGGAGCGCACCTGCGCGCCGGTGGACTTCAGCACGATGTCCTCGCCCGCCAGCGCCTTTCGCAGGAACTGCGCGTCCGCGCGGCTGTTGGAGGCGGTCAGCGTGGGGCCGTACACGTGGCACAGCCGCGCCACCAGCGCGTCCACGCCGTACTGCGCGGCATAGCAGGCGCACAGCGTCTCGGCGGCGCGCTTGCTCTCCGGATAGCAGGAGCGCGGATTCATGGAATCGATGTAGCCGCAATCCGCTTCCCCGAAGCCCTCGGGCAGCTCGGGGTTTTCGCCGTAGGTCTCGCCGGTGGACAGGAACACCAGCCGTCCCCCGCCGCGCGCTCGGAGCAGCTCCAGCAGGTTCAGCGTGCCCAGCAGGTTGGCCTGCATGGTGCCCACGGGGTCCTGGGAATAGGCCAGCGGATGCGCCGCGCAGGCGGCGTGCACCACGTAGTCCGGCGCAGCGTCCAGCGCGACGGGCTCGCGGGCGTCGTAGCGGACGAAGTGAAAGCGCCCGTCCCCCGCCGCGGCTTCGCCGAAACGCGCGCGCACCCGCGCCTCGTCGCGCCCGGCGGCGTAGATCTCCACCCCGGCGCCGCGAGTCGCGTTCAGGCGCAGCAGCGCGTCCACCAGGAAGGAGCCGATGAGCCCGGTCGATCCGGTCACCAGCACCGCCTTTCCGTCCAGCAGGCCGTCCTGCGCCGGGCCGGTCAGCGCACGGTCCAGGTCGTGATCGTAATACGCGCGATTCAACACGCTCAACCCCTCCATTGCGGGAACGACGGGGGATCGCCCGCGTTCCGTTCCCGTTTTACTCGTTCTCCATCCTCAGATACGCCTTGAACAGCTCCAGGTCGTCCTTGCTGGTGAGCTTGATGTTCTTGTCGGAACCGGCGGCGAAGTACAGCGTCTCGCCCAGGTCCACCATCATGGTGTTGGTGTAGGCGGAGCCATAGATGCCGATTTCCTCCGCGAAGGCGCGCTTGTAGCTGCGCAGCAACAGGTCGTAGCGGTAGGCCTGCGGCGTGGCCACCTTGCGCAGTGTCTCCCGCGGAATGTACTCCCGCGTGGTGTACTCGTCCAGCTTGCGGAAGATCTGCTCGTTGTACGGGGTGCTGGTGACGCCGTTGCCGTGGGCGCGGCACACCCGCAGGATGTCCGACAGCACGCTGGAATCCACCATCGGGCGGATGCCGTCGTGGATGATGGCGATGTCCTCGTCCCGGAGCTTTCCCTCCAGGTTGTACACGCCGTTGCGAATGGATTCCTGCCCCGTGGCGCCGCCGGTGACGACCCACTTCAGCTTGGTGATGCCGTACTGGCGGGCGTACTCCTCCAGCGTCTCCTCCCACCCGGCGAGGCACACCACCTCGATGGCGTCGATCTCCGGGTGCTTCTGGAAGCCCTCCAGCGTATAGATGATGACGGGCTTGCCGTAGATGTGGATGAACTGCTTCGGAATGTCCATCTTCATGCGGCTGCCCACGCCGCCGGCGATGATGATTGCAACGTTCATGGGTTCCTCCTGCCTCAGTCGGGGAAGCTCCTGTCGCTTCCCAGGCGCTCGATGATGTAGTCGCACACGGCGTCCGTGGCATGCCCCGTCTCGGTGTAGCCGTAGAACGCCTTCAGGTCCGCGCAGTTGCGGCGGATGCTCTCCTCCGTCATGCCCTCGATCACCTTCTCCAGCCCCGCCTGATCCTCGGCCAGGAAGAAGGGCGTGTCGTGGATGTCGAAGTAAACGCCGCGGGTGGCGGTGTACTCCGCCCAATCCGCCACGTACAGCACCGCGGGCATGTCCCGGAGGATGTAGTCCATGGCGCAGGAGGAATAATCCGTCAGCACCATGTCCGCCGCCAGCAGCAGCTCGGACATGTCCTCGTATTGCGTCACGTCGATGAGCCGGTCGCGCACGGCCTCCAGGTCGATCCCCCTGGACTTGTAGTGCGCCCGGTACAGGCACAGCCAGCGGTCGCCGGTCTTGCGCTCCAGGCACTCCAGCGTTTTGAGAAGGTCCATCTGCGCGCGCTTGGGGATGACCGTCTCGTTCTCCCGGTAGGTCGGCGCGTACAGCAGCAGCTTCACGCCCGGCTCGACGCCCAGGCCCGCCCGCACCCTTTCGATGTCCGCGGGATCGTTGCGCACCAGGATGTCGTTACGGGGACAGCCGGCGTCGATGTACTTGCCCTTGTAGCGGAAGGCCGTGCGGTACATCTTCTCCGCGAAGTGGGAGCCGGTGACCACGCGGTCGCACTCCTCCTCGATGCGGTAGGGCTTCTTCGCCCAGCGGGCCTCGTCGTAGCAGATCTTCTTGATGGCGCGGTCGCCGTGCCAGGTCTGGATGTAGAACTGCATGCCCCTGCGGTGCCTGAGGATGTTGTACTTGGTGAAGTTGTCCACCCACACCCGCGCCGTGGCCAGCATGCGGAAGGCCTCCCTGGAGTTGTTGCGCACGGCGATGGCGTAGTCCGGCAGCAGCTCCCCGGCGCGCTCCATGGCGGCGCCGCGCAGCAGCCACGCGATCTTCGCCTCCGGGCAGCGCTCGTGCAGACGCTCGGAGACGGCGCGCGGGTTGTCCCCGTAGGAGCGCCCCTGGAAGCAACTGAACACCACCAGGTTCGGGTCGATGCCCTCCCGGCGGTAGCGCCACATCAAGAGCCGGTGGTAGTACCGCCGCATGCACAGCATACGTCTGTGCGCCCATTTCCGGACGCCTTGCAGGGCCATGTCAGTTTCCCTCTTTCTGCATTCGTTCCATGATGAAGCGGCACACGGACTCGGCGGCGTGGCCGGTCTCGCTGGTGCCGAAGAAGCGGTCGATGGCCTCGCAGTTCTCCCGGGCGCGCTGCGCGTCGGTCTCGTCGATGAGCCTCTCCAGCTCCTCGGAGCTGTGAGCGATGAGGAACGGCGATTCGGCCATGTCGAAGTAGAAGCTGCGGTCGTCCTTCAGGTAGGCTTCCACGTCCGGCTGGTAGAGGAACATGGGCCGGCGCTGGAGCGTGAAGTCTCCGCCGCAGGAGGAATAGTCGGTGATCAGCATGTCCGAAACCAGCAAAAGCTCCGCCATTTCGGGATAGCCGGTGGCGTCCTGCACCCGCGCGTCCCGTGCCACGTCCAGGCCTGTGCTCCAGTAGTGCGCGCGGTACAGGCAGCGCCAGGGCCGCCCGTCCTTCGCCTCCAGGTGATCCAGCACGCGGGGAATGTCCAGAACGCCCGTCTGCCGGCCGTGGATCTGCTCGCTGCGGAAGGTGGGCGCGTAGAGCAGAAGTCCCGTGCCCTCCGGCACGCCCAGCGCCGCCCGCACCCGCGCCGCCAGGGCGGGGTCGCCGTTGACCAGCAGGTCGTTTCTGGGGCAGCCGTCCATCAGCACCGGACCCTCGTAGCGGAAGGCCGAGCGATAGACCCGCCTGCCGAAGTCGGACCCGGCCACCATCAGCGCGCAGTGCTTCTCGGTGCCGTACACCTCGTGGCGGAAGTGGTCGTTGTCCGCGCCGACGCGCTTGAAGCCGCGGTCGCCGTGCCAGGTCTGGATGTAATACTGGCTGTCGGTATTCAGGTACAGCGTCTCGTTGCGCTGGTAGTTGTCCACCCAGAAGCGGGCGGTCGCCTGCTCGACGAGCCCTTCCCGGCTGATGGCCGCCACCTTGCGCACGTAATCCGGCACCTTCGCCTTCGCCAGCGTCTGCTGGGAAAACAGCCACACGATGTCCGCCTCCGGGCACAGCTCGTGGAGCTTCTCGGAGACGTAGCGCGGGTTGTCGGCGTAGCGCGTGCAGGAAAAGCTGCTGAACGTCACCTTGTTGGGCTGTACGCCCAGCTCCCGCTGCGCCTGCACCATGATGCGCTTTCGATAGGCCCGGTAGATGGGCTGCAGCAGTGCAAACGCAAACCGGTTGCGCTTCAGCCCCGTCTTGATCTTTCTGAGAGACACCGTCTCATCCTCCCGTCTCCGGCGTGCCGGAATACCCATCCATTATAGTACAAACGGCCCCGCAATGCAAGCTACCGCCCCAACCGGCGCAGAAACTCCGCCTCGTCGATCACCTGGACGCCCAGGTCCCGCGCCTTGGTCAGCTTGCTGCCCGCGCTCTCCCCGGCCACCACCAGGCTCGTCTTTTTGCTGACGCTGGAGGCCGCCTTGCCGCCGGCGCCGCGGATGGACTCCTCGGCTTCGCCCCGCGACATGGCGGACAGCGTGCCCGTGACCACCACGGTCATGCCCGCGAACGCGCCGCCGGACGTATCGCGCGCCTCCCACCGCGGCGCGACGCCCGCGGCCAGCAGCGCGTCCACCAGCCGGGCGTTGGCGGGGTCCTCGAAGAAGGACACCACCGAATCGGCCACGATCTCCCCCACGTCGTCGATGGCCACGAGCGCCTCGCGGGTCGCGGCGCGCAGGGCCTCCACGCTGCCGAAGCGCTCCGCCAGGTCCCGCGCGGTCTTGGTGCCGATGTTGGGAATGCCCACGGCGAATATGAAGCTGTTCAGCTTGCAGTCCTTGCTCTTCTCCAGCGCCCTTATGAGGTTCTCCGCCTTCTTCTCGCCGAATCGGTCCAGCGCGCAGAGCTGTTCCTTCGTGAGCGCGTAGAGCTGGTCCGCCTCCTGCACCAGGCCCGCGTCCACGAGCTGCCCGGCGGTCTTTTCGGAGAAGGTGTCGATGTCCATGGCGTCGCGGCTGGCAAAGTGGCTGAGGCGCATCACGATCTGCGGCTTGCAGCCGTCGCGGTTCGGGCAGAACAGGTGCGCGCCGCGCTCGACCAGCGCCGCGCCGCAGGCGGGACAGACCCCGGGCTTTTTCACATCCCGCTCGTCCGTGCTGAACTCGTCCACCCGGCCCATGATCTCCGGGATGACCTCGTTCGAGCGGCGGATCCACACCCGCGCGCCCAGCCGCACGCGCTTGCGCTGGATGTCCTGCCAGTTGTTGAGCGTGGCCTGGCGCACCGTGGCTCCGGCCAGCTCCACCGGCGACACCCGCGCCACCGGCGTGAGCTTGCCCGTACGGCCCACCTGCCAGGTCACGTCCTCCAGCAGTGTGGTCATCTCCTCGGCCTCGAACTTGTAGGCCACGGCCCAGCGCGGGAACTTGTCGGTATAGCCCAGCGCCTCGCGCGTGGCGTAGTCGTCGATCTTGATGACCGCGCCGTCGATGTCGTAGTCCAGCGCGCCGCGACTCTCCTCAATGCTCCGCACCGCGGCGATGGCCTCGGTCAGCGACTTCGCGTCGATCTCGCAGGCGGACACCGGGAAGCGATTCTCCCGCAGGAAGGCCAGCATCTCGTGCTGGGTGGCGAAGCTCCGGCCCTCGATGTAGCCCACGTCGTAGAAGCAGGCGTCGAGGCGGCGGGCGGCGGTGACGTTCGGGTCCAGGTTCCGAAGTGCCCCGGCGGCGGCGTTGCGCGGGTTCTTCAGCGGCTCCTTCGCCGTCCGGTTGTACGCCTCCAGCACGGAGATGCGCATGAAGCCCTCGCCGTGCACCTCCATGCGCCCGGTGAAGGGGATGCGCAGCGGGATGGAGCGTATGGTCATCACCTGCGGCAGGATCTCCTCTCCCACGACGCCGTTGCCGCGCGTCGCCGCGCCGACCAGGCGGCCGTCCTCGTAGGTGAGGTTGACGGTCAGGCCGTCGAACTTGTGCTCCACCACGTAGGCGATGGGCGGCAGGTTCGCGCCGCCCTCGTTGGCCTCGGCCCTGAGCTTTTCCGCCCGCTGGGCCCATTCCTCCAGCGCGTCGATGGACTGGGCCTTGCCCATGCTCCACAGCCGCGCCAGGTGGGTATGCGGCTCGAAGCCCGCCAGCACCGCGCCGCCCACGCGCCGCGTGGGGGAATCGGGCAGGCGCACGCCCGTCTCGGCCTCCAGCTTCACCAGCCGGTCGTACAGCCGGTCGTACTCCGCGTCGGAAACCAGCGGGTCGTCCAGCGTATAGTAACAGTATCCCAGCTCGTTCAGCCGGTCCACCAGCTGCCGCATATCATCCATATCGAGTCCTCCGCTCGGGAAAGAGCGATTCATCACAGTAGGTTTGACCGCGCTTGCGGGCGCTATCCCTCCACCTTCACGATCGGCGCGGCGCTGGCGGAGAAGGTGCGCTCGCTGCCGTTGACAAAGCGGATCCGCACGCGCTGCTCCGCGCCCGCGCCGATGACTTCGACGACCTCGCCCGGGCCGAACACCCGGTGGCGCACCCGGTCGCCCGGCTTGAACAGTGCGATGGTCCGCGAATAGCGCACGTCCGCGCCGAAGCCCTTGCGCACCCCTGCGATGCCCAGCTTCGCGTCCAGCTCGGCGCTGCCGGTGGTGGTCCTGCCCGCGCCGGCGGGGTCGTAGCCCGCCGCGCCGCGGATGCCCGCGTTCACCCTGCCGCCGCCGTAGCCGCCCCGCCCAACCGTCGGCGCGGGCACGCGCCGCGGCTGCATGCGGGCCGCGCCCTCCACGATGAGCCGCGTCGGGATCTCGGTGACGAAGCGCGAGATCTCGTTGGCGCTCCTGGCGTTGTACAGCGCGCGCGTGCGGGCGTGGCTCAGGAACAGCCGCCGCTTCGCCCTCGTGATGCCCACGTAGGCCAGGCGGCGCTCCTCCTCCAGCAGGTTTTCGTCGAATACGGCCCGCGTCAGGGGAAAGACGCCCTCCTCCATGCCCGCGAGGAACACGTCGTTGAACTCCAGGCCCTTGGCGGAGTGCAGCGTCATCAGCGTGACCGCGCCGCCGGATTCGTTCAGCGCGTCCAGATCGCTGATCAGCGCGACGTTCTCCAGGAAATCCTGCAGGCTGCCGTCGGGATTGGCCTGCTCGAACTCCGTCACCGCGCCCTGCAGCTCGTGGATGTTCTCGATGCGGCTCTGGTTTTCCTCGTTCTTGTCCTCCTCCAGGGCCTTCACGTAGCCGGTGCGCTCGATGACCTCCTCCAGCAGCGCGGAGGGCTTCAATTCATACATGAGCTCCGTCAGGTCGATCATCAGCCCCGCGAAGGCGCCCAGCAGCTTCTTCGGGCGGGCGGAGAGGTCGGTGTTCTCGTAGTCCAGCACGGCCGACATCAGCGGCATGTCGTTCTCCCGCGCGTAGGCGTCGAGCTTGTCGATGGTAGCCTCGCCGATGCCCCGCTTCGGGGCGTTGATGATGCGCCGGGCGGACACGTCGTCGTCCGGGTTCACCAGCACGCGAAGGTAGGCGACCAGATCCTTGACCTCCCTGCGCTCATAGAAGCGCTGCCCGCCGTACACCCGGTAGAGCGTGCCGCCGCGCACGAAGGCTTCCTCCAGCACGCGGGACTGCGCGTTCGTGCGGTACAGCACGGCCACGTCCCCCGGTCGCTCGCCGCTTCGGATGAGCTTGCCGGCCATGGCGGCGATGAAGTTGGCCTCGTCCCGCTCGTCCAGCGCGTGGAACAGGGCGATGCGCTCGCCGGTCTCCGCCTCCGTCCAGAGCACCTTCTCCTTGCGCCCGGCGTTGTGGGCGATGACCTGGTTGGCGGCGTCGAGGATATTGCCGGTGGAGCGGTAGTTCTGCTCCAGCTTGATGGTCTCGCACTCGGGGAAGTCCTTCTCGAACTCCAGTATGTTGCGCACGTCCGCGCCGCGCCAGCCGTAGATGGACTGGTCGTCGTCGCCCACCACGCACAGGTTGTGCCGCTCCCCCGCCAGCAGCCGCACGAGCGCGTACTGGGCGGCGTTGGTGTCCTGGTACTCGTCCACCAGGATGTAGCGGAACTTGTCGCGGTAGTACTCCAGCACCGGCGGGTGATCCAGCAGCAGCTCCAGCGTCTTGATGAGCAAGTCGTCGAAGTCCAGCGCGTTGTTGCCCTTCAGCACGGCCTCGTACTGCCGGTAGGCCTCGTACAGCTTCCTGCTGCGGAAGTCGCCGCCGGATTCCTTCAGCCACTCCGTGGGCGTGAGCATGCGGTTCTTGGCGTCGGAGATCACGGCGCGGATCTGCTTGGGCGGGTACTCCTTGTCCGAGAGGTTCATGGCCTTCGCCACGGATTTGATGACCTGCATGCGGTCATCCTCGTCGTAGATGGCGAACTGGCGCTTGTAACCCAGCTTTTCGATGTCCCGGCGCAGGATGCGCGCGCAGCAGGAATGGAAGGTAGACACCCATGCGTCCTCCGCGGCCTCCCCGACCAGCGCCTGCACGCGCTCCAGCATCTCGCGGGCGGCCTTGTTGGTGAAGGTGATGGCCAGGATGTGCCAGGGCTGCACGCCCTTCTCCATCAGCCAGGCCACGCGGTAGGTCAGCACGCGGGTCTTGCCGCTGCCGGCGCCCGCCAAAACAAGCAGCGGGCCCTCCGTCTTCTCGACGGCGGCACGCTGCTGAGGGTTCAGGGCATTCAAATCGATCATTCTCTGGTTTCCTTTTTCTCCCCGGCGCCCATGCGCTCCAACACGAGCTGGTAGCCGCCCGCGCCGTAGTTGAGCGCGCGGTTCACGCGGCCGATGGTAGCGGTGGACACGCCGGTCTTTTCCACGATTTCCGTATAGGTGGTCTGTTTGCGAAGCAGCTGCGCCACCTCCAGCCTCTGGCTGAGATCCTGGATCTCCCGGATGGTGAACAGGTCTTCAAACATGCGGTAGCAGTCTTCCTCGGTCTCGAGGCACAGGAAGGCGCGGGCGAGCGCATCGGCCTGGCGCGATTTCAATTTCGATGAAAACATCTCTCTACCTCCACATCTGTAATATGGGTGACTCTGTTAATAATTATAGCGTAACCGCAACAGAGCGTCAAGCATATTCACCGATTCCGGTAAAATTTTGACCGCGTCAATAGGCGTCCGGATCCTTGCGCTTGTGTTCGCGCAGCACGTGCATGATGTCCGTGACCAGGTCCCCCTCCGGCCCGCCCACGCCGAGCTGCGCAGACATGACCTCCTTGCTCAGCGAATCCTGGAGCAGCACCGTGGGCGACACCGACAGGGCGTTGCACAGGGCCACCACCGTTTCGATGCTGGCCTTCTTCTCCCCGCGCTCGATGTGCCCCACAAAGGCGCAGGAGATGCCGGCCTTTTCCGCCAACTGCTCCTGTGTCAGCTTGTTCAGTACCCGCTGCTGCCGGACCCGCTTCCCCAGCTGCACGTAATCCATGCCATGCATCCTCCCTCCGGATTCCCGCCTTCGCGCCTGCGAAAACGCCTATATCCAGTGTAAACAACAGCGCGCGAATCAGCCACCGCGCAACCGTTAAATTTTACGTTTTCGACACCTTTTTCTTAATCTGCGTCGTCGCCGCGCAAATCTCGCCGTCGGGCTTGTGTTTCGGACGGAATCAAGGTATAATGATTAGGCAACCGGCCCGCAGGGCGGTTGGCCGGGTCGCCGGGCCGCGGAGCGAGCACGGCGACAATCAAAGTATAATGATTAGGCAACCGACCCGCAGGGCGGTTGGCCGGGTCGCCGGGCCGCGGAGCGAGCACAGCGACAATCAAAGTATAATGATTAGGCAACCGACCCGCAGGGCGGTTGGCCGGGTCGCCGGGCCGCGGAGCGAGCACGGCGACAATCAAAGTATAATGATTAGGAAAGCCGATGGCTTTCCGCATCGGCACGCAAGGGAGCGAAGCGAGTTGCGCAGCGCGCCGACAATCATAGTGTAATTGAACCAGATCATATCAGAAGGGTGGCGGGCCGCATGAAGTTGCGCTGGCTGTGGGCATGGCTGCTCCAGGCCGTCGTGATGCTGGCCGTGAGCCTCGTGGCCTCGCTGACCTACCCGCTGAGCCCTGTGCTGTACGGCGCGCTGCTCTGGGCCGCGGTGCCGCTGGCGGGCATGTTCACCGCCTGCCGGGCGACGCGCCGCGGGCTGAACAACTACCTGGCCTGGCTGCTGCCCGCGCCGTGCCTGTACGCGGCCCACTACGCGCTGTGGCGCTTCTCCCCTTCCGCGGGCGCCGCGCTGCTGACGGCCTTCCTCTCCCTGGTGGGCGCTGCCGCCGGCGACGTGCTCAACCGCCGCGAGAAGCGCTGACCCCCGCTCCCCGTCCCTACTTCTCAATCCGACTCCCGGAGGTTCGCCATGGAAAAAGACCTGATCCTGACCCTCGACGCCGGCACGACCGGCTGCAAGTGCTCCGTGTTCAACACCGCCGGCGACGCACTGTGCGCGGTGCGGCGCGACTACGGCACCCAGTACCCCCATCCCAACTGGGCCGAGCAGGACCCCGACGCCATACTGGACGCCATCTGCGACGGCATCCGCGAGCTGCTGGTGCAGGTCAGCCCCCAGCGTATCGCCTGCGTGGGCCTCTCCGGCACCATGAACGGCTGCATCCCGGTGGACGAGCACGGCGCGGCGCTGCACCCCAACATCATCCACTCCGACAGCCGCACCGAGGCGCAGGTGGCGGAGATCGAAAACGTCATCGCCTTCGAGGACTTTTACCGGCTCACCGGCAACCGCCCGGACACCCATTACACGCTGCCGAAGATCCTGTGGTTCAAGGAGCAGCTTCCAGACGTGTACCGCCGCGCGCGCTGGTACCTGAACATCAAGGACTACCTCTACGGCCACCTGACCGGGCGTTTTGGCTACACGGACTACTCCGACGCCTCGCTGACCGCGGCGCTGGACATCAATCGCCGCGTCTGGGCCGAGGAACTGCTGAAATCGCTGGGCCTGAACCCCGGCGCCATGCCCGCGCTCCTAAAGAGCCACGACGTCCGCGGCAAGACCACGCGGGACATCTACCGCCGCACCGGGCTGATCACCGGCACGCCAGTGGCCATCGGCGGCGGCGACGGCGCGTGCGCGACCCGCGGCGCGGGCATGGTGGAGCCGGGCAGCGCCTACACCAGCATGGGCTCGAGCGCATGGGTCTGCCAGTTGACGGACCGCCCGCTGCTGGACCCGAAGGCGCGCATCTTCAACTGGGTCGATATGAACGGCCGCGATTACCAGGTCTGCGGCACCGTACAGTGCAGCGGCTCCGCCTTCGACTGGGGGGTGAAGAACCTGCTCGGCGGCGGCAGCCAGTGGTCGGATGTCTCGCTGGTGGAGAACATGGCGCGGCAGATCGCCCCCGGCGCGGAGGGCGTGCTGTTCCTGCCCACGCTTATGGGCTGGCGCACCCCCTACTGGGACGCCAACACCCGCGGCTGCCTGATGGGCTTCTCGCTCTACCACGACCAACGGCACATCGCCCGCGCGCTGTACGAGGGCATCGCCTTCGCGCTGAACAGTTGCCTGGAGGTCATGGTGGAGTGCGGCGCGCCCGCCCGCAGCATGATGCTCACCGGCGGCGGCGCGCGCAGCGGCCTGTGGCCAGACATGATGGCCGCCGTGTACGGGCTGACCACGCAGGTGCACCGCAATCCCGGCGAGACCACCGGCCTCGGCGCAGCCATCGCCGCGGGCGTGGGCGTGGGCCTGTTCAGGGACTACGGCGACGCCGCCAGCATCGTGTCCGCCCGCTCCACCCATCCCGTGAACCCCCAGTGGGCCGAGGCATACCGGGAGATCTACGCCATCTACGCTGGCATCTACGACGCCCTCCGCCCGCTGAACAACCGCATCGCCGCCCTCCCCGCCGCGAAGGGCTGACCCTCAGGAGACACCCATGCAGCAGACCTCTGAAGCCCTCCGCAACTGGTTTCGACAGATCGAGCCGATGTGCCCGGAGCTGTTCAACGCCGCCTACGCCATGTGCGGCAACTACGAGCTGGCCGAGCAGGCGCTCTGCGGCGCGGTGCTGGAGCTGTGGGCGCTGGACGCCGCGCCGGGCATGGGCTTTCGCGAGCGCGCGCGGAGCGTCCTGCGGGAGGAGGCCCTCTCGCTCGTCGCGTCCGCCCAGGCGCGCGGCGCGGACTTCACCTGGCCGGGCCTGCCGGAGCCCCGCAGCAACGACCCCATCCTGCGCCAGGCCGCCCAGGAGCGGCTGGAGACGCAGCGGGCGCTGCTGCTGCGCCACGGCTGCGGGCTGTCGGTGCGGACCGTCGCGCAGCTCACGGGCGAGGAACCCGACCGCCTGCGCACGCTCTTCGATCGCTTCGAGGCGCGCTGCCGCCGGAACTTCGCCGGCCAGAACCGAAGCCGCGTGGAGGCGCTCATCCCCCGAAGGATGCAGCAGCTCCTGACCCAGCCCGCGCCGGATGCCCCAAGCGCCGCGCAGATCTACCGCGCCTTCGAGGCCGAGGCGGGCAAGGCGCAGGTGCCGAACCGTCGCCTGCCCCGCGCGCTGGGCAAGGCGCTCATGGTACTGCTGGCGCTGTTCTGTGGGGCGCTCTTCTGGCTGTTCGCGGTGCTGGTACAGCCCGCCGTGCCGGAACCGGACGCCCCGCGCCCCGCGGTCACGGCGGAAGCGCCCGCCCCGGAGAGCCCGTAGCACATCGCCGCCGTCCCGCTTCGGGACGGCGGTTGTTTTGCACAAATTCCGGTGAAAGTATGTCAATATTTAACCGGAATGTCCTATTGTTCTTGCCCCCGCCCTGCTATAATTGCAAAAATACCATTCCGGCTCCGGAATGGCAGAAAGACGAAGAAGCAGGAGGTTGAGCGGAAATGGCGATCATTCGAGAGGGTCTGACTTTTGACGACGTGTTGCTCGTTCCCCAGCACAGCTCCGTACTCCCCAGGGACGTGGATCTGACCGTACAGCTCACAAAGAAAATCAAGCTGAATATTCCGATGCTCAGCGCCGCAATGGACACCGTCACCGATTACAACATGGCAATCGCGATGGCCCGCGAAGGCGGACTGGGCATCATTCATAAGAACATGTCCATCGAGGAGCAGGCCAGCCAGGTGGACAAGGTGAAGCGCTCGGAGAACGGCGTCATCACCGATCCCTTCTTCCTCTCCCCCGAGCATAAGGTCGCCGACGCCCAGGCGCTGATGAGCAAGTTCCGCATCTCCGGCGTCCCCATCACCGAAAACGGCAAGCTGGTGGGCATCCTCACCAACCGCGACCTGCGCTTTGAAACCGACTTCGAGCAGCCCATCCGCAACGTGATGACCCACGAAAACCTGATCACGGCCCCCGTGGGCACCACGCTGGAGAGCGCCAAGGCCATCCTGGCCAGGCATCGCATCGAGAAGCTGCCCATCGTGGACGAGAACTTCAACCTGCGCGGCCTTATCACCATCAAGGACATCCAGAAGAGCGCCAAGTACCCCAACTCCTCGCGCGACCGCCGCGGCCGCCTGCTCTGCGGCGCGGCGGTGGGCGTGACCAGCGACACCATGGAGCGCGTGGCGGCGCTGGTGGCCGCCAACGTGGACGTCATCGGCCTGGACACCGCGCACGGCCACTCCCAGGGCGTGCTGGAGATGGTCGCGAAGATCCGCGCCGCCTGGCCGGAGCTGGAGATCATCGCGGGCAATGTGGCCACCGGCCCCGCCACCGAGGCGCTCATCCAGGCGGGCGCGGACGTGGTAAAGGTCGGCATCGGCCCGGGCAGCATCTGCACCACCCGCGTGGTGGCGGGCATCGGCGTACCGCAGATCACCGCCATCATGGATTGCGCCGAAGTCGCCGACCGCTACGGCAAGACCATCATCGCCGACGGCGGCATCAAGTACTCCGGCGACATCCCCAAGGCCATCGCCGCGGGCGCGTCCGCCGTGATGATGGGCAGCCTGTTCGCCGGCACCGAGGAGAGCCCCGGCGCGATGGAGATTTACCAGGGCCGCAGCTACAAGGTCTATCGCGGCATGGGCAGCCTCGCCGCCATGGCCGAGGGCAGCAAGGACCGCTACTTCCAGGAGGGCCAGAAGAAGCTGGTGCCCGAGGGCGTCGAGGGCCGCGTGCCCTACAAGGGCCCCCTGGCGGACACCGTGTTCCAGTTGATCGGCGGCCTGCGCAGCAGCATGGGCTACTGCGGCACCGAGAACATCCAGGCCCTGCGCGAGCGCGGCGAGTTCATCCGCATCACCTCCGCCGGCCTGGTCGAGAGCCACCCGCACGACATCAACATCACCAAGGAAGCGCCGAACTACTCCCTGCACGTCTGACGCCTTCCCGTAAAAGCGCCGCGCCTACCCGGGCGCGGCGCTTTCGTCTCTGCGATACGAAGGCGGCCCGTCCACAGCGTGGACGGGCCGCCCGTCAATCGGTCGATTTCAGAGAAACCGAGGGATTAGTCGTACAGGTTGATGGCGATGTCCTCGTCATTCATGTTCTCGGCGGTGTACCACTGGCAGCCGGTGTCGATATCCTCGACGGCCTCGCCGTTGGCAGCCTTGACCATGGTGTCAACCAGCGCTTCGCCCATGGCGAAGGGAGCCTGAGTGATGGCGCCCAGGAAGGTGCCGTCGGCAACCGCAGCCTTGATGACCGCGCCGGAGTCGAAGCCCGCGCCGATGACGTCGCCGTCGCCGGTGCCCAGCTTCTGCAGGTTCTCGTTGGCGGTGACCATGGCCTCGGCAGAGTGCTGGTTGGAGCCGTACAGGGCGATGATGTCGTCCTTGTTCAGCAGGTTCTGGCAGTCGATGGCGGACAGCTCAGCGGTAACCTGAGAGGGAACCAGGGTCTCAATGACGATCTTGGCATCGTCGGCCTGCTCCACCTTGGCATCGTTGACATAGCGCTCGTTGCCTTCCAGCTTCACGCCGTAGCCGGCAGCACCGGCCAGCTCACCGATCTTGTCGATGAAGCCCAGGCCGCGGTTCACAACGGACTCAGACACGGCGTCCTGCGCGGACACGCCGATGCGAACGGTGCCCTCAGCGGCCGCAACGCGGTCAGCGATGGCTTCCCAGATCTTCTCAGCGGCCAGAGCGCCGGCATTGTAGTTGTCGGTCGCGCAGTTGGCCAGGATGGCGCCTTCGGGAGCGCCGGGCACGCCGGAGTCAAAGCCGATGATCGGGATGCCGGAGGCCTGAGCTTCCTTGATGGCATCCAGGCAGGTCTCGGTGGACAGGGCGGCCAGGCCGATGGCCTTGGGGCCGGCGTTGATGGCGGAGTTCAGCTGGGAGAGCTGCTCGTCATAGGCGGACTCGTTGGCGGGGCCGACGAAATTGATCTCGACGCCCAGTTCAGCGGCCTTCTTCTCCGCGCCCTTCAGCACGGCCTGCCAGTACTGATGCTGGAAGCCCTTGGAGACGATCTCATACTCCGCGGCGAACGCGGCGGTGGCGCTGAGCACCAGCATGAGAGCCAGAACGATTGCCAAAACTTTCTTCATGGGGATACCTCCTAAAATTGTTTTATGTTTACCGCTTTCCGCGGTACACATCGTCTTGGGGCGGAACGCCGGATTGTCCGGCAATCCGCAGTTATTATAGCACTCCGGACCGTCAAAGTCAACTTTTCACAGGGGATCAGTGCGCCGTCTTGCGGTTCTTCAGCACGTCGATGTAGATGGCCACGATCAGCACGATGCCGGTGATGATCTGCTGCCAGTTGGCCTGCAGGCCCACGTAAGGCAGGCCGGTCTTCAAAAGCGACATGACGAACACGCCCAGCAGCGTTCCGATGATGCTGCCCTGGCCGCCGGTCATGGAGGTGCCGCCGATGATCGCGCCGCCGATGGCGTCCAGCTCCAGGCCCGCGCCGGTGCCGGGGGCCACGGAGGAGGAGAAGGTGGCGGAGTAGGCGATGCCCGCCAGGCCCGCGAAGAAGCCGGAGATGATGTAGGCCATCATCTGGTACTTCACCACATTCACGCCGGACAGGCGCGCGGCCTCCTTGTTGGAGCCGATGGCGATGATATAGCGGCCCACGCGGGTCTTGTTCAGCACGATCGTCATGATAATGATGCACGCCAGCACGATCGCAAAGCCCACGGGGATGATGGTGCCCTTCGGGATGCTCTCGCCGGTGCCGATGATCTTGAACAGGCTGCGGAACCATCCGCCAACGCCCTTGCGGCTGGGCCAGGAAACGGCCATGCCGCCGGTGATGATGGAGCCGAAGCCGCGGGTGATCAGCATGGTACACAGCGTGGCGATGAAGGGCGGCAGGTTCATGATGGCCACCATGACGCCGTTCAGCGTGCCGAAGCACAGGCCCATGAGGATGGTCACCAGCATGCCGGCCCACACGGGCCAGCCCATCTGCTGCACCAGGAAGCCGCCCGCCAGCGCGTAGCAGATCATGCCCGTGCCCACGGACAGGTCGTTGCCGCCGGAGATCAGGCAGAAGGTGACGCCGATGGCCATGAAGCTGATGTAGTAGGAATAGTCCAGTATGCTGACCACGGTGGCGTACTGGCGGAACTTGGGGCTCAGTATGCTGAACAGCACCGCTTCCAGGATGACGGCCAGCACGACCACGATCCGCTGGAGGCCGATGGCCCGGACGACGGGGTTATTGGTGAAGGCGTTTCCGCTCTTTTTCGTCTGCATGATACGACCTCCTTACTTCTTGCGGGCGCTGGAGCGAATGTCCGCGAACACCGCCAGGGCCACGATGATGCCGGTGATGATGTACTGGTAATCCGGCCGGAAGCCCATGGCCTGGATGCCCACGCGCAGGAGCGAAATGATGAGCACGCCGATGAAGGTGCCGCCGATGGAGGCGACGCCGCCCGCCATGGAAGTGCCGCCCATGACGCAGCTTGCGATGGCGTTGTTGTTGAACTCATCGCCCAGGCCCGGCTGCACCTGCGTGATGACGCCCACGTAGGTGATGGCGCCAATGCCCGCCAGCGTGCCGCAGATGATGTAGGCCAGCGCCTCCCACTTGCGGGTGTCCACGCCGGAGAGGCGCACCGCCTCGCGGTTGGAGCCGATGCACAGGATATAGCGGCCGATCTTGGTCTTGTTCAGGATGATGGTGCACAGCACCGCCACCACCAGCAGGAAGATGAGGCCCGTGGGAATGCCGTTGTAGGTGACGAAGTACTTGTACCAGCTGTTCGCCTCGCCGCTGGCGGGCCAGTTGGAGTTCTGCACGTGGGTGAACACGGAGCCGACGCCCTTGGCCAGCATCATGCTCGCCATGGAGGAGATGAAGGAGGGCAGGCCCATGTAGGCAACCAGGATGCCGTTGAGCACGCCGAACAGGCAGCCCACGACCACGCACATGATGAGCGCGATCCACAGCGGCCAGCCGAAGGTAACCAGCAGGCGGCCGGCGATCAGGCCCGCGCAGACCATCACCGGGCCGATGGAAAAGTCGATGCCGCCGGTGGCGATGACGAACGTAACGCCCAGGGCCAGGAAGCCCAGGTAGTCGGCCATGTTCAGCGCGTTCTTGATATCGCCGCTGCCGAGCATGCGCCCGCTGAACAGCGAGAAGACGAAATACATCAGGATCAATACGCCGCAGAGGATGATCCTGTTGAAGCCCAGCTTCTTGATCAGGGGTTTGTTCTTGAAATTCTCCATGCCTCTTCCTCCCGTTATCTCAGCGTCGCGGCGTGCATGATCTTCTCCTGCGTCGCCTCCGCAATGTCGATTTCAGCGGTCTTGCGGCCCTCGCACATCACCACGATGCGGTCCGACATGCGCAGGATCTCCGGCATTTCGGAGGAAATCATGATGATGGACTTGCCCTCCGCCGCCAGCTCGTTCATCAGGTGGTATATCTCGCTCTTGGCGCCGACGTCGATGCCGCGGGTCGGCTCGTCGAAGATGAGGATGTCGCAGTTCTTCACCAGCCACTTGGCGATAACCACCTTCTGCTGGTTGCCGCCGGACAGGTTCACCACCAGCTGATCCACGCCGGGCGTCTTGGTCTTGAGGCGGTCGATGTACTTCTGGGTGACTTCGACCTCCTTCTTCTTGTCGATGAACAGTCCGCTCACGAAGTCCAGGAGGCTGGCCATGGTGGAATTCTCCGCCACGGACTTGCCCACCACGATGCCGTAGCGCTTGCGGTCCTCGGACAGGTAGCCGATGCCGCACTTCACGGCGTCCTCGGGACTGTTGATCTCCACCTTCTTGCCGTTGACGTAGATGTCGCCGGATTCCTTGCGGTCGGCGCCGAACACGGCGCGGGCGGTCTCGGTGCGCCCCGCGCCCATCAGGCCGGAGAAGCCGAGGATCTCGCCCTTGTGGAGCTCGAAGGACACGTCCTTGACCATCTTGCCGGCGTTCAGGTGTTCCACCTTCAGCACTACCGGCGCGTCGGGGGCGACCATGCTGTGGGTTTTCGGCTCTTCGTAGATGACGCGGCCCACCATCATGTTGATGATGTCGGACTTGGTGCAGTCCGCGGTGATGAGCGTGCCCACATAGCCGCCGTCGCGCATGACGGTGACGCGGTCGGTGATGACCTTGATCTCGTCCATGCGGTGGGAGATGTACACGATGCCAAGCTGCTTGTCCCGGAGGTCGCGGATGATCTTGAACAGCTCCTCGATTTCCGCCTCGGTCAGAGCAGCGGAGGGCTCGTCGAAGATAATGACCTTGGCCTCGTGGGAGATCGCCTTGGCAATCTCGCACATCTGCTGCTTGCCGACGGTGAGGTTGCCCATCTTCTCCGCGGGGTCGATGTCGATGCCAAGCTGCCTGAACAGCTTGCGCGCTTCCTCGTTCATCTTTGCGTCGTCGATCAGGATGCCCTTCATGAACTCGCGGCCGATGAAGATATTCTGCGCCACGGTCAGATGGTTCATCATGTTCAGCTCCTGATGCACGATGACGATGCCCGCCTCCTGCGCCTCCTTGGGGTTGTGGAACTCGACTTCCTTCCCCTCGTAGGTGATGGTGCCGGAATCCTTGGTGTAGATGCCCGTGAGCACCTTCATCAGGGTGGACTTGCCCGCGCCGTTCTCGCCCATCAGCGCGTGCACCTCGCCCCTGCGCACCTCCAGATCCACGTGATCCAGCGCGTGCACGCCGGGGAAGGACTTGTCAATGCCCTTCATCGTCAGAATAACTTCTCCCACGACACTTCCTCCATTTCCTGTGGTTTTGTTCTCGCGTCGGTTTTCATCAACGAATCATCGCTTTTCGCTCATCTTCCGGTCAAGCGCCGCAAAGCGTTCGGCGGCCTGGGGATCGAGCACGGCGTAACCGTCCGTCACGGCGCGGTTCCAGAGGGCCATCTCGTCCTCCAGCCGCGTCCGCCGCGCAAGGCCCAGGCTCATCTCCCAGGCGTCCCTGCACACGTGGGCGCCGCGGCTCTCCCCCGCGCCCACCAGGCCGAACACGCCGCGGCGGTACCCGGGGCTTTCGCAGGTCCTGAAGTACCGGGCGACGGCGTTGCGCAGCTCCCAGTACAGCGCGCGCTCCCCCGCCCCGCCGAATTCCGCGAGGCGGCCAAAGCCCATCAGCGCCAGGCTCTCCCGGACCTCCTTCGCCGCGCTCCGGCGGAAGATCCGGGCCGTGCCATAGAGCTGCACGAAGTTGACGCACTGGAACAGGAACCGGTCCACCGGCTGCCCGGGGCGCGCGGCGTCCTCATAGCGCGCCTTGTACAGCCACAGGCGAAAGGCGTTCGCGCCGTCGTCCGGCTCCAGCATGCAAAGCTCGTCCAGCATCCTGCGGCGGTACGCGGGATCGTCGTCCCGGTAGTAGGCGTGCCACCGCGCGCCCTGCTCGAACATGCGCTCAGTCCTCGTAGGCGATCCTGGCCTGGGCGTCCTCCAGCGAGGGCACCCTGCCCGACGCCGCCAGCGCCACCAGCGCCGCGCCGCAGGCGGCCTCCTCCTGCCAGACGGGCACCTTCAGCGCCAGCCCGAACAGCTCCTCCGCCAGCGACCGCATCAGCGGGTTCCTGCGCAGCCCGTTGCCCGAGCCCACCAGCGCCGTAGCGCCGGTACCGGACAGTTCGCGCATCTGGGCGTACATCCCGTGGAGCTCGCCCAGTATGCCGGCGATCATGCCCGCCGCCAGCGCGCCAGGGCGGAAGTTGTCCTCCCCGATGCCCGCGATGCTGCCCCGCTCGGCAGGGTCGTCCCGGGTACCGGTGAAGGTGGTGCGCACCTGCCACGCCGCGCCCCAGCCGAATTCGTCCACGAACGCCTTCGCCTGGCGCTGCATGAGGTCGTAGCAATGCGCCTGCCCGGTCAGCTCCCGGAAGAAGCGCTCCAGCATGGCGTAAGCGCGGCCGCCGCACAGCCCGGAGCCCACCAGCATGTTCAGCCGGTCGGTGCAGGGCCGGAGCTCCACGCTGCCGCCCGTTTCGATGAAGCGATCCACGCCGAAGGAGACCTGGCTGCCCGTGCCGATGTTGATGAGCGCCGTATGGCCCACGTCGCGCACGCTGCCCAGCACGCTGGCCTGGTTGTCGCCGATGGCCGCCGTGACGGGAACGCCCGTCGGCGTCTCCCCGATGACGGCGTGACCGCGGACTTCCCGGGGCAGGATCGCGGGATCGACGCCCAGCTCTTCCAGCACGTCCCGGCGGAAGCGGCGCTCCTTCAGGTCGTAGCAGCCCCAGCTCGCCGCCATGTCCGCGCCGATGACGGGCTCCGCGCTCCCGGTCAGCCCCATGGCGACATAATCCGGGATGGTGACCATGCGCGCGGCCTGCGGAGGCACTTCGCCCCTGCGCAGCAGCGCGAGATGCGTGGCCAGCCCGTAGCCCGGCGCGGAGGCGACGCCCGCCGCGCGGAACAGCTCCGCGGCGCTCTTTCCGTCCGCCAGCGCGTCCCCGCCCCGGCCGTCCTGCCAGGTGTAGAGGGGAGTGACGGCCTCGCCGCGCGCGTTCACGTACAGCATGCCGTGCATCTGGCCGGTAAAGCCGATGCAGTCGGGCTTGCCATGGCGTTCGGTCAGCGCTTCCACGCCCTGCCGCACCAGCGCGCGGATCTTCTCCGGGTCCTGGGTGCGCCCGGCGGGGTGCGCGTCCGGCACGAAGGCGTTGGAATTCTCGGTCAGCTTGTCCACCAACGCACCGCTCTCCCCGTCCAGCAGGGCGATGCTGACGGTGGTGGTGCCGATGTCGATGCCCATTGATCGCATGGCGGGCCTCCTTGCTTAAAAGACAGGTTCGCCCGGGCACCCGACGGATGCCCGGGGAATGGTTGAATCAGCAGTCGGTGCAGGAGACAATGACGCCGTCCTCGTCCCACAGGTCGTGCCAGTCGTTGGCGCCGGGCCACAGGAACACCTGCCCCTTCACCAGCCGGTTGTTCCGCTCCAGGGTGGCGATGGTCGCCATTTCCTCGTCGGTCAGCTTTTCGGTGACGGTGGCCTCCAGGTTGGCCTCGTAGTTGTGCACGGAGAAGGGGATCGGCAGCACGCCGCGCTGCAGCGCCCACTTCAGGCAGATGATGGCGGGGTGGCAGTTATGCGCCTTGGCGATGGCCACCAGCTCGGGCATCTGCATGTCGGCGATGTCGTCGGGCAGGATGTCGCGCTCCGGGCGGCGCGGGGAGCCCAGCGGCATGTAGCCCACGCTCAGGATGTTCCGCGCGTTCAGGTAATCCAGCAGCTCCTGCTGCTGGAAGCAGGGGTGCATCTCCGACTCGCAGGCCGCCGGGGGAATGCGCAGCTTGTCCAGCACGGCGTTCAGCTTCGGGATGGTCATGTTGGAGATGCCGATGTGCCGCACCAGGCCCGCGTCCACCAGCGCCTCGATCTGGCGATAGGTGTCCAGGAATTCCGCCACGGAGAAGGGCTTGGAATCGGGGTTGCGGGAATCCACGTCGCAGAAGGGCGCGTGGTAGTTCGGGAACGGCCAGTGGATGAACAGCATGTCCAGGTAATCGCACTGCAGATCCGCGATGGTCTTCTTCGTGGACGCCGCGACGTCGCGGTGCATGTCGTTCCAGACCTTGGACATGATGAACAGATCCTTGCGCTCCACCACGCCCTCGTCGAAGGCGGCCCTGAAGGCCGCGCCGATCTTGTCCTCGTTGCCGTAGCACGCGGCGCAGTCGAACAGGCGATAGCCCGCCCGAATGCCGCCGGCCACCGCGTTCGCCACGTCTTCAGGGGATACGCGGTCGGAGCCGAAGGTGCCCATGCCCAGGCAGGGAATGGGGTCGCCGCCGTTCAGCCGAAACTGGGGAACCCGCTTGGGATCAATCATAACGCTATCCTTTCTCCGGCAGCGCCGGATGGCAGAGTCAACTGTAATTAATGCTATTATACCCTAAAAAACCGTCGTGTTCAATAGCCAATATGCATCAAATATAGGATAATCGTCACAATTGTTACTGAACACAGCGGACAAACAACCTCCGGGGACCGAAGCAGCCCGACGCGACGGGGGTCAGGTCGGGCTGCTCAAAATGCCGTGAGATCAGTCGGGATAGACGATGGCGACCTTGCCGCACTTGCCGGAAGCCATGAGCGCGTAGGCCTTGTCCACGTCCTTCAGCTCGAAGCGGTGGGTGATCAGCTTGTCGGGATGGATGCCCCAGCGCACCAGGTGCTCCACCAGCTCCTCCATGCGCCACAGCGAGGTGACCCAGGAGCCGTAGATGCTCTTCTGGCCGTGCATGATGTCCGGGGAGGGATTGAAGGTGACGTCGTTGCCCTCGCCCACCATGGCCATCTTGCCCCACTCGCGGGTGCAGCGAATCGCCATCGCGCGGGCGGAGTTGTTGGCGGAGCAGTCGATGGCGCGCTCGCAGCCGTAGTTGTCGGTGACCTTCATGATCTCCGCCTGGCAGGCCTCGGGGTCGGCGGAATTGAACACGTAGTCGGCAAGGCCCAGGTCCTTGGCCAGCTGCATGCGCTCCTCGTTCACGTCGGTGCCGATGGTCATGTCACAGCCCATGGCCTTCGCCAGCATCAGCGTGGCCAGGCCCACCGGGCCCAGGCCGGTGACCAGCACGCGGTCGTTGCCGGAGATGCCGATCTTCATCAGGGCCTCGTAGCAGGTGCCGAAGCCGCACGCCACCTGCGCGCCGTCCTCGTAGGTCAGCTCGTCGGGCAGAGCGATGAGGTCCTTCTCGTCGCACAGCATGTAGGGCGCCATGCCGCCGTTGCGCTGCCAGCCGTAGGCCGCGCGCAAGGGGCTCTTGCAGGAGATGTAATAGCCGCGCCGGCAGTCGTAGCACACGCCGCAGCCGGAGATGTGGTACACGATGACCCGGTCGCCCTTCTTGAAGCGCTTCAGGCCCTCGCCCTCCTCGACGATGATGCCGCAGGGCTCGTGGCCGGCGATCATGCCGGGCTGGTAGCCCTCGGGGCCTTTGCCCACGTGGGCGCGGTAGATGCAGCGGATGTCGCTGCCGCAGATGGTGGACGCCTTGGTCTTTACCAGCACCTGGCCGTGGCCCGGCTTGGGAATGGTGAACTCCCGCAGCTCGACGGTGCTGTTGCCCGGCAGGATCGCGCCCAGAATCTTTTTATCCATGATGATGTTCCTCCTCACAGCGTGTTTGGCTTGCGCCTTTAGAACCAGTATAGCAGGCTTTGCCGGGAACTGTTAGAGATAAATCCGACCATTTCGTGTTAATTTTGTCGCTTTCACGCAAAAGCATGTCCGTATGCGACAAATTATGCTAGAATAGAGTTGAATATCCTGCTGTGGAGGTTCGCATGGAAACCTATGAGTTTTCGCACGCATTTTCGCTGGGCACGCTGCTGGTATCGCCGGTACACGTGCGCATCGAAGAGCTGCGGCCGGTGATCGCGGCGCATCGCCATTCCAACACCAGCTACGAGATCCACTACGCCGCCCGCGGCCACGGCACCGTGACCGTGGACGGGCGCACCCACGCGGTGGACGCCGACACGCTCTACGTCACCGCCCTGGGGGTGGAACACGCCCAGGTTTCCCCGGCGGAGGACCCGATCGAGGAATACTGCCTGTACCTGAACTGCCAGCGCGCGGCGGTGCGCCCGGACGACCCGCTGGCGCTGTTCGCGGACACCGCCTTCTGGATGGGCCGCGACGAAGGCCGCGTATTCCCGCTGCTGGCGCGGCTCATCGAGGAGAACCGCCATCCCCTGCCCGACACGCGCTACATGAACGAAACGCTGCTGCGGCAGGTGATCCTCACGTTGGCGCGCATGTACCGCCAGCGCGCGGCGACCGGCGCGACGGCCTCCCCCGCCCCGGCGCTGACCCGCGCGGGCTTCCTGCCCATCCTGGAGGACGCCTTCTTCTACCGCCACCGGGACCTGACGCTCACGGACCTGGCGGAGCTTTTGAACCTGAGCACCCGGCAGACCCAGCGCCTGCTGCAGCGCCACTTCGGCAAGACCTTCTCCCAGAAGCTTACCGAGGCCCGCATGGCCGCGGCGTCGCAGTACCTGCTGACCACCGGGCTCTCCGTCACCGAGATCAGCGAGCGACTGGGCTTTTCCTCGATCGAGCACTTCTCCGCCGCCTTTCGCCGCGCCATGGGCTGCTCTCCGAGGCAGTACCGGACAAACCCGGAGAGAAACACGGAACGGGGCGTGGGAACCGGAAGCCCGGAATCGGGAGGCGGGAATTGATCGCGTCCGGGAATTCCATATGGCATTTTGTTCCGGGTTGTGTTATAATGAAGCATCGACGTTAAGGGGGCGTGGTCATGCCGGAGCGCATCGTCGCCTTTCCGCCCGTGGCGCCGCCCGGGGCGCGGCTGCTGATCCTCGGCAGCATGCCCAGCGCGGCCTCCCTGGCGGAGGGGTTTTACTACGGCCATCCCAGGAACGCCTTCTGGCGCATCCTCTCTGATGTTTATGCCGCGCCGCTGCCGCGCACCGTTCCCGAGAAGCGCGCGCTGCTGGAGGCGCACGGCGTCGCGCTGTGGGACGTGCTGCACAGTTGCGTGCGGGAGGGTTCGCTGGACAGCGCCATCCGCGACATGGAGGTCAACGACTTCTCCTCGCTGCTCGCGCGCTGTCCCCGCGTGGAGCGCGTGCTGCTGAACGGCGGCACGGCGAAGCGGGTATTCCTGAAGTACGTGGCGCAGGCCCTCGGCGACCGGGCGTGGGTGGCGCTGCCCTCCACCAGCCCGGCCTATACCCTATCCTATGAAAGGAAGCTGGCGCAATGGCGCCAGGCACTGACGCTATGAATATCAATCCCTGCGACATCATTCGCAAGAAGCGGTTCGGCGGCGAGTTGAACGAGAAGGAAATCCGCGCCTTCGTGCGCGGCGTGACCGACGGCAGCTTCGCGGACTACCAGGCTTCTGCGCTGCTGATGGCCATTTGCATCAACGGCATGACGGACCGCGAGACGCTGGCCCTGACGCTGGCCATGGCGAAGTCCGGCGACACGCTGGACCTCTCCGACGTCCCCGGCGTGAAGGCGGACAAGCACTCCACCGGCGGCGTGGGCGACACCACGTCGCTGATCCTGGTGCCGCTGGTGGCCTGCTGCGGCGTGAAGATGGCCAAGATGTCCGGGCGCGGCCTGGGCTTTACCGGCGGCACGCTGGACAAGCTGGAGTCCATCCCCGGCATGTCCATCGGCATCGACATCGATGCCTTCAAGCGCCAGGTGCGGGACGTGGGCTGCGCCATCGTGGGCCAGACCGCGGAGCTTGCCCCGGCGGACAAGGTGCTCTACGCCCTGCGGGACGTGACCGCCACGGTGGACTGCCTGCCGCTGGTGGTGTCCTCCATACTGTCGAAGAAGCTGGCGGCGGGCTGCGACGTGGTCGTGCTGGACGTGAAGGCGGGCAGCGGGGCCATCATGGACACCCCGGAGAAGTCGCGCCAGCTCGCCGAGACCATGGTGCGCATCGGCAACCTGTCCGGCAAGCGCTTCTCCGCGCTGATCACCGACATGGACCAGCCGCTGGGCAACTACATCGGCAACGCCCTGGAGGTGGAGGAGGCCATCGACATCCTCGCCGGGCGCGCGGGCGGCGACCTGAAGGAAGTGGCGCTCACGCTTGGCGCGCACATCCTCCGCAACGCCGGCGCCGCAGAGAGCGTGGAGGCGGGCATCGACATGCTCCAGCGGAAGATCGACAGCGGCGAGGGCCTGCGCAAGTTCGCGGAGATGATCGCGGCGCAGGGCGGCGACCCGCGCGTGACGGAGGACACCGGCCTTCTGCCCAGGGCGAAGTCGCTCGTGGACGTGACCGCCGACCGCGACGGCTACGTGACGGAGATGGTCACCAGCGAGATCGGCAACGCCGCCAAGCTGCTGGGCGCGGGCCGCGAGCGCAAGACAGACGAGCTGGACCTGTCCGTGGGCATCGTGATGAAGGTGCGCCTGGGCGACCGCGTCCGCAAGGGCGACGCGCTGTGCACGATGCACGTGGGCGAGAAGTCCGACCGCGTCGGCGCGTACAACCTGCTGGCGAAGGCCATTCGGCTGGGGGACGCCGCGCCGGAGAAGAAGCCGCTCATCCAGGCGGTCGTGGAATGATGAAACCGGAACGAGGCGCGAAGGCTCCGCGCGACGGGCGGGGACGGCTTCGCGCCGTCGGCAGGCTGGCGCTGGCGGCCCTGGCCTGGCTCGCGGTTTCGCCCGGCCTGCAGGCGCTGCTGGCCGCGGGCTTCGGCGCGCTGTTTCGGGCGTGGGGCATCGACGCCGCCAACGCCCACCTCGCGCCGGGCTGGGCGCGGACGGTCTACGCCTGGCACGGCAGCCTGATCACGCTGCTGTCCTGCCTGGTCGCGGCGGCGGTCGCGCTCGCGCTGCGGCGGGCGTGGCGGCTGGGCGCGCCCCGGAAAGCATCCCTCGGGGCCGGTGCCGTGTGTGCGGCGATCGGGCTGGGCGCGGCGGTGCTGACGGCAACGCTGTTCCTCCTGACGGACAGCCTGCGCGCGGACTGGCCGCTGTCGGAGCCGCGCTTTACGGCGGGCCTGCCCGCGCTGCTTCTCCTCAGCCTGCTCGGCGCGCTGGCGGGCGAATTGTTCGGGAAGGGCTTCGTCTACGACCTGCTCAGGCCTCGCTTCGGACATTTGCCGGCCACGCTGTGCGCCGCGCTGCTGTTCGCGCTGGCCACGGGCCTCGGCGGCGGCGTCATCGGCGCGGTCAACGCCCTGCTGCTGGGCGCGCTGTGCTGCCTGCTCTACGAGCGCCGCGGCCTGGCCGCCCCCGTGGGGCTGCGCTGGGGCTGGAGCGCCGCGAACCTGCTGCTCCTGGGGTTCGGCGGCGGCGACAGCGCCGTGTACCGCCTGTACGCCGTGTCGGAGATCCCCCTCACCGGCGGCGACGCCGGCCCCGCCTGCGGCCTCTGGGCGACGCTGTTGCTGTGCGCCGCGCTGGCCTTCGCGGAAAGGCGCAGCTTGCGCGGCCTGCTCCCCCGGCTCAGAAATCGCGGCAGGCCCGCATAAACGCAAATCCCCGCTCCGCCGGAAGGGTCAACGCCCTTCCCCGGAGCGGGGATCATTTCATGCCCTGTCTTCGATCATACCTTCAGCAGCACCCACACCGCCGGGCGCACGCCGCCCTCTTCGTAGTTGATGTGGATGCCGATGTCGTAGATGGAGCCGTCGTCGTACACCGCCACGGCGCTGAAGCCGTTGCTGCCCGGCGCGCGCAGCCACCACCAGCCGTCCCCGGCGCGCTGCGCCTGTTCCGGCATGTACTGCTCGATCTCCTCCATGCTGGGGATGTGCACCTTGTCCATGGTGTCCATGCCGCCGTTGGAGTACCACTTGCGGTTGCGAAGGTTGCGGACGCGGCTCGGCACGATCCTCAACTGCTCCCGCTTGTCGAAGGCGGTATGGAGGAACTCGTCGTTCAGCCACTTGCGCAGCGTGCAGGTCTGCCAGGTGGCGTCCTCCACGGTGTAGTGATAGGGGCGGCGCGTCACGATCTCCTCCGCCAGCAGAAGGCGCATCTTGCCGCGCTGGTCCACCACGCGCCAGCGGATGGGCCGGCCGTCATAATGGCCGAGCGTCACCTCGCTGCCCACCGCGTAGGCCAGCAGCGTATCGCACTTCTCCGCGTACTGCGCAGCGGACCTGTAATCCCCCAGCGCCTCGAACTGCCGCTTTGCCTCGCGCAGGTCGTCCGTCGAAGCGTAGTGCATATACCTTTCCTTTGCCTGGTCGTAAAGCGCTTCCGCGTTCATGGTTTCGTTCGCCACGTCAATACCCCTCTCCGGTATTTTATGGGTACAGTATACCACGCTTTTGTTGCGCTCACAAGGCGTCCGGACAGTTCAGTTTTTGCTTGCCTGCTATTGATTCTTTTGATACCGGGCGTATAATGGAGCCATCCCTTTCGCGGAGGTGCCCCATGACGCTTCAAAACCTGCGCTACATCATCGAGGTGGCCAATTGCAGATCCTTCTCGAAGGCCGCCCAGTCGCTGTTCATGACCCAGTCCGCGCTGTCCACCGCCATACGGGACATCGAGGACGAGCTCGGTATACAGATCTTCCGCCGCACCAACCGCGGCGTGAGCCTCACCCCCGACGGCGAGGACTGCCTGAGGCACTGCAAGGAGATCGTGGAGCGCGCGGACTACCTGTCCACCCGCTACCGGGGCCGCAGCGACCTGCGCACCTTCTTCTCCGTGTCCGCGCAGCACCTGCCCTTCGCCGTCCGCGCCTTCAACGAATTGCTGGACGACCTCCCCAGCGCCTACGACGCGGCCATCCGCGAGACGGAGACCGCGCGCATCCTCCACGACGTCAGCACCGGGCGCAGCGAGGTGGGCGTGGCGGCGCTGACGGAGAGCCAGCTGTCACTGATGAACAACGCGCTGTTCGTGCACGACCTCGCCTTCTCGGAGATTGCGCGCCTGCCCATCTTCGTGTTCCTGCGCCGCCAGCATCCGCTCGCGGACCGCGACAGCCTGGGGCCGGAGGACCTGCGCAAATACCCCTTCGTCACCTTCGACCAGGAGAAGGCGCCCAGCTACTACACCGAGGAGATCCAGCTGTTCGAGCCGCTGGCGCGGAACATCCACGTCAGCGACCGCGCCACCAAGATGTCCGTCATCCGCAGCACCGACGCATACAGCATCGGCGTGGACCTGCCCAACTTCAACCGCGACGTCTACTTCAAGCGCACCGACACCGAAATGGCCGCCATCCCCTTCTCCGGCCATCCCGACCCCGTGATCGTAGGCATCCTGCAAAAGAACGGCCGCGCGACGTCCGACATCGGCCGGCGCTACCTCGACCTGCTCCGGCGACACATCGGCATGCTGCAAATGCCGTAGGTCCCCGGCGGCGGCCGCTTCAGGAGAAGCAGGCGGCCTCCTCAGTCCTGCGCTCCCGTTCTGATCAAGTGGCCTTCCTGGATCGCGGCGAACGTTGCGACCGCGTAGACGATGACCGCGGTATGCCTCACTTCCATAAACGACAGCGACAGCGGCAGGATGAACAGCAGCGCCCCCGTCGCTTTGTTCGCGATGGTATGCATCGCCACGAACCGCTTCCGGATCACATATCCGCAGGCGATGTTGATTCCCCTGATGAATGCGATTGCGCCGATCCAGACGTACAGCCAGCTCGGAAGGCTTATGACGGGGAGCAGCTTGATGAGGCAAACCGCCGCGAACACGAAGTCCGCGACGGTATCCAGCCTTGCGCCGAGCTCGTCGGCCGTGCCTGTCTTGCGCGCCACCGCGCCATCGATCATATCGGAAAACCCCGCCGCCAGGTACAGCGCGTAAAAGGGCGCAGAGAGCGCCGGGCAGGACAGCAGCGCGGCGCTGAGCAGGATTCTGAAGCCCGTTATGAGGTTCGCCAAGGCCTCTATCCCTCCCCGCCCTCTTTGCCGGCGACGGGGACCCAGATGCCGCATTCATAGTCCGGCGACTTTGGGTCCCCGGCGGAATAGACCTCCAGCGTCGCGGCGCCGTTCGCGTTGTACTTCCGCCCCTCGGTCGGGAACCACTCCCGCCAGACCGCCGTGTTCAGCGTCTGCAGCGATTCCGGGATCGGGCCTCTGGCCGTAAATACCGCCCATTTGCTCTCCGGGAAGGCGAACAGCTCCAGTCCCTCCGGCACCTCGCCGCCCCGATAAAGGCCCGCGATCCAGTACGCGAAGCCGTTCCCGGATTCCGCGCAGATCGCGTACATTCCGATCCCGTTATCGAGGATCGCCCTTTCCACGGCGGTTTCCGGCTGCATCGTCTGCCACAGCCGCGCGTATTTCGCGGCGTATTCCCTGTCCCAGAACTCCGGGCACTTTTGGTAGCCCTCCTCCGGGCGGATCTGGGTATGGTAGCCGATGAACGTCATGGCGTTCTTCTTTTCATAGGTCACGTTCATGCTGTCTTTCCTCCCGCTTCATGATCGTTCTTTTCCTCTGTTGCCGAACCGATGGCACGTCCGGGCGCCATCCCGGCCGTCGCGCCGATCACACTACTTTAATGGCGTTTCCGTCCTTCCGGTCCTGATGAATCGGATCAGCGCGTCCACATCGTCAAAGGCATCGTAATCGCCGGTGATCCCCTCGCGATGATAGACGACGCCCCTCCGCTCGTTGCGTTCCAGGCAGTCCAGCAGTTCGTCCTCTCCGTACGCCCTGGCAAACTGCGTAAAGGCATAGGGCTTCATCTTGCCCAGCAGGCCCTTCCTGCAATTCTCGCCGCACTCGTAGCAATGGCAATGCCCCGGTTCATGGAACACTTCCTGTTTTCGCACCAGTCCTTGTCCCTGCATTCGCCTGAATCGCAGCCGCCACAGCGTTCATTCTCGCTGCACAGGCAGCAGGCCAGTCCGCACCGGGCGATTCCCAGTTTGCGCTTCATCCTCCTCATCCTCCCTCGTCTTGTCGGCAAAGGCCGTTCCCCTGGTGCTTCGTGATGTCGTTCTGAATGTCGATCACGACAAGCGCTGATTTACGCATGGTCCGTCACCCCGTATACGTTGATAAAGTGCCGGCTGAACGCCTCGATCTGCGCCATCGCTTCGCCCGCTTTCTCCGGCTCGCGGTCGCACAGGTGGATCAGTGCGGAGATCGGCGCGGTATAGGCGAACGCGAGCATGGCCGGATCGTCGCGGCGGAGCAGCCCCTTATCCATCATGCCCGCAAAGAGCGGCGTGAACATCTCCCTGAGTCCCGTCAGGAAATGCTTCGTGGCGAGGTCCCTGGCGCGCTCGTCCCGGAACTGCTCAATCGTCAGCAGCTTTCTCGTCATGACGACCTTTTCATCGTGCACCGTGAAATCCGCCAGCCGCATGGTCATTTCAACCAGGCCGTCCAGGGTATCCGGGACCGGCGGCAGGCGCTCCGGCGAGCCGAAGCGCGCGTTATAATAGGCGATCATCTCATCCAGCAGGGCGTTCCAGATCTCTTCCTTGCTCTCAAAATGCTTGTAGATCGACGACTTGACCATTCCGAGAGAAGCGGTGAGCTCGCGGATATTCGTACCCGCGTATCCGTTCTGCGAAAACAAAACCAGCGCCGTCGTGAGTATCCTTTCCTTCGTATCCTTCGCCATGTGAACCTCCCGAACGCAAGAGAACTATCGTTCTCTCATTATAGTGAACGATAGTTCTCTTGTCAAGGGCAATATGAAAGTTTACACATGAATTTGCGCAGCACGACGAGATTTCACAGCGCTCCCCGCGCGCCTGAAACGCCCGTTCCCCCCGCCGGCCTGCGATTCAGTCCTGCCCGGTCGACGGCAGAAACGCCCTGCTCACCGCCGCGTGGATCAGGTAGGTAATCAGTGTCCCGAAGGATACGTCCGAGAGGAAGTGGTTGGTCATGTGGATGCGGTTGTACCCGTAGAGCAGCACGAAGAGGAAGGCGACGGCATAGCAGCAGAGGTTTTTCCCCATGCTTCGCTTTTTCGTCACGTCGGCGAGCATGGGCAGCGCAAACATCATGGTGGCGATGGTCATGTTGCCGCTGGGCCAGGACTTGAGGCCGTCGTTGCTGCCGGCGAGGTTCGGAACCATCTGCCACCAGTTGCGGAACTGGCTCTTCGGGTCCTCCAGCGTAATCAGGTACTTGTACCGCGGGCGGGAGGCGACCTGCTTGAGCCACAGGTTCACGTTGTCGGACAATACGCCCGCGACCAGGATCACGGCCCCGACCGCAATCAGCCTGTCCGCGTCCACGTCATCCAGCACCCTGCCGCAGACGAGGATCGGCCACACATACAGCGCCGCAATGATCAGCCAGGAGAGGACGGAGATCCAGGGCGACGATTCCCCGGCCGTGTAATGGAACAGGTCGCGCACCTTGCCGCCGCTGTAGCTGTTCGTGTAGCAGACGGCGAGGAACCAGCCGATGATCAGCAGCGCCGTCCCCGCCATCGGAAGCCCCTTTTTCTTCAGTCCCTTGTACAGGCACATCCCCGCCGCCGGATACAGGCAAAAGGAAAAATAGCAGCCGAAGGCGGCGAAGAAGCTGCCGATCTTCGTTACGTTGGCCATGCTTTCGTTGATCCGGAAATCCAGGAACGAACCGATGACGATGCCCAGCAGGCAGACCGCGACGACCGCCCAAAAGCAGGTGACGGGAACGGCCATGATTGTTCTCTTCTTCATTAGTGTTTCCTCCGTTGTTTTCTCTCTTCGGGAGCGGGCTATTGCTTCTCCCCGAATACGAGCGTCAGGCAGTTTGTCAGGTCGTCGGCCGCCACCGCTTCATAGGAAATATCGGCGGTGATGCCCGCGAGCAGCGATCGGGACAGTTCGTCCCCCTTTTCAAGGACATCATACGGCGAGCCGTTGAAGCGCACGGTCATCGTCGCCCGCGCGTCCGCCTCGGCGTATTCGATCACCGCCTGGATGCGCGGCTTTTCGAGCGCGGGGATCAGCATTTGCTGCACCAGCTCCTCAAACGCCAGGTTGATGCGGCCGGCCAGCTTCGGCGGAACCTGATTTCGGTTGCAGTAGTTCTCGATCTCCCCCGCCATGCCGAGGAAATCGTAGTCGCGGCTTTCGATGTTCAGCTCCAGCACCTTGAGCCGCCGCACGAACCGCCGCGTGTTTTCCCGCTGCGGGTGGTCGAACACCTGCTCCGGTGTGCCGTCCTCGTAGATGCCGCCCTCGTCCATGAAGAACACGCGGTTTGAGATCGCGCGGGCAAACGCCATCTCGTGGGTGACGATCATGAGTGTCTTGCCGGTCTTGGCAAGGTCCCGTATGACCGCCTGCACCTCGCCGACCATCGTCGGATCGAGCGCGCTGGTGGGCTCGTCGAACAGGATCACGTCCGGGTCCATCGCCAGCGTCCGCGCGATGGCGATGCGCTGCTTCTGTCCGCCCGACAGCTGCTCCGGGTAGCTCAGCGCCTTTTCCGCCAGGCCCACCGTCCTGAGCAGCCGCATGCCGGTGTCATAGGCTTCCTGCTTCGATTTGCCCAGCAGGTCCATCGGGGCCATCATGATGTTCTCGATCACCGTCCTGTGGCCGAACAGGTTGAAGCTCTGGAACACCATGCCCATCTTCTGCCGGACTCTGTTGATGTCGCACTTCGGGTCGGTGATCTCCACGTCGTCCACCCAGATCCTGCCTGACGTGGGTTTCTCCAGCCGGTTGATGCACCTGAGCAGCGTGCTCTTGCCCGTTCCGGAGGGGCCGATCACGGAGATCACGTCGCCGTCGCGGATCTCCACGCTCACATCCTTGAGCGGCGTGACGTTCGGGTATTCCTTCCTCAAATGCTCAATTCTGATCATCGGTCTTCACCCCCTTCAGGATGTCCTCGGGTCGCCTGCGCCGGGGATCGAGGCACCACGTCGCGCTGCTGACCAGCAGCTTGATGACCCCCTCCAGCACAAAGTAGATGATCGTCACCGCGATCAGCGGGAAGAACGCCTCGTAGGTGCGGCTGCGCACGATGTCGCCCATCTTCGTCAGGTCCTGCACGGCGATGTAGCCCACGATGGCCGTCGCCTTGACGAGGCCCACGATCTCGCCCCGGTACGCGGGCAGCACGTGCGGCAGCGCCTGCGGCAGGATGATCCTGAAGAACGTGCGGCGGTTGGAGTAGCCCAGCGCGTAGGCGGCCTCGTACTGCCCGCCGTCCACCGCGCCGACGCCCATCTTGAGAAGCCCGAACACCGCCGCGCCGAACGTGAGCGTGAAGCCCACCACCGCCACGGCGACGCCGCTGATGGCGACGCTGCCAAAGATGATGTAGTACAGGATCATCAACAGCACCACCATCGGCATGCCCTGCACCAGCCACAGGCAGAAGCGGGTAATCAGGTTGGCCGCTGGGTTGCCGTTTCTGCACAGCATGAACACCATGAAGCCCAGCAGCGTGCCGAACAGGATCGACAGCAGCGTGATGACGAGCGTCGTGACCACGCCCTTCATAAACAGCTGCCATCGGTTCTCGCGCAGGAACGTCTTGTGGAAGCTGGTCGCAACGCCGCCGCCGGGGGCGGTCCCCTTCTCCGCGCCGGCGGTCGCCTCCGGCTGTTCCGGCGCGGGCTGGGCGCCTTCCGCTTGCGCGTCCGCGGCGTTTCTCAGCACCGCCATCTGCGTGCCGCCGGTGTAGTAGGGGTCAGAGAACAGCACGCTCTCCTTGCGCTCCTCGGTGATGGCGATGCCGGAGATGGCAAAGTCCACCTTCCCCGCCTGCACCGCCGCCAGCATGCCGTCGAAGTCCATCGTGGTCACGTTCAGGCCGTAGCCGTTCGCCTCGCAGAACAGCGCGCACAGCTCGATCTCCATGCCCACGCACTCGTCGCCGCGGTAGTAGTTCATCGGCGGGAAGGTGCCCTCGGTGGTCATGGTCTTTGGAGGATGCGGTCCAGCTCGCCCTTTTCGCGCATATCCGCGATCCAGGCGTTCATTTCGGCGCACAGTGCCTCGCCCTTCTCGCCCTTTTGCAGCACGAAGCCGCAGTCGTAGCTGCGCAGCTTCTCGTCCAGCAGCATGAGGCTCGGGTCCTCGTGGGCCATCTGCCGAAGCACCAGCCCGTCGCCGGGGAAGCCGTCGATCTTGTGGGTCTTGAGCGCCACGGCCATGTCCGGGAAAGTGGAGAAGTAGCTGATCTGCGCGTTCGGCAGGCGGGCGAGCGTGATGTCCGCCGCCGTGGTGCCCGTCTGCACGCCGATCCGCCGGCCGTCCAGCTCGTCCAGCGACGTGAAGCCGCCGGCGGGCGCGTCGGTTGCGCTCTCCCCTTCGCGCTTCAGCACCGCCAGCACCGTGCCGCCCTTGTAGTGCGCTTCGGAGAAGTTCACGCTCTGCGCGCGCTCCTCGGTAATGCTCATGGTCGCCGCGGCAAAATCCGCCTTGCCGGACTCTATGGCGGGCAGCAGGGCGCTGAAGCTCATGTCCTGTATGGTCAGCCCATAGCCGTAGCGCTCGCAGAAGCGGATGGCCAGCTCGACCTCGAAGCCCGCGATTTCTCCGCCGCGCATGAAGGTGAACGGCTCGTTCTGGGCTTCCGTCGCAAACACCAGCACGCCGTTCTCGGCGCTCAGGGCATTGATGTCCGGCATCTCCGCCTGGTCGGTCGGCCCGGCGAGCCACTTATCGTCCAGCGCCTCCATTTCGCCGCTCGCCCGCATGTCGCGCACAAGCTCGGACATCTGGGCGCAAAGCGCGCTTCCCGCCTCGTCCTTTCCGAATATGAAGCCAAACTCAAAGGCGTCGATGTATCCCGGCAGTTTCGCCAGCCGGTTGTTTTCCCGCATCATCGTGCGCAGCACCGGCTCGTCGCACGGGAAGGCGTCGATCTTGTTGGTTTCGAGCGCCGCCACCATGTCGGAATAGGAATCGAAATAACTGATCTTCGCATCGGGCAGCGAGGCCCGAACGATCGCGTCGAACGTCGTGCCCGCCCCCACGCCGATGCGCGCGTCGCTCAACTGGTCGATGGCGCTGTATCCGCCGGCCTGCGCGCCGGCCAATCCCAGCGTGGCGATAAGCAGCAGCGCAATCGCGATCCATCGTTTCACGATCCGGGACATGTGTCAATCCTCCTCGTTGTGATCCTCCAATCCTCCGGCGTCGCGGGCTTCGTCACGCCTCGCCGTCGGCTTCTGCCGTCCGGACGCCCCTGGCGTACAGGATATCCTCTGTATAGGCGTAATCCCCGTCCAGCGCCGGGATATCGACGGGCAGGTTCCCGTTCGCCTCGCCTTCGCCGAAGCACGCGCACAGCGCGGCGGGCAGGTTCGGCGCCCAGGCGCTGCCCTCGCCGGACTCCGGCGGCACGGCTCGCATCACGGTGGAGCCGTAGGCCAGCAGCATGGCGTCCGCGTCGGGGAAACGGGCCGCGTCGTAGGGCAGTTGGCAGGAGACGACGATCACCGGCCTGCCCGCCGCGTGGCGCGCCGCGATGATCTCGTCAAAGACCGCCGTGGAGAAGCCGTCGCCGGTGCCGGGATCGAGGCAGGCGGCGCTGTAGACCCGGTTCACCAGGATGACATGATCGGCCTGGTTCGCGGCGTTGACGCATTCCTCGCCGTTGTCCGCGGTATTGGCCATGACGGCGATCTCCGCGCCTTCCGGCAGGGCGCCCCGTTCTTCCAGGAGCTGTTTGGCCAGCTCGCCCGAGCCCACGCGGCTGGCGCAGGAATCGGCGAACAGTATGAGCGCCGTTTCGCCGCTCTGCAGCCTGGCGGGGAACGCTTCGCCTTCGTTTTTCACCAGCGTCAGCGCCTTCTGCGCGATATCCCAGGCGGCTTCCCTGTGCTCCGGGCTGCCGACGCCGGCAATCGCCGCGGCGATCCTCTCGTCCGTGACCGCAAAATCCGTCCGATCCAGCAGGCCGTACTTCTGCTTCAGCGTCAGGATGCGCCGCACGGATTCATCCACCCGCGCTTCGTCGATCGCGCCCTCCCGCACCAGCCTCACGGCCGCGTCCACCATGTCCATGTTCCGCCGGAACAGTTCGGTATCCGTGATGGGCGGCAGTATCAGCATGTCCACGCCCGCGTCAATGGTCAGGCGCAGCACGTCCTCGTCGGTGAAGTTGTCGGTGATCGCCGCCATGTCCAGCGCGTCGGAAACCACCACGCCCTCAAAGCCCATGTCGCCGCGCAGGATGTCCGTGAGGATGGTCCTGCTCATCGTGGCGGGCAGAAAGACTTCTTCGCCGGTGGAGACGGATGTATAGGTCTGCATTTCGATCTGAGGATACTGGATGTGCGCGGTCATCACCATATCCGCGCCCGCCTGGATCGCCGCCCGGAACGGCAAGAGCTCGATCGCATTGAGCTCCCCGTAACTCCGGTCGATGCACGGCAGGCCGGTGTGGCTGTCGTTGTCGGTGTCGCCGTGGCCGGGAAAGTGCTTGAGCGTGGCGATGGTATCGGCGCTGTGCAGCCCCTCGAGGTACTTAAGCCCGAACGCCGCCACCGCCTGGGGCGAATCCGAAAAGGAGCGGATGCCGATGACGGGGTTGCCGGGGTTGTTGTTGACGTCCATCACGGGCGCGAAGTCGGTGTTGATACCGAGCAGTCCCAGTTCTTCGCCATAGATCGCGGCCATCGCCCCGGCGCTTTGGGGATCGCCCGTCGCGGCCAGCGCCATGTTGCCCGGGCCGGTGGTGCCGAAGCCGAGGCGCGCCACGGAGCCGCCCTCCTGATCCGCGCAGACCAGCATCGGAAGGCCGCCGCCCTTCTGGTTTTCAATCTGGATGTCCGAGACGAGGCGCAGCACCTGTTCCGCGTCCCGGCAGTTCTGCGCAAACAGCAGCGTCCCGCCGAAGTGGTAGTCATGCAGGCACGCGCGGATTTCGTCGTTCAGCTCGGTGATGTTGACCGCCTCGGGTTCCGCCTGTTCCGGGTTTTCCACCGTGGGGTCTTCGACCGTCGGCACTTCCTTCCAGACCCGGAAGGCGACCAGCATCATCTGGCCGACCTTCTCCTCCAGCGTCATGCCGGAGAGCATCGCCTCGATCTCCGCGTCTGTGTCCGTCGTTCCCCGCGCCTCGCCGCAGGCAAAGCCCGACAGCATCGCCGCGACCAGCGCCATCGCGGTCAAAACAATCCATTTACGCCTCATGTCCATACTCCTCTCTCCGTCCACGTCTCTCCCGGGCCGATCCAAAGCCGCCGCAAAAGCCGCGCATTCCTTCATTATCATAATTATGGCTGAAAAAGCGCCGTGTTTCAAGAGGTGACGCGGGAATGTCACGCTTTTTTTACCATCGCCACGGCGCCGACGCACATCACCCCGCCATGGATGCACCCCTGCGGGATCCGGCAATGTCAACCGCCGGCAAAAAGGGGCTGGGCAGGTGGCAGGAATTGTGGTATACTCTAGGAGGCGGGATGACAGGCAGCGGCAATCGCGCGTACATCTGCCATGATGATAAGGAGAGGTCAGAAATGAGCATTGATTTCCAGAAGGTAGCGGACAGCATGGCGGCCATGACCTGCATCGTATCCGTCGAAAAGCTGCCGGACGGCAGCTGCGGGGAAATTCGAATCGTCACGGGCAACAGGGCCTACATCGACAGCATCGAACACCCGATGCAGGACGTGGTGATGCTGACGAAGAAATTCGTTCCGAATTCGCTCTATACCACCTATATGCCCCGGGATCTGAATTTCGAGGATTTCTGCTACCGCGCCGCCGTGCAGAAAAAGTGCCTGCACTCCTACGCGCATCCCGACAGGTATGACGTGTGGTTCAACATGACGTTCCTGCCCCTTGCCCCGGACGACGGGAACCTGTGCTATTGTACCTACACCATGGAGATCAATTTCGAGCCCAGCTCGGAGCGGATGTCGAACACCTCGGGCGACATCGCCGCGGCCGTCCTGGAGACTGCGATCACGCTCCGCGAGGCAAAGGATTTCAAGGCCGCCATGAAGGGCGTCGTCGAGGAGATCCGCAAGATGTGCGAATCGAAGTACTGCTGCATACTGCTGGTGGACAACGAAAAAGAGTCCTGCGAGATATTGGGCGAGGCGTTTTCTTCGGATTTGCAGCGATTGCTGCCGGACGATTACATGGGGAACGACTTTTACCCCGTCGCCCGAACCTGGAAGGACACGATCTCGGGGAGCAACTGCCTGATCGCAAAGAACAAAAGGGACTTCGAGGTGCTCAGAGAAAGGAATCCGCTCTGGTACGATTCCCTGAAAGAATCGGGCATCGATACGATCGCGCTCTTCCCGCTCAAATCCCGCAATGAACACCTGGGATACATGTGGGCCGGCTATTTTGACGCAGAGCGCTCCGCGCGGGTCAAGGAAATCCTCGAGCTGACGACGTTTGTGCTGGGGGCGGAGGTCGGCAACTACCTGATGGTGAACAAGCTCCGGGAGCTGAGCTCCCGAGACATGCTGACCGGCGTGATGAACCGCAACGAGATGAACAATTACGTCGATTGGCTCAGCGGCCTTCCCGACGCCCAGAAGAAACCCGTGGGGATCCTCTTCACCGACCTGAACGGCCTCAAGCAGGTCAACGATTCACAGGGGCATGAGGCCGGGGACGCGCTCCTTCGGAACGCGGCCGCCGCGCTCAAGGAGCTCTTTGACGCCCGGAATGTTTACCGGGCGGGCGGCGACGAGTTCGTCGTGATCCTGACGGACGTTTCCCCGGAGCAGATCGAGGACAGGGCCCGGGAGCTCCGCCTCGCCGCCGGTCGCTATCCCGATGTGTCCTTTGCGATCGGATGCAGCTATGAGGCGGACTGCCGCGAGGTGCGCAGGGGATTGGCCCAGGCGGACGAGCGGATGTATGAGGACAAGAAGCAGCACTATTCCAGCCTGCACCTCCGGAGCCGCGATCCCCGATGAAGGCGCACCCCGCACGCCCGACCCATGCTTTGATTCCGCGCAAGGACGCCCTTCCCCGCCCTTAGCCAATGAGGAAATATCGTATGGCCGGATTCGCAAAGCGATTGTTTCGCACTGAAAAATCGGAAGCCGCCGCGGCATCGGGAAAAGCCCGGCGCCAGGGCAATCTTCGGTCCACACGGGAGCAGATCGTGTTTCTCGTGGTGTTTGTCATGTTCGTCCTGATCTCGATGAATGTGGACCGGAACAGCGCCGTTCGCGACCCCGTGCTGACCGTGCTGCTGAACGACGGCTGGAAGCAGGAGAGCGGCGAAACGGTCGATCTCGAGAACCTTCCGCTGGGCAACCACACGCTGGTGAAGGATATAAGCGGCATCCCGGCGAACGGAAAGGCGCTCTGCCTGAAGAGCATCGATACGAACTTCTCGGTCTTTGCGGACGGCGCGCCGATCTACGATTATCACCCCGTCATCCCAAAGCGGCTGGGCATGTCCTACGGCATGTTCATCCATACCATCGCCATTCCCGAAAACACGGGCGAATTGAGGCTGTCGGTCGAGCCGGTCTTTCCCGGCACGCCCGGCTCCCTCACGAATGCGATGATCGAGGATGCCGGGCAGTACACGGCTGACCTGTTCAGGAACAACCTGTTCTCCTTCTGGGAATCGTCGATCACCCTGCTGATCGGTATTCTGGCGCTCTTGATCGGCCTGACGAACGCAATACTGATGCGCTCGACGGGCATTGATTTCATATCCTTCGGATCCGCGTGCGCCCTCATCGGATTCGTCGGGTTCAACGATACCCTGCTGCTCCAGACGTTGACGAACCATCCGGCGCTGATTCGCGTCGTGACCTATGTGTGCCTCATGCTCCTGCCGTTCCCGACGCTGTCCTTCTTCGCCAGCGCGACAGGCCACAGCCAGTCAAAGCTGGTGCCCGGCATGCTCGTGCTGTGCCTGGTCGATTTCGCCGCCCAGGTGCTGTTGACGTACCGCGGCCTGACCGACTACTTCTACCTCGTCACCATCAGCCACTTTATCATATTGCTCGGGTTCCTGGCGGCGGCATGGCTTGTGATGTGCGCGGTTCGAAAGCACACCATTCGCCCGGAGCTTTTGCGCAAACTGGTCGGGGGGCTGTTCGCCTGTATCGCCGGCGTGGTGACCGACCTGCTTCGCTTCCACTTTTTCAAGAGCTACGGCTCCTCCAATTTTACCCGCATCGGCGTGCTGGCCCTCTCCGTGCTGATCGGCGTCTACCTGCTGGGCGAGCGGACCCGCGCGCTGAAGCAAAAGCAACAGGAGACCATGACCCTGGTTGACGAAATCTCGAAGGCCTTCGCCAGAGTCATCGACATGAAGGACCGCTACACCAACGGTCATTCCAGCCGCGTGGCAGAGTATACCGCGATGCTGTCGCGGGAATTGGGCTATGACGAGGAGACGGTGCGGAAATACTACTGCATAGCGCTTCTGCACGATGTCGGGAAAATCGGCATCCCCAAATCAGTGCTGACCAAGCCTGGAAAGCTGACGCGGGAAGAGTACGAGCTCATCAAATCCCACACCTCCAAGGGATACGACGTCCTGAAGGACATCAGCATCATGCCTGAATTGGCAATCGGCGCGCAGGCCCACCACGAGCGGCCGGACGGCAGGGGCTATCCGGGCGGCCTCTCGGGCGACGACATCCCCCGCGTCGCGCAGATCATCGCCGTGGCGGACTGCTTCGACGCGATGTATTCCGACCGCCCGTATCGCAAGCGCATGAACTTCGACCGGGTCGTTTCGATCATCAGCAAGGTCTCCGGCACGCAGCTCACGCCGGATGTCGTCGACGCCTTCCTGCGCCTGGTGAAAAAGGGCGAATTCCGGGCCGCCGACGATCACGGCGGCGGAAGCATGGAGAGCATTGAGAATATCCGCAATCAATGAGCGCCGCGGGCAGGGATTCATGCGAAGGCATAGGCCGGGTCCCGGAGCGCGAATGCCGACGATCACGCTTATCCTCGGGCGATGGATGCCGCGGCTTGGAGAGAAAGGTCCGCCATGAAGACAGCGCTTCTCGTGATCGACATGCAAAACGATTATCTGTGGGAGAACCGAAAAAAGCCGTTCTCCTATGATACTGCGTGCCTGACCGCTTCCGTGAACGAGCTGATCCATCGGCACCGGCTCGTGGTCTATATCCGCCACATCATCCAGAACCTGCCGACAAACCGCCTTTTGTTCGGCTATTCGATCGCGGGGACGGAAGGCGCGGAACTGTACGGCGGGCTGGACATCGTCTCCGACCACTGCTTTGACAAGTACTTTGGCGACGCCTTCACAAACCGGCATCTGAGAGAATTCCTGGAGAAACAGGGCGTTGAAACGGTGCATCTTTGCGGCCTGGATGAATGCGGATGCGTCGCCGCCACGGCGCTGGGCGCGGTCAAAAGGGGGATGAAGGCAGTCATCCTGCGAAAAGGCACGGCAACCGTCCTCCCCGCGGCGAAGGTCTCCAGGGCCCGCGAAAAGCTGCGCAGGGCGGGCGTCCAATGGAGCGATGATGTATAGCCTGAACGGGCTTCGTCCATTCTTCGCCGCTCACACGGGCGGCAATCTCTTTGCGCAGCGCGCCGCGGTCACGCCGACCGGGGCGGACAATTCCCAGGTAAAACGCGCAGGCGATCGCGATGCCGGCGATCCCGGGACCCGCCGGGGCGGCAGATGCGCGTCTGCCACATGCGTGAGGTGAAGGCCGCCGTCCGCTTCAGCGTCTGCGCCTGTTCACCGGAGGGCTCCCCGTTCACCGCGGTATTCGCCGATATGCGCGCGGAAGGCGCACGACGGCCAGCAGCCGGACGCCGATCCATAGCGGCATGCCCGGCGGCAAGGAACGATTTTCCATTTTCCTTCGTCCAATGACCAACACACAAGAACGGAGGCGACGCCCCATGAAGCGTTTGATTGTCCTGCTCGTCGTACTGCTCATCGCCGCCCTGCCCGCCATGGCGGAGGCTGCGGAGTTCACCCCCTACGATTATCACGTCATGTACTCCGCCAACGGGAAGTTCGTCGTCTACGACTTCCCCGACGTCCGGCTCTACCTGCCCGCCGAGTGGGAGGATGCGATCACCGTCGAGCAGACCGATACCGGCGTCGCCTTCTTCCAGACCGCCAGCTACGACAAATTCCTTCAGGACGGCCTGCCCGAGGGCGGCTTCCTGTTCAAGCTCCGCGCCAGCGAGGACGAGCGCTTCCGGGAGCTGCCCGAATACGAATACATCGGCTTCAGCGAGAGCGCGAATCTCCACTTCTACCTGAGCTTGCCGTCGGACTACGAGGCTTATGTATATGACGCCGACATCCGGGCCGAGTACGACGAAATGAGCCGGCAGATCGGCCAGATCGCCGAGACGGCGAAGATCGCCAGGAGCATGCACTTCTACACCGAGGGAATCGAAAGCACGGACGCCGGGATGTCGTAACCGTCATCGTAACCGCAGCGCCTGACCACAGGAGGGATCGAACCATGAAGAGGATCTTTGTGATGCTGCTCATCGCCGTCATGGCGATGAACACGTGCGCCATGGCCGACATTTTCGCCACAACCCCGCCCGCGGTCTTCACGTCCGGGGATTACGACTATATGCTCCGCGGCGATGCCGCCACCATCGTCAGGTACAACGGCGATGAAGCCGCCGTCGAGGTACCGTCCGAGCTCGACGGGTATCCGGTTGCGGAAGTGGGCGCCGAGGCGTTCCGGTATCGGACGCTGAAGAGCGTGTCCCTGCCCGACAGCATCGTCTGCATCGGCAAGCAGGCCTTTGAGTACTGCAAAATCACGGGCGCGCTCCGGCTTCCGGAAAACGTCACGATTTCGCAGGATGCCTTCAGCTATGCGGTCCTGCCCCAGGCGGTGATCCTCCCCGCGGGCGCAACGGTCGAAAAATGCGCGTTCAGCTATTGCGAGGCCATGGAACGGGTCGTGATCGGGCCCGGCGCGGTGGTCAGGAGCAGGGCGTTCGGCTACTGCGATGATTTGGAACAGCTGCTCGTCGCGGACGCCTGCCGCCTCGAAAAGAATGCCTTCGAGTATTGCAGGGGCATGAATCAGGCTGTCCTCTGCGGAGAGGTCGAGGTGGCGGACGGCGCGTTCTCCTATTGTGATGACCTGCATGTGACCGCGGCAAAGGCGGGCACATACGACACCCTGAAGCAGTCTGCCCTGGACGCCTCCGCGGGCGAACAGGCAGACGACGCCCCGGACGAGGCGGAAGAGCGGGCGCTTGAAATCCGGAACAGCCCCGCCTCCTTGGAGGGCGTCACGGTCACGCTGGAGAAGGCGACGGCGGTGAAGAACCAGAAGCCGGAAGGATTCACGTATGCGTTCTCCGGCACGCTGGAAAACAACTCGGACGAGGGGATCATGCGCGTGATCTACACCTTCTCCCTGATCGACGAGCACGGGGAAGCGTTCCGATCGTTCGGAGAGGTGTTTGACGGAGAAGACGCGGCCCTGCCGCCCCACGCGAAAATCGACTTCACCCACGACGGGATCAAGTGGGGAAAGCAGTCCGTCCCGGCCGCCGTGGAAATCGGCATCTCGTCCGTGGAAACGGAAGCCGAGCTGCCGCCGGCGCACCTGCCCAGGGCAGGCGAATACCTGTACCGCGCCCTCGGGGATGAAAAGCTGGCGAACATTCGGGAAGAGCTGCCCGTGGAACTCTCGTTCCACGTGGATCAGGGCGGATACGGCCGGACCGCGACGTTCAAGGCGGGCGATGCCCTCGACAATGCGGTCAGGCTCTTCTGCGCGATACGGGTCGGGGAAGAGTCGAACGAATGGGTCACGGACAATTATAACTGGATCGCGTTTACGTGGGAGGACGGTTCGCGCACAGGCATCAGCCTGAATCTGAACAACCTCGAATACTACGTCCATTCCACCCCCCATACCTATGGGCTGGTAAACCTGGATGCGTTCTGGTCGTATTGCGACGTCTATCTGAAGGATGATGAATGAGCGCCTCCCCGCGGTCCTGGGTAATCGCGGGCGCTGTCACGGAGGAGGAATCCATTATGCCGCTTAAGATGCTGGCCTTCTTTGCCGCGACCTCGTGGGTCGCCTGGATTCTCCTGTTCATGGGGCTTCAAACGAAGCGGGAGTCGCGCCGGAGATGCGAAACCGAGCATACGCGCACGGCGGGGACCATCGTCGATTATGCGCGCAGGGAGCACCGCGGGGGCCGGAATTCCAGGGTCTACTGGGTCCCCGTGGTGGAATTCACGGCCGACGGCCAGAAGTATCGCGAAGAATACGCGAACAGCATGGACAGGGAGCGATACCCGGTCGGCAGCGAAGTGGATATCCTCTACGATGTGAGCTCGCCTTCGCGCTTCCACCTGGAGGCGGACCCGGTGTTTTCCGATCCTGGCGGCGGCGCCATAAGGGTCTCGATCGTCTGGATCCTCGCCGGCGCGGCCCTGACGATCCTGCTGGCGGTGTTCGTGGGCGGCCTGCGGATCGACCTCGGGGAGCTGGGGTATCGAATTCAGATGCTCTTCCGCCGGCGAAGATGACCACATCCCCCGCCCGAAGGCCGCTGCGACCCCACCGCAGCCCGCTGAACGATAAGGGGCTGTCTCAAAACGAGGCAGCCTCTTTATAATGGGACACGAAAAAAGTAATGCCAGGTCTTGCGCAGACCTGGCAGCGTTTGTATGATATTGGT
>CADBCY010000003.1 GCA_902793325.1 uncultured Eubacteriales bacterium
GAAAAAGAAGGAAAAGAGGCGTGGACACTGATGCAGGAAACCACAGCGCGAAAACTCAAACAAAAAACAGTGGCAGGTATCTTTATGCTTGCCGTAATGCTTTTCCTGCTGACCGGCTGTGGGACAAGCAGCGTATTTGACGGCTCCAGAATATCCATTGCATCGGAGTTTCAAATGGAATATTCCGTTCTGGACCGGGAGGAAACGGCGGAAGTGGAATTAAAGGCCGGGGATCAGCTCCGGGTTACACTGTCACAAACGAAGGGATGTGTGGATGTGATCGTGCTGCTGGAAGGAAAAGAGCCGATTTACCAGGGAAACGGGCAGCAGAATGCCGATTTTATTCTGGAAATCACAGAAGCAGGGAACTATCACATTTCCGTTTCGGGTCATCAGGCGAAGGGGCATGGCGGAACAACTGATTGTCTGCGGGAAATCCTATCGCATCCTCAGGATGCTAGGGCACGGCAAGGGCGGGTATTCCTACCTGGCGGAGGGTGACGGGCAGCAAGTAGTGGTGAAGCAAATCCACCATGAACCTTGCGATTATTATGCCTTCGGCAACAAAATCGAAGCGGAGCAGCGGGACTATGAACGCCTGAAAGAAGCCAGCATCCGCATCCCGCAAATGCTGGCCATCGACATGGACGCCGAAAGCATCGTAAAGACGTACATCGAGGGTCCAACCATCTTTGAACTTGTGCGGGATGGCACATCCGTCGCACCATACCTGCCGCAGGTACGGGAGATGGCCGCAAAGTCGAAGGCCGCCGGGCTGAACATCGACTGGTTTTCCACCAATTTCGTGGTGCAGGACGGGCTGATCTGGTATGTGGATTATGAGTGCAATGCGTACATGGATGAATGGAGCTTTGAAAACTGGGGCGTCCGGTACTGGAGCCGGACGCCGGAATTTGAAGCATATCTGAAAGACCACGATCCCACAATCACGATCCGGGAAGAGCGGCTCACAGTGGAGGAATATATCGACTTCCTCAAGCGAACCGACCTGGGATCCCAGTACCCCAAAGAGCGGTTTGAGGAGAGAATCGCCCGCCTTGTAAATACGGTTTCCATCAGCCTGACGGCTCGCAATGCGCAGGGGAAGCTGGTGGGCGCGCTGTACGGATTGACAGATTACGCCTATTGGCTCTATATCACCGATCTGGGGGTGGATAGGGACTATACCCACCAAGGCATCGGCAGGCGCCTGATGCAGACCGCGCATCAGCTGGCCGGGGGCGAGAAGTACATCGCGGTATATCTGATCGCCAATAAAAACGCCGTGCCCTTCTATGAAAAATGCGGTATGAAAAAGGCCGACGACGTAATGCAGTACAATCATGTCGAATGGACGTAGTTCACGGTGACGTGATTGCTCAAGAAAAAGCTGTTAGAGAAAAACAGATATGTTACGGGAATAAATTGTCTAAAAAGCTCTACTTACAAGGAGAAAATGCTTTGAGATCTAAAAGTGACAGGCAACTTGACATTTTAGCGAAATCATGATAAGATTGCGCTAAAGCAAGGAGGCGATGCAAATGTCTCAAATCCGACCTGTTTCCGATCTACGCAACAACTTCGCTGATATTTCCCGAACGGTTCACGAGACCGGAGAGCATGTCATTCTCACGAAAAACGGCTACGGTGATATGGTTGTCGTGAGCTATGAGGAATACCAGCGCATCCAACATGAGTTGAGTGTGGTGGCGCAGCTGCGGGAAGCGGAGTGGGAGGCGCGTTCTACCAAGACGCGCTTCACGCACAGCGAAGTGATGGACAGTCTCCGCGATCGTGTCCGAAAGGCAGCGTTGAAAAACGATGTATGAGATAATCTATCTTCCGACAGCGCGCAAACAGCTCGAGGACATCGTCGATTATATCGCGGTTGAATTGGCGGCGCCGGACGCCGCACTCGATTTCATCGAAGAAGTCGGTAAAGCGACCAAGAGCCTTGCAGAGATGCCCTACCGCCATCCGATTTACCATACCAGTTTTGCGGTACTGGAGGAAGTGCGATGGATTTCTGTGAAGAACTACAATTTGTTTTATAAGGTTTTTGAGGAAGAAAAAACCGTGGAAATCCGTCGTGTGCTGCACCAACTTCAGAACGTAGAAAACAGATTGAATCATTCCAAAGAATCGTATCGGGGAGGTTGATTGGTACGATTGCTGTTATCAATGGTGATAACGATTTGATAACAGCCGGTCAGTATAGTCCATAGATACTGGATAATACAAATCGTAGAGCGCATGGATGATCACAAAATCCAAACAAAAATGTAAGGTATCAACAATTGCTTGCTGAGTGGGAATAATCAAACCTGTTTCAGAACCTCGGGGCGTGCGGGGATTACGGGCCCTCGAATCTGCGCCACGGATTCCTTTTCGGAATCCGTGGCTTTGCGTCTGGCGAAAGGGAATTTGCGCAATGCCGTTTGGCTTGCGGATGGCCGCGCTTCGATGCGGGAACGCGCTTCACATAAAATTGACTTGCAATATTCTGCGTGAGGAATATAATAGTGATAGACATAACTAACTTGCGAGGCGGGGCGGAACATGAAGGGGTATGTGTCGGTCAAGGACATCGCCGGAAAGTGGGGCGTGTCGGCGCGATGGGTGATCTGCTACATCCGGCAGGGGCGCATCCCGGGCGTCGAGCGGTTTGGCAAGTGCTGGGCGGTGCCGGAGGATGCCGCAAAGCCGGAGCGGCTGCGGACCGGGCCGAAGAAAGCCTCCGCGGGTTCAGAGGGCAGCGCCTTTTTTCATGCACATAAGTTAGGTTAAGCTAATTATCGGACGGGGACTTTGGCGGGCGAAGGGGAGGCCAACCGGATGGATTTCAGGGAATTCGGGAACCGGAGCGGCAAGACGCTGCTGCTGCTCCCCGGCACGGCCTGCACGTGGCAGCTGAACTTCAAGCGCGTGGCGGACGACCTCGCGGAGAGGTATCGCATCATCGCCGTCAACTACGACGGCTTCGAGGGCGATCCGAGCATCGTCTTTACCGACATGCTGACGGTGACGGAGAAGATCGAGGACTATATCCTCCAAAACCACGGCGGGCGCGTGGACGGGGCCTACGGCTCGTCCCTCGGCGGGAGCTTCGTGGGGCTGTTGATCCAGCGGAGGCGCGTGCACATCGACCACGGCTTCATCGGCTCCTCCGACCTGGACCAGGGCGGCAGGGTGAAGGCGCGGCTCATCACGATGCTCGTCGGGCCGATGCTCTCCGGCGCGTGCCGGAGCGAGAGGAAGCGGGAGAAGCTCAAGGCGAAGCTGCAGAAGAAGGGCGCGATCGGCGACGGCGAGGACTCGCTGGCGTTCGCCAACGACTTCATCGACAGCATGAAAAACCTGAACCCCAGGACCATCGGCCGCGAGTTCTATTCGGACTACGTCACGCCGCTGGAGGACGACATTCACGTGGACGACACGACGGTGCACGTCGTCTACGCGCTGAAGATGGGCGGGAAGTACGGCGAGCGCTACCGGCGGCACTTCCGCGACCCGGACACCCATGAATTCGACATGAAGCACGAGGTCTGGCTCTACGACGACCGGTGGCGGCAGCCAGTGCTGGATATGATCGACGACTGCATGAACAGTGGGGAAGCGGAATGAAGGAGAAGAAGCAGGGCCCGCCGGGCTGCGCGGACGGGCCCGTGGAGGGCGACGATACCGGGGAACGGGCGGGGATGGCTCCGTTGAAGGGAAGGGATGTACGGCATGAAAGCTGATTACAAGAACTGGATGCCCAAGGGCATGATCTGGTCGTTTCTGGGCGGGGCGGTGCTGTCCCTCGCCCTGTGCCTGCTTCTGCGAAATATCAAGTGGCTGGCGATCCTCCTCGCGGTGATCGCGGTTTTCTTCGGCGGACTGACCGTCTGGTCGATCCTGATGTACCGCGCGTTCTCCTACAACGGCAGGCGCCGCATGTCCGCGCAGATCATCGAGGGCACGGCGGCGCGGGTGAAGCTGCCCGCGGGCGGGAAGTGCCTGGACGTGGGCTGCGGCAGCGGCGCGCTGGCCATCGCGGTGGCGAAGCGCAATCCGCAGGCGCAGATCGTCGGCATCGACCGCTGGGGCGCGGAGTACGCCTCCTTCAACCGGGCGCTGTGCGAGCGGAACGCGCAGGCCGAGGGCGTCGGCAATACCTCCTTCCGGCAGGGCGACGCCACGCACCTCGACTTCCCGGACGGGAGCTTCGACGCCGTGGTCAGCAACTACGTTTACCACAACATCCCCGGCGACCGCCAGGCGTACCTGCTGGAGACGCTGCGGACGCTGAAGCAGGGCGGCACGTTCGCCCTGCACGACATCTTCTCGAAGGCGAGGTACGGCGACATGCAGGAATTTGTCCGGAAGCTGAAGGAAATGGGTTATCAGAAGGTCGAGCTGATCGACACCACGGACGGCGCATTCATGACGCCGTTTGAAGTGCGCTGGATGGCGCTGTCCGGCTCGGCGCTGCTGGTCGGGATCAAGTGAGGGGGGGGTCGAACATGTCGGCATGGGTCATCGTGATCGAGGCGCTGGCGTTCGCGGCGCTGTTTACGGCCATCGTTCTCACGGCCGCGCGAGGCGACAGGAAGTACAGCCCGGCGGGCATACACAACTATCCGCCCGATATCCAGGCGGAATACTTCAAGACCCATGAGCGGGTGGAAGTGTCCTATAAGTCGAAGAATGTGCGGTGGACCAAGGGCTTCGGCGTGCTGCTCTTCACGGGGATACTGGTCGTCTGCGCGCTGCTGGCCGGGGCCAGGACCTTCCGGCAGGGCTTTGGGCTGGCGTTCGGGCTGATGGTGTGGATCGGGCTCTACGACACCTGCTTCCTGGACTGGGTGCTGTTTGCCAACCTCAGGATGTTCCGGCTGGAGGGCACCGAGCACATGGACGCGGCGTATCACCAGAAGTGGTTCCACGTGAAAGGGATGCTGTTCCCGGGGATCGTCTTTGCGCTGATTCCCGCCGCCCTGGTGGGCCTGCTGGTCTCGGCGATTCGATGAAAGGAAGGGTAACACATGGCTGACAGAAAGACGGCGGCACAGATCATGAAGAAGAAGGGCGTTATCCGGGCGGAGCTTGAGCGGCGCATGCCGAAAGAGCAGGCGGACGCGCTCTGGCGGGGAGCGACGGAGCGGCTGGCGTCCATCATGGCACGGTACGCGGATCTGCCCAAAGGGCTGTGCCTCCATACGGACGCGCGCATCTTTCCGTCCGCGGCCATCTATCTGACGGCGAAGGAGCGCCTTGGCCGGGAGGCGGCCTTCGACATCGTCGAAGGCGCCGCCGTCGAGCTGACCGGCCGATATGCGAAGAAGCTGGCCGGGCTGATGCGCGTGCCGGGCATGCGCAGTCTGTTCATCCGCATCTGGAACCCCCTGACCCGAAATATGTTCGGGCCGGACAACGGCTTTCAGAACAGGTTCTATCCGAGGGTGAAGGGCGAATACCGAATGGATATTCTCGCCTGCCCCTACTTCCGGTATTTCACGGAGCTCGGCTGCCCGGAGCTGACCCGAGTCTTCTGCGAAAACGACGACCGGATGTACGGCAACCTGCCGGGCATCGCCTTTGAGCGGACGGGCACGCTCGGCAAGGGCGCGGAGCGGTGCGATTTCTGCATCAGGAAAGTGTAGATAAACCATGAAAGTCTACGAGTTTGGGGCGGAGCATGACAGGACGTTCGTCATGTTCCAGTGCGCCGCGGAGCCGTGGTGGGTGTTCAGGGATTCCGCCGAGGCGATGGCGCGGGACTATCATGTGTACCTCGTGATCGCGGACGGGCACGACGAGCAGGGCACGACGTTCGTGTCCATCGAGAAGAACGTCTCCGACGCCGCGGCGTACCTGCGGGCGAAGGGCGTCCGACGCATCGACGGGCTGTACGGCGTGTCGATGGGCGGGGCGAGCGCCATGCGCTTTTTGGCCACCTACGCACCGGCGCTAGGCGCGACTGCTATTGAGGACATCCCGGTGGAGAAGGCCATCATCGACGCCGGGATCACGCCCTATCCCTATCCCAAATGGGTCTGCCGCCTGATCGCGCTGAAGGACTGGGTGACGGTCATGCTGGGCACGAAATGCTACGCGCTGATGAAGCTGTCCGTGCCGCCGGAGCGCTGGACGCCAAAGGGGCAGGACCCGGAGGAGCACTACCGGAAAATCTTCGAGTTTGAGAAGCATCACTTTTCCGCCCGGACGATCTACAACACCTTCTGGAGCACCAACAACTATTCGATGCCCGACCCGGTGCCGAAGGTCACCGCGAAGATGGAATACTGGTACGGCGAGGAGGAACGGAAGGCGCGGAAGAACGACCTGGCCTGGGCCCGCAGGGCCTTTCCGCAGATCGTTCCCCGGGAATTCAAGGGCCTTGCGCACGCGGAGCTGGTGCTGATGTTCCCGGAGCGGTTCCATGATGAGGTCATGCGATTTCTGCGGGAGGAATGATTTCCCCGGCATGCGGCTGTGGGAACAGGAAGAAGGGGTGAGGCGGCATGACGATCCGGTATGAGATCCTGAAGCGACTGGTCAGGGCCGCGAACATCAAGGGACAGTGGGCGGGCATGCGCACGGAGGCGCTGCTGGAGAGCCGGCGGCGACAGAACGCGAAGAACCGCATCCCCGATTTGAAGGACGACGCCTTTGAAATCAGCCGCGTCGAGGTGATGGGCTGCCCGGTTTTGAAGCTGATCCACCGGCAGAAGGCGGACCGGGCCAACCTCTTCCTGATCGGCGGCGGCATGATCTCGGCCCCGCGCCCCGGGGCGGTCAAAAAGGCGCTGCGCTTTGCGAAGGAGACGGGGCTGGACGTGTTCGTGCCGTACTATCCGCTCTGCACCGATTACCCGCTGACGAGGGCCTACGCGATGATCCACGAGACTTATAAGGTGATGCTCGGGGATTATGACGCGGCGCACATCTCCGTGCTGGGCACGTCGTCCGGCGGCAATCTGGCGCTTGGCATGGTGCCCTACATCAACGACGGCCACGGCGATACGCCCATGCCCGGGTACATCATGGCGATCTCCCCCGGCACCTGCGTGGACACGGACGAGGAATGGCGGCGCATGCAGGCGCTGGACAAGCTGGACGTGGCGATCCCGGCGGAATACATGAGGACCGCCGTGGAGATCATGCGGCACGGCGACGACGGTGTGCCCGAATACATGATCTGGCTGCAAAAGGGCGATTTCACGCATTGCCCGCCGGTGACGTTCATGTACGGCAGCGACGAGACGCTCTACGCCTGCGCGCCTTCGTTTGAGGCGGCCATGCAAAAGTATGGCGTCGATTACGAGATGATCGTCGGCGAGGGGATGTTCCACTGCTATCCCGTCTTCCCGGTCTGCAGGGAAGCGAAGGAGGGCTGGAAGCAGATGATCCGCCTGGCGAAGCGGGGCGCCGGTTTGAAGGGGTGACCATGAAATACTTTGAGTTCGGCAGCGCGTCGGACCCGGTCGCCGTGATCCTTCACGGCGGCGGGGCATCCTACAGGGGCGCGGAGCCCGCCGCCCGGTTGCTGGGGGAGCGGTTTCACGTCGTGCTCGTCGCCTATGACGGCTTCAATCCCTCGGAACCCGATACGCAGTTCAAGTCGGTCATGGACGAAGCGCAAAGGCTCGGCGACTATATCGTCGAGCGCTGTCACGGGCAGATCGCGGTGCTGTACGCGCTCTCCTTCGGCTGCCGGGTCCTCATGGAAGTGTTGAAGGACGAGCGCTTGACGATCCAGGCGGCGATCGCCGACGGGATGTCCCTGCGGGACTATCCGAACATCCAAAGCAAGCTCGGCAAGGACATCTACTGCTTCTTCTTTACCGGCCTGTTCTACGCGATCATGGCGCATCCCGGCCCGCTTCGCAAGCGGTTCCTCGCCCGGGTGACCGGCAGGAAGCGCTCCGAGGTGGACAGGGTGCTGTACACGAAGGCCACATGGCAGAGCTGGAAGAACCAGGACTACTGGCTGATCGGGAAAAAGACGGACTATTCCCTGTTTGAAAGGACCCATATGTTTCTGTGGTATGGGATCAGGGGAAGCGTCGACAGGAGGCTTTCGGCCAATCTGGACAGGCTGAAAGCGACGGGAACTCCCTTTGAACTCACGGTGTTTCCCGACCTCGGGCACGGCGGCCTTGCCGGGGAGTATCCCGCGCGGTTCGTGGAGGAGGTCGCGGCGGCGTATCAAAAGAGCCTGAACTGACGGTACCGCACAGTCGGAGGTGACCCTTATGCTGCTCACAATACTGCTCTCGGGAATGATGATGGCCGGGCTGTTCCTGATGCTGCTCGGCGGCGTCGGCTTTATACAGGACAAGCGGTTCTTTTCCTCGGCGCCGAAGGAGACGTATAACGTCGTGCCCGACACAAAGCCCGAGCGCTTCCCCGGCCAGCATGCGGTCGGCTGGATCCTGATTGCGCTTTCCTTTGCGCTGATGGGCTGCGCGCTGGTGATCGGCGGGTGGGACGGCCTCCGAAACGGCTTCACATTCCGGCAGTTCTTTGGGCGATTCGTCATCATGCTGCTGGGGCTCAAGGCGTTCGATATCGGGTTCTTCGATTGGTTTTTGCTGTGCAACGCCGGGCTCAACTTTTTCCCGCACTTCTATCCCGAGACAAAGGCGGTGCTGGGCCATTACCTGTTCGGCTACAACTGGAAGACGCATCTGACGCACATCGTTGCGGGGTTCCCGCTCTCGGCGCTGCTGGCGTGGATATGCACGCTGTTTTGACGCGGGCGCATGCCTGATTTCCCTTGAAACCCCGTCGTTTCCCAATGTGAAATTCCTGAAAACCCATTGACAGCGGCATGGAGTTAGTGTATTATAACTACAAGATTAGATATAACTAACACCGTGGAGGGAGCGCCATGCTGGAACGCGCGATCATCGACCACGCCTCGCCGACGCTGGCGCGGTTGAAGCTCGGGAACCTGTTCAATTATCCCGTGAGAGAGGGTTTTGACGCGGAATTTGCCGATCTTCAGGCGATGCTGGCCGGGAAGGGCGTAGAGCTCTCCGTCCTGCGAAAAACGCCGGAGAAGGCGCTCGTCTACGTCTATCGGGCGGATGAATTGGCAACGGCGCTGCGAAATGACGGCGTCCGGCGCCTGCTTCAATCCTGCGGCTATGCGCGCTTCGACGTGGACGGCGCGCTTGCAATGCTGAAATCGCGCCTGAACGACGCCGACGCCTTCCCCCATGAGATCGGCGTGTTTCTCGGCTATCCGCTGGAGGACGTGCTGGGGTTCATCGAAAACGGCGGACGGAACTGCCTTGCCTGCGGCTGTTGGAAGGTGTATTCCAACGAGTGCGCGGCGCTCAAGGCGTTCAGGCGCTACGAAAAGTGCAAGTCAGTCTATCAGAGGCTGTTTGCGTCGGGCTGCCCGCTGTCGAGACTGACGGTGGCGGCAAGACCCGCATAATCAATCATTTGAGGAGGATGATCAAAATGAGTAAGGCTGCAGTGGTGTACTACAGCGGTTCCGGCAACACGGAGGCCATGGCGGACGTGATCGTGAACGCCGTCAGCGCGGACAAGATCGAGTGCAGCGATTTCAGTGCGGCGAAGGTTGCCGACTACGATGCCATCGCGTTCGGCTGCCCGGCGATGGGCGACGAGGTGCTGGAGGAGACGGTTTTCCAGCCCATGTGGGACGACGTGAAGGGAAATCTCGCAGGCAAGAAGGTGGCGCTGTTCGGCTCCTACGGCTGGGGCGACGGCCAGTGGATGCGCGACTGGGAGGCGGACGCGAACGCCGAGGGCGTCGCGCTGGCCTGTGACAGCGTGATCTGCAACGACGCGCCGGACGACGAGGCTTCCGCGGCGCTGGAAGCGCTGGCAAAGGCCATCGGTTGACGGCCATCGGCGAATCAAAACAAAAGTTGAAGGAGGTTTTTCCATGAAGAGACTGACTTGTCTGTTGCTGGTACTGGTGATGATGATGGGCGCGATGGCGCTGGCGGAGGGCGACGCCGCGGCGGCGGCGCAGCTGCTGGAGGACGTGAAGGGCACGTATGTGGCGCTGTTCCCGGTGATCACCGCGCCGGAGTACGACCAGCTCTGGCTCGATCCCTGCGTTGCGGCCGTCGGCGAGGAAGCCGCGCCCGAGGTCGCGGAGATGCTCAAGTTCGCCTGCAGCGGCACGATCTACGGCCAGGAGGCCATCGACGCCTTCGGCGACGGCTCGAACGGCGCGCAGTTCGACTGCGCGTTCATCAACGGCGTGGATACGATCACCTTCGACGGCGCGACGATCAGCGGCTCCTTCGAGGGCGAAGAGGTGTTCCGCCACGAATACGCCTATGTCGGCCCGCTGTCGCTGGGCGGCATGATGGACGGCACGCTCTACGAGACCGCCGACGCGGATGCGGGCGAGTTCCGGTACTTCTTCATGATGCCCGACACCCCCGCGACCACCTATCACCTGGAGTTCCGCTACGGCAGCGACGTGGACGCGCTGACCCGGTACAACGAGGGCCCCTACGCCTACTGGCTGGCGGCGGGCTTCCCGACGGACGCGGACCAGGCGATGATCGAAAACGTCATCACGCTGTTCTGCGAGGAGAACCTCGCGGAAGCGGCGGAGGAAGAACCCGCGGCGTAATCGCCGATGCAAAAAACGGGGAGCCTGCCGATGGGGCGGGCTCCCCTTGTCGTGTCATTTCTTCTGCGGGTCGTATGTCAGCCGGTAATCACAGTGCGCTGCGCCTTCCGAGACCGCCGTGGTGCGCTCGTAGCGGATGTGGCGGAAGCCCTTCATGTAGGCCTTGTCCATGCGGCAGATGCACAGCACGGCCTTCTCCGCGCCCAACTGCATAGCCAGCTCGTGATAGGGGCAGGAGAGGATGTCCACGCCGTACAGGTCCGGCGGCCTGGAGACGATCCTGCGCCGGTAGCCCTTCGCCTCGCCGCTCATCTTATCCATGATGCGATCGACCCGCTTCCACAGCAGGCGCGACACGCCCGGCAGCGACGTCAGGGCGTGGACGATCCCCGCAAAGCGCCGGCCCATGCGGTCGCCGTAGGCGTTCAGCAGCGCCTCCGCATCCTCGCCGCCGGCGGCCAGCGCGCGATACAGCGCCACGGCGGGCAGCGCCATCGCGCCCTTGTGCTTTTTCAGGGAAGGGTCCGCGGCCAGCATGGACGCATATTCCCGTTCGGCCGCCGCCCAGACGGAAGCGGCCTTTTCCCCGCCCAAGCGCGTGCGGAGCTGCTTCCGGAAGCCCCTGTAAAACCAATGCCCGTTCAGTGGATTCATGATCGCGCCTCCCCGAACCGTATTTTCACAATGACCATCTTCACGAGGCTGTCGCAGAAACGGATCATCAGCCTGTGCAGGAGGTTCACGTCGCGGTAGATGTCCCGGTAGCCGCGCATGTAGCTCCTTGAGGTGACCTCCGCGAAATCCGCGCTCCAGCCCTCCAGCTCCGACGCGCGCTCCAGCGAGAAGAACGCCCCGACGTCCGTGATGCCCGCTTCCTTCAGCCATGTCCGGGTCATCATCCTCGCGCCGCGGCGGTTGCAGGCGTCGAATGCGAGCACCGCGCCCGGGAACCGCCCCGCCATCCTGCAAAACAGCGCCTTGACGTCTTCGACCTTGAAGTAATAGAACACGCCCGTCGCGTAGAAGATCGCTCCGCCGCCGGCGTCGATCCGATCCATCCAACGTTCGTCGTTCAGGTCGAAGGCGAGGTTTGTCTCCCGCACGCCGGGCGGCAGGAGCGCGTTGCGAATCACTATGACGTCCGGCATGTCGATGTTGTAGCCCTTGCACACGCCGTTGTCGCACTTGCGGAACGTGTCGTCCAGCCCGCAGCCGAGGTTGACGACGGCGGCGCGCGGATGCGCTTTCAGATAATCCCTGACCTCGCAGGCGATGTCGTATTGCCGCTGGGCGACCTCCAGTGCGCCGAACAGCCCTGCGCCGGACTCCATCTTCCTGCCCTTTTCCGAGAAATCATAGTCCAGCCCGTCGCAGATGCGCTCCGCCTCCGGGTCGCTGAACAGGTGCGGAAACTTCTCCGAACACACCTTGCGCCCGTACAGGGGAATGATGAGCGTCTCCTGCACGGTGTTCTTTTCAATATGGTATTTGGTCATGGGCTTTCACAACCTTCCTTATACCGACCCATGGGTGGGGCTTTTAAATTAGATTACACTAACAATTATAGCGCACAGGGGATCAAAGATCAAGCGCAAAGAGAAAAAACGCCCGTTTTCCGGCATTCGGGCAAAGGGACGCTCGACAAAGCCCGTCAATGCAATGCGGCGGCGTTTTTCACATTTTTTTGCGCCCGGAGCCAAAAAACGGAGATTTTCCTGATGCGCATGCGCGGAAAATGTGGTACAATGATTAGGCAACCGGCCCGCAGGGCGGTTGGCCGGGTCGCCGGGCCGCGGAGCGAGCACGGCGACAATCGTGGTATAATGATTAGGCAACCGGCCCGCAGGGCGGTTGGCCGGGTCGCCGGGCCGCAGAGCGAGCACGGCGACAATCGTGGTATAATGATAACATACCTAACTATGGAGTTGCGCCGCGACTGCATGCGGATCGCCGGGTCGCGACCATGAGGAAGCGGCGGATCGCTCCTTTGACGCCATGCGGCCGGGAACCGGGATGGAGGGATCGGACGCCGTGAGGAAACTGCTCATCCTGCTGATCGGCCTCGCCGTGGCGGTGAGCGGCGCGCTGCCCGCGGCTTGCGCGGAGCCCGGCGGCGTCGAACGCTTCTTCGGCACGTGGGTCGGCGACGGCGTTCGCGTGGAGCTTCGGCGCGAGGCGGGGGAGCTTCTGTGCCGCGCGCTGTTCCAGGAGGGCGACGGCAGGCGCGAGACGTGGGAATACTGCGCCTGCGGGTACGACGCGGCGGAGGATGCCGTGGAATGCTTCGGGATCATCCGGACGTATGAGGAATACAGCCGGCTGTTCGAGGATTGGGTCGAGACGGACTGGGCGATGGACGACCTCTGTTTCGCCCGGCTGGAATGGTCGGCGGCCGATGCTGGCCCCGTATGGCACGCCGACGGGCTGGACGCGCCCGTGGCGCTGCGGCGCCCGGAGGACGCCGGACAGGACGCCGGACCCAACGCAACCATCGACGAATAAAAAGGAGGAAACCATCATGCAAAAGACGCTTGCAATGCTTCTGGTACTCTCGCTGCTGCTCGGCGCGACCGGCTTCGCGCTGGCGGAGGCCGCCGACGGCCTCTTCGCCTCGAACCAGCCGGTGATCGACTCGCCCGAGTGGGTCGCCGCGCTTCCCGCCGCGCAGGACGAGGGCGTCACCCAGCTCTTCATCGTCGCGGGCATCGGCATGGACCGCACCACGGCGAGCATCTCGATGCACGAGCGCGCCGCCGACGGCAGCTGGAAGCAAATCCTCTCCACGCCCGGCTTCGTCGGCAAGAACGGCCTGTGCGCGGACGAGGACCACGTGGAGGGCTGCGCCCAGACGCCCATCGGCGTGTACCGCTTCAACCGGGCTTTCGGCATTGCCGCCGATCCCGGCTGCGCGATCCCCTACCTGCAGGTGGACGACAACATCTACTGGTCCGGCGATCCGGATCGGCAGTACAACCAGATGGTCGACATCCGCGACGTGCCGGAGCTGAAGATGGACGACAGCGAGCACATCGTGTTCTATGAGTTCCAGTACCGCTACTGCCTGAACATCAGCTTCAACGAGGCGGGCACGCCCGGCCGCGGCTCCGCCATCTTCCTGCACTGCCTGGGCCCGACCAAGCCCTGGACCGGCGGCTGCGTCGCCATCCCGGAGAACATCATGAAGCTGGTCATGCAAAACGTGCGCGAGGACTGCGTCGTGGTGATCGACACGCTGGAGAACCTGGGCGGAAGCCTGTAACGCCCGGCGCGGCCGACGGAGAACCCGGATACCGATTGCTTCGTCGGCCGCAAGGCCTTTCCCCGGGGAACGGCGCAGGACGGCAGGAACGCGTCGGCCCGCGCGCAGGGGCATTACACACTGGGCTCGCTGGAGGGTTCGCCTATGGATTTACGGTCGATCTACGTCGCCAACGGCGTCGGCGTCTTTCTGCTGATCCTGCTGTGCTACGCCTCCCGCACCAAGATCCTGCGGCACAACATGGAGGACAGGATCTATTCCAACATGGTGCTGGGCGTGATGCTGGGCTGCGTCATGGAGGCGCTCTCCTATGCCCTCGACGGCCGGGTGTTCCCGGGGGCGAGGACCCTGAATTACATCGCCAACACCTACCTGTTCACGGTGAACCTGGTGCTGCCCTTCATACTGCTCGTGTACGTGGACCTCGGGCTGTACGGCGATACCGGCCGCGTGTGGAAGCACTACAAGCCGCAGATCGCCGTCGGCGCGGTGATGCTCGCCGTCACGCTGGCGAACCTCTTCGTGCCGATCTGCTTTACCATCACCGAAGACAACGTGTACGAGCGCCTGCCGCTGGGCAACGTCTACTACCTGGTGATCCTGTACTACTGCGTGACCAGCCTGGTGCTGACGAAGCGCTACGAGCGGGAGAACGGGGCGCGGGCGTTCTTCAACGTCGACATGTTCCTGGTGCCGATCCTGATCGGCGCGGGGCTTCAGTTCATGTTCTACGGCCTCTCGCTGGCGTGGCTGTCCGCGGCGATCGGCCTCGTCGGCATGTTCATGATGCAGCAGAACGAGATGGCCTACGTGGATTCCCTCGTGGACACCTACAACCGCCAGTTCATGAACCACATCCTGTCGGCGTGGATCAGCCGCGGGATCCGCTTTTCCGGCGTCATGCTGGACGTGGACCGGTTCAAGGACATCAACGACCGGTTCGGCCACTCGGAGGGCGACGAGGCGCTGAAGACCGTGGCGGACATCCTGAAGAAGGCGCGCAGGAACCGGGAGTGGGTGTTCCGCTTCGCCGGCGATGAGTTCATCGTGCTGGTGCGGACGGACGATCCCGGTGCGCTGGAGGCCTACATGGGCGAGGTCAACCGCGCGCTGGAGGAGCGCAACCGCGGGGCGAGCGACTACGCCATCCGCCTGTCCTACGGCATCGGCTCCATCGGGGACGGGGACATCGACACCTTCATGAAGGCGATGGACGGGAAGATGTACGAGATGAAGGCCGGGCACCACCGGGCCGCGCAGGCGAGCGCCTGACCGCGCCGCGCGGGGCCAGAATTAACAGAAAACAATGTTGACATTCCGCGCGCGTGTGCATATAATACAGCCAAGATAACAAGCTAAAGTGTAGAAGGGAACGAGTAGCCCGCATGGGCGTCCAGAGAGCTGCCGGGCGGTGCAAGGCAGCCGCCCCGTGCGCGTGAAAATCCTCCCGGAGCTGTCCGCTGAAGGCCGCGCGGCTGTGTAAGCGGAACCGGGCGACGTCCGTTATCAGCGTCGCACATTCGCGGGTTCCCCGCCGATGCGGAAGAGTGGCCGGCCCCGCGCCGGCAATGAGAGTGGTACCGCAGGAGTTTCGCTTCTGTCTCTTTCGGGGAGACGGAGGCGTTTTTTTATCCTCGCGGCCCGTGGATTCAACCGCCCGCTGCGGCGTTGAATAATACGATCTCAAGGAGGAGATTCAAATGAAAAACCTGGCCAAACTGTTCGCCCTGACGCTGGTCCTGGCGCTTTGCCTGAGCGCCGCAGCCGGCGCGGAAACCACCCTGCAATTCGGCACCACCGTCAACGAGCAGGATTCCTTCCAGGTGGCGGCGGAGAAGTTCGCCGAGCTGGTGAACGAGCGCACCGGCGGCGAATACGTCATCGAGATCTACCCCAACGGCACCCTGGGCGGCGAGGCCGACATGCTGGAGAGCATGAGCATGGGCATGCTGGACATGGGCATCATCACCGCCGGCCCGTTCGTCAATTATTCCGAGATGATGGGCGTGCTGGACATGCCCTTCCTGTTCGCCAACGGCCAGGAGGCCTATAAGATCCTGGACGGCGAGATCGGCCGCGAGCTGCTGGACACGCTGGAGGACGCGGGCCTGAAGGGCCTGGCCTACGCCGAGCGCGGCTTCCGCAACATCACCAACTCCGTCAAGCCCGTCACCTGCGCCGCGGACGTCGAGGGCCTGAAGCTGCGCGTGATGGAGAACGAGGTCTACACCAAGACCTTCCAGACGCTGAAGGTGAACGCCGTGCCGATGAACTGGCAGGACACCCTGACCGCGCTGCAGCAGGGCACCGTCGAGGGCCAGGAGAACCCGATCAACGTCATCTGGAGCTATAAGATGTGGGAGTACAACCAGAAGTACTGCGTGCTGGACCGCCACAGCTACTCCACCGCCATCATCACCATGAGCCTGGACCTGTTCAACAGCCTGGACGCCGAAACCCAGCAGATCTTCCTCGACGCCGCGCAGGAGGCCGCCGAGTATGAGCGCGCCTGGGTCGCCGAGCAGGAGGCCGGACAGCTGCAGGAGATCAAGGACAACGGCATCGAGGTCGTCGAGAACCCCGACGTGGATTCCTTCCGCGAGGCCGTGCAGCCCGTGTACGAGGCCTATCCCCAGTACGCGGATTATATCGCCCGCATCCAGGCCGAGCTGGCCGAATAAGGGCGCCTGGAGCCGGACGACCTCCGGCTCCACACGTGGCCCCGAGCGGGAACCCGCCCGCGAGGGGCCGGCTGCGCGCTTTGGGGCGGCGCGGACGCGCGTTGGCGCCGCCCCGGGGACGCGATCCGTTTGCCGCGCATGCGGCCTGAATGAATGATGTGGAGCTGATACCAATGAGTGCGATGAAGAAAATCGGCGACGCGCTGGACAGGGTCTGCGGCGTGCTGATCGTGCTGATGGTCGGCGCGATGGTGCTCATCACCACGGCGCAGATCATCTGGCGCGTGGGCAGCGGCGTGATTCCCGGCATGCGCCCGCTGTCCTGGTCGGAGGAGGTCACGCGCTTCCTGCTGATCTGGGCGACCTTCCTGGGCGCGACGTGCGTTTACCGCCGGGGCGGCAACATCGCCATCACGGCGGTGCAGGGCCTGTTCCCCGAATCGGCGCGCAAGGTGCTGCGGGTGGCCGTGCACGTCGTGTGCTTCTGCCTGTTCGCGGTGCTGCTGTACTACGGCGTGACGTATTGCAACAAGCAGGTGCGCACCGCCGCGGCGCTGCCCATCAAGATGAAGTACATCTACATGTGCCTGCCCATCGGCCTCGGCATCTGCATGTACCACGCGCTGGTGATGGCGCTGGAGGAGATCACCGGGAAGGGGGCGAAGCACTGATGGGCCCGATACTGTTCGGCGTGTTCATACTGCTGCTGGTCATCGGCGTGCCGGTGGCGTTCGCCATCGCCACGGCCGCCGGCGTGACGGTGTTCGTGGGCCTCGGCCCGGCGAAAATGCTGATTCTGATCCAGCGCATGTTCGAAGCCTGCAACTCCTTCTCGCTGATCGCGGTGCCGTTCTTCATCCTGGCGGGCGACCTGCTGTCGAAGGGCAAGATCTCAAAGCTGCTGGTGGAGTTCTGCGAATCGCTGCTGGGCGTGATCCGCGGCGGCCTGTCGGTGGTTTCGGTGCTGGCGGGCATGTTCTTCGCGGCCATCTCCGGCTCCGGCGCGGCCACCACCGCCGCCGTGGGCGGCACGCTGGTGCCCGAGCTCAAGCGCCGCGGCTACCCCGAGGATTCCGCCGCCGCGCTGATCGCCGCCGCGGGCACGATCGGCGTGGTCATCCCTCCGTCGGTGCCCATGGTGCTCTACGCGGTCATCGCGGAGGAGAGCGTCAACCGGCTGTTCAAGGCGGGCTTCATCCCCGGCATACTGATGGGCGCGGCGCTGATCGCCATTGCGCTGGTGCAGGCGTATCGCAAGCACTACCCCAAGGGCACGGGCTTCAGCCTGAAGAACGTGGGCCGTTCCTTCGTGAAGGCCATCCCCGGGATCCTGATGCCCCTCATCATACTGGGCGGTATCTTCTCCGGCTACTTCACGCCCTCCGAGGCCGCGGCGGTGGCGGTGGTGTACGCGGTGCTGGTCTCTGCGTTCGTGTACCGCGATCTGACGTGGAAGGGCCTGTTTGAGATCATGAAGGGCTCGGCCCGCACCAGCGCCGTCATCATGATCATCATCGCCTGCTCCGGCCCCTTCGGCTGGGCGCTGGCGAACTGGAAGATCCCCGAGGCCATCGCCACGGCGGTGCTGTCGATCTCCCAGAACAAGTACGTCATCATGCTGCTGATCTCGGTCATCATACTGATCGCGGGCGTGTTCATGGAGACCAGCTCGGCCATCATCATCCTCACGCCGGTGTTCCTGCCGCTGGTGCGGGCGCTGGGCGTGTCTACGCTGCACTTCGGCATACTGTTCGTGGTGGGCATCGCCATCGGCATGATTACCCCGCCGGTGGCCATCAACCTGTTCGTCGCCACGGGCATCACCGGGCTGCCCATCGAGCGCATCTCCAAATCCGTGGTGCCCTACCTGATCGGCCTGGTGATCGTGTTCCTGATGATCGTGTTCGTGCCGCTGATGGCGCCCGGACTGCTGTAACGCGGAAAAACCGAGGAGGAAGAGAAGATGAATTCCGATTTTATCAAGCAGGGCGTGGAGCGCGCCCCGAACCGCAGCCTGCTGTACGCGCTGGGCTTGACCGACGAGGAGCTGAACCGCCCGCTGATCGGCGTGGTTTCATCCTACAATGAGATCGTGCCCGGCCATATGAACCTGGACAAGATCGCCGACGCCGTGAAGGCGGGCGTGCGCGCCGCGGGCGGCACGCCGGTGATGTTCCCGGCCATCGCCGTGTGCGACGGCATCGCCATGGGCCACGTGGGCATGAAGTACTCGCTGGTGACGCGCGACCTGATCGCCGACTCCACCGAGGCCATGGCCATCGCGCACCAGCTCGACGGCCTGGTGATGATCCCCAACTGCGACAAGAACGTGCCGGGCCTTCTGATGGCGGCGGCGCGGCTGAACCTGCCGACGATCTTCTGCTCCGGCGGGCCGATGCTGGCGGGCCACCTGAAGGACGGCCGGCGCACCTGCCTGTCCCACATGTTCGAGGCGGTGGGCGCCTACCACGCCGGGAAGCTGGACGAGGCGGGCGTGAAGGACTATGAGGAGAACAACTGCCCCTCCTGCGGCTCCTGCTCCGGCATGTACACGGCGAATTCGATGAACTGCCTGACCGAGGCCATCGGCATGGCGCTGCCCGGCAACGGCACCGTGCCCGCGCCCTACTCCGCGCGGCTGCGGCTGGCGAAGAAGGCGGGCATGCAGGTGATGGCGCTGGTGCAGCGGAACATCCGCCCGCGCGACATCATGACCCCCGCCGCCTTCCACAACGCCGAGACCGTGGACATGGCGCTGGGCTGCTCGACCAACACCATGCTGCACCTGCCCGCCATCGCGCACGAGGCGGGCGTGGAGATCGACCTGGACGCGGCCAACCGCATCTCCGCCCACACGCCGAACCTGTGCCACCTGGCGCCGGCGGGCGATACCTTCATGGAGGACCTGGACCTGGCGGGCGGCGTCAGCGCCGTGATGAAGGAGCTGACGAAGAAGGGCCTGCTGGACACCTCCGTGATGACCTGCACCGGCAGGACCATGGCCGAGAACCTGGAGGGCGTCGAGAACCTGAACCCCGAGGTCATCCGGCCCATCGAAAACCCCTATTCCAGCAACGGCGGCATCGCGGTGCTCAAGGGCAACCTGGCGCAGGACGGCTGCGTGGTGAAGCAGAGCGCCGTCGCCCCGGAGATGATGGCGCACGAGGGCCCCGCGCGGGTGTTCGACTCCGAGGAGGCGGCCATCGAGGCCATCTTCGGCCAGCGGATCCGCCCCGGCGACGTGGTGGTGATCCGCTACGAAGGCCCCAAGGGCGGCCCCGGCATGCGGGAGATGCTGAACCCGACCAGCGCCATCGTGGGCATGGGCCTGGGCGAGAGCGTGGCGCTGATCACCGACGGGCGCTTCTCCGGCGCGACCCGCGGCGCGGCCATCGGCCACGTCAGCCCCGAGGCCGCCGCGGGCGGCAACATCGCGCTGGTGGAGGAGGGCGACCGCATCGCCATCGACATCCCCAACTGCACGATCGAGCTGAAGGTGTCCGACGCTGAGCTCGCCGAGCGCCGCGCGAAGTGGGTCTGCCCGGAGCCGAAGGTCAAGACCGGCTACCTGGCCCGCTACGCCAAGCTGGTCTCCAGCGCGGACAAGGGCGCGATACTGCAATAGATCGGCAATAAAAAAACCGACAGGAGGGAGTGGTATTCTCCCTCCTGTCTTTGCGTTCCGCCGGATGTGGCGGTCAGAGCAGCTTGACGTCCCCGATGATCGGCAGCGGTTCGCTGCTCTCCTTCACGGCGCGCACGATGCCCATGATCGAAAGCACCAGCGCGGCCACGCTGAGGGCGGAGCCGGCGGTTCTGATGACGCCGTGGAAGCGCATCATCAGGCCCGAGACCGTCTTCGCGATGGCCAGCACGAGGCCCTGGTTCAGGTGGTGGCGGGAGAGCTGGTCGTCCCTGTTCCGAATCAGGAATGCGACGATCCAGAAGATCCAGCTCAGGTAGCCGAGCACGGCGGCGACTTTGTCTTTCTTTTCAGTATACATGTTGTGAACCCCCTTCCGGCGCGGCTTTGTGTGCTCCGGGCATGCCATTTCCCGGTGCCGCCCCTGTTGACGAATCCCATTATAGCACGGGCGGATGAAAGCACAAGGAAAAAAGGATTAGAAAGCGATGAGAATACCGACCGGCCGCGCCGGGGGCGTCCTGCCCTTTACGTCCGTTCCCGCGCTTGCTTGCGCACCTGCTTGTCCGCGTACATGCTCTCGTCGGCCCGGCGCACGGTGTCGATCACGTACTGGTCGCCCTGCGGGTCGAAATCCGCGACGCCCATCGAGATGTGTACCTGCTCCCACCGGTTCCCGGTCGCCGCGCAGGCCGCCGCGCACGCCTCGCGGAACTGCCGGATGAGCGCCGCCCTGTTCCGATAGTCGTCGTTCTGCAGGATCACGGCGAACTCGTCGCCGCTGATCCGGAACACGGGGCTGTGCTGGAACACGCGGCAGATCAGGCGGCAGGCGGTCTTCAGGTAGGCGTCGCCCTTCTCGTGGCCGTACTGGTCGTTGACGGACTTGAGGTCGTCGCAGTCGAACACGCCGACGGCGAACGCGAGCTGCGCCTTGTCCTTGTCCATCTGCGCCTGCAGCACCTCGATGGCGGCGGCGAAGGCGCCCTTGTTCTTCACGGAGGTCAGCGCGTCGATGTACACGCGCTTGTTCAGGTCGTTGATGTGGTCCTTCATGTGGTCCGCCAGGCGCTTGAAGGTGGTCGTGAGCCGGCCGACCTCGTCGTCCCCGCTGTACTCCAGCGCAAAATCGTAATTGCCCTTGTTCAGCCGCTCCGCCGCTTCCGTCAGCTCGTGGAGGGGCTTTGTGATGTGCCCGGTGTAGTACAGCGTAAAGACGCTCATGACTACCAGCACGACGGCCGATACGCTGAGGATCTCCAGGATCAGCCGCTGCCAGTCGCCGTCGGTCTCGGACGCCGGCACGCTCACGATCAGGCGCATGCCGTTGCTCAGCGGCAGCCACGCGGCCCGCTTCCACACGCCCTCGAAGGTATAGCGCACGAAGGTGCTGTCGCTGAGGATGCCCTCGGGGACCTCGGGCATGGTCTCCGGGGTCAGTTGGGTGACGTCGATGCGCGGGTGGTAGAAGATCTCGCCCTCCGCGTCGCTCAGGAACGCATAGCCGTTGTTGTAGAGGCGGAGGCTCTCCACCTGCTCGGCCATGGTGGTGTAGTCGATCTCGATGCCCACCACGCCGACGAACTGATCCTTCCAGTAGATCGGCACGTTGTAGGAGATGACGCGCATGTCCAGGTTGTCGGTGATGTAGGGCGGGAGCCAGATCGACCGGCCCGTGTACTTGGGGACGGTGAACCAGACCAGCTTCGAGGTGTCCCTGGTGTCGTAGCGCGTGATGTCCGTCACCGCGTGCGGCACGAAGCCGTCCCCGTCGAGGTTGGTGTACCAGAAGCCCTTCACGCTGTCGGAGATGGCGGGGTCGATGCGGTAGTAGTAGGTCAGCACGCCGTTGGTCTTGTACACCATCTCCTCGAAGTACCGGCCGACGCGGTCGATGTGCTTTTCCAACTGCGCGGGCTCGACGCCCTTCAAATCGCTCTCCACGAACGAGGAGACCTTCTCGACCGACTTCTGCACGCTGTTGAAGTAGTAGTCCAGGTTGCGCTCGCCGGTCTCGCACAGCAGCAGGAGCAACTGATCGGACTCGAGGCGCGCGCTGTTCCGGATGAACAGCGCGCTGAGCAGCGTGACGATGGTCAGCGCGATAACGATTACACATACGGTCAGAAATGTGATTCTTGTTCGCAGCGAGTGCATAATCGATCACCTTTCACAGAGTCTTTCGCTTCTTCACGCGCGGCGGGGGACGCCGCGCCCGCGGGGGTTATCCGGCGGGCGACATGTTCCGGACGAACGTCGATTCAAAATCCGAGGGCGCGAGCGGGCGGGAGAAGTAGTAGCCCTGCACCAGCGCGCAGCCGAGGCTCTTCAACAGCTTCATCTGCTCCTCCGTCTCCACGCCTTCGGCGATGACGGGGATCTTCAGGTTGTCGGCGATGCCGAGTATGAGCGCCACCAGCTGGATGTCCTTCTCGTCGTGCTCGATGTTCCGGATGAACGCCCGGTCCATCTTCAGCACGTCGATGGGCATGGCGGAGAGCATGTTCAGCGAGGAATAGCCGGTGCCGAAGTCGTCCATCTCCACCTCGTAGCCCTTCCGGCGCAGCGCCTCCACGACGTGGATCACCTGGTCCGCGTTTTCGGTATAGGCGGACTCGGTGACCTCCAGCTTGAGCGCCTTGTGGTCCAGCCGGTTCTCCAGCAGGATCCCGTCGAGCGTGCTCTCCAGCTGCGGGTCGAACACGTCCACGCGCGACAGGTTGACCGAGACGGGGATCGTCACGCCGTACTGCTCGCGCCACCGCACGATCTGCGCGGCCGCCTCGTTCCAGACGTACTTGTCCACGATGCCGATCTTGCCGTTGCGCTCGAACAGGGGGATGAAGTCGTCCGGGGAGATCATGCCGAATTCATGGTGTCGCCAGCGGATCAGCGCCTCGGCGCTCACGAGCTTCGGCGGCTCGGACTGGATGTCGTACTTGGGCTGGTAGTAGACCTCGAACTCGCGCTGGTCCACCGCGGTGCGCAGGTCGTTCAGCAGGCGCTGCTCGAAGATTTCGCGCTCGCGCACCTTCTCGTCGAACACGATCAGGTGCCGCTTGTAGTGCCCGCGCGCCATGCTGCACGCCGTGCGCGCCCGGTCGAACAGTTGCACGGGCTCCAGCTTCGCCTGCCAGGGCATCACGCCCATGCGCAGCCGGATGCTCGCGTTTTGCGACAGGCTGTCGAGGCTGTGCTGCAGCCGGTCGTAGAGCGGCTGGTACTCCTCCTGGTGGCGGCAGTAGATGTCGAAGCGATCCGCCTCGAACCGCCCGGCGATGCCCCCGGCATTGATCGCGACCTCGCGGATCTCGTTGCCGAGCGTGCGCAGCACCTGGTCGCCGAATTCCCGCCCGTTGAGCGCGTTCACGGAGTGGAACTGATCGATGTTCAGCATGACGGCGTCCATCGGGATCTCCGGGTGCTCGCGGTACATGCGGTCCGCGTACTGGAAGAAGAAGCTGCGGTTGTACAGCCCGGTCATCTCGTCGCTCTCCGTCGCGGAGATCAGGCGGCGGGCCTTTCGCTCCGCGCGCATGCTCTTGAACAGCAGCGCCAGGATCAGCAGCACCAGCGCGACGATCACGGCCGTCACGATCCCCAGGTTGTCCACGATGAAATCGGCGAAGGTCAGCCGCGCGTCCTCGGTGATGTAGTAGGACAGCGCCGTGTTGACGGCGGAGCTCGGAACCAGGCCGACGACCTGCGACAGTATGGGGTACAGCGCCGTATTTCCGCCGTCGATCGCGAAGCAGTAATCCGTCTCCAGCCCGGTCGAGACGGTCGTCAGGTGGTACTTTTCGCAGAGCCGGGAGATGTTGTTGTAGCGGTAGTTGCTGATCAGCACGCAGTCGGCCACGCCGTCCGCGACGGCCTTCAGGCAGTCGCCCGTGTTCGGGTAGTAGATCCTCCGCCAGTCGGGGAAGTTTTCAAACAGGAAGGCGTCGTAGTTCGTGTTGCCTTCGTTCACGGCCACGATCACGTGCTCCCTGCGGGTGAGTATCCGCTGGTCCGTCAGGCGCACGACGGCGTAGACGTCGGTGCCCATCAGCGGCGGCGTCATGATGACGCCCAGCCGCTCGCCGTCGTAGCCGCCGAGGTTGGCCGGGAACACGCAGTCCACCGCCCCGCTCTTCAGCGCGTCCATGGCGGCGGACGCGGTGGGATAGGCGATCGCCTCGAAGTCGATGTGCGCGTTGGCGGTGCAGTCGGACGCATAGGCCAGGTAATCCTTCAGCGCGCCGGTCAGCGCGCCCGTCGCCTTGTCCGAGGCGCAGAACGCGAGGTAGTCGTCCTGATAGCCGACGCGGATCGCGCCGTGGGCGGCGAGCCATTCCACTTCGTCCGCCGTGAGGAACACGTTCGCGCCGGTTCGCTTGATGTACTTCTCGTACATCCGCTGGTTGTAGTAGCGGTTTTCATCCTGGATCCGGTCCATCGCGTAGTTCAGGTCGCTCAGCAAATCGGGCCGGTCCCTGCTGACCGCGAAGAAGAAATCGGACGACCCGATCTTGCACAGCGACACCGCGCGGTCCGGGTCGGTAAAGGAGTCCACGGTGACGTAGGCGTCCAGCTCGCCGTCGTTCAGCATTTGCAGCGATTCGTCCTCGGAGCACGAGAGCTCCACGAGCTGCGCCTGAACCCCGTGCAGCGCCGCCCAGTCCCGGTAAAAGCCCGCCTGGATGCTGCTCCGGTTCACGCCGACCCGCTTGCCGTTCAGCGTGCTGTAATCCGTCGGCACGATCTCGCGGTTGCCGGGGGCGATGAAGAGATAGTATTCCTCGGTGCCCATGGGGAGCGACGGGAAGAGCATGCGCGACGCGCGCTCGGGCGTGTAGGAGACGTCGCTCATCAGGTCGATCTCGCCCGCCTCCAGCATCTGCATGAGCTCCGGCCAGCTCCCGGTCACGTATTCGTACTTCCAGCCGGAATACGCGGCCAGCTTGACCTGGTACTCATAGGCGTAGCCGGACCGCCGCCCGGAGGCGCTCGTGGTGTTGTAGGGGGATTCGTACCAGCCGACGCGCACGGTCTTTTTGGCGCCCTGCGCGTGCGCGGCAAACGCAGACAGCAGCGCCGCGATCATGACCAGGCACAGCGCGAGCCGTCGGATCCGCCGCGCGAGTGCGATCGCACTCTGATTGTCCATGTTGACCTCCGAGTCTGAACCGGGAATCTTCGCGCCGTGGGCGCTCCCGCGGGCCTTGTCGCGGAAGCTTCCCCGTCGCGGATGTTATTTATATCATAACACAAATCACGCAATTTCGCAACACGCGGAAGGCGAACAATTCCCGCAAGACCGGCATTTTGCGCGGGCCGCGGGGCGGGCATCCGCCGGCGGGCCGGCGCGGGGGCTTGACGCGGCGCCGCGCTTGCAATAGAATAAAGATGCGAACCGAAACGACTGACGAGGAGGAAACGATGCGTATGAAGAGAAAGACCGCGCTGCTGCTGGCCGTGATCCTCGCGCTATGCGCGCTGTGTGCCGCCGCCCTGGCCCGGGGAGAGTACCTGGGGACCATGTTCGTGGTGAACTGCGACGACTGGGTGTCGCTGCGCTCGGCGCCGGACTCCGGCTCCGCCCGCCTGGCCAAGGTGCCGCTGGGGGCGGCGGTGGAAGCCTATTACTACAACGGCCTGTACAACGAGTGCCGCTACAACGGCACCTGGGGCTACATACTCTCCCAGTACCTGAGCAGCGACTACGGGCACGTCTCCTACATGGGCACCATGTACGTCGCCAACTGCCAGAACTGGGTGACGCTGCGCAGGTATCCGAGCACCGACGCGCCGGAGGTCACGAGGGTGCCGCTGGGTGCGAGCGTGGAGGCGTACTACTACAACGGGGAGTTCGCCTACTGCCTCTACGACAACCTGGAGGGCTACATCCTGCGGCAATACCTGTCCGACGAGCCGGTGCGTGTCTCCTACATGGGCACGAGGATCATCGCGAACTGCGACAGCTGGGTGACGCTGCGCAGCGGCCCGAGCACCGGCGCAGGCACGGTGACCCGCATTCCGCGCGGCGCGAGCGTGGAGGCATACTACTACAACGGGGAATTCGCCTACTGCGAGTACAACGGCCTGAATGGGTTCATCCTGCTGAAGTACCTGCGTTAGGCCGCGGTTTTGCGCAGCGAAGCGGGGCTGTCGCCAACGACCGCGCCATGCGGCGTTGGGACAGCCCCGCTTTGTCTTTGCCCGTCCGGGCGCGGCGTCACTCCGGCCGGATGCCGATGACGACGTGGTGGTCGTCGTTTTCGCGGACGCGCAGGACCTGCAGGCGGCAGGATTCCGCGCGCCCGTCCTGCTGCCGGCGGTAGGTGAGGTCGACCGCGCCGCCGGGGGACCGGTCGGCGAGCCGCTCCTTCGAGACGGCCTCCCGGACCCTCGCCGCGTCCTCCGCCGGGACGCCCTCCAGCAGTTTGGCGGGGCCTTCCCGGAAGAAGTCGGTGCCGCCGGGGCGGATTTCAAGCGCGCCCCGCGCGCCGGTGTGAAATTCCAGGTAGCGGCCGGTGACGGTGTCGACGTAGAACACGCGCTCGAAGTCGCCGGGCAGGGCCTTGGAGAGGCTCGTGCCGGTCCTGTGCGCCTCGTGCGCGATTGGGATATCCCGCTCGCCGCGCTCCTCCAGGAAGCGCTCGAACTCCTGCGCGGGCACCGGGACGGAGAAGTAGTAGCCCTGCACGTAGTCGCAGCCCAGCGCCTTCAGCAGCAAAAGCTGTTCCCCGGTCTCCACGCCCTCGGCCACCACGGGCACGCCGAGGTAGTCGGCGATGTCGATGATCAGCTCGATCATGCGCACGTCGCGGGTCTCCCCGAAGGCGCTGCGCACGAAGGATATGTCCAGCTTCAGCGCGTCGATGGGGAGCTGGCGCAGCATGCCCAGCGACGAATAGCCGGTGCCGAAGTCGTCCATCTCGATGCGGAAGCCCATGCCCATGCCGCGCAGCTCCCGGGCGGTGGACAGCACCAGCTCGGATTCGCCCGTGTAGGCGGACTCCGTGATCTCCAGCATGATGTCCTCGACGCCGAGCCGGTATTCCGACAGGATCTCGGCGAAGATGCCCTTCAGATCGGGGTTCAGCATGTCGACGCGGGACACGTTCACCGACACCGGCACGGCAAAGCCGAACCTGTCCTTCCACGCGCGAATCTGCGCGGCGGTCTCGCGCCACACGAACTGGTCCAGCTCCAGGATCAGGCCGCTGTCCTCCAGCAGCGGGATGAACTGGGCGGGGCTGATCATGCCCAGCTCGGGATGGTCCCAGCGCACGAGCGCCTCGGCGCTGGCCAGCACCGGCGCTTCGGGCCGTATGTCATACTTGGGCTGGAAGTAGACCTTGAAGCGGCCGTTTTTGACGGAGGTCCGGAAATCCTCCAGCAGCCGGTCGCGGTACAGCGCCGCCTTGTGCATCTCGTCGTTGTAGATGCCGATGGCCCGGGCGTTCCCGCCCTTGACGGCGTCGGCGGCCATCTTGGCCCGGTCGAAGCGCCGCTCGATGTCCAGCTCCTTGTCCACCTGCTGGTAGACGCCCATGCGCAGCCGCACGCGGTTGGCGACGACCTCGTCCTCGGCCAGGTCCCCGGAGAGCTGCTCCATCAGCAGCGAGTGGTCTTCCCGGTAGGGGCAGTACAGCAGGAACGTGTCCGCCCCCCGGCGGCAGCCCACGCCGCCGACCTTGCGGACCGCCTTGCGGATGCGCTCGCCGACCTTGCGGAGGATCTCGTCCGCGTAGACCTTGCCGTAGCGCTCGTTGAGCATGTGGAACTGGTTGATGTCCACCACCACGCAGTCCATGGCCATGTCCGGGTAGTGCGTGTCGTACATGCCCACAAAGCGCAGGAAGTAGTCGATGTTGTACAGCTTCGTCAGGCTGTCGCGCTCGGTGGACTTGATCGTCTCGCGGATCTCCGAGAGCTCCACGCAGCGGTCCACGCGGGCCTTGACGATCTCCCAGGCGGGATAGGGCTTGGGGATGAAGTCCACGGCCCCGATCTTCAGACATTCGAGCTCCGCCTGCTGGTCGGCGGTCAGCACGATGATGGGGATGTGCCTCAGGGCGGCGTCCTCCTTGATGGCCCGGAGCACCTCCATGCCGTTCATGCGCGGCATTTGCAGATCCAGCAGCATCAGCGCCAGCTCGGACTGGTGCTGGTCGGCCAGCTGCATCGCCTCGATGCCGTCGGCGGCGTAGAGGATCTCATAATCTGCCTCCAGCGCGTTGCCGAGCATCAGGCGGTTGACCTCCTCGTCCTCCACCACCATGATCTTCTTCTGCACGTTCAGTATGGAGGCCTGGTCGACGGGCTTTTCCTCCTCCTCGGGCGCTTCGTCGCGCGTGATGGAGCCCAGCCCCTTCAATAGCTGCTTTTCCTCGTACATCAGCGCGTCGGCGCGCTCGAACACGTGATGGAAGCTGGCGTCCTCGCCCGGCGTGAAATCCGAGAGGCCGCCGGACACCACCACGTCGCCGGTGGAGATGTGGGACACCGACCGGTCGTGCAGCACCTTCATCAGCTCCCTGCGGACGGCGTAATCCCGGTCCGTCAGTATGACCACGAACTCGTCGCCGCCGGTGCGATAGACCGGGCTGTGCTGGAAGATGTCGCAGATCATTTCCGACGCCTTGCAGATGTACTCGTCGCCGGCCTTGTGGCCGAGGGTGTCGTTGATCTTCTTGAGGCCGTTCACGTCGCACACCGCGATGGCGAAATCCCGGCCGTTGCCGCCCGATATGCCGGCGTTGATCTCGCGCTCCTTCGTCAGGTAGGCGTGCTTGCTCTTCACGCCGGTCATCGGGTCGATGTTCGCGGCCAGCTCGCTCTCCTTGGCGCGCTTGCTCAGGTAGGCGTGGTTGGAGAACATCATGCCCACGGCGATGGCGAACATGATGATGGCCATCAAAAGCGTATTGGTGTTCTCGCGGTCCAGCCAGTTGGCCTGCCCCTCGATGTAGGCCTCGTCCGCCATGCGCGAGGCGTCGCCGATCTCGGCGTAGTAGGCCTTGATGTTGCCGAGCATTCGGTCGTTGGATAGGATCATGGACTGCCTCATCCAGATCAGGCTGATCAGCAGCACCAGCGACAGCAGCGCGATCCACACCACGATCGACCCGCCGAAGCGCTTCTCCCTGTCGTGGCGAAGGATGGTCCGGAAGAACAGGAAGCCCAATATGCTCCAGACCACGAACAGGAAGTACGTCTCGCGCTCCATGGAGCCGGTGGAGATCAGGTTCGGCAGCAGCATGTACAGCCCGAAGCCGACCATCAGCCACAGGCCGACGTGCCCCGTCCACTTTTCGATGCCGTCGCGGCGCTGCTTCGCCGTCTTGAGGGCCGCGGCGGAGACGAAGCCGTACACCAGCGTCGCGCCGATGGTGGTCACGTCCACGATCCAGCCGATGGCCGTGCGGCCCACGAAGGGAACGAGCACCGACACCGCGGCGATGAGCTTCATGGCGTTGGCCGGCACGCCCTTGTCGTTCAGCTCGGAGATCTTCTTGGGCAGTATGCCGTCCAGGCTCTGGGCGTACAGCAGGCGGCTCAGGCAGGTGATATTGCCGATGAGGCTGGTCAGGATCAGCGCCATCAGCGAGGCCATCAGCACCCAGACGCCCGCGTCGCCCATGTAGTGGTGCGCGGCGTAGAAGCCGGGCAGCGCCTCGAGGCCGGAGAGGTTGCCGCGGTCGCGGATGTACTCCAGCCAGGAGCCGTAGCGCTCCGGATAGGCCGTGACCGACAGGAGCGTCACGAATATGTACAGAAGCGCCGTGGCGACGGTCGCCGCCACGAGCACACGGAATATCTTGGAGCGCGAAAAGCTGAACTCCTCCGCGCGGTGGGAGATGCTCTCAAAGCCGATGAACGCCCACGGGGTGATGACCGCGATCTTGACGATCTGGGAGATCGCCCCGGAATCGGGCAGGTAATGGGGCTGCATGGTGATCTTGAGTCCCAGCATCGAAACGGCGAACACCGCCGCGATGCCGGCGAAGAACACGCACACCAGCGCCTCCATCAGCTTCACCGTCAGCTTGTGGCTGCGCGTGCACAGCAGCACCGTCAGCACGATGGCCGCGATGGTCACCACCGTCTCGCCGAAATACACGTCGTAGCCGAAGATGGTGTACATCTTCCCGATCTGCAATACGCCGCCCAGGAAGTAGCGCGTGAACAGCGGGATCGACGTGGCGTTGGCCCAGAGCACGGACAGGTACGTCAGCGTCAGGAACCAGCCGGTCAGGAAGCCGTGGTCGTAGCCGAACACCTCCCGGCTGTAGGTGTACGCGCCGCCCGCGTCGGGGTAAATCTGCATCATGTAGGCGTAGTTGCGGGCGATGAGCAGCATAATCAGCGTGCCCAGCGCGATGCCCAGCACGCTGCCCCAGGGACCGGCCTGGCCCAGGTAGCTGTTGGCGGTGACCACCAGCGAGCCCCAGCCCACCGCCGTGCCCAGCGCGAACGCCCAGGCGCCGAAGGGCGACAGCCGCGCGTCCGGCCTCGCCAGCTTACTCGTATTCATTCCGTGAACCCCTCGTTTCGGAGCGTGAGGCGCCAAGCGAGCCCCTCGAAATTCAGCTTATTATAACATATCCGGCGACGGTTTGTCCATAGGTTTATAGGGCTGTCCCGGAATTTGTGCCCGGGCGCCTTCTATCATATGCCGCGCCAAATTGACAACGCTTCCGCCCGGGTGCTATAATGATTGGGCAACCGGCCCGGAGGGGCGGTCGCCCAATGCCCTGCGGCTGCCCGCGCGCCGTCGCGCGGGATTCAGATTCGGTTTTTCAGGATGTCGGTCGCGAGCTCCAGCATGTGGAACGCGGCGTCCCGCACGGCGGTGATCTCGTCGTAGACGAGGTCCTCGGAGAGCACCCCGGCCTTCGTGCCTTCGGGCAGCTCCGCCGCCCGGTCCGCATACCATGCCTCGCTGCCGTAATACCGGAACAGGGCGATCATGCGCTCCCGAAGGGCGTCCATGTCGTCCAGCCGCGCGTTCAGCGCCGCCGTCGCCTCGCGGCACTCGTCCAGCGCGGCCTCCATTGCAATGATCCTTTCGATGTGCGTCATCCCCCTTCCGGGCGCGTGCGCCCGCCCCCATTATAATGCGGGATGCGCCCGGCGGTCAACTCCAATCTGCGCGCCGCGAAAGACACGGCCGGCCGGCGGATGCGCCCGGGACCGGTCGGGAAGGAGGAATCCCCATGGCCAACGATACGATGATCCGCGATCTGACGCGGGGGCCCGTCGTGTCGCAGCTCTTCCGCTTCGCCATGCCCCTGTTCATCTCCAACGCCCTGCAGGCCGTGTACAACCTCGTGGACATGGTCGTCGTGGGCAATTACATCGGCAAGGCGGGCATGTCCGCCGTGTCCATCGGCGGCGACATCCTCCACCTGCTGACCTTCGTCGCGATGGGTTTCTCCTCCGCCGGGCAGGTCATCATCGCCCGCGCGGTCGGGGCCAACCGGCTGGACGACGTGAAAAAGACGATCGGCACCATGTTCAGCTTCCTGCTGGGGGCGTCCGTATGCATCGCGCTGGGGTGCTTTGTGATCCGCCGCCAGGTGCTGCACTGGCTGAACACGCCGGACGCGGCCTGGGCGTACACGATGGACTACATGGTCACCTGCGTGTGCGGCCTGGTGTTCATCTACGGCTACAACATCGTCAGCGCCATCCTCCGCGGCATGGGGGACAGCCGGCGGCCGTTCGCGTTCATCGCCGTCGCGGCCGTGCTGAACACCGCGCTGGACGTGCTGTTCGTCAAGTACTGCGGGCTGGAGGTGTTCGGCGCGGCGCTCGCCACCGTGATCGGGCAGGGCGTGAGCTTCATCGCCTCGATCATCTACCTCTACCGCCATCGCGACAGCTTCGGCTTCGACTTCCGGCCCGCCAGCTTCCGCATCGACCCGCAGGCGTTCCGGCGGCTCCTGGCGCTCGGGATCCCCATGGCGATCCAGTCCGCCGCCGTCAGCTTCTCCAAGATCATACTGATGGCCTGGATCAACCTGTTCGACGTGACGTATTCGGCGCTGGCGGGCATTTACAACAAGGTCAACATCATGGTCAACGTCATCGCCATGTCCTTCACCACCGCCGGCAGCACCATGGTCGGCCAGAACCTCGGCGCGCGAAAGCACGGCCGCGTCAATCGGACGCTGGCGACGGTGCTGGCAGTCGGCATGGCGATCGCCGCCGCGCTGCACGTCGTCATGGCGGTTTGCCCGGACGCCGTGTACGGCATCTTCACGCCCGACGCGGGGCTGCTCGCCGTCGCCGCCGTGCTCACGGTGCCGATCATACTGAACTTCTACGGCGCGGCCACCCGCAGCGCGGCGTTTTCCCTCATCAACGGCTCGGGGCGGTCCGGCCTGAACCTGGCGGTCGCCATCATCGACGGCGTGATCACGCGCATCGGCTTGGCCGCGCTGCTGGGCTTCGCGCTCCGGATGGACTGCTTCGGCTTCTGGATGGGCGACGCGCTGGCGGGCTTCATGCCCCTGCTGATCGGCGGCGCGTTCTACCTCTCCGGAAAGTGGAGGGAGGGCGCGGCCTGAGCCGGGCGGGGAAGCCGGCGCGCGTCATGCATCCCGCGCGGGCCGGTACGCGCAGGTTACGACCGTGGTGTTGAAGCCGACGATCTGGTGGTATTCGACGTTCGAGGCCAGCGCCCGTATGAGCGGGAGCCCGGTGACCATCCCGCCGTCCGTCATGTACTCGGTGGGGTTGAAGATCCGGCCGCTGTCGCGCACCTTCAGCACCACGCTGTCGTCCAGTATGCGGAAGAACAGGTCGATCTGGTCGGCGGGCTTCAGCCCGGAGTACCGCGCGATGTTCACGCAGAGCTCCTCCGCGGAGACGCCCACCGCGCCCGCCAGCCCGGGCGGCAGGCCGTTGGCCCGGCAGAAATCCAGCAGCGCCTGGGACGCCTCCGTGGCCTCGCGCTCCGTGCAGCCGATGCTGGCCTCCCAGGTCCGGCTGATCTCCGACGGGCGCAGCATCAGGAAGCTGTCGCAGCCCTCCCGCTTCGCCCTGCGCCGCATGCGGCACGCGACGAAGGCCATGGACAGCGCCGCGGAGATGGCGAAAGCGGACGCCATCGGGAGGATGCCGACCCGGGACAATAAATAGAAAATCGGAATCATGAACACCGCCCCCTGGAGCACCGACAGCTCCGTGGCGGTGTTTTCGTGTCCCGTGGACTGGTAGAAGCAGCGCAGCACGTACAGCGGCGCGACCAGCGGAACGGCGAGGCAGTACACGCGCAGCCACGGGACCAGGATCGACAGCATCTGCGCGTCGTTCACGCCGTAGATGCCGGCGAACGCCGCGGGGAACAGCTCCAGCCCCGCGAAGATGACCGCGCAGAGTCCCAGCACCAGTGCCAGCGCCGATTTCAGCACGTGCAGCATGCCGTTGCGGTCCCGCTCGCCGTACAGCGCGCCCACGACGCTGGCCATCGAGGTCGCCGCGCCCTCCGCCGCCATCGTCGCGTAGAGCATGCCGGCGTTGCATACGGAGATGATCTGCCCGCCCGCGCTGCCCAGCATGCGCAGCATGGTGGCGTTGACGGTGTAGTTCCTGAGCATGTCGCAGGCGTCGATCAGCGATATGGGCAGGCCCACCCGCAGCACCTCGACCAGGCGGCCGAGGTCGCCGGCCCCGGGCCGCACGAAGCGCAGCGAGCGCGACCGGCTGCGCAGCCAGGGGATCAGCAGGCCCGCGGCCAGGGCGTAGCCCGTCACCGTCGCCCACCCCGCGCCGCGGATCCCCCAGCCGAACACGCGAATGTACAGTATGTCGCACAGCAGGTTGATGACGTTCGCCACGATCGGGATCGACGCCGCCAGCCTGTGGCGGCTCTCCAGCCGCATGAAGGACGCCGAGCCGTTGCTCAGCACGGTGAACGGCGCCAGCGCCCACAGCGGCCGCAGGTAAGCCTCCACGCTCGCGCCCAGCGCGCCCGGCCCGGCCAGGAACCCGGCCAGCGCCGGCGCGGTCAGCATGCCCGCCGCCGCGAGCAGCGCGGAGAACAGCACGCCGCCGCCCAGGGCCAGCGTGAACACGCGGTTGCATTCCTCGAACCTGCGCGCGCCCATCCGCTGCGACACCAGCGTGCCGCCGCCCGAGATGAACAGGCAGAACGCGATGTTCTTCACGTACACCACCGGTATGGTCAGGTTTACCGCGGTGAACGCCTCCGGGCCGATCAGCTTGCCGACCAGTATGCCGTCCACGATGGTCGCCACGTAGATGGACAGCGTGAACGCCATCGTGGAACAGAGGTATTCCAAGTATTTTTTGCGCACCAGCACGCCGTTTCGCTTCATAACCGTCCCTCCCCGTCAGACGTCAAAGAACCCGAAGCCCGCCATGGCCCGGATGGCCCGCTCGATGTACTCCGGCGTGATGACGGGCCACGAGAAGCCGAGGCGGTAGAGCGCCTTGACGGTATAGGCGTTGCTGACGTCCACGTAGCGGTGGACCTCGCCGCCGTTGGTCTGGTAGGATACCAGGCTGGAGACCTCCAGGCTGTGCGCCGGGTCCGTCAGCATTTCGTTGAGCCGCTGCCGGAACCGCCCGGCGGTGACCACGTTGAGCCGCATGCCGCAGTTGTCGAGCGCCTCGAGGATGTTGGCCATGTGCACCACGTGGCAGTTGTCCGCGTGGAACACCGTGTACCGATCCTGCGTGCCGGCGAGCAGCACCAGCGCCCGGGCGACGGAATCGACGGGGGAGAACTCCACCGGCGTATCCATGTCCTCCACCGGGAAGCAGCCCAGCGCCACGTAGGCCCGCAGCCGGTTCATGAAGCCGTTGGTGGTGAAGTTGATCTGGAACTCGCCGTCGCTGCGCCGGCTCATCAGGTTGCCCACGCGCATGATCTTGGCGCGCAGGCCGCGCTCCGTGATCGCGGAGAGGATCTCCCGCTCCGCCTGGAGCTTGGACCGGGTGTACTTCGTGCCCAGCGTCTGGCCGATGTCGAGGTCGCACTCGGTAAACCGCCGCCCCTCCGGCACGCTGCCGTCGACGGACTGCCCGGCCACGCTCTCGGTGGACACCTGCACGAGGCGCGCGCCCTTTTGGAGCGCGAGCTCGATCAGGTTCCGCGCGCCCTGCAGGTTGACGCGCTCGATGATGTCGTCCTGGGCGAAGTGCTTGACCACCGCCGCGCAGTTAAAGACGGTGTCGACGGGGAAACCGTCCAGCGCCTGCGCGAGGTCGTCGTCGGTGACGTCAGCCATGACGATGCGGATGCGCGCCTCGAACGCCGCGTCGAAGGTATCGTCGAAGTAGTACGCCAGCAGCGCCTTCAGCCGCTGCTCCGCCGACAGGCGCCGCTTCGGCCGCACCAGGCAGACGATGCGCTCCGCGCGATCCTGCCGCAGCAGCTCCCGCAGCACGTGGATCCCCAGGAAGCCCGTCGCGCCCGTCAGCAGCACGTTGCCGAGCGGCGCGGACGCGATGCCCTCCAGATGCGCCGCGGTATTGCAGGCCAGGGCCCCGCAGCCCGGCGGCGCGGCCTGCGGCTGCGGCGCGGGCGCCTGCTCCGGCGGGGCCTCGCGCTCCGGCGGGCGGCGGACGAAGGCGGCCAGCGCCCGCGGCGTGGTGTGGTCGAACACGTTCCGGTAGACCAGATCCCAGCCGCGGCCGACGGCGAAGGCCACCACCATCATGGCCGACAGCGACGTGCCGCCGATCTCGAAGAAGTCGTCCGTGGCGCCGACGCGCGGGCGCTTCAGGATCTCGGCGAAGCAATCGCAGAACGCCCGCTCCACGTCGTCGGCCGGGGGCTCGAAGGCGCTCGCGGCGCGCTCGAAGCCCACGTCGGGCAGGCGCTTGCCGTCGATCTTTCCGTTGGCGGTCAGGGGCATTTCGTCGAGCTGCGTCAGCACGTCCGGGATCATGTAGGCCGCCAGGCGCTCCCGCATGAAGCCGGCGAGCGCGTCGGCGGACACCCGTTCCCGCGCGGTGTAGAAGCCCGCGAGGTAGTCCTCGGAGCCGTTGTTGCGGACGACGACCTTTGCCAGCTGGATCCCCGGCATGGCCAGCATGACGCTTTCGATCCCGTCCAGCTCCACCCGCAGGCCCCGCAGCTTCACCTGGTTGTCCCTGCGGCCGCGGAAATCGATCTCGCCGTCCGGCAGCAGCCGCGCCAGGTCGCCGCTCCGGTAGGCGGGGCGATCCCACAGGCGGAAGAAGCACTTCGCGGTCAGCTCGTCCCGGTTCCGGTAGCCGCGCCCCACGCCCTCGCCGAGAATCACCATCTCGCCCAGCGCGCCCAGCGGCAGCACGTGGCCGCCTGCGTCCGTCATGACCACCTTCACGTTGCCGTTGGGCAGGCCGATGGTCACGCGCTCGCCGCCCGTCATCACCGCCATGGTGCAACTGATGGTGGCCTCGGTCGGGCCGTAGCCGTTCATGATGTACACGTCCCGGTTCCACGCGCGGATCTTGTCGTACAGCGCCGCCGGGAATGCCTCCGCGCCGACGTCGATGGCGGCGAGCCGCTCGATCGCCGGGCGCATCGCGGGCACCTCCAGCAGGTTCGACAGCAGCGACGGCGTGCAGGTGAGCAGGTCCACGCCGTTGTCCAGGCACAGCGCCCGCAGGGCCCGGTAGTCGCGGCGCTCGTCGTCGTTGGCCATGACGACGGTCAGGCCGTGGGCCAACGGGATGAATTCCTCCATGACGGACACGTCGAACGATACGGAGGCCAGCGCCAGCGACACCCGGCCGCGCCGGATATAGCCCAGGATCTCCCGGTTCCTGGGGTTGTCGTCCACGAAATTCACCAGGTTGCGCTGCGTCAGCAGCACACCCTTGGGCCGGCCCGTGGAGCCGGAGGTGTAGATGGAATAGGCCAGCGCGTCGAAGGGCACGTCGAGGTTCAGGTCGTCGGCGGACAGCGAGGGATCGGTTGCGTCCTCGACGAAGCAGACCTCCAGCCCGGGCCGCTCGAACAGCGCGCCGCGGGCGGCGAAGAGGTCCCGGGAGGTGACGATCTGCGCGCAGCCGGCGTCCTCCAGGATGAAGGAGATGCGGTCGTCCGGGTATTCCGGGTCGATGGGCAGGAACGCGCCGCCCGCCTTCAGTATGCCCTGCCGCGCCACGTAGACTTCCACGCCGCGGTTCAGCAGCACCGCGCAGAGCCTTTCCACGTCCAGGCCGCGGCGGCGCAGCAGCCGCCCCAGCCGGTTGGCCCGGGCGTTCAATTCGGCGTAGGTCAGCCTTTCGCCGTTGGCGACGGCGGCCACGCGGTCGGGCCACTTCGCCGCGCTGTCCTGGAGCAGGCGGTAGGCGGGGCGCTCGGCCACGGGCCAGTCGGTGTCGTGCAGCGCCCTCAGCGCGGCCTCCGTGGCGTCGGACGCCGGGCGCACCGCGCCCAGCACCTCCTTCGTCAGGAATTCCGCGGCCACCTGCGCCATGCAGTCCATGAACGAGCGCACGAAGGCCGCGCCGTAGACCTCCGGCCGGTGCTCGCACGCGAAGGCGATGCGGCCGCCCTCGACCGAAACGTCCACGGACAGCGCGGACTTGGCGGTGTCCGACGCCGGGCGGATGACCTCCGCGGGCGCGCCGCAGAAGATCGGCGCGATCTCCATATCGTCCTGCCAGGCCACCATCAGCTCCGCGCTGACGCCGTAGGCGCGGGCGATTTCCGCGAAGCCGAACGAATCGCTGTTCATGGAGCCGTCCAACTGGTCCCGCACCGCGGCCAGGTAATCCGCCACCCGCGTCTCGGGCGTCCACCGGCAGCGCACCGGCAGCGTCCGGACGAGCATGGTCACGGTGTTGAACGCGCGGCTGTCGCTGCGCCCGTCGTAGATGGTGGTGAACACGGCCTCGTCCGAGGCGGTGAACGCGCCCAGCGCGTAGCCGAACACGGCGTTGAAGAACGCGTTGCCGGTGACCCTGTGCGCCGCGCAGAAGTCGCGCACCGCGGCGGCGTCCAGCCCGGTCAACAGGCGCAGGGGGCCCGCGCCGCCCTCGCCGGGCAGCGGGAGCAGCTCGGTCATCCGGGCGTCAGAGAGCAGGGCGTCGTACCAGGCCTGCGCCTCGGCGTAGCGCGGCCCGCCGCGCCGTTCCGATTCCTCCAGCGCCGCCTCGTAGCCCGTGAAGCGCTCCGGCTCGGGGGCTTCGCCCGCGTAGGCGGCCTCGATGTCCCGCTGCAGCAGGGCGCGGGAACGGCCGTCCGCGGCGATGTGGTGCATGTCGAGGTAGAAGTAGTTCCCTCCGGGCGTACAGTGGATCTCCGCCCGGTACAGCGCGTCGTGCAGCAGGTCGTAGGGCCGCGCAAGGCGCTCCGGCGCGATGGGGGCGTCGCTGCGGATCAGCTCGACCTGCGCCGGGGCGGCGTCGTCCCGCAGGGCGAAGATCTGCCCGTCCCGCTCCCGGAGCCGCGCCTTCATGTAGGGGTGCGCGTCGACGGCGGCGGCGACGGCCGCGCGCAGGCGCCCGAGGTCGATGCCGTCGTCCAGCTTCCACAGCACGGGGATATTGTAGATGGTGGTGCCGGGGTGGTTCAGGCACTCCACGTAGATGCCGTACTGGGCCTGCGTCAGCGGGTACTCCTCCCGGACCTCGTAGGCCCTGCCCGCCTCCGCGCGCTCCAGCCACGCCGCCAGCGCCTCGACGGTATCGTGGGCGCGCAGCGCGGCCAGCGTCACGTCCCGCCCGAAGGTTTCGCTGATCCTGAGCATCAGCGCCACCAGCGTCAGCGAGGTCAGGCCGATGTCCGCGAAGGCGGTGCGGATGCCGAAGGCGCGCGAGCCGACGATCGCCGCCACGATATCGAACACGCTTTGCTGCGCGTCCGTCTCCGGCGGCGTCGCGTCGTCGTCCGTCGCCTGCAGCTCCGGCACGGGCAGGGCCTTCAGGTCGGTCTTGCCGTTGGCGGTGACCGGGATGGCGTCCAGGCGCGTGATGGCCGCGGGCACCATGTAGCGGGGCAGGCGGGCCGCCAGCGCCGCCTTCAGCGCCGATTCGTCCAATGCCGCGTCGCCGGTCCAGTACGCGCAGAGCTGCTCCTGCCCGCCGATCACCTTGATCGCCGCCACCGCGCGCTTCACGCCCGGCTGCGCGGCCAGCGCCGATTCGATCTCGCCCAGCTCGATGCGCAGGCCGCGCAGCTTCACCTGGCCGTCCATGCGCCCGAGGATCAGCACGTTGCCGTCTGCGTCCCATTTCGCGTAGTCGCCCGAGCGGTAGAAGCGCCCGCCCCGGAAGTCCACGAACCGCTCCGCGGTCTGCGCCTCCAGGTTGCGATAGCCCTTCGCCACACCGGGGCCGCCGATGTACAGCTCCCCGGTGACGCCCCGGGGGACCAGCTCGCCGTTCGCGTCCACGATGTACTCCCGCACGTTCAGCAGCGGCCGACCGACGGAGATGTGGTCTGCGCGCTCCAGCCGCGCCATGTTGCTGGAGATGGTGCACTCGGTGGGGCCATAGGTATTGATGATACGGGGAATGCCCAATGCCCTCAGGCGCTCGAGCAGCGCCGCGGGATAGCCCTCGCCGCCCGCCATGACCAGTTTAAGCCCTGCCAGCGCCTGCTCGAAGGGCGGGTATTCGAGGTATTGCAGGTAGCGCGACGGGGTAGCGTTCATAGCGTCCACGCCGTTTTCCCGGATCAGCGCGGCGAGGGACCGGGGATCGTTCATGGCGTTCTCTGCGGCGAATACCACGACTCCGCCGTTGACCAGCATCCCCAGCGTATCCTTCAGGGACAGATCGAAGGACACCGTGGTCACCGCCAACATGCTGTGAATCTCCCGCGCCACCGTATCGTAGAGTATATTGGCCGGATGAACCCGGCAGAAATTGCAGATCCCCCTGTGCCGCAGCATCACGCCCTTGGGCGTGCCGGTGGAGCCGGAGGTGTAGATCATGTAGGCCAGGTCGTCCCCGGTCAGCGGTACGCCGGGGTTTTCGGTCCTCTTGCCCGCGAGCAGCGCTTCGATGTTCACCGCTGCCCCGGGGTGGTCGGCCATGTGCGCGTCGGTCGCGATGATGCACGCCGCCCCGGAATCGCCGAGGATGTGCCGGATGCGCTCGGCGGGATACTCCGGGTCGCAGGGGATGAACGCCGCACCCGCCTTCAACGCGCCGAACAGCGCCGAGAAGTAGAAGCTGCGGCGCGGCAGCAGTAGCGCGACGCGGTCGCCCGGCCGTATGCCCCTGTCGATCAGGCTCCAGGCCACGCGGTTCGCGTCGGCGTTCAATTCCGCATAGGTCAGCGTCCTGTCGCAGGCAACCAGCGCCGTCTGGTCCGGCTTCTGCGCCGCGACCCGCTCAAACACCCCGTGCAGCAGGGTTTCCGGGATTTCCGCCGTCGCGGCGACGGACAGCGCCTCCAGCTCCCTGGCCTGCCTTTCGGGCAGCGCGCCCACGTCGCCCACGGTGGCGCCGGGCGACGCGCACATGGCCCCGAGCGTCGCGTCGAGCTGCTCCAGGAAGTTGTCGATCAGCGCGTCGTCGTACAGCCGGGACGAGTATTGCAGCGTGAACGCCGTCTCCGCCCCGCGGCGGCGAATGGTGACGCTCATGTCCCGCTTCATGCGCTGCAGCGGCACGCGCGGCTCGACGGAGATCGCGCCGTCCGTCGCGACCGGGGGCATGTACAGGTAATTCACGCTCACGTCGAAGATCGGGTTGCGCGAGGCGTCGTGCGCCGGGGCGAACGTCCGGACCACCTCGGCGAAGGGCAGCCAGTCGCCGTGCGTGGCGGCGCGGATGGCCGAGGCGACCTCGCGCAGGTAGTCCGCCAGCGGCTTGCGCGCCGCGGGCTTCACCCGCACCGGGGCCGTGTTGACGAACATGCCGATCACGTCGCGGCTGCGCTCGTCCCGCGTGTTGGTGGGCACGCCCAGCACCACGTCCTCGCTGCCGCAATACCGGCTCAGCGCGATCGACACGGCGGCGAACAGGAACTGGAAGGTGGTGCATCCCGCGGCCTTCGCCGCGCGCCCGACGGACTCGATGCGCCCGGCGTCGATCGCCAGCGCCTTGCAGCGGTCCGTCGCCGGCATCGCCTGCGGCCGCGGCCCCCGGGTGGGCATTTCGGGGACGGGCACGCCGTCCGCGAACATCGCCCGATAGAGGGCGAGTCCCCGCTCCAGCCGGGCGGAGTGATCGTCGAGCGCCAGGTCGGACAGGTCCGTCGCCGCAATTCCGGGCGCCTCGCCCTTCAGCCGCGCCAGCAGCTCCCCGGTCAGCGCGGCGAGGCTGCCCCCGTCGATGGCGATGTGGTGGATGGCCAGGTCCACCAGCACGCCGCCCGTTTTGAGCGCGTAGCCCGTCGGGCGAAGCGGCACGCCGGCGCGCAGGTCGAAGGGGGCGTCCCCGGAAAGGGCGATGTCCTCGGCCGCCTGCCGGTCATCGGCCTCGCGCCAGAGGATGTCCGGCGCCTCCTCCGTCATGATCCGCACGGGCACGCCGTCGACGTTGTCGTAGCGGGAATGAAACGCCTCGTGTGCGGCGAACACGTCCCGCAGCGCCGCGTCCACGGCTTCGCGCGTCGCGCCCTGAATGCAGTAAAGCAGATGAGTGTTGTACTCGGTGGAAGCCGGGTCGTTCATCTGCTCCAGGTACATGCCGCACTCGCAGGCCGTCAATGGGAAGCACTTGTCGCGCATCATGGGTTTACCTCACTTTCCGGGTCCACAGGCGTGTCGTTCGGTTTCAGCGACGCCGCGCGCCGCGGCGGGCGCTCCGGGGCGTATGCCGATAAAAAGGGCGGGCGCCTGCGACGGAATGATCGATCGTCGGTGCCCGCCGATGATGGTGATGCGATGATGGCGTCCGCGTTGGGTCAGCGGGCGAGGGCCAGGGTGTCGATGATGGCCTGCGCCTCGGCCTCGGCGGTCTCGCCGTCCAGCCAGAACGTGATCTCCACGTAGTCCCCGCCGTCCTCCAGCACGTAGGTCAGCGTGGTGTAGTCCGTGCCCTCGTAGTTCTCCACCGCGCGGTACCAGGCCGCCGCGATGCCGTTGATCTCGCCGTCCGTCACGATCTCCGTGGCGTTGTGTTCCGCCGCTTCCAGCGCGGCGCACTCGGCGAGCGCTTCGGGGTAGCCTTCCTTGCTGAACTGGTACACGTCGAAGTCCAGCAGCGTGTCAGGGCTGTACATGTAGGCCACCATGTCGTCCTTCACATCCTCATCGGTGCGCCCGCCTTCGGTGTAGCTCTCGAGGATCTCGATGGTGTAGCCGGAGGTGCCCAGCTGATAGGTCTTGGTCGCCGCCTCGGCCACGGCGCAGCCGACGCATGCCGCGAGCAGCGCGGCGCACAGGATCAGCACCATGATTTTACGGTTCATGATTCCAGGCTCTTTCAGTCGTCCTTGCCGTTCTGCTTGCCCATGACGTTGAAGATCGTCATGATGATGCCGCCGACGAACACCGCCAGCCAGCTCTTGCTCCAGTCGTTCGTCACGGTGCTCCATACGATCATCACGCCGACCGAGACGATGGGGATGATGACGTTCAGTTTCTTCAGGTCCATACGCGCATTCCCCTCTTTGGATCGGTGTCAGGAAACCTTCGAGACGGAGAGCCCCGCGGCGGCTGGGCCGCCGCGGGATTCCCGCAGGTCACGGTATGACGTCGGTCAGCCGGCCATCGCCGCGCCGCCCGAGAGCAGGCCCGCGACCTCGGGCACCTGCTCGGAGAGCGCGCCCATCAGCGTGCCCAGGCCGTTGCCCATGATGTCGCCGAACAGGCCCTGCGCCGCCTCGCTGTTCATATCCTGCATCAGCTCCTCGGCGGCCAGCACGGTCTTGCCTTCGGCGTCCATGCTCAGCGTGCGCTCGCCGCCCTCGGCGCTCTCCACGGTGACGGACACCAGCGGGGCGTCGGCGTTCAGGAAGTAGATGTCCATGGCGAACTGGTTCTCCGCGAAGCTCATGACCATCCCCATGTACATGCCGCTCATCTCGAAGGACATGGTCACGGTGCCGTCTTCCATGGCGAAGACGCAGGCCATCTCCTCGCCGTCCACGGTCATGGTGAAGTTCATCTTCATGTTCTCGCCGTTCATGGTCATGTCGAAGAACATGGTGCCCTCTTCAAGCTCCGGGGAAGCCGTCATGTAGAAGTCCTCGCTGCCGTCGCTGTGGGCGTAGAAGTCAACGGTCATCTCCGCGGGAATGTGCGCGATCCACTCTTCGAAGCCGGCCTTGAAGTCCGCCTCGAAGGTCTCCTCGTTGAATTCCTCGCCGGTGCTCTGGGACATGCCCTGCACGTAGCCCTTGATCATCCCCACCGCCGCCGGGTCGGCCATGATCTGGTCCATCATGTCCTTCGCGGCGGCCTTGATGGCGTCCACGTCGATCGTCACGGGCACGTAGGTGTCATAGACGACGCCGTCGAACTCGTATTCGCCGGTCACGGCCTCGCCGGGCTGGCCCGCGGAGGTGACCACTTCCATGAAGGGCTCGTAGTACTTGGCAAACATCTCCTGGAAGGCGGTCGCGTCGAAGCCGCCCTCGCCGGAGCCGCCGGCGGGCATGTTCGCCGCGAACTGCTCCATCATCTGGGTGATCGTCTCCTGGGAGATGGTCACGAGGTAGTTCGGGAACAGCGTGCTGGCGACGTTGATGCCCGCGTCGTCCGCCGCGAAGCCCAGGCTGAGGGCGTCCGTGCCGTTCAGGTCGAGATCGATCTGCGCGCCGTCGTCGACGGTGATCACCTTCACGCCCAGCGCGTTCACCAGCGCCGCGACGGGATCGACCATCGCCAACTGGTCGTCCTCCATGCCAAAGCCGGACAGGACGCCCTTGGCGACCTCGGGATCGATGCTCACCTTGGTGTACACGGTGTCCGCGAGCGCGGACAGGCAGCTCAGCGCCATCAGCAGCGCCAGGATCAGGGCAAACAGTTTCTTCATGGGGTTTATCTCCTTTCAAACAGGTGCGTGATTGGGTCCCGCGGTGCGGGGGGAGAGGGGAAGGGGTTCCGTCGCGGCGTCAGTTCTTCTTGGGCAGCAGGCTGGCGATGAACGCGGCGAAGCCCGTAATCGGCATCGTCTGGATGACCACGCGGCCGGGGCCGGTGAGCAGCGTGTTGAACAGGCCCTCGCCGCCGAACAGCGCGTTCTTCACGCCCTTGACCTTCTGGATCTCCATTTTCACGGTGGCGTCCATCATCGCCACGTATCCCGTGTCCACCAGCATCTGCTGGCCGCGCTCCAGGTTGTACTCGATGGTCGAGCCGTCGATCTCGACGAACGCCATGCCGTCGCCCGACAGCTTCTGCATGACGAAGCCCTCGCCGCCGAACAGGCCGGTGGTGAACTTCTGCTGGAACGCGACGCTCATCTCGACCCCCTCCGTCGACGCCAGGAACGAGCCCTTCTGGCAGATCACCGGCGTCGAGCGCGTGATCTCCACCGCCCGGATGTCGCCGGGGAACTTCGACGCGAAGGCGATCATGCCCGCGCCGCGCCGCGCGGTATAGCGGTTCTGGAACATGCTCTCCCCGGAGAACATCCGGCCGAACATCTTTCCCGCGCCGCCGCCGGACGTTTCCATCTCCAGGTTCGGGCTCATCCAGCTCATCGCGCCGGATTCACACAGCACGGATTCACCCTCGTTCAGGTGGCAGATGACGACCGGCATCGGTTCGCCCTTGATTTGGTACTTCATGTCATTCACCTCTCGTCATGTCGTTCAAGGTCGCCCGACCGCGTCCGTCGCGCGCCTCCTCTGATTGCGGGTTCAAATCCGCTATCATACTAAATTTAACACAATTTCAAAAGAAAATCAAGTGTTTTTGTTTAAACGGTTGATTTTGGTGTCTAAACGGTCAAAGCCGGCGGGATTTATCCCCAAAAACAGGCGCCGGGGCATTTGCAACGCAGGCCGGGATATGATATAATAATACTGGGTTTCCACGGGCGCGGTGCGCCCATACCGGAGCGAAAGGGAACGTTATGAGAGGCACGATCGACATCGACATACAGCTCGACGAGGCCTGCAGCGATCCGAAGATCATCATTCGGACGCGACGCAAGACGCAGGAGATCGAGAATATCGTCAGCGCGATTGAGAACTGCATGGAGAACGGCTACCCCATGGTGCCGGCCTACGACGGCGACATCATGGTGCTGCTGAGCCAGCGGGAGATCTATCGCGCGTTCGTCGAGAAGCGGAAGCTGCTCGTCCAGGCGGAGCGGGGCGTGTTCGTCGTGCGCAAGACGCTGGCGGAGATGGAATCGATCCTGAGCGGCAACCGTTTCCTGAGGATCAGCCGCAGCGAAATCATCAACCTGTACAAGGTCTCCAACTTTGATTTCAGCCTGTCGGGCACCATCCACGTACACTTTGACGACGGCAGCAGCACCTGGGCGGCGCGACGCTACGTGCGGGCCATCCAGGAAATCCTGGGCCTGTTATAGGGGGGCGAATCCATGAGCGAGTTTTGGAAGAAAACCCTGTTCTGGGGCGCCGTCGGTTTTGTGCTTGGGATGCTGGTGAGCCTGGGCTTCCTGCTTCCCATGGGCATTGCGCAATACTACGCGCGGCACGGAAGCGGGCGCCTGGCGTTGCAGCTTCTGGCGGGCGGCGCGCTCGGCGCGATCAACATGGGCAGTACGTCGATCTATTCGCTGGAGCGCTGGAGCCTGCTGCGCTGCACGCTGACCCACTTCTGCATCGCCATGACGACGTATTTCACGGTGGGCTTCTCGATGGGCTGGATTCGCCTGGGCGACGCCTTCACCCTGTGGTTGTCGGCCATCATGGTGGTCGTGTACTTCATCATCTGGCTGATCATGTACCTGCAGGGCAAGCGGGACATCCGAAAGATCAACGAGGCGCTGAAGCGCTGGAAGGACGAGCAGGGCATCGAGTGACGCCGGGCTGAAAGCGCTGCCTGCGTTTGTCAGCGTGCCGACAATATACCGACAATATGCCGAGGGGGATGCGCGCCGTACAGGCACGCATCCCCCTCAGAATGTTTACTGGGGCCGCAACCGCGGAGATTCCCCGAAAGACCGCTGGCGCGGAAGGAATCTCCGCTTGCCGCGTCACACTTTGCCGTCGAGGATCTTCCGCTCGAATTCCTTCGCCGGCAGCGCGGGCGAGAAGTAGTAGCCCTGCACCAGGTGGCAGCCCGCGTTCCGCAGCAGCGTCAGCTGCTTTTCCGTCTCCACGCCCTCGGCCACCACGGGCACCTTCAGGTATCTCGCAATGTCCACGATCAGCTCCACGAGGCGGAAGTCCTTCTCGTTGCGCTCGATGTGCTGGATGAAGGCGATGTCCATTTTCAGCACGTCGATCGGCATGGAGGAGAGCATGTTCAGCGACGAATAGCCGGAGCCGAAGTCGTCCATCTCGATCTGATAGCCCTTTCCGCGCAGCTCCCCGATGACCCGGATCAGGTGGTCGGCGTTCTCGGTGTAGGCGGACTCGGTCACCTCCAGCTTGAGGTCGGCGCGGTCCAGCGCGTATTGGGCCACCAGGCCGTCCAGCGTCTCGATCAGCGTCGGGTCGAACACGTCCACGCGGGAGAGGTTCACCGACACCGGCAGCACCACGCCGCGCCTGTCGCGCCAGGCGGCGATCTGGCGGGCGGCCTCCGCCCAGACGTAGTTGTCCAGCGCGCTGATCTGGCCGCTCCGCTCGAACAGCGGGATGAAGTCGGTCGGGGAGATGATGCCCAGCTCCGGGTGCCGCCAGCGCACCAGCGCCTCGGCGCTGTTCAGCTTCGGCGGATCGCACTGGATGTCGAACTTGGGCTGGTAGTACACCTCCAGCTCGCCGTGCTCCAGCGCGCGGCCGAGGTCGTTCAGGAGGCGCTGGTTGAGCGCGTCGTGGCGGCGCAGCTCCTCGTCGTACACCACGAGGCGGGACTTGTAGTCCCCGCGCGCCATGCTGCACGCCGACCACGCCCGGTCGAACATGTCCTCCGGCGGCATGCCCGGCTGCCAGGGCATGACGCCCATGCGCAGCCGGATGTCCGCGCTCTGGAACTCCGTGTTGACCAGGGACTGGAAGCGGTCGAGCAGCCTGACGTAGCTCTCCTGCTTGACGCAGTAGATGTTGAAGAAGTCGCCCTCCATGCGGGCGGCGATGCCATGCGTTTCGCGGAGGAAGTCCTCGATCCCGCCGCCCAGTCTGCGGAGCACCTCGTCGCCGAAGGCGCGCCCGTTCAGCGTGTTCAGCGCGTGGAAGTGCTCGATGTTCATGACGATGGCGTCCATGGGCTCGTCGGGATGCCCGCGGTGGATCTGGTTGGCGTACACCATGAAGAAGCTCCGGTTGTACAGCTGCGTCAGGTTGTCGCGCTCCGCCTCGGAGATGATCTGCCGGCCCTTGCTCGCCTTGGTCTCCGCCCGCAGGCTCCACAGCAGCAGCAGCAGGATCACGGAGATGATGATGGCGATGGTGGCCACCACGTAACCCAGGTTGTCGCGAAGGTAGTCCCTGAAGGTGACCCTGTCGGCGCTGAAGGAGTAGTTGGTCAGCGACGAGTTGACCGCCGCTTCCGGCATGAGGCGGCTGATCTTGTTGAGGATCGAATACAGGCAGTCGTCCTCGCGCCGCACGGCGAAGGACAGGTCCATGCTCTCGCCGGTGGCGAGCGTGGAGAGCTTGTACTTCTCGCACAGGTCGCTCATGCGGTTGAGGCGGTAATTGCTCACCAGCACGCAGTCCGCATCGCCGGAGGCGACCGCCCGGGTGGCGGACAGGCTGTCCTCAAAGTACACCGGCTGCCAGTTGGGGAAGTAATCCATCAGGAAGGTCTCGGCGTTGGGGTTGCTCCGGTTGACGGCGACGACGAGCTCCCGGTCGGGGGAGATGCCCTGCTGATCGGCGGTCCGGACCGCCGCGTACATCTCCGTATTCACGAAGGGGTCCGTGACGATGACGCCCAGCTTCTCGCCGTCGTAGGCGCTGAGCGTTACCGGGAACAGGCAGTCGATCTCGCCGTCGCCGAGGGCCTTCAGGGCGGCCTCGGTGGTATCGAAGGCGCGGGTCTCGAAGCTGAGCTCCGCGTTCTTCTCGCTCGTCTCCGCAAACGCCAGGATGTCCGACAGCGCGCCGGTGAGGGACTGCGTCGCCCCGTCCAGGCCGCAGAAGGGGAGGTAGTCGTCCCGGTAGCCCACGCGGATCACGCCGTGGCCGGAGAGCCAGTTCTTTTCGTCCGGGGTGAGGAAGCTGTTGACCGCGACCGCCTTGTTGAACTTCTCCGTCATCTGCTGGTTGAAGTCCCGGTTGTCCTCCAGGATGCGGTTCATGGCGACGTCCAGGTCCTGCTTCAGGTCCGGGCGGTTTTTGTTGATGCCGAAGTAGGAATCCGCCGCGCCGACCTTGCACACGGGCACCACGTCGGCCTTTCGGCCGTAGGTGTCCAGGGTCACCAGCACGTCGATCTCGCCGCGCGCCAGCATTTCCAGCAGCTCGGGCGTCTTCTCCGTCAGCTCCACGACCTCCGGGTGCACGTCGTGGTTCTTCGCCCAGTCGATGAACATCTGCTCCTGGACGGTGTTCTTGTTGACGCCGACCCGCTTGCCGTTGAAGGTGGAGAAATCATCGGGGCTGATTTCGGTGTTGTCGGGCGAGATGAAGGCGTGGTAGTCCTCCGAGCCCATGGCTTCGGCGGAATACAGGATCTTCTGCGCGCGCTCCTCGGTGTAGGATACGTCGCTGAGCAGGTCGATCTCCCCGGCCACCAGCTTCTCGAACAGCTCCGACCAGCTCCCCTCCACGTACTCGTAGGTCCAGCCGGTGAAGGTGGCGACGCGCTGCTGGTACTCGTAGCCGTATCCCGAGCGCCTTCCGAACGCATCCGTCCGGTGGAAGGCCGATTCGTACCATCCGACGCGAACGGTCTTCTTCTCCCGCGTCGACGCCTGCGCGGCGAGCGATACTGCGAGCGCCGACACCAGCAGAAGACACAGCAGAATCGTCATCAGCTTTTTCATGGGGAGCCTCCTCGGAAGCGACTGCTTCGCGTAACAAGGAAATAACACAGCATATTATACCAGATACATGCAATTTTGTCTACCAAAATTAATTCGATGGGCCAATATTGTTAAGGATGCGTTCCCTGCGGCGACGACGCGCGGCCCGGAAACCGCCCGCACGGGCGCGCGTGCCGGCGGCAAGGGCTTGCATTTTTCGCCGTTTTCGCTATAATTGAGAATGAAAACTGAACAGGCCGACGCAAGAGGAAGACGGGTGAGAATCCCGCACAAGGGCGTTGCTGTATTTGCGGAGCGAAGCTTCATGGTCGCATCGCGACCGGTCACTGGACGGGAAACCCTGCGCACGGGCGGCGCGGGGCGCGTCCGGGAAGGCGAGGCGGAGCGTCGAGGCATAAGTCAGAAAACAATTTGCGGCGGTCGTGCCGGCGACGGCACAGTTTTCCATTACAGTCGCCGCGCTTTCCGGCGAAGAAGGAGTGGTATCCCATGAAGAAACTCGTATCCCTGTTGCTCGTCTGCCTGCTCGCCCTGTCGATGGCCGCCATGGCCGAAACGCAGTACCCCGTCGCCTGGTCCCAGAACCTCGACGGCAACGACTACGACTTCTCCGTCGACGCCGCGCCCGCGAAGGCCGTGTCGATGTCCCAGGCCACCACGGAAATGATGCTGGCCCTGGGCCTGGCCGACAGGATGGCCGGCACCGCGTTCCTGGAGGAGGAAATCTACGAGCCCCTCGCCGAGGCCTACGCCAGCGTGCCCGTGCTGGCCGAGAAGTGGCCCTCCTACGAGGTGTTCATGGAGGCCGCGCCGGACTTCACCACCGGCTGGGCGGTGCCCTTCACCCAGCGCGCCATTCCCGCCGCGGACATCGTGGCCCAGAACGTGCCGATCTTCGTGCCGGAATCCATGCTGCGCACCGACGCCACGCTGGACACGCTGTTCGACGACCTGCTGATGTACGGCAGGATCTTCGACGCGCAGGACGCCGCCGAGGCCTACGTCGCCGCCGAGAAGGAGAAGCTGGCCGCCGTGCAGGCGAAGCTGGAGGGCCTGCCGGAGGTGACCTGCTTCATCTATGACTCCACCGACGAGGACGACCAGATCTACACCGCCTTCGAGGGCTACACCACCAACCTGCTCAAGCTCATCGGCGCGAACAACATCCTCTCCGGCAAGGGCGTGGACAAGACCTGGGACTACGCCGGCTGGGAGACCGTGCTGGCCGAGAACCCGCAGTACATCATCATCTGCGACTACTCCACCTCCATCCGCAACACCGACGACTTCGACGCCAAGGTGGAGAACCTCAAGTCCAACCCCGCGCTTCAGGACCTGGACGCCGTGAAGAACGGCAACTTCGTGCGCGTGCGGCTGTCCGAGATCTGCCCCGGCGTGCGCAGCGTGGACGCGCTGGTGCGGCTGGCCGAGGAGATCCACGGCGTGGAAATTGAATAACCGACGGAAGTGATTTACGGCCTGCGGGGTCTCTCCCGCGGGCCGCTTTGCAATGCCTATGCTGAGAAGATACTATCGTGGCCTGATTTGCCTGGGGCTGCTGGTCCTGCTGTGCGCCACGGCGTTCGGCTCGCTGTTCCGGGGCGCGGCGTCGCTGTCGCGCGGCGACGTGCTGGACGCGCTGCGGGCGCTGATTTCCGGGGTCGAAGCCGCGAACCGCAACCTCTACAACCTGGTCGTGCAGGTCAGGCTGCCCCGGGTGTGCCTGTGCGTGCTGGCCGGGGCGGTGCTGAGCATCGTGGGCATACTGATGCAGACCCTCACCGGCAACCCGCTGGCGGAGCCCTACGTGCTGGGCGTGTCCTCGGGGGCCAGCGCGGGCGCGGCGGGCGCCATCGTGTTCCGGTGGTTCGCCTTCCTGCCCGCCGGGCGGGTGGTGTTCTCGGCCTTCGTGGGCAGCTTCGTCGCCATCGCGCTGGTGGTGGCGCTGCAGGGGAAGAGCACCAGCCCCGTGCGGCTCGTGCTGACGGGCATGGGCGTGTCGGCCTTCTTCCAGGCGGCCACGACGCTCATCATCTATTCCTCGAACAACGAGGCCCAGGCGCGTTCGGCGCAGTACTGGCTGACGGGCTCGTTCTCCGGCAGCAACTGGTCGGACGTGCGGGTGACGCTGGCCGCGCTGGTGGTGCTGCTGGTCGCCTGCCGCCTGCTGGAGAAGGAGCTGGACCTCATGCTGCTGGGGCAGGACGCCGCGGCGCAGTCGGGCATGAACGTGCGGGCGATGCAGCTTGCGCTGATCCTGCTGTCGGCGCTGGCGGTGTCGGTGGTGGTGTCGGTGTCCGGCCTGGTGGGCTTCGTGGGGCTCATCATACCGCACATCATGCGCCGGGCGGTGGATACCGCCCATCGCCGGCTGGTGATCTCCTCGGCGCTGGCGGGCGGGTGCTTTCTGAACCTGGCGGATACCGTCGCGCGCACGGCCTTCGCGCCCCAGGAAATGCCCATCGGCGTGATGACCGCGTTCATCGGCGCGCCGGTGTTCATACTGATGATCCGGAGGATCTATCATGAGAATCGAGGTTGACGCGCTGTCCTTCTCCGCGGGGAGGAAGCGCATACTGAACGGCGTCAGCGCCCGGTTCGGGGACCGCGGGATCCACGGCATCATCGGGCCCAACGGCAGCGGCAAGACAACGCTGCTCCGGCACCTGTACCGGCAGTACCCCGCGAACGGACACATCCGCGTCGACGGCGCGCCCATCGAACAGATCCCCCGGCGGCAGTATGCGCGCCGGGTCGCCGTGATGATGCAGCTGCAGAGCTTCGCGGAGTCCGAGCTGCGGGTGGCGGAGGTGGTGCGGACCGGCCGCTACCCCTACAAGAAGATCATGCTGCCCTACGACCGCGAGGACGAGGCGCTGCTCGACCGGGCGCTCCGCGAGACCGCCATGGACGCGCTGCGGGACCGGCGCGTGTGCACCCTCAGCGGCGGCGAGCTGCAGCGGGTGATGTTCGCCCGGTGCCTGGTCCAGCAGCCGGAGGTGATCCTGCTGGACGAGCCGACGAACCACCTGGATATCCAGTACCGCGTGGAGCTGATGAAGCGCCTGCGCCGGTTCGACGGCATGGCGATCCTGACGCTGCACGATTTGAACCTGGCCGCGCGCTACTGCGACGACATCCTGCTGATGAAGGACGGCGCGATCCTCGCCGCGGGGACGCCGGGCGAGATCCTCACGCCCGCGCGCATCGAGCGCGCGTTCGGCATCCGCGTCGATGTCTTTGAGGCGGAGGGAAGGATCTGCGTCGGCGTGTGACGCGGGGCCGAAGCGGCGGCAGACATACGCGATCCCGGGCGCTCCCGATGTAAAATATACGTTGCAAAAGGGGGCGTCTTTTGTTATAATGCTTATAGGCTTTCAGGGTGCGGCGCGCGGCGTCGAAGGGCGGGGAACGCTTCGTTCCCGGCGGCTTCGAGGGCCCGGACGGCCGCGCCTGTCTTGCGAAAGGCTTCCCTGCCCGCGCCGGCAGAGGGGCCTCTCGTTTCCGGCGGTTTGACGCCTGCCGGAGGGCAGCGGCGGCGAAAGGAACGGCATATTGGACAGGAACTTTGCAATCAGGGGAATCATCTGCTACACGCCCGGGGCGGACGGGCTGGTCGTCCGCGAGAACGCTTACGCCGTGTGCGAGGAAGGCGTCTGCCGGGGCGTGTTTGACGCGCTTCCGGAGCGCTTCGGGGCGCTGGAGGTCGTCGACTGCACCGACAGGCTGGTGCTGCCCGGGCTGGTGGACCTGCACATCCATGCGCCTCAGTACGCCTACTGCGGCACGGGGATGGACTACGAGCTGATGGAATGGCTGGACAGGGTCGCCTTCCCCGAGGAGATGCGGTACGCGGACGCGGACTACGCCGCGAGGGCCTACGGGCTCTTTGCGCGGAGCCTGAAGCAAAGCGCCACCACGCGTGCGGTCGTGTTCGGCACCCTTCACGTTCAGGCCACGCTCCTGCTGATGGACTGCATGGAGCAGAGCGGGCTGGTCAGCTATGTGGGCAAGGTGAACATGGACCGGGACGCGCCGCCGGAGCTGACGGAGGAGAGCGCCGAGCGCTCCGCGGCGGACACCCGGCGGTTCATCCTGGAGAGCGCGCGGCGCAACTACCGCAGGACGAAGCCCATCCTCACGCCCCGGTTCGTGCCCAGTTGCACCGACGCGCTGATGGCGGCGCTGGGCGGGATCCGCCGGGAGTACGGCCTGCCGGTACAGTCGCACCTCTCGGAGAACCCCGACGAGGTGGCGCTGGTCGGGCGGCTGCAGCCGGAGGCGGCGTTCTACGGCGACGCCTACGACCGCTTCGGGCTGTTCGGCGACGCCGGCGGGTCCGCGCCCGGCTTGAACACCGTCATGGCGCACTGCGTCTACTCGACGCCGGAGGAGGTTCAGCGGCTCCTGGACAACGGCGTGTGGGTGGCCCACTGCCCGTCCTCCAACATGAACCTCGGCTCCGGCATCGCGCCGGTGCGCAGGTACCTGGAGCGCGGGCTTCGCGTCGGCCTCGGCTCGGACGTGGCCGGCGGGACCACGGAATCCATGTTCCGCGCGGTGACGGACGCCATACAGGTGTCGAAGCTGTACTGGCGGTACATCGACCGGGAGGCGAAGCCGCTGACGTTCCCGGAGAGCCTCTACCTGGCCACCAAGGGCGGCGGGGCGTTCTTCGGGAAGGTGGGGAGCTTCGAGGACGGCTATGCCTTCGACGCCGTGGTGCTGGACGATTCCGTCGAGCCGCAGGCGCGCAGGCTGCCGGCCGCGAGCAGGCTCGAGCGGGCCTTCTACCGGGAGCTCGACAAAAACGGCATCGCGATGAAGTTCGCGGACGGCGAACGGATCCTGTGACAGACCCGCCGCGCAACGGCCGACCCCGGGGGAGGCCGTTGCGCGGGGCGCCGGACGCCCGCGGGGGACCGGCGACGACAGAGAAAGGGAGGGACGGCCCGTGTATGCGGGACAGAGCGTAAAGCGCGTGGACGCCTTTGACAAGGCGACCGGGCGCGCCAGGTATACGGACGACCTGTGCGACAGGAGGGCCTACGTCGCCCGGGTGCTGCATTCCACCATCGCCAACGGCAGGGTCGTTTCCATCGATACGTCGGAGGCCGGGAAGCTGCCCGGCGTGGTCAAGATACTGACCTGCTTCGACCTGAAGGAAAAGCACTACTTCCCCACGGCGGGGCATCCGTGGTCCACGGACCCGTCCCACCAGGACGTGGCCGACCGGCTGGTGCTGACGGACCGGGTGCGCTTCTGGGGGGACGACATCGCGGCGGTGGTGGCGGAGGACGAGGTCGCCGCCGCGCAGGCGCTGCGGCTGATCCGCGTGGAGTACGAGGAGTATCCGTTCGTGCTGGACGTGCAGAAGGCCATGGAGGACGGCGCGCCGCAGTTGCACGAGGAATTCCCGAACAACATCCTGAAGCACACGCAAATTCGCATCGGCGACTATCAGAGGGCCATCCTGGAGCCCGGCCTCACGAAGGTGGAGGGCTGGTACGAAACGCCGGTGGTGCAGCACTGCCACATCGAGAACTTCATCTGCACCGCCGAGGTGGAGGGGAAGCGGATCAAGGTGGTCAGCTCCACCCAGATCCCCCACATCGTGCGGCGCATCGTCGGGCAGGCGCTGGGCGTGGAGTGGGGCAGGGTGCGGGTGATCAAACCCTACATCGGCGGCGGCTTCGGCAACAAGCAGGACATACTGTACGAGCCGCTGTGCGCCTGGCTGAGCCTGCAGGTGGGCGGCCACCTGGTGAAGCTGGACGTGCCCCGGGAGGAGACCTTCATCTGCAACCGCACGCGCCATTCGATCCGCAACCACATCGTCTCCTGGGTCCGCCCGGACGGCACCTACGCGGCACGGAAGCTGGAGAGCTTCTCGGACCAGGGCGCGTATGCGTCCCACGGGCACTCGATCTGCGCCAAGGGCGCCGGCGCCTTCCCGCAGCTCTACCCCTGCGACAACGTGGAGGTGGACGCCTACACCGTGTTCACCAACAAGCCGGTGGCGGGCGCCATGCGCGGCTACGGCATCCCGCAGGCCATGTGGGCCGTGGAGTCCCACACCGAGGACGTGTGCGCCGCCATCGGCGCGGACCCGCTGGCGTTCCGCCGGAAAAACCTGATGCCGGTGGGCTACGTGGACGGCTTCTCGAAGAACGAGATGTACTTCGATTCCTTCAACCAGTGCCTCGACAAGGCCATGGCCGCCATCGACTACGAGCGCAAGTACAGGGCGTATCAGAACCAGACCGGGGACGTGCGCCGGGGCATCGGCGTCGCCGTTTTCTGGTACAACACCGCGGTGTGGCCGATCTCGCTGGAGTCCTCCTCCTGCCGCATGGTGCTCAACCAGGACGGCTCCTTCCAGCTCCAGCTGGGCGAGACGGAGATCGGCCAGGGCGCGGACACGGCCTTTGCCCAGATGGCGGCCGACGTGGTGGGCGTGCCCCTGGAGAAGGTGCACGTGATCTCCTGCCAGGATACGGACGTCACGCCCTTCGGCACCAGCGCCTACGCCTCGCGGCAGACCTACGTGGCGGGCTTCTCCATCCGCCAGACCGGCCTTATGCTGAAGGAGCGGATCCTGAACTACGCGCACGAGCTGACCCGCATGCCGGCGTTCAACCTGGACATCGTCGACGGGAACATCGTGCGCGTCACGGACGGGCGGGTGCTGATGAGCCTGGGCGAGCTCGCGGAGGAGGCGCTCTACAGCCTGACGGACAGCCGCCACATCACGGCGGAGAGTACCTACCAGATCAAGTCCAACGCCTATTCCTTCGGGTGCACCATCGCCGAGGTGGAGGTGGACATCCCGATGTGCAAGGTGAAGCTGCTGAACATCGTGAACTGCCACGACGCGGGCCGGCTGATCAACCCCGCCCTGGCGGAGGCGCAGGTGCACGGCGGCATGAGCATGGGCATCGGCTTCGGCATGTCGGAGAAGCTGATGTTCGACGAAAAGACCGGCCGCCCGCTCAACAACAACCTGCTGGACTACAAGCTGCCCACCATGCTGGACCATCCGCGGCTCATGGCGGAATTCGTGGAAAACTACGAGCCCACCAGCGCCTTCGGCACGAAGAGCCTGGGCGAGCCGCCCGCCTGCTCGGCGGCGCCGGCGATCCGCAACGCGATCTACCACGCCACCGGCGTGGCGGTGAACAACGCGCCGGCGAATCCCCACAACCTGTTCCGCGCCTTCACCGAGGCCGGGCTTATTCACGACGAAAGTCAGGGTGATCGCAATGTATGACATCAAGGCGCTGTACGAGGCCCGGAGCGTGGCGGACGCCATCCGCCTGCTGCAGGAGCACCCCCGGGCGCAGATCATCGCCGGCGGCAGCGACGTGCTGGTGCAGATCCGCGAGGGCCGGCGGGCCGGGGTCGAGCTGGTGAGCATCTTCGGCATCGACGCGATGCGGGGCGTGGGCTACGACGACGAGGGCGGCATCCGCATCGGCTCGCTGACGTCCTTCTCCCACATCGCAGCGTCCCCCGTCATCAAGGATAAGATCCCGGTGCTGGGCGAGGCGGTGAGCCTGGTGGGCGGGCCGCAGATCCGCAACATCGGCACCATCGGCGGCAACACCTGCAACGGCGTGACCAGCGCCGATTCCGCGTCCACGCTGCTGGCCTGGGACGCCGTCGTGGAGCTGACCGGCCCGGAGGGCGTCCGCCGGCTGCCCATCAGGGACTTCTATATCAAGGCCGGCGTCGTCGACCTGAAGCCCGCGGAGCTGCAGACCGCCATCATCATACCGAAGGTATCCTACGAGGGCTACTTCGGCCACTACATCAAGTACGCCATGCGCGAGGCCATGGACATCGCCAACCTGGGCTGTTCGGTGAACGTCGCGCTGACGGACGACAAAAAGGCGATCCGGGACGCGCGCATCGCCTACGGCGTGGCCGGGCCGGTGCCCATGCGCGCGCCGTCGGCGGAGGCCGCGGCGAAGGGCCGGGCCGTGTGCCGGGAGACCGTCGACGCCTTCGCGCGGGCGGTGCTTTGCGACATCCATCCCCGGGACAGCTGGCGCGCGGCCAAGGCGTTCCGCGAGCACATCGCGGTGGAGATGGCCCGGCGCGCGCTGACGGAATCCATCCGCCTGGCGGGAGGTGTGATCGATGAGTAAACAGTACAAGCTGATTCACTGTACCATCAACGGCAAGCCGCGGGAGGTCATGGTGGACGTGCGCGCCTCGCTGACGGACCTGCTGCGCAATGACTTCCGCCTGACCAGCGTGAAGAAGGGCTGCGAGGTCGGCGAGTGCGGCGCCTGCAACGTGCTGATCGACGGCGAGTGCTTCAATTCCTGCATCTACCTGGCCGTCTGGGCGGACGGGAAGGACATCCTGACGCTCGAGGGCCTGGAGGGGCCCAACGGCGAGATCTCCGACATCCAGCAGGCGTTCATCGACGAGGCGGCGGTGCAGTGCGGCTTCTGCACGCCCGGGGCCATCATGAGCGCGGTGGAGATCCTGAACGAGGGCCGCGAGCTGTCCGACGAGGAAATCCGCATCCGCATGTCCGGCCATCTCTGCCGCTGCACCGGGTACGAGAACATCTTCCGCGCGGTGAAGAAGACCATGCTGAAGCGACTAGAGGCGAAAAAGGCCCAATGAGGTGACGGTATGTTGCTGATCGGAAACGGCAGGGTGCTGACCCGCGACCCGGATCACCCCTATTGGCCGGACGGCGCGGTGGCCGTCGAGGGCGAGGTCATCGCCGAGGTCGGCGAGCGCGGGGCGCTTCGCGCGAAGTACCCGGACGCCGAATGGATCGACGCCCGCGGCGGCATCGTCATGCCGGGGCTCATCAACGCCCACACCCACATCTATTCGGGCCTGGCCCGGGGGCTGGCCATCGAGGGGAACAATCCCACCAACTTCCTGGAGATCCTGGAGGGCACGTGGTGGAACATCGACCGGCACCTGACGCTGCCCATGACCCGCGCCAGCGCCTACGCCACCCTGCTGGAGTGCATCCGGGACGGCGTGACCACGATCTTCGACCACCACGCCTCGTTCTGTGAGATCCCCGGCTCGCTGTTCGCCATCCGGGACGCGGCGAAGGAGCTGGGCGTGCGCGCCTGCCTGTGCTACGAGGTGTCGGAGCGGGACGGCGCGGAGAAGTGCGACGAGGCCATCCGCGAGAACGCCGAGTTCGCCCGCTGGGCCGTGCGGGAGGACGACGACATGATCCGCGCCATGTTCGGCGGGCACGCGCTGTTCACCCTCTCCGACAGGACCTTTGAAAAGATGGTCAGGGCCAACGACGGCATGACCGGCTTCCACATCCACGTGGCGGAGGGCATGAACGACGTCTACGACAGCCTGCGCAACTACGGCTGCCGCCCGGTGAACCGGCTGCTGTACAACGGCATCCTCGGCGAGAGGACGCTGCTGGGCCACTGTATCCACGTTAGCCCCGCCGAAATGGACATCCTGCGCGAGACGGGGACCATGTGCGTCAACAACCCCGAATCCAACATGGGCAACGCCGTGGGCTGCGCGCCGGCGCTGCAAATGCTGCAAAGGGGCGTCACCGTGGGCCTCGGCACCGACGCCTACACCCACGACATGCTGGAGAGCCTGAAGGTGTTCCTCCTGATCCAGCGGCACAACGCCGCGCTGCCCAACGTGGGCTGGGGCGAGGCGATGACCATGCTGTTCGAGAACAACGCGAAGATCGCCGCGAGGTACTTCAAAAAGCCGCTGGGGGTGTTGAAGCCCGGCGCCGCGGCGGACGTGATCGTCATGGATTACCCGACCTTCACGCCCCTGTCCGGCGAGAACGCGGACGGCCACATCCTCTTCGGCATGATGGGCCGGAGCTGCCGCACCACGATCGTCAACGGGCGGGTGCTCTATCGGGACCGGCAATTCGTAGACATCGACGAGGCGCGCCTCAACGCCTGGACGCTGGAGCAGAGCAGGAAGCTCTGGGGCGAGCTGAACCACAGGGCCTACTAGAAGGATACATCCGGTTTCCGCGGGCCGCGCGCCGTCGCCCGGTAGGGCGGGGCGATCCCGCGGAGAGAAAGGAGCGACCATGAGCGACAGAATGCACCCCATTCCCTTCGAGGCGCTGCTGGACTGGGTGCTCGGGGAGCTGCGCGCGGAGGGCAGCGTCTTTGGTATAAAGAAGTTCTACCGCGCGCCCGAGGGCGCGGGACAGCCCTGGATGGGGCGGCGCCCGGAGACCGCCGTCGGCCCCGCCGCCGGGCCGCACACGCAGCTCGCGCAGAACATCGTCGCGGGCTATCTCTGCGGCGCGAGGGTGTTCGAGCTGAAGACGGTGCAGATCCTCGACGGCGAGGACCTGACGGTATCGAAGCCCTGCATACTGGCCGAGGACGAGGGCTACAACTGCGAGTGGTCCACGGAGCTGACCGTGCCGCAGGCCCGGGACGAGTACGTCAAGGCCTGGTTCCTGCTGCACGTGCTGGCGAAGGAGCTGGGCCTGGGCCGGGCGGACGGATTCGCGTTCAACATGAGCGTGGGCTACGACCTGGCGGGCATCCAGAGCCCGAAGGTCGACGGCTTCCTGGAGGACATGAAAAACGCCGCCCGCACGGAGCAGTTCCGGGAATGCGCGGAGGTCCTGCGCCGCCGCCTGGGCGATTTCACCCGCTTCGGCCCGGAGGACCTGGCGGCGATCTCCCCCAACATCTGCAACAGCGTGACCATCTCCACCATGCACGGCTGTCCCCCGTCCGAGACGGAGGGGATCGCCCTGTACCTGCTGGAGCAGAAGCGGCTGAACCTGCTGCTCAAGTGCAACCCCACGCTGGTGGGCTACGACGACGCGCGGCGCATCCTGGACGCGCTGGGCTTTACCTACCTCCGGTTCGAGCGGGAGTCCTTCGACCACGACCTGCAATACGCCGACGCCATACCGATGCTGCGCCGGATCCGGGGGCGCGCGGCGGAGCTGGGGCTGTACTTCGGCGTCAAGCTGACCAACACCTTCCACGTGAAGGCCGACCGCGGCGAGCTGCCCGACGAGAACATCTACATGAGCGGGCGGCCGCTGCTGCCGCTGAGCCTGCGGGTGGCGGCGCGGATCGGCCGGGATTTCGGCGGCGCGCTGCCCATGTCCTACTGCGGCGGCGCGGACGCGAAGAACATCGCGGCGCTGCGCGGGGCGGGGCTGTTCCCCGTCACGGTCTGCACGGAGCTTCTGAAGCCCGGCGGCTACGGCAAGCTGACCGCCATGGCGGCGGCGCTGGAGGGGCTGGAGACCGCCGGCACGGCCCCGGACGCCGACGCGCTGGACGCGCTGTCGAAATCGCTCTGCGGCCCCGCCCGGGACGATCCCGCCGTGCGCCGCGCGCCGCGCCCTGAAGCGCCGGACGTCCGGGCCGACTGCCGCGTCGTGTGCGGCGTCTGCGCGTCGGTGTGCTCGAACCGGGCGAACGCGGTCATCACGGTTGAAGGCAGGAAGCGGATGCTGCACCTCGACGGCCTGTGCAACGAGTGCGGCAACTGCGCGTCCTTCTGCGCGGAGAAGCGCGCGCCGTACCTGGAGAAGCTGACGGTGTTTACGAGCGCGGAGGCGCTGAACGACAGCCGCAACGCCGGCTTCGCCCCCCTGCCCGGCGGGCGCTTCCTGCTGCGCTGGGACGGCGCGGTGCGCGAGGCGGGCCCGGAGGACGCCGACGTGCCCGTGGAGGTGCGCGCCGCGATGGTCGCCGTGCGGGACCGGTACCCGTGGCTGCTGTACGACTGAGATTGGCAAGGAGGAGACGATCATGGCTGCTAGGCGAAAATCGGGCGGGAACCGCTCCTTTGTCGGAGAGCTGATCTTCTGGATCGTGCTGCTGGGGGCGGACCTGGCGCTGTTTTACATGACCCACCGGTCCTTCGGAAGGCCCTGGAACTACAGGGACACCATGCCGATCATGCTGCCGGTGTTCGTTTTCGTGCCGCTCGCCGCCGTCGTGCTGCGCTACTTTCCCCGGAAGAAGTCGACCCGGGCGATCGGGTGCGCGGTCTGCGTCCCCGTGGCGATCCTGATCGGCATGGCGGCGCTGCACGCCCTGTACGGCGAGGGCGCGCCGCTGGACCGGTTCCTGTACGGGGAGCCGTATCCGGGCGCGACCGTCGGGGAGTTGGAAAGCGTGACGCTGAGCGAATACGCGGACGGCGCCCTGCTGGGCGAGCCGCTGACGGTGGGGGAAGACTACGCGCGCGGCAACGACGACTTCCGCCGCTGCAAGCGGGAGGTGCCCGTGCCGGACACCTACATGCTGCTGACCTTTACCGGCGCGAACGGGGAGACGCAGGACGTTCGGATGTTCGACGACGGGAAGTACGACTACATCTCCGCCGAGGGCCTGGGCCAGTTCCGGCGCAAGCTGGACCGGAATACCATGACCAACCGCAAAAGGTTCCGGGATGTCTACAAGGACGGCACCTTCTACCGGGCCTTCAACGACCATATGGCGGATAAAAGCTTCGCCCTGGCGAAGGGCTACGACGGCGCGGACAAGGCCGTATGGCTGGAGGATTCGGAGGACGCCACCGTCTGGTGGACGCGGTTCATCCCGGAGGGCTTCGAGCCGGAGCGCGTGGAGGACGTGCGCTTCGTATTCCTGTGCGAGGTCGCGTCCAAGACCTACCAGGGCTACTGGTACGTTCAGGGCACGGGGCAGAAGCTGGGCGATTCCTACGACATCACCTATAAGATGACCGCGTATGACCTCGTGGAAGGGGATACGAGGGTGCTCGTGGAGAACACCGGCGACATCTTCGACGCGAGGGAGCTCGTGGAGAACTACCTGGAGGAAAAGACCGGCCGGAAGGCGAGCGAATAAAGGAGGCTGTCATGGAACGAATCAAATGGATCCTCAACGAAATGCCGAAGAGCGACGACCGGAACCTGCCGATCATGTCCGAGGCCAATGTATCCCAGGCCCGGGCCTTCCACAGGAGCTTCCCGCAGTATGCCGTCACGCCGCTGGCGAAGCTGGACGGCATGGCCGGGCGGCTGGGGCTGGGCGGCCTGTTCGTCAAGGACGAGAGCTACCGCTTCGGGCTGAACGCCTTCAAGGTGCTGGGCGGCTCGTTTGCCATGGCGCGCTACATCGCGGGCGAGACGGGCCGGGCGATCGGGGAGACGACCTACGACTACCTGACCGGCGATCAGCTCCGCAGCGATTTCGGCCAGGCCACCTTCTTCACCGCCACCGACGGCAACCACGGCCGCGGCGTGGCGTGGGCGGCCCGGCAGCTCGGCCAGAAGGCCGTGGTCTACATGCCCAAGGGCAGCGTGAAGATCCGCTTCGACAACATCGCCAGGGAGGGCGCGAAGGTCAGCATCGAGGAATTCAACTACGACGACTGCGTGCGGCTCGCCGCGGCGGAGGCCGCCAAGACCGAGCACGGCGTGGTGATGCAGGACACCGCCTGGGAGGGCTACGAGCGCATCCCGTCCTGGATCATGCAGGGCTACGGCACCATGGCCCAGGAGGCGGTGGAGCAGTTGCGCGCGCTCGAGGTCAACCGCCCGACGCACGTGTTCGTGCAGGCCGGGGTGGGCTGCATGGCCTCGGCGGTGGTGGGGTTCTTCGCGAACCTGTTCCCGACGGACCCGCCGAAGTTTGTGGTCATCGAGGCGGAATCGGCGGCGTGCCTGTACAAGGGCGCCTGCCGGAAGGACGGCAGCCCCGCCGTCGTGGGCGGCGACATGCCCACCATCATGGCCGGCCTGGCCTGCGGCGAGCCGAACACCATCGGCTGGGATATCCTGCGCAACCACGCCGACGCCTTCCTGGCCTGCCCGGACTGGGTCAGCGCCCGGGGCATGCGGATGCTGGCCGCGCCGCTGAAGGGCGACCCCGCGGTCGTGAGCGGCGAGTCGGGCGCCGTGGGCATGGGCGTCGTCGAGGCGCTGATGCTGGACCCCGCCTGCGCGGAGCTGAAGGCGGCGCTGGGGCTCGATGGGAACAGCAACGTGCTGCTGTTCTCCACGGAGGGCGATACCGACCCCGAGAACTATCGAAACATCGTGTGGGGCGGAGCGTACCCCACGGTGGAGGATTGAGAGGAGCGTTCATCATGACACTGGATTGTTCTGCGATCAGGGCGGCGGCCGAGGGCTACCGGGCGGACATGGTCCGCTTTCTGCGGGAAATGATCTCCCACCCCAGCGAGAGCTGCGAGGAGAAGGAGGTCGTGGCGTGCATAAAGGCTGAGATGGAAAAGCTCGGCTACGACAGGGTGGAGGTGGACGGCCTCGGCAACGTCATCGGCTGGATGGGCGAGGGCGAGAAGATCATCGCCATCGACGCCCACGTCGATACCGTCGGCATCGGCAACCGCGACAACTGGACCGCCGACCCCTACGAGGGCTACGAGACGGACGAGATCATCTACGGCCGCGGCGGCTCCGACCAGGAGGGCGGCATGGCCAGCGCGGTCTACGGCGTGCGCATCATGAAGGACCTGGGGCTGATCCCCGAGGGGTATAAAATCATGGTCGTGGGCTCCGTGCAGGAGGAGGACTGCGACGGCATGTGCTGGCAGTACATCGTCAACAAGGACGGCATCCGCCCCGAGTTCGTCATCTCCACCGAGCCCACCGACGGCGGCATCTACCGCGGCCAGCGCGGGCGCATGGAGATCCGCGTGGACGTGCGGGGCGTCTCCTGCCACGGCAGCGCGCCCGAGCGCGGCGACAACGCCATCTACAAGATGGCCGACATCCTCCGGGACATCCGCGCGCTCAACAACAACGGCTGCGACGATTCCACCGCCATCCGCGGCCTGGTCAGGATGCTGGACCCGAAGTACAACCCGGAGCACTGGGAGGACGCCCGCTTCCTGGGCCGCGGCACCTGCACGGTGTCGCAGATCTACTTCACCTCCCCGAGCCGCTGCGCCGTGGCCGATTCCTGCGCCATATCCGTCGACCGCCGCATGACCGCGGGCGAGACGTGGGAGAGCTGCCTGGACGAGATCCGCAACCTGCCCGCCGTGAAGAAGTACGGCGAGGACGTGCAGGTGTCCATGTACATGTACGACCGGCCCTCCTGGACCGGCGAGGTCTACGAGACGGAGGCCTACTTCCCGACGTGGATCAACCGGGAATCCGCCGCGCACGTCAAGGCGCTGGTGGACGCGCACGTGGCGCTGTTCGGCGAGAAGCGCATCGGCGCGCCCAGCTCGATGTCCACCCGCGAGGGGCGGCCGCTGACGGACAAGTGGACCTTCTCCACCAACGGCGTGGCCATCCAGGGCCGCTACGGCATCCCCTGCGTGGGCTTCGGCCCCGGCGCGGAGAGCCAGGCGCACGCGCCCAACGAGATCACCTGGAAGCAGGATCTCGTGACCTGCGCGGCGCTGTACGCGGCGGCGATCCACCTCTATCCCGAAGAAGAGCAGACCGGCGACGCGACCCAGTTCCGCGCGGGCAGGACGAACAACGACATCAAGTGACAGGAGGGGCGATACGATGGATTCCAAGCTGCAGGCCTATATCGACAAACTGAACCGCCTGGATTTCAAGGCGATGTATGAGGGCGACTTCTTCCTGACCTGGGAAAAGACCGACGAGGAGCTGGCGGCCGTGTTCACCGTGGCCGACGCGCTGCGCCACATGCGGGAGAACAACATCTCGACGAAGGTATTCGACTCCGGGCTGGGCATCTCCCTGTTCCGCGACAACTCCACCCGCACCCGCTTCTCCTTCGCCGCCGCCTGCAACCTGCTGGGGCTGGAGGTGCAGGACCTGGACGAGGGTAAGAGCCAGATCGCCCACGGCGAGACGGTGCGCGAGACGGCGAACATGGTGTCCTTCATGGCGGACGTCATCGGCATCCGCGACGACATGTACATCGGCAAGGGCAACAGGTACATGCACGACGTGGTAGACGCCGTGACCGAGGGCCACGCGCAGGGCGTATTGGAGCAGAAGCCCACGCTGGTCAACCTGCAATGCGACATCGACCACCCGACCCAGTGCATGGCGGACCTGCTGCACGTCATCCACACCTTCGGCGGCGTGGAGAACCTGAAGGGCAAGAAGGTCGCCATGACCTGGGCCTATTCCCCCAGCTACGGAAAGCCCCTCTCCGTGCCGCAGGGCGTCATCGGCCTGATGACCCGCTTCGGCATGGACGTGGTGCTTGCCCACCCCGAGGGCTACGAGGTCATGCCCGAGGTGGAGGCCGTGGCCCGCGCCAACGCGGAGAAGAGCGGCGGCAGCTTTGCCAAGACCAATTCCATGGCCGAGGCGTTCAGGGACGCGGACATCGTGTACCCCAAGAGCTGGGCGCCCTTCGCCGCCATGGAGAAGCGCACCAACCTGTACGCGGAGGGCGATACCGAGGGCATCAAAGCGCTGGAGAAGGAGCTGCTCGCGCAGAACGCGGAGCACAAAGACTGGTGCTGCACCGAGGAACTGATGAAGACCACCCGCGACGGCAAAGCGCTGTACCTGCACTGCCTGCCCGCCGACATCAACGGCGTGAGCTGCGTGGACGGCGAGGTGGAGGCCTCGGTGTTCGACCGCTACCGCACGCCGCTGTACAGGCAGGCCAGCTTCAAGCCCTACATCATCGCGGCCATGATCTTCCTGGCGAAGGTGAAGGATCCCCAGGCGACCCTGAGGGCACTGGCGGAGCGCAGCGTTCCCCGCTTCTTCCAGGCGTAAGGGGATGGCGGCATGGGCAAGAGAATCGTGATCGCCCTCGGTGGGAACGCCCTGGGCAACAACCTGCCGGAGCAGATGAAGGCGGTGAAGATCACGGCGGGGGCCATCGTGAACCTCATCGAGGACGGCAACGAGGTCGTGATCTGCCACGGCAACGGCCCCCAGGTGGGCATGATCCAGAACGCCATGACGGAGCTGGTGCGGTCCGACCCGGAGAAGTACATCCCCTGCCCGCTGTCGGTGTGCGTGGCGATGAGCCAGGGCTACATCGGCTACGATCTGCAGAACGCCCTGCGGGAGGAGATGCTGAACCGCGGCATCGACAAGGGCGCGGCCACCGTGCTGACCCAGGTGGAGGTGGACCCGGACGATCCGGCCTTCCAGACCCCCACCAAGCCCATCGGTTCCTTCATGACCGAGGAGGAGGCCCGCAGGCTGGAGAGGGAACGGGACTACCACGTGGTCGAGGACGCCGGGCGCGGCTGGCGGCGCGTGGTGGCCAGCCCCGAGCCGAAGGGCATCGTGGAGATCGACACCATACGCTCGCTGGTGGAGTCCGATCACATCGTCGTGGCCTGCGGCGGCGGCGGCATCCCGGTGTTCAAAACCGAGGGAAACCACCTCAAGGGCGCGGCGGCCGTGATCGACAAGGACTTCGCCGCCGCCGTGCTGGCCAAACAGCTCGACGCCGACCTGCTCGTCATACTCACCGCCGTTGAAAAGGTGGCGATCCGCTTCGGCAAGCCGGACCAGCAGTGGCTGGACCGCCTGACGCCCGAGACCGCCCGGCAGTACATCGCGGACGGCGAATTCGCCCCCGGCTCCATGCTGCCGAAGGTGCAGGCGGCGCTGTCCTTCGCGGAATCCAGGCCCGGAAGGCAGGCGCTGATCACGCTGCTGGAAAAGGCGCGGGACGGCATCGCGGGCAAGACCGGCACGCTGGTGTGCGGGTAACGAAGGCTTTTATAATCATCGGAGGCGACCATGAGGTTAGACGGATTTGGCCTGCTCGTCCATGACATGGCAAAAATGATACGCTTTTACAGGGATGTCCTCGGCTTTGAGATCCGGGAAGCCGAGGATACGGAGAACGTGTATCTGGTCAAGGACGGGACGCTGTTTCTGCTGTACGGCAGGAGCGACTTCGAGAAGATGACCCATCGTCGGTACGAATACCTCAAGGGCCTGAACGGTCATTTTGAGATCGCGCTCTATGTCGACACGTTTGAGGAAGTGGACGCCGCGTTCCAAGGCGCCGTCGAAAAAGGCGCGACGCCGGTGCTGGAGCCCACGACGGAGCCTTGGGGCCAGAGGACCTGCTATATCGCCGATCCCGAGGGCAACCTGGTCGAGATCGGCTCATGGAACCGGCCCTACGAAGAGAAGGATTTATAGGAAAATCGGACACAATGCCCCTGTCAGTCGGGAAAGGAGGGCCCTTCGTGCCTGAAACCTACCGTTTTACCGTCAACGGGACGCCCTGCGAGACGGCGGAAGTCAAGCCGTTGCTGCGCTATCTCCGGGACGACCTGCACCTGTACTCCGTCAAGGACGGCTGCAGCGAGGGCGCCTGCGGCACCTGCACCGTCATCGTCGACGGCAAGGCGGTCAAGTCGTGTGTGCTGAGCACCCAGAAGGCGGCGGGCAAGAGCATCCAGACGGTGGAGGGCCTGACGGACTTCGAGAAGGAGGCGTTCGTCTACGCCTTCGGGGTCTCGGGCTCGGTTCAGTGCGGCTTCTGCACGCCGGGCATGGTCATGGCGGGCAAGGCGCTGATCGACGGGAACCCCGACCCCACGGAAGATGAAATCAAGGCGGCCATCCGCGGGAACCTGTGCCGCTGCACCGGTTACCGCAAGGTCATCGACGGCATCCGGCTGGCGGCGGCCATCCTCCGCGGCGACGCGCAGATCGACCCGGCGGAGGAGCAGGGCGACAACTACGGCGTGGGCCGGCGGGCGTTCCGCGTGGACGTGCGGAAGAAGGTGCTCGGAACCGGCAAGTACCCGGACGACGTCGACATGGAGGGCATGCTGCACCTGTCCGCCGTGCGCTCGAAGTACGCCCGCGCGCGCGTAAAGTCCATCGACGCCTCGGCGGCGCTCGCCCTCGACGGCGTGGTGGGCGTGCTGACGGCGGAGGACGTGCCCCACAACAAGGTCGGCCACATCCAGCAGGACTGGGACGTGATGATCGCCGTGGGCGACGTGACGCGGTGCGTGGGCGACGCCGTCTGCCTGGTGGTCGCGGAGACGGAGGACATCCTCAGAAAGGCCAAGGCGCTGGTGAAAATCGAATACGAGGTGTTGAAGCCGGTCACCTCCATCGCCGAGGCCATGGCCCCGGACGCGCCGAAGGTGCACAGCGGCGGCAACCTCTGCCAGACCCGGCACGTCACCCGCGGCGACGCGAAGGCCGCGCTGGCGGCGTCGGCCTACACGGTGACGAAGTCCTTCTCCACCCCCTTCACCGAGCATGCCTTCCTGGAGCCGGAGTGCGCGGTGGCCTTCCCCTATAGGGACGGCGTGAAGATCCTGAGCACCGACCAGGGCGCCTACGATACCCGCAAGGAGACCGCCATCATGTTCGGCTGGGACCCGGAGCGCGTCGTGGTGGAGAACCTGCTGGTCGGCGGCGGCTTCGGTGGCAAGGAGGACGTGACCGTGCAGCACATCGCCGCGCTGGCGGCGTGGAAGTTCAGGCGGCCGGTCAAGGCGAAGTTCAGCCGGCAGGAGTCCATCCGGTTCCACCCGAAGCGCCACGCCATGGAGGGGACGTTCACCCTCGGCTGCGACGGAAACGGCATCTTCACCGCGCTCGACTGCGACATCTACATGGACACGGGGGCCTATGCCTCGCTGTGCGGGCCGGTGCTGGAGCGCGCCTGCACGCATTCCGTGGGGCCGTACTGCTACCAGAACACGGACATCCGCGGCTATGGCTACTACACCAACAACCCGCCCGCCGGGGCGTTCCGGGGGTTTGGGGTCAGCCAGAGCGAGTTCGCGCTGGAGAGCATGATCAACCTGCTGGCCGAGCAGGTGGGGATTTCCCCGTGGGAGATCCGCTACCGAAACGCCATCGAGCCGGGCAGGGTGCTGCCCAACGGCCAGATCGCCGACTGCTCCACGGCCTTGAAGGAAACGCTGCTGGCGGTGAAGGACGTGTACGAGGCCAACCGCGGCCGTGCGGGCATCGCCTGCGCGATGAAGAACTCCGGCGTGGGCGTGGGCCTGCCGGACAAGGGCCGCGCGCGGCTGGCCATCGAGGGCGGGGTGTGCGTCATCTACTGCGCCGCGTCGGACATCGGGCAGGGGTGTCTCACGGTATTCTGCCAGGACGTGGCCGAGGCCACGGGCCTGCCGCTGTCGAAGATCCGAAACGGCAGCGCCAGCACCGAGGTCGCCCCGGATTCCGGCACCACGTCCGGCTCCCGCCAGACGCTGCTCTCGGGCGAGGCCGTGCGGATGGCGGCGCTTCAACTGAAGCAGGCGCTGGACGAGGCCAAAGGGGATCTCGACGCGCTGAACGGCCGGTCCTTCTTCTACGAGTACTTCGAGTCCACCGACAAACTCGGCGCGGACGTGCCCAACCCCAAGAGCCACATCGCCTACGGCTACGCCACCCACGTGGTCCTGCTGGACGACGACGGGCGGGTGAAGGAGGTCTACGCGGCGCACGACTCCGGCAGGGTGGTCAACCCCACCGCCATACAGGGGCAGATCGAGGGCGGCGTGCTGATGGGCATGGGCTACGCGCTGACCGAGGACTTCCCGCTGGCGGACGGCGTGCCGCAGGCGAAGCTCGGCACGCTGGGGCTGCTGCGGGCAAATCAGATCCCCGACATCCACGCCATCTACGTGGAGAAGGAGGCGCTGCTGCCGGTGGCCTACGGCGCGAAGGGCATCGGCGAGATCGCCGCCATCCCCACGGCGCCTGCCGTGCAGGGAGCGTACTACGCGCTGGACGGCGTGTTCCGCACGAAGCTCCCGCTGGAGAACACCTGGTATCGTAAGGGGGGGTAAGAAATGACGACGCTGATTCGCGGCGGTACGATCGTGACCGAAGATAAGGTGTTTCAGGGCGATCTCCTCATCCGCGACGGAAAAATCGAAGGCTTCCCGGCGCAGGCCGACACCGACGAGGTGATCGACGCTACAGGGAAGCTCGTGCTGCCCGGCGCGGTGGACGTCCACACCCACATGGACCTGGACGTGGGCATCGCGCGGGCGATCGACGACTTCTACACCGGCACGGTGGCGGCGGCCTGCGGCGGCACGACGACCATCGTGGACCACATGGCCTTCGGCCCGAAGGGCTGCAGCCCGTGGCATCAGGTGAAGGAATACCACCGGCTGGCGGACGGCAACGCCGTGGTGGACTACGGCTTCCACGGCGTGCTGCAGCACGTCGACGATTCCGTGCTGGACGACATGGCGCAGATCGCCGCCGACGAGGGAATCACCAGCTTCAAGATCTACATGACCTACGATTACCGGCTGGACGACCTCGACCTGATGAAGGTGCTGACCCGCGCCGCCGACGAGGGCATACTGATCGCCGCGCACTGCGAGAACCACGGCATGGTGACCTACTACCGGGAGCGGTTTGTCCGGGAGGGCAGGACGCAGGCGAGGTGGCACCCCGTCAGCCGCCCCGCCGAAGCCGAGGCCGAGGCGGTCAGCCGCCTGCTGTATCTGGCAAGGGCCGCGGGGGAGGCGCCGGTGTACGTGGTGCACCTGTCCACCCGCGCGGGGCTGGAGGAGATTCGCAGGGCCCGGGCCGCGGGGCAGCGGCGCTTCGGGGCGGAGACCTGCCCGCAGTACCTGCTGCTGGACGAGGCGCTCTATGCCGACCCGCGGGAGGGATTGAAGGCGATCATGGCCCCGCCGCTGCGGCGACAGGCCGACCGCGACGCGCTGTGGGCGGCGCTGGCGGCGGGCGAGCTCGACACGGTCGCCACCGACCACTGCCCGTTCACGTTTGCCCGGCAGAAGCAGCAGGGCGCGCAGGACTTCACGAAGTGCCCCAGCGGCGCGCCGGGCGTGGAGGAGCGGCTCGCGCTCCTCTATTCGGAGGGCGTCGCGAAGGGCAGGATCACGCTGCCGCAACTGGTGAAGTACGCCTGCGCGAATCCCGCCCGCGTGGCCGGGCTCTACCCGAGGAAGGGCGCGATCGAGGCCGGCGCGGACGCCGACCTGGTGATCCTGGACCCCGAAAAGACCTGGACGCTGACCGCACAGCGGATGCACGGGAATTCGGACTACACCTGCTACGAGGGCATGCCGATCAAAGGCATGGTGGAGCGCGTGCTGCTCCGGGGCAGGACCATCGTATGCGACGGCAGCTTTATCGGCGCGCGGGGCGACGGGCGGTACCTGCGCCGGGGAAAGAGCGCTCTGGCATGAGGGAGGCGGCGTTTGATAGCATCGGCTGCATCGTCATGGCCTCCGGGTTGTCCGAGCGGTACAGGCGAGACAAGCTGCTGGAAACGCTGGACGGGAAAACCATATTGCAGCACACCGTCGGCAGCCTGACGGCGGCGGGACTGAAACCGCTGGTGGTGACCCGGAGCCCGGACATCCAGGCGCTGGCGGCGCGGGCGGGAATCGCCTGCGTCCGCCACGACGGCCCGCGCAAGTGCGATACCATGCGCGTCGGCCTCGAAAACCTGCCCGCGGACGCGGCGGGCTACCTGTTCATGCCCGCCGACCAGCCGCTGGTGCTGCCGGACTCGCTCAGGCGGATGGCCGATCAATTCCTGAGTTGCCCCGGGCGGGCCGTCCGGCTGGCGTTCGGGGACGCGGCGGGCAGCCCCGTGCTGTTTCCCGCCGCGTGCCGGGGCGCGCTGCTGGCCTACGCGGGCGACCGCGGCGGCGCGGACGTGCTGAAGGCGCGCCAGATCCCCTGCGACGCGGTGCGGGCGAGCTACGCCTGGGAGCTGTGGGACGTGGACACGCCCGGGCAGATGGAGCGCGTCAGGGAGGCGTACCGCGGCTACTTTGGGCGTTAGCGCCGCGCAATCCGCATTTGACATCGACCGGCCGCGCGCATTCGGCGGGGACAGGACCGCAATCGAAGGGACCGAAGGCACAGAGGCCGACCTCGCCCGGGGAGGACGCAGCATGCAGCAGACGAAGCCGCTCTTCATCATCAAAAATACAGGTCGCTCCTGCGGGCCACGACCATCGTGGAGGCGGTATGCTATATCGTATCGCTCACCGACAGCGTCGTGGCCGGCAACGCGCTCGGCGGCGAGGCGCTGGCGGCCATCGGCCTGATCGCGCCGTTCATGTCCTTTTCCGTGTTTATCTCGGGCATCCTCAGCTCCGGCACGGTCACGAAGTTTTCTACCACGTCGGCTGCTTTGATACGCGGCGCGCGCTGGAGTTCTTCAGCCAGGGCGTCTATCTCGCCCTCGTCGCGGGCGCGGTCTACGCCGGCGCGCTGATGATTTCCCGGGACGCCATCCTCTCCTGCATCGCGCCGCCCGGCGGGATCGAGCGGTATGCGCGGGAATACTACGACATCATGCTGCTCTACTTCCTGCTGAACCTGCTGATGTACGTGCTGGCGGCGACGCTGGTCGCGGATGGCGGCGAGAAGCTGGCGGCCGTCGCCAACGTCACCTCGGTCGCGCTCAACGTGGCGCTGTCCATACTGTTCGTCGGCCCGTGGGGGATCCGGGGCATCGCGATCGCCACGGTCCTGAGCCGGCTGGTGTTCCTGCTGCTCGTCAGCATCCACTTCTTCGGGAAGAAGAACACGCTGCGGCTGTGCCGCCACTGGAAGTGGGCGGACGGCGTCGCCATCGTCAAGAACGGCGTCGTGCTGGCGTCGACGTATGCGCTGGAGGCGCTGACGATCTTCGCCATCCACCTGTTCGCGGTGCTCCGCTTTGACAACGATACGCGGATCCTGCTCGTCATGCTGGAGAAATTCCTGGGGATACTGGCCATGTTCCTCGGCATGGCGCTGGGCGCGCAGCCGCTGATCGGCACCCTGAACGGCGAGAAGAACAAAAAGGTGCTGCGCTACCTGATAAAAGTGGTCTGCCACGACCTGACGGCGGTCAGCCTGGCGCTCACGCTGCTCACGTTCGCCTTTGCGCCGTTCCTCGTCCGGGCCTTCGGCATCGGCGACGCGGCGCTGCTGGGGCAGGGGACCGTCGCGCTGCGGATCGTGTGCGCCACGCTGGTCTCTCAGACCGTGCTGGTGTGCTTCTTCGCCCTCTATTACATGCTCGAGCTGGAGCTGCTGGCGTTCACGGTCAGCGTGTTCAGGAGCCTGATCAGCCCGCTCATGCTGGCGGTCGCGCTCTCCCTCTCGACGGGGTCGCCGACCGGCATATACGTCGGCCTGGCCGCCGCGCCCGTCGTTTCGATACTGGCCTGCACCCTGGGCATCTGCCGCAGGTACGGGCGGGATCGGTACCTGTTCGTCATCTCCCGGGACATGGACGACAACACCTTCATCTACGATTTCGAGATCAGCCCGGAGAACGCCGCGGCCATGTCGCACACGGCGAACGAGGTGCTTCGGGCGTTTTCGGTGTCCGAGCGGGTGCGCATGCTGGTGGGGGTCTTCATCGAGGACACGCTGCTGCTCGTCCTCGAGAAGAACGCCGGCCGGGCGAAGCTGGACGCCGAGTGCACGATCATCGTCGAGGACGGCGGCGTGCGGCTGATCCTGCGCGACTCCGGCGTCATCTTCAACATCACCGACGGGGATGCGCCGGCGGACTCCTTCCGCCAGTACGTGGTGGCGAACATGATGGTGAAGCTGGAGAGAAAGGCCAATATCACGACGATCGGCTACAACCGCAACGAATTGTTCTTCGACGATCCCAGGACCGGCGCGTGACCTGCCCGGCGCTTCCCGCCGCGGGCCGCGCTTGACAACGCGGAATGACCATAGTAAAATGACTATGGTTATTTTTTTGGAAACATAACGACGCCCGGGCGTCCGGCGAGGGGGGAGCGAATCGTGAGACAGGAGCAGGCGCCGCCCGTCGTGGCGAAGGTCAAGCTGACGCTGTATGCCGGGGAGCGCTTCTTTGGCCCCGGGATCTGCGAGCTGCTCGAGAGGATCCGGGAGAGCGGCTCCATCCAGGCCGCGGCGGCGCAGATGAACATGTCCTACACCAAGGCGTGGAGGATCCTGAACCGCGCCGAGGGCGAGATGGGGGTCTGCCTGATCACCCGCGTGAGCGGGGGCAGGCGCGGCGGAAGCTCGACCCTGACCGCGGCGGGGGAGGAAGCGGTCGCCGCCTTCCGGGAGATGGAGGCGAAGCTGGCCGGGCTCGCGGGCGACCTCCTGGCGGCGCGCCGCGACGCTTTCCGGCCGCAGGCACCCGCGGACGGGCCGGACGGCGAGGCATGCGGCGCGCGCGCAGCGGGGGAGATGCGATGATTTATCTGGACAACGCCGCGACGACGATGCAGAAGCCGCCCTGCGTCGCCCGGGCGGTGGCGGAGGCGCTCACGAGCCTTGGCAACGCCTCGAGGGGCGCCCACGAGGGCGCGCTGAATTCAAACCGCCTGCTGTACAGGACGCGCGGCAAGCTGGCGGATTTCTTCGGCTGTCCGAAGTCGGAGCAGGTCATCTTCACGAACAACGCCACGGAGGCGCTCAATATCGCTCTGAACGGCACGATCCGGGCGGGCGACCACGTGATCATGACGGCGCTGGAGCACAATTCCGTGCTCCGCCCGCTGTACCGGCTGCGCGAGGAACGGGGGGCGGAGCTCTCCCTCGTCCCGGCGGACGGTCGGGGATGCGTCGACTACGCGGCGTTTGAGCGGCTGATCCGGCCGAACACCCGCGCCATCGTCTGCACCCACGCCTCCAACCTGACGGGCAACATGCTGGACATCGCCCGGATCGGCGGGCTCGCGGCGGCGCGCGGCCTGCTGCTGATCGTGGACGCCTCCCAGACGGCCGGGGCCGTGCCCATCGACATGGCGCGGTCGGGCATATCGATACTCTGCTTCACGGGGCACAAGTCCATGATGGGGCCGCAGGGGACGGGCGGGCTGTGCATCAACGGCGACATCGAGGTCGAGCCCCTCAAGGTCGGCGGCACCGGTGTGCAGTCGTTCCGGACGGCGCAGCCGCGGGAATACCCGACGCGCCTGGAGGCCGGGACGCTGAACGGGCACGGCATCGCCGGGCTCGCGGCGGCGCTGGACTTCATACGGAGCACCGGCGTGGAGGCCATCCGCGCCCATGAGCTCGCCCTCGCCCGGCGGTTTTACGAGGCGGTCGTCGGTATCCCGGGGGTGCGGGTGTACGGCGACTTCTCGACCTGGGACAGGAGCCCGATCGTCGCGCTGAACATCGGGGAGCTGGATTCGGCGTGGGTCTGCGACGAGCTCGCCCGCGGCTACGGCATCGCCACGAGGGCGGGCGCGCACTGCGCGCCGCTGATGCACCGGGCGCTGGGCACCGAAGAACAGGGAGCCGTGCGCTTCAGCTTCGGCTACTTCAACACGAACGACGACGCCGACGCGGCGGCGGAAGCCGTCGGGGCGATCGCCGGCGGCAACGAATAACGGAAAGGAAGAGGGATGACAATGGAGAGAACGATCGACTGCATGGGCATGGCCTGCCCGCTGCCCGTGATCAACGCGAAGAAGGCCATCGAGGCGTTTGCGGAGGACGGCCTGCTGCACGTAAAGGTGGACAACGACACGGCGGTCCAGAACCTGACGCGGCTGGGCGAGCACAACGGCTTCACCGTCACCTCCGCGCAGGACGGCCCGGGCGCGTATACGGTGACCATGCAGGTCCGGGCCGGGGCGGCGGCCAGCGTGCCGGCGGAGGCCGTCAGCTGCGCGGCACCCGCGAGGGGCGGCAAGGTGGTGGTGCTCTCCGCGGACACCATGGGCAGCGGCGACGAGCGGCTCGGCAAGAAGCTGATGAAGGCCTTCGTATTCGCGCTGACCAGCCAGGACGAGGTGCCGGACAAGGTGATCTGCTACAACACGGGTGCCTACCTGACCACGAGGGACCCGGATACCGTGAAGGACTTGCGTCGCCTCGCGGAAGCCGGCGCCACCGTCATGACCTGCGGGACCTGCCTGGACTTCTACGGCCTGAAGGAGGAGCTGCAGGTGGGCATCGTGTCCAACATGTACGACATCGTGGAAGCGCAGATGAACGCCTCCCTCGTCATCCGGCCGTAGCGGCCGGGCGCAGGGCCATGAGGAAGAAGGAGCGGCGGCTGATCGTCGCCTTCCACACGACGCACGACGCCATGGCGTTTGAGGACTTCTGCGGCGCGCGCGGGGCCGAAGGGCGGCTGATCCCCCTTCCGAGGGAGATCAGCGCCGGCTGCGGCCTCGCGTGGAGCGCGCCGCCCGGCGATGCGGACGGGCTTCGGGCATTGCTCCGGGAAGCCGGGATCGTGCCGCAGCACGTGCGGGCGCTGGAGATCTGATATAACCCGACCACCGGAGGATCGAATGGAAACGAAGGCAAGGCTGACGCGGCTGGCTTCCTGTGCCGGCTGCGGCGCAAAACTGGGCGCGGGAACGCTCGCGTCCCTGCTGCAGGATTTCAGGACGCACACCGACCCGCGGCTGATCGTGGGGTTTGACAAGAGCGACGACGCCAGCGTCTACGCGATCGACGGGAACACGGCGCTGATCCAGACCGTGGATTTCTTCCCGCCCATCGTGGACGACCCCTACCTGTTCGGCCAGATCGCCGCCGCGAACGCCATCTCGGACGTCTACGCCATGGGCGGGGAGCCGCACCTGGCGCTGAACGTGCTGTGCGTGACGGAGAACATGGAGCAGGCGTGGATCCGGGAGATCCTCCGCGGCGGCTACGACAAGGCCTATGAGGCCGGGGTGATCATCTCCGGCGGGCACACCATCCGCGGCGGCGAACCGCTGTACGGGCTGTCGGTCACGGGCTTCGCGAAGCCGGATCAAATCTGGCGGAACGACGCGGCCAGGCCGGGGGACGTGCTGATACTGACCAAGCCGCTGGGCGTCGGCGTGCTGACGACGGCGGCCAAGGCCGGCATGGCGGACGCGGCGCTGATGGAAAAGGTCCATCGCCAGATGACACAGTTGAACCGGGACGCCTGCCGCGTGATGCGGGAGTATCGGATCCACGGCTGCACGGACGTGACCGGGTTCGGGCTGATGGGCCACAGCTGCGAAATGGCGCAGGGCAGCGGCTGTACGCTCCACGTGCAGGTCGGGAAGGTGCCGTTCCACGCGGAGGCGCTGGAGCTGGCGGACATGGGGCTGGTTCCCGCCGGGGCCTACCGCAACCGGGATTTCGCCGAGGGCGCGGTGGCGCTGCGCGGCGCGGTGTCCCGGGCCATGCAGGACATCCTGAACGACCCCCAGACCAGCGGCGGGCTGCTGGCCGCCGTGGACGAGCGGGATGCCGGGCCGCTGCTGCGGGCGCTTCGCTCCGCCATCCCCGCCGCGGCCGCGATCGGCTACGTGACCGAAGCGGAGGAGAAGGCCGTGGTGCTGGAGGCGTAGCCGCGGCGGAGGACAGGACGGGAAGGGAGCGAGGATATGGCAGGCCAGGCCCCTCTGATCATCGTGCGCGGGGCGGGCGACATCAGCACGGGCACCATCCACCGGCTCACGCGCGCCGGGTTCCCGGTGCTGGCGCTGGAGACGGATCGCCCGTCCGCCATCCGCAGGAAGGTGGCCTTTTCCGAAGCCGTCTACGACGGTACGGCGACGGTGGAGGGCCTCACGGCGGTGCGGATCGCGGACGCCGGGGACGCGGGCGCGATCCTGGCGCAGGGCGCGGTGCCGCTGCTGGTGGACCCCGCAGGGGCGAGCATCCGGCGGCTCGCGCCGGCTGTGGTGGTGGACGCCATACTGGCCAAGCGCAACCTCGGCACCGCCATGGACATGGCCAGGCTGACCATCGCGCTGGGGCCGGGCTTTGAGGCCGGGCGGGACGTGCACTACGTGATCGAGACGATGCGCGGGCACGATCTGGGGCGGATCATCGCCGCGGGCCGCGCCGCCCCCAACACCGGCGTCCCCGGCATCATCGGCGGGCACGGCGCCGACCGGGTGATCCACGCGCCCTGCGCCGGCACGTTCCGCATGCGCAGGGACATCGGCAGCACGGTGGACGCGGGGGAGATCATCGGGACCGTCGAATCCGGCGACGGCGAAGCGCCGGTGCGGACCGCGATCGCGGGCATCCTGCGCGGGGTCATCCGGGACGGCTATCCCGTCGCGCGGGGCTTCAAGCTGGCCGACGTGGATCCCCGGCTCGAGGAGCGGAAGAACTGCTTTACCATATCCGACAAGGCGCGGTGTATCGCCGGGAGCGTGCTGGAGCTGGTCAGCGGTTTCGCCGCGGCCTCGCGGTAGCGGGGCGCGGGCGACGCCCCTGCCCGCGGCCTGCGGCGCCCCGAAGCGGACAACCGTGGCCGGAATAAAAAAAGCCTCCCGCCCCGAGGGGAGGGAGGTTTTGCCCGCGGGCGCCGGACCGCCGCGGCCACCGGACCGTCGCGGTCACCGTGCCGAACCTAGCGATCCCGGGGCATTCCGGCCCCGAGCGCGCAGGGGAAGGCGTCCCCGTCGATCAGGTCGCACAGCCGCCGGGCGCGTTCCGGGTCGGCGCAGGCGTCGATCTGGTTGACGAGACAGCAGTCCGCCAGGTTCTCCCGGTTCAGGACCGCCGCGATGTGCGCCTCCAGAACGGGCTGGTCGGGGGACGTGCCGGCCAGGGCGCAGAACAGCTCGGGACAGTGGCAGGCGCGGGCGGCGGGCATCCCGATCCCGGACGCCCCCACCACGCAGACGGTCATGCCCGAGCAGGCCGGGATCACCGGCTCCCAGGGGCGGTGCGCCTTGAGCGGGCGACCGGCGGCGCCGTCCGCCTCCACCAGCACGTGCGTTGCCTCGGCGGCGAGGTCCTCGAACGGAAGCGCCGGGGCGGGTGCGGTCAGCTTGCCGGAGGGGAGCCGGCGGCCCACGCAGACGACGCGGCTGCGGGCCAGGGCGGCACGCAGCGCGTCGACGGCGCGCGCCCGGTCTGCGGGCGTTTCTCCCGCGCCAATCTCCACCAGCGGCATGCCCGGGAAGGGGTATATGTGCGTCGAGGTCGTCAGTATGACGGTTCCGGGCAGGCGCTCGGACAGCCAGCGCAGCAGCGTGGTCTTGCCCCCGCTGCCGATCACGGAGATCACCCCGGCGGCGGGGCGGAAGGCTTCAAAGGGCCGGTACATCTCGGCGGGCGTCCTCCCTTCTGTGCGGGGCGGGGTCGATCGAACGGGAATGCGAATGCGGCGTCGGGACCAGGATGTTTTGCCCGACGCCGACGATGCGGGCGGCGAGGATGCGTCCGCGTTTGCGGAAGGAGCGAACGGTACATGACGGGGTTTTTTGAATCGATTGCGCGCATGCAGGCGGACGGGCCGCTGCTGGCGGCCTGGGCCGTCGACGGCGGGGCCGCCGGGGCGAGGGCGCTGTTCGCCCGGACGGGCGACGGCTATGCGCCGGTGTGCCGGGCGGGCGGCTTCCCGGAGGCGCTCGCCGCGGAGATCTGCGTACGCGCCGCGGGGCGCGAGGGCGTGGTGGAATGCGGCGGCGCGCGCGTGTTCCTGGAACAGATTTCGGCGGGAAAGAAGCTCGTGCTCTGCGGGGCCGGGCATGTCGCGCTGTCCGTAATTCGCCTCGGCGCGGCGCTCGGCTATGAGGTGACGGCGATCGAGGACCGGGAAGCGTTCGCCGAAAAGGCCCGGGCGGCCGGCGCGCACCGTGTGGTCTGCAGGCCCTTCGGGGAGGCGCTGGACGATCTTCCCGGGGACGCCGCGACGGCCTTCGTGGTCATGACCCGCGAGCACGCCCACGACGTGGAGTGCCTGCGCCGGATCCTGCGCAAGCCCTGCGCCTACGCGGGCATGATGGGGAGCCATACCCGGGCCGGGCGGGTCCGCGAACAGCTGCTGGCGGAGGGGTACGACGCCCGCGCCGTGGAGCGGCTGCACATGCCCATCGGCCTGCCCATCGGCGCCAGGACGCCCGGGGAAATCGCCGTGTCCGTCGCGGCGGAGCTGATCTCGGTGATGAACGCGCGCTGCGCCGGCGAGGGCTTCCCGCCGGGCATGCTCGAGGAGCTGGCGCGACTCGAGCGGGCGGAGGCGCCGTCGGGCGTGCTGTCCGTGATCGTGGAGAAGCGCGGCGAAGCGCCCCGTCGCCCCGGGACCAAGATGCTGGTCCGGGGCGACGGGAGCTTCCTGGGCACCGTGGGCGGCGGGTACGCCGAAGCCGTGATCCTGGAGGCCGCGGCGCAGATGCTCCGGGAAGGGCGCCGGGAGAGCCGCCTGATCCGGGTGAGCATGAAGAAGGGGATCATGCAGTGCGGCGGGGAGATCGAGGTCCTGCTGCTGCCGGTGTAACGGGCCGGGCGTCTGAAGGCCGCGGCCGCTACACGTAGCGCTGGTTGGTGACGTCGAACACGCCGCGGGTCGTGAGGCGGAGCGTCGGGATCACCGAGAGCGCCGTGAAGGACAGCGTCATGAACGGGTCCACGTCGCGGTTGACGCCCAGCGCGAAGGCCGCCTCCTTGGCCGCCTCCAGCTTTTCGTTCACCGTCGTCAGCGGCTCGCGGCTCATGATGCCCGCCACCTGTAGCTGCAGCTCGCGCTTCACCGCGTCGCCCTCCCACACGACGAGGCCGCCGTTCAGCTCGACCACGCGGTTGACCGCCGCGGCGATCTCCGCCTCGCTGGCGCCCACGGCGATGATGTTGTGGCTGTCGTGGGAGATGGAGGTCGCGACCGCGCCGCGCTTCAGCCCGTAGCCCCGGATGTAGCCGATGCCGACGTGGTGCGTGTTGTTGTACCGCTCGGCGACGATGATCTTCAGCGTGTCGCTCTCCACGTCGATCCCCTCCGCGTAGCCCGCGTCCAAGGTGACGATCTCGCCGGGCACCAACCCGAGCACGCCGCGCGGCCGCGCTTCGACGAGCGCTTCCTCCGTCAGGCGGTCCATGTTGAAGGTGTTGAGCGCGCGTCGGACGAGCTCGGGATCGATCTCCGGCTCGTTGATTTCGCACACCTTCTCGCCGTCGAACACCTGCGCGCCCTTCCTGTACACGGAGCGGATGTTGAAGTCTTCGAAGCTGTCGATCACGACGAAATCGGCCAGGTATCCCGGGGCGATCGCGCCGCGGTTGTTGAGCTTGAAGTAGCGCGCGGGCTGGAGGGTGGCGCACTTGACCGCGATGATGGGGTCGACGCCGGCGCGGATGGCGCGCCGCATGATGTGGTCGATGTCGCCCTTGGCGAGCATGTCGCTGGGGTGGATGTCGTCGGTGCAGAACATGCAGTTGGCGCTGTACTTCGGCTGGAGCAGCGGCAGCAGCGCGTCCAGGTTGCGGGCGGCGGTCCCCTCCCGGATCATGATGTGCTGGCCGCGCGCCATCTTTTCGAGCGCCTCATGCACGTCGGAGCACTCGTGGTCGGAATAGATGCCGGCGGAGACGTAGGCGTCGAGCGTCCGCCCGGCGATGCCCGGCGCGTGGCCGTCGATGATCTTGTGGTGGCTCTGGGCGGCGATGATCTTCTCCAGCACCAGGCTGTCCGCGTTGACCACGCCGGGGTAATTCATCATCTCGGCGAGGCCCAGCACGCGCGGGTGCTCGTAGAAGGAATCGATGGCCCGGTAATCCAGCGTCGCGCCGGACTCGTCCAGCGGCGTCGCCGGCACGCAGGAGGGCAGCATGACGCGCACGTCCACCGGCAGGCCCTCCGTGGCCTGCAGGATGTACTCGATCCCGTCGGTGCCCATGACGTTGGCGATCTCATGGGGATCGGTGACGACCGTGGTGGTGCCGTGCGGCAGGACCGCCTTCACGAATTCCGCGGGCGCGACGAGGGAGCTCTCCAGGTGGATGTGCGCGTCGATCAGCCCGGGCAGCACCAGCATGCCGCCCACGTCGACCTCCGTTTCGCCGCGGTACCCCTCGCCCATGCCGGCGATGAGCCCGTTTGCCACGGCGATGTCGCCATGGCCCAGTTCGTTGCAGAACACGTTGACGTAGGTCGCGTTCCGGAGCACGAGATCCGCCCTGCGGCGCCCCGCGGCGACCTCCAGCATGTGTTGCTTTCGGATCAGCTTGCGATTGATTCGACCCGTGTAGGTTTCGGTCTTCATGCCGTGCCTCCCTTCAAGTCGCGGTTCCCGCCGCTTTCGCCCACGCGCGTTTCCCGTATTATCCCTTCACATAGTAATGCCTTGCGAGCCACCTCGACAGGCCGTCCAGCCCGGGGTACACGATTCGCTCGCTGATGTTCAGCTGGTCCAGCAGGTCGCGCACCTGCCAGCGCAGCTCCTTCCGGATCACAAAGCGCACCGTCTTCTCGGTGTGGGCGTCTAGGAAATCGATCACGTCCTCCATCCCCATGGGGACGATGGAGAAAAAGGAATACTGGTTGATGATCCGCTGCTCGATCGACGGCGGCTCCACGATGAGCATCGCGTTGCCCCGCATGTCCGCGTCGTATTCCTCCGGGCTCGAGCAGGCCTCGTGCAGCATCTTCAGCGAGAACACGGTCGTCTGCGACCTCTCCATGACCCGCTGGTACTTCTCCGGGAGCAGCTTGTGCAGCTCGTCGACGTCGATCCGCCACACCACGCAGTCGTGCTTGTCCATGTCGTCCAGGTTGTTCTCGCTGAGGGCGAAGTGCAGGCTCGTCAGCGGCGAGAACGACCAGTCCAGCAGCCGCGTGGGCAGGCCGTGGTGCTGCCCCAGGATCATCTGCCGCCATACGCTGCTCTCGATGGACGGGTCCTCGAGCGCGGCGTACTTGGTGAAGTTCGACAGTATGACGGGCTCCAGCCGCCGGCGCTTGTCCTTGCAGACGCGGCGGAGGGAGGTCACGAGCCTGAAGTCGGTGTTCGGCATGCCGCGGTACACGTGCAGCGAGCGGTAGCGATCCAGGTCGCTGCGGTACCGCTGCTCCATCAGAAGCTGGGAGATGCCGAAGATATCGTCGATGACGTAGGTCTTGACCATGTTCGCTCCCTCCCGTCGGGTTGGCTTTTGCAGGGGGTTCGCGCCGCCGGGGCGCGGGGTCGTTGCCGGGAAGGGGGATCAGATCACCACCTGGTCGCGCCCGTGCACCTTGCCCAGGTAGAGCTTTCGGTCGGCCCGATCCAGTATGGCGTCCGTCGGCGACTTGAAGTCGTACTCCTCCACGCCGATGGTAACCGTGATCGAGAAATCCTCGTCGCCGAAGTGCAGCGGGAGCTTGCGTATCGTCGAGTGCAGCTGCTGCATGGTCACCCCGGCCTGATCGAGGTTCATCTCCGGCATGAAGAAGCAGAATTCCTCGCCGCCCCAGCGGCAGACCATGTACTTGCCCTCGCCCTCGGCCAGGAACAGCCTGGACAGCTCCACCAGCGTGTAGTCGCCGCAGTTGTGGCCGTAGGTGTCGTTCACCTTCTTGAAGAAATCGATGTCCGCGATGGCGATGCCGAACTGGGCGGAGGGGTTGTTGGCCCGGTACTGCTCGATGACGTCCAGCATCGCGCGGCGGTTGGGCAGTTGGGTGAGCGGGTCGGTGCCGGCTTCCTTGTGGAGCTCCTGGTTGTTGATGGTCAACTGGCGCTCGCTCGCCTGGATGCTGGAGCTGAAGAGGATGTAGTTGATCGAAAGGATCACCAGCGGGATGACGCTGTTGATGACCTGGAAGAAGAGGCTGACGGTATGGTTCAGCGCGCCAGTGGGCGCGTGATGCAGCGAGTAGGCGAACAGGACCACGCGGAAGCCGATCAGCCCCAGGCAGTAGGCGATCTTGCCCCGCGGCGGTTCGTAGATGTTGAAGAAGGCGAGGGAGAGGACCGGCACGAGGATGTTCGGGCTGCCGGCGGACCAGCCGAAGGTGTGCACGAACCACGTCAGCCATGCGCCGATGATCGTCGCCACGCAGGCCAGGTTCGCCCGCGCGCTCATCTTGTCCATGAGCCACAGGCACGCGGCCGTCGCGAGGATGACGGCGATGGGCACCAAGGCCGGCGCGCCGGTCGCCAGCGCGGACAGTACCGTGCCCGCCAGGAAGTAGCTGGCGAGGATCGCTTCGCTGATGAACAGCGCCGTGCGATAGTACGTGGGCATGCCCCGGCCCGACCTGGGCACCTCCTGATGGAGGAAATTGTACAGAAACTGCGTCTTACCCATGGCGTTTCATCTCATTCCATTGTCCGGCGACGGTGATCTCCCCCGGCGCGGGCGGCGGGGAGGACGGGGGAAGGAGGGGGAAGAGCCCTTCCTTTCCTTATTTTAACACAAGGGGCCGGTCGCTGTCCACAGGCTTTTTTCGATTCGCGCGGTTTTTGGCCCCGGCGCGGCGCCCGGTTCACTCGGCGGCATTGCGCGCCCCGGCTTCGGACGCCCCGCGGAGGCCGTCCCGCAGCGCGTCCGCGAGCTTGTACCACCGCTGCACGGTGTTTTCGAGGAAGAAGTAGTGCCAGAAATAGAAGAGCAGCAGCACGGCCAGCACGAGCACCATGGCCGCGGCCAGGGGGTTCGTCTCCGGGTGGAGCGCCGCGAGATCCACCGCGAACAGCTCCGCGAACACGGTCATGACCAGCACGATCAGGTGCGCGAGCCGCTCGTGCTGCAGCCAGCGCAGCTTCTCGAGGTGCGCTTCCAGCACGGCCCGCGACGGCGGCCGCGACGCGAGGTCGGCCTCGTGGTCCCGGCAGTACCGCTTGATGTTGATGCCGAATCGATCCTTCATGTGCGCCGCTCCCTCCCGGCCGGGCGTCCGCCGCGGGCATTCGGATTTGCTGAGCCGCATGCGCCCCGCGCGGGATGACCGCGGGCGGAATGCGGACTGGAACGCTTGCGGATATTGTACCGGATGGCCCCGGAAATGTCAAACCGGAATCGCGGGCGGAGCGGCCCAAAACCCCCGGAATCGCGCCCCTGTGCGGTTGCCGGGCGGAGGATTCTATGCTACAATGATCTCACGGAAAGCGCGCGCCGACAGGACCGGCCGATGGACGCCGGGGCGGGAACGCGAGACTCGGCGCGCCGCGGGGAGAGCGATATGGGGTATATCTATGAAACCCACCTGCACACCAGCCAGGCCAGCGCCTGCGGGAAGTCGCCCGGGCGGGATTATATCCAGAGGTACATCGACGCCGGCTATGCGGGCGTCATCGTCACCGACCACTTCTACCGGGGCAACTGCGCCGTGGACCGCGGCCTGCCCTGGCGCGAGTTCGTCAACCGGTTTTGCGCGGGCTACGAGGATGCCCGCAACGAGGGCGAGAAGCGGGGCCTGCCCGTGTTCTTCGGCTGGGAGGAGAACTTCGACGGGGACGAGTACCTGATCTACGGCCCGGACAGGGAGTGGATGCTGGCGCACCCGGACATGCCCACCTGGACGCGCAGGCAGCAGTATGAAAGGGTGCGCGCCGCCGGCGGCTGCGTGGTGCAGGCGCACCCGTTTCGCGCCAGGAGCTACAACCACACGATCTACCTGTCGCACGCGCTGTGCGACGCGGTGGAGGGCTTCAACGCCGGCAACGAGCCGCGCTGGGACAGCCTCGCCATGCGCTACGCCGAGGTCGTCGGCCTGCCGGTCACCGCGGGGTCGGACAACCACTGCGCCGAGGCGATGTGCCCGGAGAAGCTGGCCGGGGTGGTGTTCGACCGGCCGCTCGCCGGCGCGGGCGACTACGCGGCCGCGATCCTTAAGCGGCGGCCCTTCGGGCTGTACAGCCGCCGCGAAACGCCGCGGTGGACGGAGGCCATCGCGCCGGACCTGCCCTGCAGGTGGCTGGACAGCGAGGGCCGCGACACCGGCGCGGATGTGATGGAGCAGCTCGGGCGCGGCCGGTGAAGCGGCGCGCGGCGCCGGGGCCGCCGGAATAACGAACGGAAGCGAAGATTCCGCACTTTTTCAGTTGATCGGACGCCGCGTTTTTGCTATAATAGAAAATGGATGGGTGTTTCCGGGGATCATGACGGCCGGGAGGGTCGTCCCGCGGCGCGTTCCCGATCCGATCGACACCGACACAGCGGCATGCCGCGCGACGGCAGAACACGATTCGGAGGCATGTATATGGAGGACAACAGAATCTACAACGAGTACGACAGATACCTGTCGCCCCTGGATGTCTTGGCCATCGCTTTCGGCTGTACGATCGGCTGGGGCGCCTTCGTAATGCCCGGCACCACGTTCCTGCCCGTGGCCGGCCCGCTCGGCACGCTGATCGCCATGGCCATCGGCGTGGTCGTGATGCTGGTCATCGGCGCGAACTTCGCCTTCCTGATGCGGCACAGGCCCGGCACGGGCGGCGTGTACACCTACACGAAGGGCGCGCTGGGCCGGGATCACGCATTCCTGTGCGCCTGGTTCCTCTGCCTGTCCTACCTCACGATCGTATTCCTGAACGCGACCTCGCTGTTCATCGTCATCCGCGCGGTGTTCGGCAGCCGCCTCCAGGTCGGCTTCAATTACTACAACATCGGCGGGAACGTCATCTTCATGGGCGAGGTCGGCGCCTCGATCGTCGCGCTGGCGATCGTGGGCCTGCTGTTCATCAACGCCAAGCCGCTGCTGCAGCGCCTGCAGACCGTGCTGGTGGTGATCCTGCTGGCCTGCGTGCTGATCGTCACGGCGATGTGCCTGCCGCACCTGCGCCTGGACGCGCTGCGCGGCGCGTTCGGCGTCCAGGGGGGCAATAAGGCCCACGCGGTGTTCTCCATCGTGATGCTGACGCCCTGGGCGTTCGTGGGCTTCGAGGTCATCTCGCTGGAGACGGCGCACTTCGATTTTGAGACCCGCAGCTCGCGCTGGATCATATTCGCGTCGATCCTGCTGAGCGGCCTCGTCTACGCCTGCCTGACGCTCGTCAGCGTCAGCGCGGCGCCGGACGGATACGCCTCGTGGCAGGCGTACATCGCGGATCTGGGCGAGCTGAGCGGGATCGCCGCGATCCCCACCTTCTATGCGGCGAGGGCGGTCATCGGCGCGCCGGGCCTCCTGATGATGGCCGTCGCCGCCGTCGCCGCCATACTGACGGGCATGATCGCGGCGTACCGCGCCACCGCACGCATACTCTCGACGATGGCGGAGGACCGCATCCTGTCGGAGAAGTTCGCGGAGACGACCTACAGCATACTGTTCATCATGCTGATCTCCATCGGCGTCTCCATGTTCGGGCGAAACGCGTTGCAGTGCTTCATGGAGCTGACCGCCTTCGGGGCGATCATCGCCTTCGGCTACACCTCGGTCTCCGCCCTGAAGCTGGCGCGCGAGGCCCGCAACCGCGCCGTCATGGTCACGGGCGCGCTGGGCACGGCGGCGTCCGTGGTGTTCGCCGTCACGCAGCTGATTCCGAGGATCTCGGTGCTGGAGACCATGGACGCCAATGCGTTCCAGATGCTGGCGCTGTGGTGCCTGCTGGGCTTCCTGTTCTACCTGCGGATCGTATCCCGCTCCAGCGCGTCGGACTACAGCGGCACCTCCGCCTCCGGCACGGTGATGTTCGCGCTGCTGCTCTACTCGGTGCTGATGTGGCTCGGCAAGCAGCTGATGGCGGCGGAAACGGTGCAGGTCGTGCGCGAGACGCTGCGGTTTGAGGGCTCGCTGATGCTCGGCGTGATCTTCATCGGGCTGTGCATCATGCTGTACATCCAGCGGCTGTTCCGCAAAAAGCACGAGGCGCTGGAGCGCGAACTGAGCCTCGCGGCGCGGCACGACGACGAAGCGGAGCCGTCGGACCCCGACGCCGAGCCCTGACGCCGCCCCTCCCCGCGCCGGGCCCTGCGACAGCGGCCCGGCGCGACATTCCTTCTTGCATATAATAGCTTAATATGTTATACTGTTAACACGATGAAAACCTCGGGACGCGGGGGAAAGGCTGTGCGGAACCGACGGATGCGGCGCGGCCCGAAGGGCGTGCGGAGGGAGTTGAGCGGATGGCGGACGACAGCGATTTTGCCATGGAGCGCCGGCTCATGCGGCTCGACCCGGAGCTGCACAGGCGCTTTACCGACGCGGTGTTCGCGTTGCAGCACAACCTCTCCAAATACAAGCTGCTCTTTCCCGAGTTCACGGATCATACGAACCTGCATTCCATGACGGTCATCGATTTCTGCAATCAGTTGATCGGCAGCCAGATCGACCGGCTCAACGCGGACGAGCTGTACGCGCTGCTGATGGGCTGCTATTTGCACGACACCGGCATGGGCATCACCATGCAGGACTACGAGCTGTTCTCCGCGGAGATCGACTTCGGGCGCTACTTCGATACCCACAGCCGCGATGACCTGCCGACGATCATCCGGGATTTCCACCACGAATTCTCCGGGCAGTTCATTCGCAAATACGCCGAGCTGTTCGAGATCCCGTCGGAGGCGCACCGCTGGGCGATCATCCAGATCGCGCGCGGCCATCGCAAGACCGACCTGGCGGACGAGCGCGAATACCCCGCGGCGCTGCCCGTGCCGGGCGGGAACGCGATCTGCCTGCCCTACCTGGCGGCGCTGATCCGCCTGGCGGATGAAATCGACGCCACCTCGGCGCGCAATCCGATCCTGCTGTACGACCTCGAATCCATGACGAGGGAATACGATATCCTGTGGTACAAGACGCTGCGGGCCATCCGGACGCTCGAGGTGACGGAGGATGCGTTCACGCTGCACGTCGAGGAAGCGGACGGCCCGACGCTGGCGCACATCCGGCATGTGGCGGAGAAGATGCAGAAGACGCTGGACTACTGCCGGGCCGTCGTGTCGGATCGCACGCCCTACGCCATCACGCAGCAGCGGGTGATCGTCGAACAGACCGCCTGAAACGGGGGCCATACCATGAAACACGGCATACTTCGCGGCAAAGACCCAATGCTTGTAAACCTGTTCTTCAGGTTGCTGCCCGTGCAGGTGGCGATCGTCGCCATGGGGTCGATCAACACCATCGTGGACGGCGTCATCGCGGCGCGCTTCATCGACCTGACCACGGTGGGCGTGGTCGGCCTGTATTTTTCGATGCTGCGCGTGCTGGAGGCTGCGGGCGCCATACTGCTGGGCGGCGTATCGGTGCTGAGCGGCCGCAGCCTCGGCGCCGGCAAGATCGACAGGACCCGCGGCGTCTGTTCGCTGGGCATCGTCACGGCGCTGGCGATCGGCGCGCTCCTGACGGCGGCCAGCTTCGTCGCACCGGGCGCCATCGCGGACATCCTCGGCGCCAACGCGGAGCTCCGGGGCGCGCTTATGGTCTACGTGAAGGGCTATGCCTTCGGCATCATCCCGCAGCTCGTGGGGCAGCAGTTCGCCGCCAGCCTGCAGCTCGAGCGCCAGGAGAAGCTGGGCCACATGGGCATCGTCGTCATGATAACGGTCAACGTGGTGCTGGACATCCTGTTCGTGGCCGTCTGGGGCATGGGCGTGTGGGGGCTGGCGCTTTCGACCGCCATCGCCAACTGGGCGTACTTCCTGGTGATCGTGCAGTTCTACTTCACGAAGCGGGCGCAGCTCAAGCCCAGCGTGCGGTTGATCGACTGGCGCGAGCTCCTTCCGGTCGTCAGGATCGGCTTCCCGAACGCCCTGCTGGTGGCCTGCCTCGCGGCGCGCGGCCTCGTCATCAACCGCATACTGCTCGCCTGTTCCGGCAGCGACGCCCTGACCGCGCTGTCCTCGTTCAACATGGTCAACGGCCTCATACTGGCCGTCGCGCTGGGCACGGGCTCGCTGGTGCGCATGCTCTCCAGCGTGTTTATCGGCGAGGAAAACCGGGAGGGCCTGCTGTCCCTGATCTGCATTGTCTCCTCCTACGTCATGGCCATGATGCTGGGGCTGGCGGTCGCCGTATTCCTGCTGTCGCCGGCGCTGGCCATGATCTTCTTCCCGGACATGGGCACCGAGGTGTTCCGCATGACCCGGCAGTTGTTTGCCATATACGCCGGCTGCATCCCGCCGATCCTGGTCTGCATTGCCTATTCCAACTACTGCCAGGCGGCCGGACATCACCTGTTCGTGAACCTGGTTTCCCTGATCGACGGCTTCTTCAGCATGGTGATCCCCGCGCTGCTGCTCGCGCCGAGGCTCGGCGCGCTGGGCGTGTGGCTGGCTTTCCCCATCGGCATCGGCATTACCATCGTCGTCTCCATACTCCACGCCGTCGTCCGCAGCCGGCGCTGGCCGCGCACCCTGGACGAGTGGCTGCTGCTGCCCGCCGACTTCGGCACGGGCGAGCGGCTGGTGCTGAACCTGCGCGACATGCGGGACGTCACGCAGACGGCCGAGCGGGTGCAGGCGTTCTGCGACGAGCACGGCATCGCGCGCAGGACCGGCACGCACGCGGGCCTGTGCCTGGAGGAGATGGCGGGCAACATCGTGCGCCACGGCTTCCGGGCGGACCGGAAGAAGCACATCGTCGAGGTTCGCGTGGTGCTCCGCGAGGACGGCGTCGTGCTGCGCATCAAGGACGACTGCATCGCGTTCAACCCCCAGGAGTGGTACGAGATGACGGCCGGTGAGGACCCCATCGCCAACGTCGGCATACGGCTGGTCTTCCGCCTGGCCGAGGAAGTGAACTACCAGAACCTCCTCGGCATGAACGTGCTGACGATCCGCCTGGCGGACGCTTCCCCCGCCCCCGGCGCGTGACCCGGCTTCCCGCCCGCAGGCCGTGCGCGCTCCGGCGCTATCCCGGCCCGGGCGATGGGGTCGCCTGGGACGCCCGCCATCGGGGCCCCGCGACCGGCGCGCGCCCATAAGCGCACAAAAACAATCCGTGAGGTTTTCGCAAACCTCACGGATTTTCATGGTACCGGCGATCGGATTCGAACCAATGACACTCCGGGTATGAAATACCAAATTTGGGGGCAAATTTTGGGAAACTATCCTATTATATAACACACGATTTCAATGGCATCTGCTCCATTATGTGCACCAAAATCTGCACGGAGTACTTTTTCGGGCAAAATGGAGTGTTAAACGGCTCTGAAAATGGGATATAGGACGGAAAAAGCGAGTTGCAGGAATAATCCTGCATCCTGCAAAATGAATTTACGCAGCATTCTTGATGCTGCGGCGCATTTGTGCCAGATCTGATTTCGGGTGGAAATTACCGTTGAATTTTGGGTGAAATTCTGGTATAATGCTGATCGGGGAAACGGAACGTTTTCCAGGGCGTCGGCTCCCACAGGGAAGACGACGACAATCGAATGGAGGGAGTTGAGCTTCATGCCGAGCATTATACCGGTGTCCGATCTGAAAAACTATGGCGAGGTATTGGGCCATTGCGACGACGGCTCGCCGGTGTACCTCACCAAGAATGGCCGTGGGAAATATGTCGTCCAGAGCATCGCGGACTACGAAAAGCAGCTTGCGACGATCCGCCTGTTGACCGAGCTTTCCAGGGGCGTGGAATCCCTGCGCAGGGAAGGCGGCCTGACCATCGACGAGGCCTTCGAAGGGCTGGGTGTGTAAGCATGGCAAACGTGATCGTTTCCCCGGCGGCGCGAAGGGATTTGATCGGCATCCGCGATTACATCAGCGATGAACTGGCGAATCCCGACGCCGCCTTGCGCATCCTCAAGCTGCTCCGCACCAGCATCGAAAGCCTCCGGGACATGCCGGAGCGTGGAAAGCCGCTGGATGCCGTGCTCTCCGTCCATACCGATTTTCGATTCCTGGTATGCGAGAATTATCGGATTTTCTATCTGTGCGAGGGAGATCAGGTGGAGATCATCAGAGTGTTGCACACCTTGCAGGATTATATGAGAGCACTATTCCTTGATTGACGACAAATGATGTATTAGTGATATGGAGAATACAATGAATAGGGTAACATTTGCTCAATTGGTCGAGAAAAGGGTTGCAAAGGATTTTGACATAGTTAAACAAGATGAGCAGTATTATGTACATCCAACATTTTGTATTAGCAATCTGTCTGATTATATTCGAATAATTACAATGATCTCTTCAGCAAACAAAGATGGCATAGAATGGGAAACAGTGATCTATCGGGGTATGGTTGATGAAAACTATAATCTGCTTCCTGGATTGGCCAGGATTGAAAAACCAGTCCCTGATATGGAAATGGATTTAATCAATGATTTTCTTACCCGTCGTCCTGATGCGTTTAGTGGTCTTACAGATTTTGATACTCTTGCGAAGATGCAGCATTATGGGTTGCCGACCAGGTTGCTCGATTTTTCACTAAACCCACTTGTGGCACTTTACTTTGCGTGCGAGTCGAAACCGTCGAAGAATGGGCGGATTCTTTGCCATGGCACAGAACTGAAAAATGATTCATCTGTATATGTTAACGCAATATGCTCTGCTGCTATCAAGAAACCTTTTGATGACAATTACACTATTGATGAGTATTTATGTGATGAGAAGATGCCCTTGAAAAAATATATGGCAGAGTGCTATATCTATAATACCACGACAGTAGTGAGACCCAAATACTGGAATCAGAGGATTGCCAACCAAGCTGGCGTTTTCATGGTTTTTCCTAATAACTTGCGTGATAGATATTATTATGTTTTGAAACATTTAGAAGAACTTGGAATTAATGACGCAATCAAAGAGTATGGACGAGGAAAGATTGATGAAAAGAAGCTTCAGGAAGCGATGAGAATAGAACCCAAAGATAACAAAGGGCTGGATGCGACATCAATACTTTCAGATACATATTTCAGAAGAGTTTATGATTCATATAAAGTAGAGTATGAATATGACAAATTTTGGGATCAAATGAGCAATAGATTTTTAATGACGGAAGGATTAAAGGAACTCAGTAGCACAATAATACAAGACGCCTTTTGCAGCATTATCATTGAGGCGAAGAATAAAAAGCGGATTCTTAAGGACTTATCGAATATAGGAATAGGTGCGGATTATATCTACCCTGAGCTTGAATATACAGCTAAGGAAATCAGAAGGAAATATGAATAACACTTGGGGTGATGACAAACTCACTTCTTATGGTAATTCGACACTTTCCCTGGACAATTTAGAAAGGGTGTTATTTAGTGGACTCCATTAAAGGCTTTCTTAATTACAATGAAATACTGTATCCATTCTACTATGAAGATGAATGCTTATCGCTTTTCCCACCGGATGAAAGAGTATTGCTTAAGGACAAGCCTTCGATAGGAGATCTTTTTCATAATGGTCTTATGAATAACGAAAAACGTGAGTTCATTAATCATATAAACCTGACTGGAACTACAAGCAAGGGACAGGATATTATTTTTAATGTGGTTAACAATCCTTCTAATGATAATGGCTTTCTGTCATTTGAAGTATACTCCATCTTTGAGTATAATAAGACAACCACTATGTATGTAAAAGATGCCGGCTCTGCACCTAAAGCAACAGAAGGCAAAAGGACACCATTATTAGAATCCCGCGAAAACTCAATACGAGGGTTTTATATCCAGGGTGATGAAATAAACTATTTTCTTGAAGCGTCACATGCTTTTTCTAGTACACTTGAGTTTGACGATACTAAAAAGGGAATCGAGTCGGTATCGGTTGAAACCAAGCGAGAGAAAGAATATCCTTGTGGAAACATACGAATAGGAGATGTTGAAATTGACATATTTGGACAACGATATGCATCTTACAAAAATGATACAATACAGCCTTTAACGGCGAAGAGCAGACTGATATTTGCTTTTTCAAAAGAAGGGAATGTTGATATTATACAAGACCTTCTTTATAGCATTAGAAAGTGCTTCTATTTCCTCTGCAATCGTAAAACTATGCGATTAAATGAGGCTGAAGTGTTTTCTGTGTATCAAGAAGGAAAAAGAAATACTTATGGGAAATACGCTATAATTGATAGAGGCAATGAAGAACAAAACCAAGAACTGAAAAAGAGAATAATACCATGCTCAGTTTTAGGAGAGAGACTGGGGCATCTCTTGCAAGACTGTGTTGATGATAAAGTTTATACCACTCATATTCCAGATTCTTATGCCAAAAGGAATACATACGAACCCGACCGGATGATATTTGATTGTGTTGCCTTCGAGAAAGAGTATAGGCGCTTATTCCCTGAAGATAAAATCCGGTCAAAGGCATATCTTGAAGCAAAATCAGATGTATTAAGAAAAGTAGATGAATTAATTGCGCAATACTCAGGCAAGAAAAAAAACAAAGCAAAAAGCATTAAGAAAAGTATAGAAAAACTGGATACCAGCTTCGGTGATCGAGTAATAAATGCAGTAAAACTACACAGTATAATAATGGATGAGTTTATTGTTCGAGAATATGGCAAGAACACTCCTTCAATAGTAAAGAAATGTGGAGAGAGACTAAATGCATTAAGAAATGCCTTTGCCCATGGAAACATGGATTATGAAATTATACCTGAGCATTTATCTGATCTGAAAATCATAGAAATCCTGTTTTATGCAATGCAATTGAGGTCCATAGGAATGGAGGATCAAGAAGCTAAAAAAGCAATTTGTGGATTGTTCGGTATACATATTTAAGCAGCGTTTATGCATGACAAGACGTTATAATTCAGCTCGGATTAATCGCGGGATGAAAAAAGGCGGGATATCCGGTTAGGGTTGGATATTCATTCGGGGTGGCGCGAAGAGATTTGATCAGCATCCGTGATTATATCAGTGATGAGCTAGCCAATCCAGACGCTACCCTGCACATTCTCAAGCTGCTCCGGACAAGTATCGAAAACCTACGGAACATGCCTGAGAGAGGCATGCCATTGGACGATGTCCTCTCTATCCATACCGATTATCGGGTCCTGAACTGCGAGAATTATCGGATATTCTACCTTTGCGAGGGAGATCAAGTGGAGATAATCAGAGTGTTGCACACCTTGTAGGATTATATGAGAGCTCTATTCCTCTGAATATACTCAGCCCGAACAGGTATGTCGTTGAAGACAACCTGTTCGGGCTGTTTTTGTTATGGCTGCTGGGCGGCGATACCATTTGCTTCAGACCTTTGAAGGTATCATGGATCTGAAACCTCGATATCATTTACTGTGCTCACACGACTGTTGTGAGTAAGCGTCAAAAACAACTACGTCTGTGCTAAAGCAATTTCTTGTGATAAGCTAACCTTCTAGGATTAGAGATAGTTTAGTTTTTTCGACACAGGATT
>CADBCY010000004.1 GCA_902793325.1 uncultured Eubacteriales bacterium
CATGGTGGACGTGGCCAAGTTCTACATGGAGTTCATCTGCGACGAGTCCTGCGGCAAGTGCTCGCCCTGCCGCATCGGCACCAAGCGCATGCTGGAGATCCTGACGCGCATCACCGAGGGCAGGGGCACCATGGAGGACCTGGACGCGCTGGAGGAGCTGAGCCGCACCGTGAAGGCCAACTCCCTGTGCGCGCTGGGCCAGACGGCGGCCAACCCCATCAACTCCACCCTCGCGCACTTCCGGGACGAGTACATCGCCCACATCGTGGACAAGAAGTGTCCCGCCCACGTGTGCAAGAACCTGATGGAGTACTACATCGACCCGGACAAGTGCATCGGCTGCGGCATGTGCCACAGGGGCTGCCCCGTGGACTGCATCCACAAGACCGACTACATCGCGCCGGGCCACAAGATGACCTCGCTGAAGATCGATTCGACCCAGTGCGTGAAGTGCGGCTCCTGCATCAGCGTGTGTCGTTTCGGCGCCATCGAGAAGCGATAACGGGAGGTGCGCAGAAATATGCTGAACATCAAAATCGAGGGGATTCCCTATCAGGTCGAGGAGGGGCTGACCATCCTCGAAGCCGCCAAGGCCTGCGGCTATGAGATTCCTTCCCTGTGCGCCTTCAACCACGGGGAGTGCAACCAGGGCTCCTGCCGCGTTTGCCTGGTGGAGGCCACCGGCGCGCGCGGCCTGGTGGCGAGCTGCGTGTACCCCGTGTCCGAGGGCATGGAAATCCGCATCTCCAGCCCCGCGGCGGTGGATGCCCGCCGGCACAGCGTGGAGCTGTTGCTCTCCAACCACAACAAGAACTGCCAGCAGTGCGACAAGAACGGCCACTGCGAGCTGCTGCACGTGGCGCAGCTCACCGGCGCGCGGGACGACGCCTTCGCCGGCGGCTACTCCGAGCGGCACATCGACCGGCTGGCGCCCGGCCTGGTGCGCGACACCAGCAAGTGCATACTGTGCGGCCGCTGCGTGGAGCGCTGCAAGAACGCCCACGGCCTGGGCATCCTGGGCTTCGAAAACCGCGGCTTCAACACCTTCGTCTCCCCGGCGGAGAACCGCTCCTTCGCGGATTCGCCCTGCATACAGTGCGGCCAGTGCGTGAACGTGTGCCCCACCGGCGCGCTGATGGAGCACAGCGAGATCGACAAGATCGACGCCGCCTTCAAGGCCGGCAAGCACGTCATCGCCCAGGCGGCCCCCGCGGTGCGCGCGGCGCTGGGCGAGGAATTCGGCTATCCCATCGGCACGCCCGTGACCGGCAAGATGGCCGCGGCCATGCGCAGGCTCGGCTTCGAGCGCGTGTACGACGTGAACTTCGGCGCGGACCTGACCATCATCGAAGAGGGCACGGAGCTGCTCCATCGCCTGACCGAGGGCGGCGTGCTGCCGATGATCACCTCCTGCTCCCCCGGCTGGATCAACTACGCCGAGTACAACTACGGCGACCTGCTGCCCCACCTGTCGAGCTGCAAGAGCCCGCACCAGATGCAGGGCGCGATCATCAAGCACTGGTGGGCCAAGCAGAACAACGTCGACCCCAAGGACGTGTTCGTAGTGTCCGTCATGCCCTGCACCGCCAAGAAGTTTGAAAAGGAGCGCGAGCAGGAGAAGGTGGACGGCATTCCGGACGTGGACGCCGTCATCACCACCCGCGAGCTGGCGCGCATGATCCGCCGCAGCGGCATGCTGTTCCGCCGCCTGCCCGACGAGCCCTGGGACCAGGACATCATGGGCGATTACACCGGCGCGGGCGTCATCTTCGGCGTCACCGGCGGCGTGATGGAGGCGGCGCTGAGGACCGTCTACTTCAAGCTCACCGGCAAGGAGCACGACCCCATCGAGCTGACCGCCGTGCGCGGCCATGACGCGGGCATCCGCGAGGCGAGCATCGACATCAACGGCACCGTCGTGAACGTGGCCATCGCCTCGGGCATGAAGTCCGCCAAGGTGCTGCTGGACGAGATCCGCGCGGGCAAGAGCAAGTACCACTTCATCGAGATCATGGGCTGCCCCGGCGGCTGCATCAACCATCAACGGCGGCGGCCAGCCCTACGTGCGCCCGGTGTTCCTGCCCGACGAGGATGATGATATCCTCGACACCTACAAGGAGAAGCGCGCGCAGGCCCTCTACTCCGAGGACGAGCGGCAGGTCGTGCGCCAGAGCCACAACAACCCGCAGATCATCGAGCTGTACGAGAAGTTCCTCGGCGAGCCCAACGGGCACCTGGCCCACAAGCTGCTGCACACCTCCTACGCCGCGCGGGAAAAATTCAAATAAACCCCCGACCGACTTGGCGCCTGCCCGCCGCGACTGCACGTCGCGGCGGGCTCAGCATACATGACGCTGTGAACCCGTTTCCCACGAAGGCAGGTGAAATCGCATGACGAAGGATTCCTCTCCCCTTCCCGGCCGCGCGCACGCGCGCATCGCGGTGCTCTTCCCCGGCGTGGGTTATACCTGCGACAAGCCCCTGCTCTACTACGCCGCGAAGCTGGCGCGGGCGCTGGGCTACGAGGTGCTGCCCGTGCCCTACGGCCACTTCCCGAAGGGCGTCAAGGGCGACGCGGAGAAGATGCGCCTGGTCTTCGACAGTGCCTTTTCGCAGGCGGAGGCGCTGCTGGCGGACGTCGACTGGAACGCCTGCGGGGAAGTCGCCTTCATCGGCAAGAGCATCGGCACCGCGGTGGCCGCCCGCTACGCGCGGGAAAAGGGGCTCCGCGTGAAGAGCGTGCTGCTCACGCCGCTCGCGGAGACCTTTGCCTGCCTGGACGGCGACGCGATCGCCTTCCACGGCACCGCCGATCCGTGGGCGGACACGGCGGAGATCACCCGGCTGTGCGCGGCGCACGGCGTCCCGCTGCACCTGACGCCCGGCGCGAACCACTCGCTGGAGACGGGCGACATCGACGCCGACCTGGACGCGCTGGCGCGGACGATGGCCGCCGTCCGGGGCTTCCTCGGCGGAAGGGAGGACCGGCCATGATCGTCGAATGCCCCGCGAACGCTCGGCTGCAGGACGTCCTGCTCGAGCGCGGCATCCACCTGCTGACGGCCTGCGCCGGGCGCGGAAGCTGCGGGAAGTGCCGCGTGCGGATCGTCCGCGGCAACGCCGCGATCAACGCGATGGACCGCGTATGGTTCACCGAGGCGGAGCTCTCGGACGGCTACCGCCTGGGCTGCCAGGTATTTGCAAAGGAACCGCTCGCCGTGGACATCGGCGGGCCTGAACACGCGAGATAGGAAGGACCAATATGCGCGGCGACAACGTCATACTCATCGGCATGCCCGCCTCCGGCAAGAGCACCGTGGGCGTGATCCTGGCCAAGGTGCTGGGCTACGACTTCATCGACACCGACCTGCTGATCCAGCGCCGCGAGGGCCGCAGGCTCAGCCGCATCCTTCTCGACGAGGGGCTGGAGGGCTTCCTGGCCATCGAGGACGACGTGTGCGCCGGGCTCTCCGCGAGCCGCACCGTAATCGCCACCGGCGGCAGCGCCGTGTACGGCCGGCGGGGCATGGCGCGGCTCCAGGCGCTGGGCCGCGTGGTGTACCTGGACGTGCCCTTCCCCGCCCTGCAGGCGCGGCTGCACGACATTCGGGGCCGCGGCGTGGCGCTGCGGGAGGGGCAGACCCTGTTTGAGCTGTACGAGGAGCGCACGGCGCTGTACCGGCGCTACGCCGACGTGACCGTCGACGAGGACGGGCTGACGCTTGAGGAGACCGTGCGCGCCGCGCTCGAGGCGCTGGGCGGCGCGTGACGGGCGTCGAAAGGGCGCCAAAACGTCGCGCTTTTGCGGATTCCCGATTGCGCGGGGATGGCAGTTGTGTTATACTTGGATTATGCGGGGAGGCGGCGCGCCTTCCCTGAAAATGCGGCGCATGGGGCGGGTCGGCCCCGCGCGGCGACGGAAAAGGAGTGACACGATATGGCGGAAATCGCAATCATGGGCGAGCTGCTGGTGGAGATCATGCGGGCGAAGGAGGACGTGCAGCTGTTTGCGACCGGCGAATACTTCCGGGGACCGTTCCCCAGCGGCGCGCCGGGCATCTTTGCCAGCACGGCGGCCAGGCTGGGGCACAGCACGGCCATCATCTCCGGCGTGGGCAACGACGACTTCGGCAAGAACATACTGGACCGGCTGAACCAGGTGGGCGTGGACACCCGCCGGGTGCTGGTGAGCGACGCGGCGGCGACGGGCGCGGCGTTCGTGACGTACTTCGCCGACGGCGAGCGCAAGTTCATCTTCCACATCAACAACACCCCCGCGGTGATGGCGAAGGCGCCGGATACGCTGGAGGGGCTGGAGGACTGCCGGTACTTCCACATCATGGGCTGCTCGCTGATGGCGTCGATCCCGTTCGGGCAGGAGATCGTGAAGACGATGCGCATGCTGAAGGCGAACGGCGCGAAGGTGAGCTTCGACCCGAACGTGCGGCTGGAGATGCTGCGCGACCCGAAGGCGATGGACGTGGTGCAGGAGGTCTACCGGAACTGCAGCATCTTCATGCCGGGGCGCTCGGAAATCCGGATGATCACGGGCGAGGAGGATCTGGAGAAGGCCATCGCGAAGGCGTTCGCGGACAACCCGGGCCTGGAGCTTGTGGTGCTGAAGGCGGGCAGCGAAGGGTCGAAGATCTACGACCGGAACGGCCTGGCGGAGACGATGGGCGTCTACAAAGTCACGCAGGTGGACGCCACCGGCGCGGGCGACAGCTACGACGCGGCGTTCGTCTGCGGCCTGGCGGAGGGGAAAAGCCTGAAGGACGCCGCGCGGATGGGCGCTGCGGCCGGCGCGCTGAACGCCGCCGCCTTCGGCCCGATGGAGGGCGACATCTCCCGGGCGACCGTGGAGAAGATGATCGCGGACAACGCATAGGGAGGGGATTCCGTGAGACATCCCATACAGCAGATGATCGACCGCCGCCGCGCGGGCGAGGCGTGCGGCATCCCCTCCTATTGCACCGCCAACGAGCTGGCGCTGGAGGCGGCGCTCCTGCGCGCGAAGGCGCTGGACCGGCCGGTGCTCATCGAGGCCACCGCCAATCAGGTGAACCAGTTCGGCGGCTACACCGGCATGCGGCCCGCGGACTTCTACAAACTGGTGCTGGACCTGGCGGAGCGCATCGGCGTGCCGGAGTCGAGGCTCATCCTGGCGGGCGACCACCTCGGCCCGCTCACCTGGCAGGGCGAACCCGAGGCCGAGGCCATGGAGAAGGCCGAGGCGCTGGTCTATGAATTCGTCCGCGCGGGCTTTACCAAGATCCACCTCGACACCAGCATGAAGCTGGCGGACGACCCCGACGGCGCGCTGGCCACCGAGACCGTCGCGCGGCGCGGCGTGCGGCTCTACCGGGTCTGCATGCGCGCCTACGACGAGCTGCGGCGGGAACGCCCCGACGCCCCGCGCCCGGTGTTCGTCATCGGCTCCGAGGTGCCCATCCCCGGCGGCGCCCAGGAGGCGGAGGACGCGCTGGCCGTGACCAGGCCCGAAGCCTTCCGCGACACCGTGGAAACCTACCGGCGCTGCTTCCGCGAGGCGGGCCTCGGGGACGGCTGGAACGACGTGGTCGCCGTGGTGGTGCAGCCCGGCGTGGAGTTCGGCGACGACCAGGTGTTCCTGTACGACCCCGACAAGGCCCGGGCGCTGAGCGCGGCGCTCGCGGACTACCCGGAGATCGTGTTCGAGGGCCACTCCACCGACTACCAGAGCGCCGAATGCCTGAAGCGGATGGTGGAGGACGGCATCGCCATCCTGAAGGTCGGCCCGGCGCTGACCTACGGCCTGCGGGAGGCGCTGTTCGCGCTCACGTTCATGGAGCGCGAGCTGGTGCCGCCCGAGGAGCAGGCGCACTTCCCCGAGGTGCTGGAGCAGGTCATGCTGGAGCAGCCGGGCAACTGGAAGAAGCATTACCACGGCGACGAGCGCGCGCTGCGCCTCGCCCGCCGCTACAGCTTCTCCGACCGCGCGCGCTATTACATCGGCCTGCCCCCGGTGCAGGCGGCCATGGAAAAGCTCTTCGACAACCTGCGCAAATACGAGATCCCGATGAACATGCTGCACCAGTTCCTGCCCATCGAGTTTGAAGCCGTGCGGGCCGGCGCGCTGGAGATGGATCCCCGCGCCCTGGCGCTCAACGGCGTCATACGCTTCATGAACGACTACGAGTACGCGACGACATGATGAAGGAGGCCGTATCATGCCCCTGGTAACCTCTGAGAAAATGCTGCTGGACGCCCAGAAGCGCGGGTATGCGGTGGGCGCGTTCAACTGTGAGAACATGGAGATGGTCAAGGCCATCATCGCCGCCGCGGAGGAGCTGCGCGCGCCGGTGATGCTGCAGACCACGCCCTCCACCGTCCGCTATGCCAGCCTCGACATGTTCGCCGCCATGGTCGCGGCGGAGGCGAAGAAGGCCACCGTGCCAGTGTGCCTGCACCTGGACCACGGCAGCAGCTTCGACCTGGCGGTGCAGGCCATCAAGGCGGGCTACACGTCGGTGATGATCGACGGCTCCAAGCTGCCCTTCGACGAGAACGTCGCCGTCAGCCGCCGGGTGGCGGACGTCGCCCGCGCGGTGGGCATCCCCTGCGAGGCGGAGCTGGGCAAGGTGGGCGGCAAGGAGGACGACCTGGTCGCCGACGCCGACACCAACACCGACCCCGCGGAGGCGCGGACCTTCGCGGAGCAGACCGGCGTCACCTCCCTGGCGGTGGCCATCGGCACGGCCCACGGCTTCTACGTGGGCACGCCGGTGCTGGACAAGGAGCGCCTGTCCGAGATCCGCAAGGTGGTGGACATCCCGCTGGTGCTGCACGGCGCCTCGGGCCTGACGGACGAGGACGTGCGCGACTGCGTGGCGCGGGGCATCTGCAAGGTGAACTTCGCCACCGAGCTCAGGAAGGCGTTCACCGACGCCTGCCGCAGGGTGGCCGAGGACGACCCCAAGGCCTTCGACCCCAAGGTGTTCTGCAAGGCGGGCATGGCGGCGGTGAAGGAGCTGGTCATGGGCCGCATGAAGGTCTGCGGCTGCGACGGCAAGGCCGACGGAATCGAATAACCGAGCCATGGAGCCATGAGAAGGCCCCCGGAAGCGCGCTTCCGGGGGCCTTGCCGTGGATCGGGGCCGACAGGCCCCGACCGTCGCTTCGGGTTACAGCCGGCAGAGCTGCATCTTCTCGCGCAGGTAGGCCTGCAGGCGCTCCTGCACCAGCATCTGCATGTCGAAGATGGCTTCGTTGCCCGCGGCCACGTACTCCTTGACGGTCTGGTAGTAGAGGTGGAAGTACTCGGTGCCCACGTTGAACTTGTTGATGCCCATGGTGAAGGCCTGCACCAGCTGGTCGTCGGGCACGCCGCTGCCGCCGTGCAGCACCAGCGGGGTGTCGGTGGCGGCGTTGATGTCCTTCAGGCGCTGCAGGTCCAGCTTGGGGGTCTTTTTGTAGAAGCCGTGGGCGGTGCCGATGGCGATGGCCAGCGAGTCGCACTTGCTCTCCTCGCAGAAGCGGGCGGCCACCTCCACCTTGGTGTACAGGTCATTGTCGTCCTCGTCCTTGTCGGCGGCGAAACCCACGTGGCCCAACTCGGCCTCCACGTCCACGCCCATGGCGTGCGCGACGCGGGCCACTTCGCTGGTGTTCTTCACGTTCTCGGCGTAGGACAGCATGGAGCCGTCGTACATGACCGACGGGAAGCCCGCCTTGATGGCGCGCATGATGAAGTCGAAGTCCATGCAGTGGTCCAGGTGGAAGCTGACGGGCACCTTGACCTTCTTGGCTTCCTCGATGGCCATGTGGGCGTAGATCTCCGGCGTGCCCCAGCCCCACAGCGCGGCGTGGCGGGGGTCGAGCATCACGAGCGCGGGCTTGTTCAGTTCCTCGGCCACGGTAAAGACCGAGTGGATCATGTTGAAGTCGGAGCTGTTAAAGGCGATGATCGAGGTATTGCCCCGGTCCGCCATCTTCAGGATTTCGCTGACTTTTGCCAGTGCCATAGGTTACCTCCTCAAATAATGGTTTCAGTTTGGTCATTCGCCGTCCAGGCCGCGCCTGAGCCCGCCCAGCAGCACCGACACCGAGACCGCGCCCGGATCGGGCCAGCCCAGCGCCGTCTCCCGGAAACCCCTGGAGCGACCCAGCCGGGGCAGCATGTCTTTGGTGGCCTCCACGCCCTCGAGCGCGCCCGCCTCCGCGGCGGCCAGCACGCGGCCCACGTCGTCCGTCTGCGTCAGCGCCGCCTCCATGCGGGCCTTGGCGGGCAGCAGCGCGTCCACCATGGTCTTGTACCCGGGTTTCGCCCGGCCCCGGCGCACCACGGCGTCGATGCCCCCGGCGAGGAAGGCGCACATCTCGCGCCCGCCCAGGCTGTCCAGCCCCTCGATGGCCTCCAGCCCGCCGATCAGCAGCGTGCCGAACAGCACCCCCGACGAGCCGCCCATGCTCTTCACCAGGCACAGCCCGCAGGCGTGGAACAGCGCGTAGGGCGTGGGGTATTCGTTCTCCAGCAGCATCCGCCGCAGGGCGGTGAAGCCGGTCTTCATACCGATGCCGTGGTCGCCGTCGCCGATCACCATGTCGATGCGCGTCAGCTCCGGCTCGGCGGCTATGATGTCGTCCGCCGCCGCGAGCATCGCGGCCCGCAGCGCGGAAGAATCGGCCCTGTTCATCTGTCTGTCTCTCTTTCTCCGGGTCGCGCGCGGCTACAGCAGGAAGCCGTCTCCGGCGAGGCTGCCGGCGAGGTAATCGTCCAGCTCGGCGTCGGCGCACAGCAGGGTGACGGTATAGCCGTACACGTCCATGACCTGCATGTAACCGCCCACGCGCATCTGCGCCAGGGGGCGCCGCTTCTCGAAGGCCGCCTTCAGGCAGCCCGCCATGACGAAGCTGTCGGAATAGCTGGTCAGCCGCAGCCGGTTCACCAGCATATACACGCGCTCGTCCGCGCGGGGCTCGACGTCCTTCAGCAGCAGCTCCACGGTCTCCTCGGCGGTGCCCGCCACGGTGGCGCCGTCCCGCTCCAGGAAGCCCGGCTCGTCGGAAAAGCCCTTGCCGTAGGTGACGTGGCTGAGCTCCGGGTCCACGGTGACGCACAGCGTGCTCAGCCGCGCGGCGGCCTTGCGCGCCAGGCGCGCCACCTCCTCCAGCGGCAGGCCCCTGCGGGCGGCCTCGGCGGCGACGCGGATGACGTAGGCGATGCCGATGCGCCCGCCGCGGTTCTCCCTGGGCTCGCCGATGGCCTGGCCCATGTCGTCGCAGCAGAGCACCTGCTCCACGCGCACGCCCTCCAGCCGCAGCAGCTCGTCGGCCATGTCGTTGTTCAGGTAGTCGCCCATGTAGTTGTTGTACAGCAGCAGCACGCCCTTCTCCCGGCCCAGCGCCAGGCCCGCCTCGTAGAGGGCGTAGGCGCTGGGGGCGGTGTAGGGCGGGCCGACCACGGCGGCGTCCGCCATGCCCTCCCCCACGAAGCCGGGGATGAACGGGCCGTTGGACCCGCCGCCGCTGATGATCACCTGCACGCGATCGGGCGTGGGCGCGCGCTTCAGCAGCACGGCGCTGGGGCTCTGGCCCTCCATGGCGCGCCAGCGCTCGGGAAAGGCCCCGGCCATCGCCTCGAACCAGCGGGGGCAGTAATCCTCCCTTGTTTCCGCAAACCAATGCATAGCTTTACCTCGGGTCGCGACGGACGGCCGCCGGTCAGACCTTCTTCTTCTTCTGCGCCATGTCCAGGATAACGGCGAAGAGGATGATCGCGCCGATGACGACCTTCTGCCAGTAGGAGTTAATGTGCATCAGGTTCATGCCGTTGTTGATGACGGCGATGACCGCCACGCCGAACATGGCGCGCGCCACGGAGCCGCTGCCGCCCGTCAGCGAGGTGCCGCCCAGCACGGTCGCGGCGATGGCGTACATCTCGTAGCCGTCGCAGGCCGCGGGCTGGCCGCTGCACAGCTTGGAGGCGTTCAGCACGCCCGCCATGGCCGCCATGATGGAGCAGATCACGTGTCCGGTGAACACCACGTTCTTGGTGTTGACGCCGGCCAGGTGGGCCACCTGCTGGTTGCTGCCGGTGGCGTACACGTGGCGGCCGAATACGGTCTTGCTCAGCAGCACATGCACGATGGCCACCATGATGATGACGAAGATGGTGATGTTGGGGATCCAGCCGTTGGGGTTGCCCTCGGTGGCCAGCCAGCGGCCCGCGCCGATGAAGCTGTACGTCTTCGGGATGCCGGAAACGGCGGTGCCGCCGGAGAAGATGAAGCACAGGCCGCGGCCGATGGTCTGCATGGCCAGGGTGGCGATCATGGGCACCACGTTCAGCCGGCTGATCATGAAGCCGTTGAAGCCGCCGCACACCAGGCCCACGATCAGCGCCGGGAAGATGAGGATCGGGATGGAGCCCAGCTTGGACAGCCCGGGAATCTGCACGGCGATCAGCGTGCTGACGACGCCCGCCAGCGCGGCCACCGAGCCGACGGAGATGTCGATGCCGCCCAGTATGATGACGTAGGTCAGGCCGGCGGACAGCATGGCGTTAATGGCCATCTGCGTGGTCAGGTTGACGAGGTTCGTCGCGGAGAAGAACTTGCCGCCCGTGCCCAGCCCGAAGCCCAGGATCAGGCCCACCAGGATCACGACCACCATGTTCTTCATCAGGAATTCCTTCGCGCCGGAGTGCTTGGTTCCGATGTTCTTTTCAGCCATTTGTTTACACCTCTCTACTATGCCTCAAGCGATCAGTCCACTTGGCTGGCCAGGTACATGATCTTCTGCTCGGTCGCTTCCTCGCGGCTGAGCTCGCCGGTGACGCGGCCCTCGCACATCACGATGATGCGGTCGCTGACGCCCAGCACCTCCGGAAGCTCCGAGGACACCATCACGATGGTGCCGCCGTTGTCCACGAAGTCGTTCATCAGCGTGTAGAATTCCGACTTGGCGTTGACGTCGATGCCTCGGGTGGGCTCGTCCAGAATCAGGATCTGGCTCTCGGCGATCAGCCACTTGGCCAGCACGACCTTCTGCTGGTTGCCGCCGGACAGGTTGCCGATGATGGTCTCCACGCTGGGCGTCTTGACGCGCAGCTTGCCCACGTACTCCTTGCTGACGGCGTCGATCCACTTCTGGTCCGCGAAGCCCATGCTCTTCATGTGGTAGATCAGGCTGGGCAGCACCTCGTTGTCCTTGATCATGGCCTTGAGCATCAGGCCCGTGGTGCGGCGGTCCTCGGTGACCATGCCGACCTTGTGGGCGATGGCGTCCTTCGGGCTTTTGAAGTGGACCTCCTTGCCGTTGACGAACACCTTGCCGCTGTCGGCGTGGCGCGCGCCGAAGATGGTCTCCATGGTCTCGGTGCGGCCCGCGCCGACCAGGCCCGCGATGCCCAGGATCTCGCCGCGGTAGGCGGTGAAGGACACGTTCCGGAACTGTCGCCCGTGGCTCAGGCCCTCCACGCGCAGCGTCTCCTCGCCGCGGTGGTGCTCGGTGTGCACGAAGTAGTCGTTGATCTCGCGGCCCACCATGCTGGCCACCAGGTCGTGCTCGGAGATATCCTTAATCAGGTCGGTGCGCACGAAGCAGCCGTCGCGCAGCACGGTGGCGCGGTCGCAGATCTCGAAGATCTCCTTCATGCGGTGGCTGATGTAGGCGATGGCCACGCCCTTGTCGCGCAGTATGCGGATCTGCTCGAACAGCGCGTCGATCTCGTGCTCGGACAGGGAGGAGGTCGGCTCGTCCATGATGACGACCTTTGCGTTTTTATTGATGACGCGGGCGATTTCCACCATCTGCTGCTGCGCGGCGGTGAGGTCGCCGGCCACGTCGGTGGGCTTGATGATGGCGTCCATCTTCATCTGCTTCAACAGCTCCTGGGCGCGCGCGATCATGCCGCGGTTGTCCAGGAACCAGCCCTTTTTCTTTTCCTCGCCGAGGAAGATGTTCTCCGCCACGGTCAGGTCCTTTGCGATGCTCAGCTCCTGGTGGATGACGGAGATGCCCTTGTCCATGGCGTCCCTGGGGCCCTTGAACTCGGTCTTTTGCCCGTCCAGGAGGATTTCGCCTTCCGTGGCGGTGTACACGCCGGAGAGGATCTTGATCAGCGTGGACTTGCCCGCGCCGTTCTCGCCCATCAGGGCGTGCACCTCGCCGGGATAGAAGTCCACCGAGACGTCCGTCAGGGCCTTGACGCCCGGAAAGACCTTTGTAATATGAACTGCCTGCAAGCAGGGCTGCACATTCGTCACCCCTTTACGTTGTCCTGTTCGGTACATTCATCTGAAAAGAGCATCCGACACACCACGTTGCATGCCGGATGCTCTCGTTCAATCCGTCAGCGCCACTGTCTCATGGCGGTCACGGCCTTATTCGGGCTTGACGGCGTTGGAGGCGTCCACCAGGTAGGGAGCGATCAGGATGGTCTGCTCGTCCACGGTGCCCTCGGTCAGGTACTTCACCATTTCCTCGGCGATCTTGTAGCCGATCTGATAGGGATCCTGCGCGACGTCGCCGACCCAGATCTCGCCGTCCACGGGATCCAGAATGGCCTCGTGGGCCTCGGGGTTGGCGTCGAAGCCGATCATCTTGGTGGAAGCGCCCGCGGCCTTGATGGCAGCCAGCGCGCCGATACAGGCGGGATCGCCCACGGTGAAGATCACAGCCATCTCGGGATAGGAGGTCAGGGCATCCTGCATCAGGCCCTCGGCGGTGCCGGCGTCGCCCTTGTAGTTGCCGATGTTGACGATGTTCAGGTTGTACTCGTCCTTCTTGGCGTTCATGACTTCCATCCAGCCGTTCTCACGGTCGATGCAGCTCTGGGGCTCGGGATAGCCGATGATGCCCACGGTCGCGCCGTCCTTCATGCCCAGCTTGTCCAGCCAGGCGATGGTGGCCTCGCCGCCGACGACGCCGCCCTGATAGTTGTCGGTGCCGACGAAGCACTTGATGACGTCAGTCTCGCTGGAGGTGCAGTCGAAGGTGAACATCGGCACGCCCTGCGCGTCGGCCGCCTCGATGGCGTTGGTGCAGGCAGCGGGCTCGTTGCAGGCCAGGGAGATGGCGTCCATGCCGTCCACGACCATGGTTTCGATGCGCTCGGTGGCGATGGCGCCCTGCAGGTCGCTCTCGTCGACGACGGCGGTGAAGCCCATGTCGGCGGCGGCGGCGTTGATGCCCTCTTCAATCTTCAGGTAGAACGCGTGCTCGCGGGAGCCCAGGATGAAGCCGAGCTTCAGATCCTTGACGTCCTTGGCCTCGGCCAGGCAGGAACCCATGGCGACGACCATCATCAGAACCAGAACCAGTGCGAGAATTTTCTTCATGACATGTACCCCTCTTTCTATTTTTTGCGGCCGGACGGGCCGACCGGCAAAATTCTGTTCAGGACGACGAAAATGTTAATTTCGTACCCTGCCGTTAATATAGCACAGATAGAACCGGTTGTCAACAGGGCTTTTCACTTTTTCCGATGGGAAAACCGCGAGCGCGCGCCCCGCGCAAAAACCCCCGGGACCGAGGTCCCGGGGGTTTCGATTACGCCTTACGCCTGCAGATTCTGCGGCAGCGCGTTCAGGTGGTCGATGGTCATGTAGCCGGTCACGCCGTTGCGCTCCACCTGCACGATCTTGCCGGACATCGCCACGAAGGTGACGGTCGTGCCCCTGGGCACGGTGATGTAGCGGCAGGCGGTGTTCGGGCGCTTGTACACGCGCGTGGGCTGGGTGGCGTAGAGCAGGTCGCCGCGCTCCAGCGCGCGGGTGGCCGTCGCGTTGATGTAGCCGGTGGCGCCGTTGACGGTCACGGTCACGAAGCCGGTGGACAGCCGCTCCACGGGGAGCACCGTCCCCGCCGGCAGCGTACCCCACAGCGTGGAGCACGTGCCCTCGCGGTACACGCCGGTGTCCGCGCTGGCGACTTCATACCTGCGCTGTATGCTCAGCGCGCCGTTGCGGGAGAGCGGGAACGCGCCCTCCGGCGCGCCCTCGGCTGCGGCGGCGCCGAAGGCAAGTAACGCGGTCAGGAGCAGAATCAGGGCCAAATCGATCCGCATTTTACGTTTCATACGCTGCACCTCCTCGCCGGATCGTTGGGACTTTCTATGATTTACACACTCATTATATACCATAATTCGAAATAAAGCAATATTTTTGTAAGAGAAAAATCCTATTTCGGGCGTATTTTGACATGATTATGACACTTTTCCCGAAAAAAATTGCAATCATTCTTCGCAAACGGTTCATGATTTTGCCATTCCGGGAAAAAGCTTGCCAGTCCGCGCGCCGTGGATTATAATAAACGTAACTTCTTTTCCGGAGGCCCGTCATGCCCGATATCCAGTTGAACGCCGCCAACCTGAAGGAACACCTCAGGAAGTACTTCGTCATCTACGCGGTGGTGATCGCGCTGTGCGCGCTGCTCACCAACCTGCTCTGGCTCACCACGCGGCCCCGCGTGCCCTCGGACAAGGCCGTGCTGTTCTACCTGGCCGACAGCGCGCTGGACGTGACGCCGCTGAACGAGCTGGCCCCGGACGTGCTCTCGCAGTTGCAGGCGGAGGGCCGCGACGTCCGCGACGTGAGCTTCGAAGGGCTGCTGTTCGCCGACCCGGAGACCGACTACACCGGCAGCATGCTGCTGATGACCCGCCTGGCCACCGGCGAGGGCGACGTGTTCTTCGCCGGCCAGGACGCCATGGACGCCCTGCTGCGCGCCGGGGCGCTGCTGCCGCTGGACGACATCGTGGCCGGCGGCTGGCTGGCGGAGTACGGCCTCGAGCCCTGCTACGCTGAGACGACCGACGAGGAGACCGGCGAGACGACCTCCTTCCTGGCGGGCCTGCGGCTGGACCCGATGGACCGGCTGATCGAGCTGAACGCGTTCCAAAACCGGGGCGCGTACCTGGCCCTGCCCTACCCCGGCGAAAACCTGGAGGACACGCTGCGCGCGACGGAGATCGTATTCGAAAAGCTGACGGAGGCGCCCCATGCTGGAACAGACGGTGCAGAATGAGCGGCCCACGCCCCTGCAGGGCGTCGGGATCGTGCTGGCCACGGCGGCGGCCGTGCTGCTGGGATCGTGGGTGTTCGGCGCGCTGCAGCGCTGGATCGGGCAGGCGGCGTCGCTGGGCTTCCTGGCCTACGGCGTGCTGGTGGCGCTCGTGCTGATGAACCGCTACGTGATGGCCTACCACTACGCCGCCAACGACGACGTGCTGCGCGTCCATCACCGCTACGGCCGCTACCAGCGCTTCATGGTCGACGTATGGCTGAACCGGGTGCTGGCCTGGGGGACGCCGGAGGACGTGCGCCGACAGCATCCCCGCGCGCGCGTCACCCGCGCCGTCAAGCCGAAGTGCCCGCTCGAGCCCCTCGCCCTCGCCTACCGCACCGGCGGAAAGGTGGAGATCCTGGTTCTCCAGCCGGACGCGCCGCTGCGCGACCACCTGCTGAAGCACATCCGCAAATGCAAATAACCCCGGGCCGCGCGCGGTCCCGCCGCAGGGCGACGCCCCCGGCGTCCCGAACTCTGCGCCCGTCAGGGACGGCGCTCGGTTCCTTCTCTCCAAAAACAAAAAAAGCGGGCGGCCCCGGGACAGATCGTCCCGAAGCCGCCCGCTTCCCATGCCCGCCGGTCATTCAGCGCCCGCGCTGTCCCCCTTCTCCCGCAGCGTCTCCAGGGCGTTGCTCAGGAACGCCGGGTATCTGACGCCCATCAGCGCGGTGTTCTCCAGGATGGAGATGCCCTCGTTGGCGATGTAATACATGGTCGCCGCGGTCTGGAAGACGCGGGCGGCGTTGCCGATGGCGGCGTCGAGCAGGGTGGCCACCAGCACCACAATCATAATCATGAACTTGCGGATCAGGCCGTCGAAGCCGGCGCGGCTGGAGACGCCGCCGGTCTCGGTCTTGGGGCTTTTGCCGCGCCAGGCCACGATCAGCCCCGTCAGGTAGTCCAGCACCATGAACGCCGCGAGGATCGTCAGCAGCACGTTCCACTCCCCCAGCAGGCCCGCCGCCGCGCCGATCGCGGCCGCGAGCACTTTTGTGATGTCATTCCACTTCATGCGGCTTTCCTCCCGTACTTCCCGCTCACCCAGCCGAGCTTGTCCTTGTACACCACCGCAAGCCAGCCGTCCGGGGAGGTCTGGCCGGCGTACTTGAGCTTTGCGCCCTCGTGCACCACGCCGCGCGGGTCGCTGTCGCGGGTCGGGTCCTCGCGCACGTAGCAGTTGCCGCCGACGATTTCCACGTACTGCGCGCCCTCCACGGGCTTCGCGAGCGCGTCGAGGTCGCGGGTCAGCGCCAGCAGCGTGTCGCCGTCCAGCTTGCCCGTCGGCGTGAGGTCGTGCTGGGTCTGGAAGCGCCGCAGCGCCATCTCCGTCGCGTCGCCGAAGTCGCCGTCCGCGCCCCACTTGCCGCAATCGTAGCCGAGCCGGATGAGGTCGCTCTGCAGCTCCTTCACGTCCGCGCCGCGCATGCCGTTTTTCAGCGCGCGGCCGCCAAGCCCGTCCGAAGCGACATCGGGCGCGCCGCAGTCCGCGCCGACGATCGCGCCGTAATCCACGGAGCCGTAGCCGTCGATATAGGTGCTGGTCAGCCTGTAGGACTTCTTTTGCACGCCGCCGCCGTTCGTGACGAGCGCGGATGCCCCGGACGTGTTGCCCTCGATGGTATACACCATGGTCCTCGTGACCTTGCGGACGATGCCGACGTGCCCGATGCGGCCCTTCGCCGCGCTGTAGAAGTAGATCACGTCGCCCCGCCTGGGCTTGCCGCCGCCGCGCCTGACGTACCGCCCGCGCTTCTTGAACGCATTGGAGCCGGTGGGCGTGTAGTTGGTGAACGCGTGCAGCAGCTTCTTCGCGCCGGCGATGCCGAACGCCTCGATAAAGCACCAGTCGACAAACGCCTGGCACCACTGGGCGTCAATGCTGCCGACGCCCGTCCACTTCTTCAGGTCGCGGTTATACTTGGTATAATTCGCGCTGCCCGCGTTCGCGGTCTTTTTGTCGAGATCCTTGTTGCTCCTTTTTTCGAGATAGCCGACCTGTGCTTCGGCAATCCGAATGAGCCTGTCAATCGCTTCCCCGGGTTCCCTGATCGTCATGGGTACTCACCTCCCGTTGTGTCGTCCCGCCGTACGGAACCGCCTCGTCCTGTCCGTCGCCGCTCCCCATCGAATCACGGCAGATACTGGAGCCGCGTGCCGTTCGTATTCCTTCCGTTTTCCGGGTTCGTAACGTTCGTATAGAACAGCCCGCACCAACCGCTGTTGTTCCAGTATCCGCCCGTAATGCCGGCCCTGAAGCCGCTCGTCGCATAGCCGTTGTGATCCGTGCAATAGATTTCGTAGGAGGTTGCCCCGCCCGTCGCGTTCGGATACAGCGCCCATTCAAGACCGGGAGTCGTCGGAACATCCCAGCCCTTGATCACGCCTGCACCATCCGTATGTCCGTCGCTGACTTTGGTATAGTTTTCCGTTGTATCGCCGTAATTTGCAATGACGTTTGTGACATAAGCGGCGGTGCCGTCCGTCGTAATGCCGTCCAGCAACATGCAGACGTTCGCCCACAAATCTTCGATGTATCGGTACTGGACGCCGACCCCGTAAGCGGTACGGCCCGTCATCGTGCCAGTATGGTAGTTCATGGAGTCGGACTCGCCCGTGTTCTGCTTGCTGCTGTGGTTGCCGCAGCCTTTACCGATTTTCGTCTGGCTGTTCCAGTTGGCAAACTCCACGAGGTAGAGCATGCGGATCGTCCATATCATGGCGAAATCGATCATGCTGTACCCGTCGCCCAAAGCCCGGCAGCCGGCGCGGGCGATAGCGCGTTTAACGTCTGTGACGGGGATAACGCCAGATTTACTATTATAGTTTTCATCACAGAGGTATCGCCCGACGTACACGTAGTCGCGCTCGCCCTTGCCGTCGCTGCGGTCCGCGTGTGCGGGAGACGTATGGAAGCCCGGCAGCGCCTCGTCGGAAATCTCCAGCGACAGCGCGCCTTCGGCGTCCGTCCAGCGGAACCAGTATTTCGGGATCTTCACCATCTCGTTCTCGCCGATGGTTTCCCGCGCCACGCCGCTCCACGGAAGGTGGCTGTCAAACGCGCTGCTTCCGGTCCCGCCGGATGTAGCCGGGCTCGGGCTGTGATACAACGCGGAAGTTCCGAATCGTGTCAGGGCTGTCGACGTAGATTTGTCCCAGCGCACGCCGTAGATGTTGGCGATTCTCCACGGTACGACAATGCTCCCGCAGTAATTTCCGACGCCGAATATCGTGAACGCATAGCTGCCGATGTTATTTTGTTGAGTGCAGCCGTAGGAGACCCAGTCTACGCCCTCGGTCAGCGTCACGCCGCCCAGGGTGACAGAGAGGACTACGGGATGCTTTGCGGTTCCGGTATAAGCGAACAGCGAAGCGTCGAGGGTCACGACGGCGTCGTCGATGGGCGTCCCGGAGGAACCACCGCCGCCGCCGCCGCGCTGTCCGCGCAGAAACAATTCACCCATTATCTGAACACCTCCGTTACGAACGGGAGCTCCACCTCGGCGGCCTCGAGCGCGTAGAACGCGATCGTTCCCGCCCCGGCGACGGCCCGGACGACGCTGTTCCAGGCGGCGCGGCGCAGCGCGTCCGTCGCGGCATTGCCGCTCTGCACCAGCCCCGTATTGCCGGCCTGGTCGGTCGCCAGCACGCCGGAAACGCTCACGGTATTGCTGTATAAACCATCGTTCCCCAGCGTCCAGCCGTTCACGGGCAGGGTGGCTGTGAAGCGGTGCACGCCGCACTTCTCGGAGATGGCGTCCGCCAGCGCCTTGCCCTGCCGCGCATCCAGCACATTGCCGGCTGTCGTAGTGGTCAGGTTGTTCGCCGGGGTGATCCAGCCGGTGTCGTAGTCCGTGCCGCTGGCCTTGGCGAGGATCTGGCCGGCGCTGCCGCCGACGGCAACGCCCGGGCCGGTCGCGCCGGTGTCGCCCTTGGGCCCGGTCGCGCCGGTGTCGCCCTTCGGGCCCTGGGGGCCCGTATCGCCGGTGTCGCCCTTGTCGCCCTTGGCTCCGGTCGCGCCGGTCGCGCCCGTGTCGCCCTTGGGCCCGGTCGCGCCGGTGTCGCCCTTCGGGCCCTGGGGGCCCGTATCGCCCGCGTCGCCTTTGTCGCCGGTCGCGCCGGTGTCGCCCTTCTCGCCTGCGGGGATGCCGTAGGTCAGCGTCACCGCGCCGGAAGGCGAGACGCTCTTGGAGATCGTCGGCGCAGCGCCGGGCTCCAGCGCGGCGACGGCGAAGGAAGCCCCTTCCAGCGCCTGTCTGGCGGCGACGGCGGCGGCGCTGGCGGCATCCGCGGCGCCTTCGCTGGCTTCCGCGGCGTTCGCGGCGGCCTCCGCCCGCGCCACGGCCGCGTACAGCTCGGCGACCGCTTCGGCGTTGCCGATCGTCGCCGGATTGCCGACGACCGCGTTGGTCGATACGATGCCCCGCACCGTGACGGTCTGCGGGGTTCCGATTACTGCGTTGCTCATGTGCGGATCACCTCGGACATCAGGCAGAAATTGCGGCGGTTTGCGGTGCTGGTGCGCTTGCCGCCCTCCAGCTTCGGCCAGACGGTGGCCCTGAGCCCCGCAGCCGACATCTTCTGGCACTCGGCGGAGTAGAACCCGACGGGCAGGTCGGCGGTATCCCCGTGGCTGAAGCAGATCACCGCGGAGCCGGGTTCGGACTCAATTTCGATCAACACCTCCGCGTCGTCGTCCGGCGTCTCCTTCACGCCGAAGATCAGATACTCGCCCTCGCCGAGCGTGTATTCGGCGCCGTCGCTGTCCTTCAGTGCGAAGGTGATCGCCGCGTCGTCGCCTCGGGTCAGATTGATGACATCGTTCTCGTAGTAGATCAAGAGAACACCTCCTTATGAAGTACGCACCCACATGTACACGGCGATGAACGGCGGCAGGTTGTTGTGGGCCTGGCCGCCGCCCCGCGGCGTGGACTGGTAGGTGTGGCTGGCGCTGTAGCTGCTGGCGTTGTACACGCGGTTGTACTTGCTGCCCGACGCCACCGACACGCCGCCGGTATCGAAGCTGTGGTTGTGAGACGGCATCTCGTCGATGGTCAGCGCGTGCGTGTACTCGCCGCCGGTGATCTGGGACGAAAATGTCCGGGACTGGCCGTTGACGTCCGTGCCCGTGCCCACGCCGACCAGCATGCGCCCCTGCCCGAACTGCTGCCACGTCCCGCCGAAGTAGGTGGACGGGTTCGTGCTGTAGATGCTCAGGTACACCGCGCCCACGGGGAAGATCTGCCGCACGCTTTGCGGGTAAAACGCCCCCTGTACGGTCAGGTTGCCGTCCGCCGCCAGGTTGCCGATCACCTCCGCGCTGCTGCCCAGCAGCGTGGCGCCGACCACCTGCACGTTCCCGTCGAACACGCTCCTGTAGCCGCTGCCGACTTCAAACTTCTTGTCCCCGGCTTCGCCGCTGGACCGCGCGCCCACGGCCACGCCATACTTTTCCACGCTGAAATACGCCCCGTCCGCCTTGGCCACCGCCGACAGGATGCCGCAAGTGACCTTGTCCGTCACCCGCAGCTTGAAGGTGTAATCGCTGCCGGCGCTGACCGTGCTGCGGTAGATGGCGTTGGCGGGCGTCTTGACGTTGCGCTCGTCGAGGCTGTAGGAAAGGCCGTTGGAGCCGGTTGTGATCGTGGACCATGAACCGTTGTTGAAGTTGTATTCCAGCGTCGTGGCGTTCGAACCGCCGGTCATGGCCTGCGCGGAGGCGGCGATGGTCATCCAGATATACCCGCCGTCCGGGGCGGCGACGTAGCCGGAGCCGGACCTGTACTTGTACCGCGTCAGCGCAAACGTGCTGACGGTGGGCTCCGCATAGTCCAGCACCGTATAGGCCATCGTGACCGTGTAGTTTGCCCCGGCGAAGGTCCCCGTGCAGGTCACCGTATAGGCGCCGGCGCTTTTAACCAGGCCGGAGCCCGCTTCAAACGTACCGTTGAACGTGGTCTGGCCGGCCGTTCGAAGGACGTTCATCCGGTAGATCGCCGTGCCGTCGCTGTTCCGGGTGACGGTGATGTCGATCCTGGAAGACTGGCCGCCGTTGTCGAAAGCCAGGTTCAGCGTAGGGCGGGAATAGCCCCGGATGTAGCCGCCGAACTGGGCCAGCAGCGACTGCGAATTGTCCGTGCACATCTGCGCGTCCGCCATGCTGTAAGTGGTAAAGCCTGCCATGTATAATCACCTCCGTCAAGCGCTGACCCAGGCCCAGCCGCCGCGCTCGGTCTTCACGGCCTTGATGTCGCCGATCTGGATGCCGTCCACCGTAAGGCCGTCCTGGCGAAACGCGCCCACGTGCCCGGCCACCTCGTCGTGGTCGATGTAGTAGCCGTCCGCGCCGGCCAGCGTACTCCATTTGCTGCCGTCCTTTCGGATGCGCAGGCCGTTGCCGGTGAAATCGAAGTAGCTGTTGTACTGCCCGGCGTTGGACAGCAGCAGCCGGATGGCATCGTCCGCCTGCAGCAGCAGCTCGTTGCCCAGGGCCGATATGACGCTGGTGTACAGCGCCGGGATCTGCGCCGAGGCGATGGTGGCCTCCATGGCGGTGATCGCCCCGGCGGTCAGCGCGTCCGTCAGGATGGTGCCCAGGATGGCCTGGCTCGCCTTCACCGTGGTGCCGTTCAGGCTCTGGGCGTTCACGTTGCTGGCGATGATCTCGCGCCCCGCCGCCGTCTCCCCGGCGGTGATCTCCGCCTGCGTCACCGTCACGCGCTCCGTGCCGACGCTGCCGTCCGCGCCGATGTGGATGGCGTAGTAGTTGTCGTCGGAGCCCTTGACCACCAGGTTGCCGATCACGGCGTTCATCAGGTTCGCGCCGGTCACGGCCAGGCGCTCGATGAACAGCTCGCCCGCCAGCCCGTCGTGGATGATGGCCTCGTCCGCGCTGAGGTCCTTCACGTGGGCGTAGCCGATGTCGGCGATGGTGGAGGTCAGGCTGACGATCGTCGCGAGCTGCGTGGCCAGCGCGTCGGCGCTGACCGTCCCCGCCCGCACGCTGCCCGCCGCCAGCGCCATTACGTGCGCGAAGGCGGCGTAGAGCGTATTGGTGGCGATATCGGCGCTGGTCAACTGCTGGATCGTCGCCGTCACGGCCGCGACGGCCTGCGCGTTCACCGCGCCCGCCGCCAGCTTGTCGGTCGTCACCGCGCCCGCGTCCAGCTTGGCCGTAGTCACGGCCCCCGCCGCCAGCTTGTCGGTCGTCACCGCGCCCGCGTCCAGCTTCTCCGCCGTCACAGCCCCCGCGTCCAGCTTGGCCGTGGTGATCGCCCCCGCGTCCAGCTTCGCCGTGGTGATGGCGCCCGCCGCGATCTTGCCCGCCGTCACGACGTTCGCCTGCAGGGCGTCGGTATTGATGCTGCCCGCCTGCAGGTGGCCCTCCACGATGGCGTCCGCGCCGATCTGCGCCGTGCCGATGGTCCCCAGGGCGATCTTGCCGCCGCTGATGCCGCCAGGCAACTGCCAGCTCGCGAAGGTGGCGGTGACGTCCCGCAGCGCGCCGAAGGACGCCTCCGACACCCGCTCCTCCCGCACCCGCCACTGGAAGCGGGTCAGGGCGACGTCCGCGCGGATGCCCAGCGGACCGTGGCGCACGTGTACGGTATCGTACAGAAACAGCGGCTCCAGGCCCCGGTACTGCCGGTACTCCTCGGTGTCGCCCAGCAGCACGAAATCCACGTCCATGCTCAGCTTCACGCCGTCGCAGCCCGCCTCGAACTGCGCCACCGCCTGCTCCGCCAGCCTGCGACGGGCCACCGCGACGCTGACGCCGTTCTTCTGCCGCTTTTTGTCGTCCACCTTCGCGTCGGAGCACTTCACCACCGCGCAGCGCTCGGTGGCGAACGGGCTGCCCGCCGCGCGGGTCACGTAGCTGCCGTCCCGCAGATCGCCGTTTTCGTCCGTCAGGAAGCGATAGCCCGCGGGCAGCCAGTCCGCGCAGGTGTTCCCGTCGGCGTCGTAGTTGTAGCCGTACCGCCCGTTCACCGCGTGGCCGTCCAGGTACAGGCTGCCGCCGTTCGCCGCCTCGCCCACCGGGCGGACGGCGGTGACGGCCCCGGAGCTGTCGGTATCCACCGAGAGGCCCGTCAGGTTCCTGCCGTACTCGATGCGCACACCCCGGTCCGCGCCGCAGCGGCGTAGCAGGTAGATGTCGTAGTCGTCCACCGCCACCTCCGCGCCCCAGCGGGCGGCGACGCCCTCGTCCGGGTCGAGCAGGGCCTTCACGGCGTTCACGTCCACGGCGTCAAAGCCGATGTGGCTGTCGCCGATGTCCGTGTAGCCGTGGAAGTCGTGCTCCAGCGCGCCGTTGCCGAGCACGCCGTCGATGGCTGCCTGGCAGGTCAGGCTGCCCTGGCTGGAGAAGTGGCAGTTGTCGCCGAGCAGGTCGTAGGCCAGGCGCAGCGCCTTCACGGCGATCCGGTCGGCCCGGCCCGCGCCGGCCTCCGGCTTCACCTCGCAGATGCGGAACAACTGCTGCCGCACGGCGTAGGACGCCTCCACGGCGTCCAGCCCCGAGGGCGAGGCGTCCACGGGCACGTCGGCGCTGCTCAGCGTCAGCCCCGCCTTCTCCATGTAGCCCGACGCCTTGCCTACCTTCACCTTGTACCGCCCGCCGCCGTCGCCGGGGGCCATGTCCCGCACCACGGTCACGCGCTGCCCGGCCTTCAGCAGCTTCTTCTTTTTATCCTTGTTCCCGGCGCTCGCCCTGCTGTACACGTACCGCTGTGCGCGCGTGGCGCCCGCGGATACGGTGTAGATGTCCACCGAGGAGACATAGGCCCCGTTCTCGATCTCCGGGCACAGCCGCACGGGCACCTCCGCCTTCAGGATGACCCCGTCCGCGAGCGCGCGCCACTTGCCGGCTTCGTCCACGGGATGGGTGAAGCTCAGCTCGCCGAACTCCCCCGCCTGCTGCTCGAACACCGCGTCCACGTCCATGAGCGCCCCCACCAGCCCGATGGTGGAGCAATCGGCGGCGTCCGTCGCGTATGCGTATATGTAGGCCATGTCCGCTACCTCCACCGCCAGCGGGGCTGGATGCTGACGCGCGTCGCGCCGCCCGTCCAGCTCACCGCGTTCGATTCACCGCCGGGCTGCAGCTCGGGCCACCCGTCGTCCCCGCCGCCCAGCAGGGTGATCTTCGGGCTCTGGTTCGCGCCGTCCTTCAGACCCATCATCAATTCACAGTCCACCGTGATGGCGTCCGCCACATCCGTCAGCAGCACCGTGCAGTCGTTCACCATCAGCGTGATCTCCCCGCTGCCGTACACAGTAATCGCCGGTCGCGCCGCCGCGGTGCCCTGCCCGGGAAAGACGCCCGGCGCCGCGAGCTCCACCGCCGCCTCGTCCAGCAGGTACTGGAAGGGCTGGCAGTCGAAGGTCACCTCGACCGTCCAACTGCCCGGGCCGAAGTCGTCCCGCCGGAATTCCACCTCGCGCACGATCCGCGCCCGGTAATAGCGCGTCGGCCGGGAGCTCAGCACCAGCGGTCCCGCGCCGCTCAGCCACGCCGCGACGGACTCCCGGTCCGATCCGGCGTTCAGCTTCAGCTTCGCCTTCAGCTCCAGGCCCTCGCTGCCGCCGTCGGCCTGCCACAGCGCGCCGTCCCTGCCGGGCACGACCACCTTCGCGCCGCGCGCCGCTGCGGCGGGCGGCGCGGGCAGGCGCAGCACCCGCGCGCCGGCCGCGTCCGAGCGCACGCCCCTGAAGGACAGCCACAGATTCTCGTCTCTCGCCATGCTCAATCCTCCTTATATCGCGCCGTAGCGCACCGCGATGCGCCGCGGCCGCGCGTTCTGCGCCACGGCCTCCCGCTGGGCGTTGACCTCCGCCAGCGTCTTGCCGTCCAGCTGCAGCACCGCGGGCCGCGCGGCGTTGGCCGCCGCCAGGCGCTCGTAGTCCAGCTCCGCGCCGCGCGCCGGGTTCGCCGCCGCCGCGCTCTGCCGCGCCCGGACCGCCCCCGCCGGGGCCACGGTCACGATGCGCTCCACCGCCCGGTCCACCGCGGGACGCCGATTCATGACGCCCTTCACAAAGCCCCGGTCGAAGTCCTCGCCGAAGCCCATGGTCACCCTGGAGGGCGAGTGGATCTGCAGCTTCGCCCGGGCCGCGCTCAGGGCCGCCGCCGCCACGCCCGCCGCCGCGCTGACGACCGCCGAGCGCCCCGCGGCGATGCCCGAGGCCAGTCCCGAGGAAAACCGCGCGCCCGCCGAAGCCGCCGAGCCCGCCATGGCGGAAAACGCCCGCGCCGCCGAAGCCGACACCGCCGAAGCCACGCCGGACGCCGACGTGCCGCCCAGGCGTATGCCCGAGGCCAGTCCCGCCGCCATGGCGCTGCCCGCGGCGCCGGCGGAAGCGGCCCCCGCCGAAAGCGCCTGAACCGCGCCCGCGGCCACGGACGCCGCCGCCGAAGCCGCCATGCCCGACGCGCCGGCGATGCCCTGCGCCATCGCCCCGGGGATGGCCGCGCCCAGGGCGTTGAAGCTGAGCTGCGCGCCCGCCGCGCCCAGGGACGCCTGCCCCAGGGCGGCGGTCATCTGGCCCGCCGCCGCGCTCAGCTCGCCCGCGGCGCTCAAAAACCTGGTCACATCCAGCGTCGCTTCCGCGTAGATGGAACCCACGCTGCCTCCCGCTGCCATGCCTTTCACCTCACAGTCGGTTGTTCACTCCTGCCCGCCGCGGGTGAGCGCCGCCCAAGCCCGCGCCTCCGCGCCGCCGCCCCCGCCCAGCGCCGCCCGCACCCTGTCGTAATTCTGACAGGTCAGGCTGTCCGGGCCGAGGGCGGCGTACAGCGCGCAGAACCGGCGCCAGCTCATGTCGCTGGCGAGCAGGTCGATGCCGTACGTTCGTTGGAAGTCAGCCTCAATGTACGGCCAGAGATAGATGGGGCTGACGATTCGTTTTTTTCCGCGCCCTCGCGGGTCTCCCGGACCCGAAGGTCGTCCTCGGTCTGAAAGCCCGGCTTCGCCGCTTCCGGCGCCTCGCCGCGCAGCCAGCCGAAGGCGATGATCTCCCAGAACCAGGAGGCCCGGAACTCGGGGTGTCCGGTGACGTAGGCGAAATCCTCCGCCGTCATGAGCTGCTCCAGCAGCCGGGCGTTCTCCTCGCCGGAGATCGGCTCGCCCTCGCGGAGCATCCGCTCCACCTTCATCACGTACCACCAGGGCAGCTCCGAGGGCACCCTGCACTCCCTGCCCAGGATGCGCAGCGCCATGCCGCGCGGCTCCCGCTCCGCGAGGAAGCGGTCAAAGTCCTTCACCGATGGGTTCATCGTCGCGCCTCCTCATCCGCAGCAGTAGATCCGAAAGCTCGCGGCGTAGAACTGCGCGTCGTTCTGCGCAGAACCGCCGTACTCGAAGCCGCGCTCCGTCTCCACGCGGTTCACGTAGTGTCCGCCGGGGACGAAGCACACGTCCCGCGCCTCGTCCAGCAGCGCCATCAGCCGCACCGCCAGATCCAGCGGCCAGCCGCCGTCGCTGTCGGAGCGGATCACCACCTGCACCCGGCTGCCGTCGTCGTCGCCGGCGGGGCGCAGATCGCTGGCATAGACGCACACCGCCTTCGCGGGCGCGTCCGGCAGGCACCCGAAGAACACGCTCGCCTCCGCGCCGACATCCTCAAAGGGCAGGCCCAGCTTCGCCGCGAGGTACCGCGCCAACTGTTCCAGTATCGTCATGCGCCCGCCTCCCCCCGACTCAGTTCGCCGCCACGGTGATCGCCAGCGAGGCGGTCAGCCCGTTGTTCATGGAACGGATGGTCAGCGCGGTGGTGCCCACGGCGACGCCGCGCAGGGTCAGGTTCAGCTCGTCCGCGCCGGTCACCGCCGCCACGGATTCGTCCGCCACGGAAAAGCCGTAGCGCTGGTTGGAGGCGTTCTCCGGCGCAAAGGTCACCCGCAGCGCCTTGACCTCCCCGGGGGCGAGGGTCAGCGTCGTCACGGCGTTCACGCCGTCGGCAAAGCCCACGGCGCTGGCCTGCACGTAGGGCAGCGCCCTGGGGCTGCCCACGCCCTCCCACTCCCAGCTCACGGTCTCGCCGTCGCCGTCCGCGTCGCCCTGCTCCTTGGTGACCACGCAGTCGTACTCCACCGCGCGGCCGATGGCGTCGGCGATGCGCAGCGTCTGGTCGTTGTCGCAGCCGCCGTCCGCCATCGCCGCCTGGTGCAGCAGCGCCTGGCCGGGGTCCCGCGCGCCGGTGACCCGGTCGCAGATGGGCCGCCCCTCCAGCGTGCCGGACACCTCGCGGCTCTTGATGAACTTTTCCGCCCACAGCGCCGCGCCGGTGCGGCCGTCCTCGGTTTCGGCCTCCAGCTCCACGCGCATGCTGTTCAGGCCCTTCACCCGCTCAAACACCTGCGTGACCGGGTTCTTGATCTTCACCGAATAGTCCCGGATGTTAAAGGGACATCCGCTCAGTCTGCTCATTGCTCGTCTTTCTCTCCTTCCGTTTCGCGCGCCGAAATCGCTTCGGCGAGCCGCCGCGGAATGCCCGACGCCTCCAGCGCCGTCACGCGCGCCGTATATACCTGCCGGAAGAACCGGTCCGAGCATCCCGCCTGCCGGTCCACCTCGCACAGCGCGTCCAGCGCCCGCAGCAGCATCCGCATATCCTCAAGCGTCATACCGTCTCCCCGCTCCGGGAGGTTCACCCTCCCAGCGTTCTCCAAAATGCCTCCGCCATCGCCGCCGTCGCGGCGGGGTCGCTCACCGCGTCCGCCAGGTACTTCGCCTGGCCGCCGCCCGGATGCCGGAAGCCCGTGCCCTCGTGCTGGACGGCGGCGTAGGGCGCGCCGAAGCGCACCACGGCGCCGTCGCCCTCCGCGCTTACGCTGCCGGAGCCGGCCAGCGCGCCGGTCCGCCTGGGCGCGAGCCCGGCGGCGCGGGCCAGGATCGCCTCGCCCGCCGCCATCGCCGCCGCCCGCCCCGCCTCCCGGGCCGCCCCGGAAAGGCCTGAGAACTCCAGCGTCGACGTCACGCGCAGGCCGCCGTCAGCCATGGTCGCCCGCTCCTTCCGCCGTCAGCACCACGTGGTGCACGCCCGAGCGCCCCCGGGCCGGCTCTGCGCGGGTGATCACCGCGGTACTGCCATCAGCAAACTCCACGCGATCCCCCGGTGCGGCCTCCACGCCCTGTGCGAACACCTTCGCGCTCAGCGCGCCTTCCTGGCCCCGCGCGCCCGCGGCGCGGCTATGGGCGCGCTCCGTGCGGCAGGGGAAGGAAATCCCTTCCCCCGCGTACACCGGTTTTCCCGCCCGCACGCCCGTCCGGCGGTAGAGCGTCGCCGTCTCGTTCAGTCCCAGCATCACGGCAACCTCCTCGCCACGGGCAGGCTGCGGCGGAGCAGCCCCGCGTTCTCCAGCAGCGCGCGGGCGTAGGGGCTCAGGCGTTCCCGCCCGCCCCCTTCGCCGTAGCGCTCCGAATAGCCGCCCACACTGAAGCTGACCACGCCCCGCCGGGCGGCGTCCAGCGCTTCGCCGTGCGCGGCCTCGTAGGCCGCCTGGGCCTCCGTCGCCGCCTCCAGGGCGCTGCGCTGGGCGGCGCTTTCGGGCGCGTTCGGCGCGATCAGCGCCAGCAGGCGCTCCCGAACCTCCTCCAGCAGCGCGTCGCTGTACACAGCCCCGGCCATGGCCTTAACCCAGCACGCGCACGGCCAGCTCGGGATACACCGTCTTGAAGCCGTACAGCACGTCCATGGAGTAGATGCTGCGCTTGTACTTCTGGTCGTAGCCGCGGGTCACGCGCAGCGAAATGCCGTTCCAGCTGGTGACGTAGCTGGCCACGCCCTGGCCGTCGGGGTTCAGCAGCGGGCGGGTGACGTAGGCGAAGGCCATGGGGTGGAAGGCCAGGTTGGCGGTGTGGCTGCCCACCAGGGTCACGTCGGTGTTGTCCGCCAGCGCGGGCAGCGCCGGGAACACCTTCACCGCGGCGATGGCGTTGTCGCTGGCGGCGGCGCTCTCCTCGGTCACGACGTAGCTCTTGCCGTCGATCTTCAGCAGATCGCCCTTCGCCAGCTTGCCGGTGAGGCTCGTGCCGTCGATGCTCAGCTGGGTCGCGCCGGCGCTCACCGCGCCGTTCACCTTCACGGCGGTGGCGGCGGTGATGCCGGTCACATGGCTGCACACGGCCTGGGACATGTAGTGGTCCATGCCGAACACGCGGCCGATGCTGCCCTCGCGCAGGGCGCGGGCGTCGCCGCTCTTCTCGGCGTTGACGATGGCCGGCAGCTTGGTGAAGGCGGCGTCCGCCTCGGGGTCCCACACCGCCGCGCGGCCCGCGACGGGCACGCGCGCGGCGTTCAGCGCGCGGCGCGCGTTCGCCAGGTCGTCCAGGCTGGAGGGCGTCGTGCCCGCCGTGCCCACGCAGGCGGCCACGTCCTGATAGAGCTTCAGGCCGTCGCGGTTGATCTTCTCCGCCAGCGCCGCGGCGGCGGGCTCCACGAACACGCGGTTCAGGTCGTCGATGTTCACGGCGGTCTCGATGGCCGAGGCCGCGGCGTCCACCGTCGCCAGGTGATCCAGGGTCACCTCCACGGCGTCCTCCTTGATGTCCTGGTAGCTCACGCCCTGCGCGGCGTCAAAATCCGCCGCCTGCAGCAGCACGGGCCTGCGCACGCGCACGGTGTCGCCCTTGTCGTGGAAGTCCTCGGAAAAGTCGCGGTATACCAGGTTGGGAAACACCAGGTTGTCGATCAGCCTCGGCAGCGCCTGCCGGGCGATCTCCTTGAGCGTCACAAAAGTATTGGCCATATTGCTTGTCTCCTCCTATTCGTTTCAGGCGCGTCCGCCCATCACCATGCGGTAGTAGCTTTGGTCGTCCAGGTTGGCGCCCTCGTCCTGCGCGGAGGCGCCGGCGATGGGCGCGACGCCCTTCAGCCTGGCCTCCACGGCCTCCTGCACCGCCTCGCGGAAGGCCGCGTCCAGGGCCTCCACCGACGCGCGGGCGTCCTCGCGGGTATCGCAGCGCACGGCGTCCGCCAGCGCGGCGGGCAGGCCCTTCTCCGCCAGCAGCTCCAGCGCGTCCGCGCGCGCCTCCCGGCGGGCCAACGCCTGCTCGCGGGCCTCCAGGGCGCGCTCGCGGCTCTTCGCGTCGTAGGCGGCGCGCTCCTCGGGATCCATGCCGCTCACGCGCAGCGCCTCCTCCAGCGCCCGGCGCACCTTCTCCTCAAGGTCGGCGCGCAGGGTCTCCATCATCGCCCCGACGTCGGTCGCCTCCGTCCGGGTCTCCGCTTCCGCCTGCGCGTCCTCCGTCGGCAGGCCGTCCTCGCTCCACTTCCTGTTCTCGTCCATGGTCTCTCTCCTTTCCTGTCATTCCTGTCCCAGCAATGCCTTCGCGCGGGCCAGCAGCGCGTTCCGGTCCGCGAAGCCGCTCAGCGCCTCCAGCGTCTGCGCCGACTCCAGCTCGTTCACGGGCAGGTTGCGGCTGAACTGGATCTCCACGTCCATCGGGTCCAGCGACACCGCCTGCACCCGCTTCAGGAAGGCCGCGTACAGCGAGATGCGGTTCCGCAGCCCTTCCCTGAACCAGCGCTCCTTGATGCGGATCAGCTGCTCCAGCCCCAGCAGCTTGTACTTCATAGCCACGCCACTGCTGTTGCCCGCGAACTGGCGGTCCGTCAGGTCCGGCACCAGGCACAGCTTGTGGATGTCCTCCTTCAGCGCCTGGCGCAGCACCTCGGTGTCCGCCTCGTTCAGCTGCTTGCACAGCCACTCCGCGTGGGCGTCGCCGTCGGGCAGCGCCAACGCCTTGTCCTCGCGCAACTGCTGGCCGGGGCTTCGGCCGCGCTCGTCCGTCTCCAGCGTGCAGCCGGTGAGCAGCAGCAGCGCGTCCACGAACTGCTGCTTGTCGTTCATCCGGTCGGACTCCAGCCGGTCGTAGGCGTCGATCAGCCCCAGCACCGGCTCGAAGTCGCCCCGGCAGCACTCGTCGTTCCAGTACTCCACCATCGGCACGCCGCCGAAGTAGTGGGGCCGGGAGACGACCGCCTCCGACAGGCGGAGGTCCGCCAGGTTGTCCGCGCGATAGGTCACGGCCGCCGCGTCCGTCAGCACGTGCACCCACCAGCCCCCGACCGCGCCGCCCTCGGCGCGTACCGGGGCGTAGTACACGCCGAACAGCGGCTTTGCCGCCACGGTGTCGTCGTAGACCACGAAGGCGCAGGCAGGGTCCAGCGACGCCGAGCGAAGCACGGCTTCCTCGTCGGCGTACACCAGCTCCACCGCGCGCCCGTAGATGCTGGCGTTCCGGGCGAGCTCGGCGTCCACGCTGTCGATGTCCGTGCGCCGGTAGGCCGCCTTCAGCGCCGCCACGCTCCCGGCGGCGCGCTCCGACTGGTAGGCCACCGGCCCGCCCAGCAGGTAGCCCGCGGCCATGGTGGTGATGTACCTGGGGTAGCCGTGGGCCAGGCGGTTGTTGGGCAGGCCCGGCTCCCGGCGGCGCTCCAGGATGTCCGCGCGCCCGTCGTAGCAGCGCCTGAGCCGCGTCAGCCTCGGCAGCTCCGCCAGGTGCTCGCGCAGGCAGGACGCCAGCATCGCCTCGCCCGGGCCGCCCTCCCCCTTCCATTTGGGTCGTGAAATCATGTGATGTCCTCCTTGTCGATTGATGCGGGAAATCCGGTCCGCCCCGGAGGATCCCCGCCCTGCGCCGGGCGGGCCGGGGAAGTCATATCCCCATTCCGCGTCGGTCCACGCAGCGCGCGGCCTTCGCGCCCATCAGCGGCTCCAGGGCGTAGCGCACGGCGTCGATGGCGTGGTTGTCGCGGTCGGGGTACTCCGCCAGGAACCCTCCGTGTCCGTCCGGGCGGCAGGCGTAGCCGGCGAATTCCCGCGCGGCGTTGGGGCAGCGGGCGGGGTCGATCACGATTTCATGCAGGCTTTGCAGCCAGCGAATCCCGTGCGCCACGCTGCCCGGCCCCTTCTTCGCGCCGATCGCCCGGACGCCCCGCGCGCGCAGCTCCGCGATCATCCGCGGCTCGGCGGAATCGCAGCGCACCGCCTCCGCCTTGCACAGCGCCTGTGCCTGCCCGGCGAGCTCGTCGATCGGCGTATGCGCGCCGTAGTACTCCGCCAGCAGGAACAGCCGCCGCGACCGCGGGTCGTAGGCCACCCGCACCAGCGCGTCGGGGTCGGCGGCGAAACCGAAGTCCAGCCCGTTCAGGAAGGTGTGCAGCCCCTCCGTATCGACCGGCGCGATCGCCCGCAGCGCGAGATTGTCGAACACCTGCCCACCCGTGCCGGTCACCTCCCCCAGGTACATGTTCCGCCAGGCGCGCTCGTTCGCCGCCCGCATCCCTTCGGCCTCCGCCAGGAAGCTCTCGCCCAGCCAGGATGGCGGCATGCCCAGGTAGCTGCTCTCGTGCACCCGCCGCCCGGGCGCCGGGATCAGCGCCTCCGCGTTCACCCAGTGGCCCGGCTCCCGCGGCGGATTGTAGGTCAGCAGCGTAACGCACCGCCCCCTGCCGCCGCGCAGCGTCGACGCCCGGATGGACAGCAGGTCCTCCATGCCGTCGAACTCCGAGAATTCCTCCAGCCACAGGTACCGGAAGTACCCCTTCGCCAGCTTGATGGACTTCGACTTCCCCGGGTCGTCCGCGCCGCGGAACAGGATCCGCTGCCCGGTTTCGGGGCACTGGATCTCCAGCGGCGACAGCCTCCCGCGGAAGCGCTCGCCCAGCCCCAGCCGTTCCGCCGACCAGAGCAGCTGTTCGTAGGCGCTCTCGCGCAGCGTCGCCGCCACCTTTCGGTACACGATGGCGTTGGCATCCGGGTCCCGCAGCAGCCCCAGCAGCAGCTCCACCGAAGCCGCCGTCGACTTGCCGCTGCCCCGCCCGCCCTTCAGCCAGTACTCCGAGTACGCCTCGTCCTTCAGCATCCAGTGCAGGTCGTGGAACTGCCGGGCGAGGATCGCCGACAGCCGTGCGCCGTCACCCGCCGCCGGGAGGGGCCTCCCCGGCGACGGGCTCACCTCCCCCCGGCCGCGGGATGTCGTCCACGATCACCGGCGGCTTCGTCTCCGCCGGCGCCTCGTTGAACACCCCCAGCCGCTTGCCCAGCAGCTCCGCCGCCTTCATGCGCGGGGAGGACGCGCCCTGCCTGGCGTCGCCCTCCCCCTCGCCGCGCATCACGCCGGTCAGGTAGGCCAGCACCTCCTCCGCCGTGGCCACGCCGCTCTGGGCCATCGCCTCCAGGCAGCACCGCACGCCGGCGCTGGCCAACACTTTCGCGTTGTGCCCGCGGGCGTATCCCGCCCGCTCCCCCGCCAGCGCGGCGTCCCCGGTCTCGAGGTACGCCTCGGCAAAGCGCCGCTGCTTTTCCGTAATCCTCGGTGGCAACCCCGCGCCACCCCCTTTCCCTGGGTGATTTCGTACCCTCCGAAGGGAACCGCGGCCATAAAAATGAGGATTGACCGCGTCAATCCTCCTGTGGGAAAGCGTCCCCTGCGTTTCGCCCGTCCCTTCTTGGGTACGATGGCATTATAGCACAGCCCGTTCGTCATTTTCGTCAAATTCCGCGCTCTCCAGAAATCGGTTGTGCAACCGCCGCGGATACTGCTCGTCGACCTCCCCGATTTTGAAGGCGACCTGCTGCCAGCTCTCCCCGTCGACGTACCGGTAGGTCAGGATCTGCCGCATGCGGCTGTCCTCCACCCCGTCGATGAAGTCGTACAGCGCGCCCAGCAGGTCCATGCAGCGCCCGCGCCGCGCCTCCAGCCGGTCCGCGAGGTCGGCCAGCTTCGCCGCGTAGTCCCCCGTCCGATCCCAGCGCGCCGTGCCCCGGGGCATGCCGGTGACGCGCCCCACGCCGCCCTGCGCCGCCAGCTCCAGCTCCGCGATCCGCTGCGAGAGCAGGTCCACCTCCCGCCGAAGCTGCGTGAGCTGCCCCAGCGCCGCCACCTTTTCCTTGAGCGTCATGACTGTCTTCCCCCTTTTCTAACCGTAATCGGTGAACCCAATTATAGTACCGTTTACGGTTAGAATCAAGGTCTTATGAACAATTTTACACCGTGTTCGGTTATCCTGCCCCTTGCCACCGCGCGATTTGCATGATATACTGATTAGGAAAACCAGAGGTTTTCCGGGTCGGCGGGCCCCCGAAGGGCAGCACGCCGACAATCAAGGTATCATGCCCCTGTACAGGGAGGTGTTTTCCATGACCCTGCGCGAAAAGCTGGTCGCCCTGAAAACCGAAAACGGTTTGACTACCGACGACCTCTCCCGCCGCTCCGGGGTCCCCAAGGGCACGCTGAACAAGCTGCTCAACGGCGAGACCCGCAACCCCACCATCGCCACGCTGGCGCGCCTGGCGGACGCGCTGAACTGCCCGCTGGCCGCCCTGTCCACGCTGTCCGCCGAATCCCCCGCGGCGCGCCCCGAGGACATCCCGGGCGTGTTCCGGCTGGGGCAGGTCCGGAACGCCGACCAGCTCGTGCCCATCCGTCGCCGGCGGATCCCGCTGCTGGGGGAGATCGCCGCCGGGCGGCCCATCTACGCCGAGGAGAGCTTCGACGTGGCCGAGTGCGACAGCGACATGCACTGCGACTTCGCGCTGCGGGTCCACGGCGACAGCATGATCGGCGCGCGCATCCACAACGGCGACATCGTGTTCATACGCGCCCAGGACGACGTGGACGACGGCCAGATCGCCGCGGTCATCGTCGACGACGAGGCCACGCTGAAGCGGGTCTACCACGTCCGCAACGGCCTGCAGCTCCTCTCCGAGAACCCCAAATACCCGCCCATGGTGTTCACGCTGGAGGAGTACGGCAGCATCCGCATCCTCGGCCGCGCCGTGGGCTTCCAGAGCGCGCTGAACTGAGCCCCCTCCCCCTCCGAAGCGCAATGAAGCGCGGGGGCGACTCTTGGTCGCTCCCGCGCTTCATTGTTCTGATGAATACCAAACAGCGCTTACTGCAGGCGCTCCGGATAATACTTCACGTTGGCCTTGCTGAGCAGGTCGTTCACGTAGTCCTCGTAGTACTCGTCGCGGCGGATCTCCAGCAGGTCGTCCTTCACGGCGTCCTGCACGTCCTCCAGCGGGATGGCCCCGGGCGCTACGTCGCCGATGTACTGCACCAGGTGCAGGCCCAGCGTGCTGCGCACGGGCACGGAGACCTGGCCCGGCCGCTCCAGCATCATGGCGCCCTGCACGTACTCGTCGGAGTTGATGAAGGAATCGCTGTTGATGTAGTAGCCCTGGCTGCGCATCGGCTCGTTCTTCAGGAACTCGCTGCAGCCGTACTCATCCATCAGCGCGGAGAAGTCCTCGCCGCTGTTCAGCTTTTCCACGGCCTCCTGCGCACGGGTCTCCAACGGGGCGAACAGCCCGTTCAGCTGGTCGGCCATCGCCTCGTAGTTCTCGCCCGAGGCGTTGGGATCCATCACGGAGAGCTGCGCCATCAGCTCCTCGGCGGTACTGCCGTCGTTCTCGTCGTCAAACGCGATCTGGATGTCCCGCACCGCGCGGAAGCCCTCGGGCACGTACACCACCGCGCTGCCGTAGAGGTGCGCGTAGAAGAAGTCGTCGGGCACGGCGTCGAAGTCCGCCTTCTGCTCCTCCAGCAGCTCCTCGTAGTGGGCCTTGACCTCCTCGTCGGTCACGGTCACGTCCTTCACCACGGCGTCGCGATACTTGTTCTCCAGCAGGTTTTCGCGCTGCTCCTCCTCCAGGGATTCCAGCGTAATGCCCTCGCTCTGCTTCAGGTAGTCCACCACCGCGGCGCGGATCTGCTCGTCGTTCATGCCGTCCTCGGCCACGATCTCCCACGCGGCGCGCACGCTGTCCTCAAACTCCTCGGCGGCCGCGGCCTTGACCTTGGCCTCCTCCGCGTCGGTCAGCTTGTCCAGGCCCAGCTTCGCGGCGTCCTGGCGGCGCAGCTTCTCGCCCACCTGGCGCGCCAGCACCTCCTCCACGAGGCTGCTGCTGATCTCCTCGGTGTCGTAGCCGTCGAATATGGCGGTGGACAGCTCGTCGTTGTAGACGGGGATGAACTCGCTGCTCAGCAGCTCGCCGCCGTCGAACTCCGCCACCACCACGGGCTCCTGGTCCTCGGCCAGCATGCCCTGCAGCATGCCCCGGTCGTCCCATACGCTGACGTCGTCGTCGTCATCCGCGTTGGAGGCGATGGCCGCCAGGCCGTCATCCTCGGCGTCGGTGCCCCAGGTCTCGGGCTTGTCGTGCTCCACGTCGTAGCCGATGGCGGTCAGTATGTTCTCCAGCTCCGTGTTGCGGGCTTCGGCGCGGTTCAGCTCCGCGCGGGTGGGATCGGCCTTGCGGGCGATGGCGAAACCGCCCAGCCCGCCGATGACCAGCGCCACCACCAGCAGCACCACCACCAACGCCGTCGGCACGCCCGGCGCGCGCCTGCGGCGCTTTTGCCCGGACTGCGGGCGCTTGCTTTGCTTCTTATCTTCAGACATGCGTTTATCCTCCTGTTTGATGCGGTCTGGAATCGCTTTGCGGATAATTCTACACATACAGTATAACATGTCCGCCCCGTTTTTCCTATTGAAGTTCGGAAAAACGCACAAAAAAAGCACAGCGCCGTCACAGTTCGCGGGGCCGGAGAAGTATAATAAATATGGATGGTTACGGCATTCAAGCCGCTTTTCCCCCTGCCCGTGAAAGGAATGACCCGCATGTCCCAGAACCTTTCCCCCGCCTCGGCGCGGTTCCGCCGGCGCGCGCGGTACGAATTGGTGTTTGTGCTGCTGGTGGTCGCGCTGGCGGTGATCACGGTGCTGAACGTCAACATCGGCAGCGTGCCCATCCCCGTAGGGGAAATCGCGCGCATACTGCTCCGGCGGGCCACCGATTCCGCCCAGTACAGCATCATCTGGAAGATCCGCCTGCCCCGCATCATGATGGCCATGCTGCTGGGCGGGGCGCTGTCGCTGTCCGGCTTCCTGCTGCAGACCTTCTTCGGCAACCCCATCGCCGGCCCCTTCGTGCTGGGCATCTCCTCGGGCGCGAAGATGGTCGTGGCGCTGGTGATGATCTTCTTCCTCGACCGGCTGGGCCGGGTGTCCTCCTTCGCGCTGATCGTGGCGGCCTTCTTCGGGTCGCTGATGGCGGTGGGCTTCATACTGCTGCTGTCGAGGCGCCTGAAACACATGGCGGTGCTGCTGGTGGCGGGCATCATGATCGGCTACATCTGCAACGCCGTCACCGACTTCATCGTCACCTTCGCCGAGGACAGCGACATCGTGAACCTGCGCGGCTGGAGCCTGGGCAGCTTCTCCGGCATGAGCTGGGAGAACGTGGGCGTGGCGGCGGCGCTGGTGCTGATCGCCGCGGCGCTGGTGTTCCTGCTGTCCAAGCCCATCGGCGCCTATCAACTGGGCGAGGCCTACGCGCAGAGCATGGGCGTGAACATCCGCGCCTTCCGCGCGGCGCTGATCGCGCTGTCCAGCGTGCTGTCCGCCACGGTCACGGCGTTCGCCGGGCCGATCTCCTTCGTGGGCATCGCGGTGCCCCACCTCATCAAGCGGGCGCTGAACACCTCCAAGCCCATCGTGGTCATCCCGGCCACGTTCCTCGGCGGGGCGGTGTTCTGCATGGGCTGCGACCTCATCGCCCGCACCGCCTTCGCGCCGACGGAGCTGAACATCAGCACCGTCACCAGCGTGTTCGGCGCGCCGGTGGTCATCGCCATGATGCTCAAGCGGCAGAAGGGACGGTGAGCGGCGTGAACAGGCGTTACTTCGTGACGGAGCGGCTCGCCGTGGGCTACGACGGCGTGCCGCTGATTCGGGACATCGAAATCGAGATCGGCCAGGGCGAGATCGTCACGCTGATCGGCCCCAACGGCTCGGGCAAGTCCACCATCCTCAAGAGCATCACCCGCCAGTTGAAGACGCTGTCGGGCCGGGTGCTGGTGGCCGGGGAAGAGCTGCAAAAGCTCAGCTACCGCGCGCTGTCGACCCGCATGGCGGTGGTGCTGACCGAGCGCATGAAGCCGGAGCTGATGACCTGCCGGGACATCGTGGCCACGGGCCGCTACCCCTACACCGGGCGGCTGGGCATACTGTCCGCCGCGGACGAGGCCAAGGTAGAGGAGGCCATGGCGGCGGTGCAGGTGGCGGAGCTCTCCGACCGGGATTTCAACGCCACCAGCGACGGCCAGCGCCAGCGCGTGCTGCTGGCCCGCGCCATCTGCCAGGAGCCGGAGATCATCATACTGGACGAGCCCACCTCCTTCCTGGACATCCGCCACAAGCTGCAACTGCTGAGCATCCTGCGCAGCATGGCGAAGGAAAAGGGCATCACGGTCATCATGTCCCTGCACGAGATCGACCTGGCGCAGAAGATCTCCGACCGGGTGCTGTGCGTGAAGGGCGACCACATCTCCCTGGCGGGGCGGCCCGAGGACATCTTCAGCGAAGCCGCCATCCGCGCGCTGTACGACATCAGCGCGGGCAGCTATGACCCGCTGTTCGGCTCCATCGAGCTGCCCCGGCCCGCGGGCGAACCCAGGACCTTCGTGCTGTCCGCCTGCGGCACGGGCATCCCCGTGTACCGGGCGATGCAAAAGGCCAACGAGCCCTTCGCCGCGGGCATACTGTACGAGAACGACGTGGACTGCCGCCTGGCCCGCCAGCTTGCGAGCGAGGTGGTCACGGAGCGCCCCTTCGCGCCGATCGGCGACGCGGCCTTCGAGCGCGCCCTGGCGCTGATGGCGCGCTGTGAGCGCATCCTCGACGCCGGCGTCGCCCTCGGGGCGTGCAACCGCAGGATGGGCGAGCTGGTCGACCGCGCCCGGCAGATGCCGGGGTACGAAAAGGTGTAACGCGCTCCGAGAAACGATATTCCGAGAAACGATATAAAAGAAACCGGACCCGCCACAACGGGTCCGGTTTCCTTCGTCGGGTTTATTCCTTCGGCGCGTCCTGCCCGTCGGTTTCGTCGGGCGTAGCCTGTTCCTTCGGCGCGTCCTGCCCGTCGGCGTCGTCGGGCATGGCGTCGCCGGCGGCGCTGCGGAACTCCTCGCGGGCGTCCTGCAGGATGTCCTCCACGGTGTCGCACACCTCGCGGGCGGTCTCGTGCGCCTTCTCCGAGAGCGCCTTCGCGTGGGCGTCCAGCGCGTCCCGCATCTCCCCGGCGGAATCCTGCGCCTTCTCCGCGGCGGCCCTGGCGCGCGCGGCCAGCTCGTCCAGCCCCGTGGGCGCGGCGGGCTCCGCGGGCGCTTCCTCCGCGGGCGCGGCGGCCTGGGCCTGCTTCCGCTGGAAGAAGTCGTGCAGCGCGTCGCCGCCGGTGGAGGCCTTGCGCATCTGCTCCAACTGCGACTGTACCTGCCGGTCGATCTCGCCCTTCCAGTCGCGCTGAGGCTCCTGCGCGGCGGGCGGCTCGGAGGTCGCCGCGTCCCGGGCGGGGGCTTCGTCCGGCTTCTGCGCGCCGCGGCCCAGCCACTCCCCGGCCTTCACCAGCGTGTCGCCCACGCCGTCGCCCGCCTTCTCCAGCAGCTCCTTCGCGCCGCCGGAAGCCTTGCCCAGCGCCTCCCGCGCGTCGGCGGAAGCCTTGCCCAGCGCCTCCCGCGCGTCGGCGGCCGCCTTCTCCACGCCGGGCTTCGCCTTCTCGAACGCATCCTTGGCGCCGTCCACGGCCTTTCCGCCCAGATCCTGGAGCTTGTCCATCGCCTTGTTCAGGCCGTCCATCAATCCTGCCATAGGGATCCCTCCTTATCATATCATAATCCTGCCGCCCGGCCGCGCCGGGACTGTACTCGCGCATCATGGCGGGCGCCCGGCCCGTCACAGTTCGATCACGCACCGCTTGAAGGCGTTCACCACGGTGATCTCGCCGTATTTTCGCTCGCGCCGGAAGCCCACGGGCGCGTAGTTGGGGTGGACGTGGCCGTGCACCATGTAGCGGGGATGCCAGCGATCCATCAGCCGAAGGAAGCACTCGAAGCCCCGGTGGGGAAGGTCCTCCCCGTCGCCGAGGCCGCGGGCGGGGGCGTGGGTCACCAGGATGTCAAAGCCCCGGTGCCTGTGCAGCTTCCACCACAGCCTGCGGATGCGACGCGCCATCTGCCGCTCGGTGAACATGCAGGTCCCCTCCCGGTAGCGCATGCTGCCGCCCAGGCCCAGCACGCGCACGCCGTCGATCACGAAGATGTCGTCCTCGACGCACACGCAGCCCTCGGGGGGCCTTTGGTCGTAGCGCTCGTCGTGGTTGCCGCGCACGTACAGGATCGGCGCGTCGGTGAAGCAGGTGAGGAAGGACAGGTACTCCGCGGGCAGGTCGCCGCAGGAGATGACGAGATCGACGCCCTCGAGCAGCCGCCGGTCCAGGTAATCCCACAGCGCCTTGTCCGCCTCGTCGGACAGCACCAGGATGCGCACGCCCCCACCCCCTCTCGCTTCGGTGAATCGAACGGGCCCGGCCGATCAGAACTCATCCGCGCGCCAGCTGAAGCTGCCGGCGTCGGGGACGCCGATCTCCTTGATGCCCTGCAGCTCCACCAGGGCGCGGGCCTCGGGCTTGAGCTCCTCCGTGTCGGGGAAGCCGCCCACCACGTTGTCCACCAGCCAGTCCATGCGGATGACGTCGGCCGGCGAGAGCCGGCCCTCGCTGCCGCAGCGCTCGTTGCCCGCCTGGTCGAAGATCAGCCCCTCGAAGGGCCAGAACACGCCCTCGCGGATGAGCTCCTTGACCATGTCGACCAGCCGCTGCAGGCCGGGGTCCAGGCGCTCGGTGGTCACGATGTCCAGCGCGTTCGAGGACAGGCCCCACCAGTAGTTGACCGCCTTCGCCGCCTCGCCGCCGTCGTCCTTCCAGTGGCCGTTCAGCACGCTGCGCACCAGCGATTCGTACAGCCGGCCCCAGTCGAACAGCGGCATGGCGATGCTGTTCTTGCGGCCCTCCTTCACGGTGTACAGGCCGTACTCGACGTCGTTGTAGCTGGGCGCGCCGACGTCGCGGCCGGAGATGATCTCCACACTGGGGTCGATGAAGGGGTTCTGGGGGTCGAAGTTCTCCCGGGTGGACCAGGACAGCACTACCTTGGCCCGGGGGTTGACCATGCGCGCGCCCAGGGCGAAGGCGTTGATGCTGGCGGTGACGCCGAAGATGGGGTAATCGCCGACGTAGCCGATGCGGTCGTTCTCCGACAGCGCCCCGGCGATCATGCCGATCAGGAACTTGGATTCGTAGATGCGCAGGTAGTAGGAGCGCACCCGGTGCCAGGACGCCAGCAGCGAGCAGTTCAGGATCTTGGCGTCCGGGTACTTCACCGACGCCTTCATCGCCGCGGACAGCATCACCGGCGAGGTGGTGAACACGATGCCCGCGCCGTCCGCGATCAGCCGCTCGATCTCGTCCTCGTACAGGGCGGGGTCCTCGCACACCCGCACCTCGGTTGCGACCTTGTCGCCCAGCGCGGATTCCAGCTCGATGCGGCCCAGGTCGTGCCAGTAGGTCCAGCCGGATTCGTCGGGCTGGCGGGCGTACAGGAAGCCCGCCTTCACCTTCGAGGGGCCGAACAGGCTGTTCATCAGCGTCGCGCCGCGCTTCAGCTCGTCCGGCTTCATCACCAGCGCCACGCTCTCGGGGCGGGCCGTCTTCTCGAATTCGCTCCACAGCGCCTTCAGCTCGCCGCGGATCTGCTGGTTGTACTTGCGCGGCGCGTCCTCGTAGCCGGTGGCCTCCAGGTAGATCAGGAAGGCGTCGCCGGTGGTGGCGGGCAGGCTCCCGCCCTTCTGCGCCGCCTCCCGCGCCTTGTACTCCGCGCGGAAGCGCATGTAGGCGGCCTCGAAGTCCGTGCGCTCCTCGCTGGTCCAGCGCACGCCGGGGGTCTTGCCGGTGAGCGCGTACAGCCGCTGGCAGCTTCCGGGGCGGGAGAACCACAGGTAATTGACGCCGGTGTCGGCGTAGAAGTCGATGAACTCGAAATAGGCGATGTTCTCGGGGTCGTCGGTGCGGGCGGGCACGGCGCGGGTGACGTCGGCCTCGATGGCCACGGCGTCCAGGTACTTCATCACGCTGACCCGCTTGTTGCCCTCGATCAGGTAGTAGCGGCCCATGTACTCCAGCGCCGTGACCGGCTGGCGCAGGCCGTCGGCGACCACGCTGTCGTAGAGCAGGTCCCACTTGCAGGAGAACTCGCTGCCGGGGTCCAGCAGGGGCATGAAGTTGGCGGCGAAGGCGTTGGTGCGGCCCTTGGACGCCGTGCCCGCCACCTTGTTCAGCGGGATCTGGATGAGCCCCAGCGGCACCCGGGCCAGGGCGTTCAGCGATTCGTCGATCTCCGCCAGCACGGGCAGGAACGGGCTCTGGCCCTTCTGCATGCGGGCGCCGTATTCCCTGAGCGCCAGCTTTCGCGCGCGGGCATAGGCAGTATCGCTCATCTTATACCTCCATTCCCCTCCGTCATTGTGCGGAGAGCACAGTGGATGATTCTGGATACATGAAGGGTTTCCGCCCCTCATGGGTTCATGAGTTTACCTTCCCAAGGTTAAGTGCACCAGCGCGAAAGCGTTGAGATCCGATGGCGGTCAGGGTTCAAAATCATGGATGGTCACGAACACCGGCACCGCACCCACGGCGGGCAGGAAGCGGCGAAAGAAGTCCCCGCCGTCCATGGCGAGGGTCATGGTGTTGTCGCAGGGATGGAAGGCCAGCGCGGGCACGCCGGGCAGGGCGTCGTCCACCAGCAGCGCCACGTCCCGGGCCGAGTCGAAGATCAGCCCCATGGGGCTGGCGGAGCCGGGGCGGGCGTGCAGCTTCTCCAGGAGCATCTCCTCCGGGGCGAAGCTGAGCCGGGAAAAGCCCGCCTGTTTCGAAATGTCCGCCGTGTGAAAGCGGGCCTCGGGCCGGGTGAGGCACAGGCAGCAGCGGCGGCGGTTCTTGGTGGTCAGGAAGATATTCTTCACCGTCAGCGCCCCCAGCCGCGCGTCCACGGCGGCGCAGTCCTCCATGGTGAACGCGGCCGCGTGGGACGCGGTGCGATAGGCGATGCCCAGGGCGTCCAGGAAGTCGAACACCGCGCGGGAGGGTTCGCTCACAGCCGCCTCAGATCCTTTCCCTTCAACTGGGCGGCCTGGCACAGGTTGCGGTCCAGCAGCCGCGAGGAGACCCGCTCGCCGTAGCGCTCCTGCAGCGCCGCGGGGCTCAGGTTGGTGCAGATCACCGTGTGCCGCCGGGCCGCCGTGCGCTCGTTCAGCAGCGTGAACAGGTACTCCACCGTAATGTTGCGCATCATGGGCTCGGTGCCCAGGTCGTCGATGAGCAGCAGCGGGACCTTCAGCAGGTCGTCGAAGCTCTCCCCCTCGGCGCCGTCCCCGAAGTGCTGCCGGCGCATGGCCTCGAACAGCCGGAAGGCGGTGATGCGCACGGCGGAGAATCCCCGCGACGTGACGCGCTCGTACACGCAGTTCAGCAGGAAGGTCTTGCCCAGCCCGCCCGCGCCGCTGAGCAGCAGGTTCGGGCTGCGCGTCTCCGGGAAGCCGTCGGCGTAGGCCTCGCACATCCGCCGGGCGGCCAGGAGCAGCGCGCGCTGGCCGTCCTCCTCGGGAATGCGGCTCTCGTCGAAGGCGGCGAAGTTCTCGCGGTCCGTGCCCGCCATGGTGCCGTCCTCGTAGAGCCGCGCCCGAAGCCGCGCCTCGAAGCAGTCGCAGAAGCGCGCGGGCGCCTCGCCCACGTAGCCGGTATCCCGGCACCGGTCGCAGCGGTAGCGCAGCGCCAGCTCGTCCTCGGGCAGCCCCGCCTCCAGGAGCAGCGCGCGGATGCGGGCGTTGATCTCCCTGCCCCGGACCTTCATGTGGTCGGCCACCGCCTGGCGCTCCTCCCGGGTCTGGCCGGAGAGTATGCTGCGCATGGCGGACAGCGCGAGGCCCGCGCTCTCCTCCCGCAGCGCCGCGATCTCCGGCCGCGCGGCGCAGGCCCGGGCGACGCGCGCCTGCTGGTCCTGCTCGTCCTGCGCGCGCTGCCGGGCGTACTCCTCCAGCAGTGCGCGAATGTGTTCGGAACGGGTCATGCGCCGTCACCTCCGTCGCCGTATTCCTTCTCGAGGTCGATAAAGAAGCTGTCCTCGTCCTGCGCGCTGTAATCGCGCTGCGCGTAGTCGAGCGCGGGGTTGGCCTTCCCCCCGCCGGACGCCTTCCCCCCGCCGGACGCCTTCGCGGCGGCGACGTGGGCCTCGTGCCGTATGCGGGCGTCCTCCACGGTGCGCACGCCCTCCCCGGCCCACTCCGCGATCAGCCGGTCCATGTAGAGCAGCGGCCTGTGCATGCCGCGGGCGCAGTCGGCGGCGTAGTCGATCACCGCGTCCGGCAGCTTCGCCCGCCATGCCTCCAGGTAGTCGAGGTCGTCCATCCGCGTCGCGCGCTCCAGGCCGCAGCGCTTCATCACCGCCCGCATGCGCTCGCGGCGAAGACCCATGTCGCGGACGTAGGCCTCCGCGGCCTGCCGCGTGTACAGCCCCAGCTTCTGCCACTCCTCCAGCATCCACTCCAGGTCCTCGAAGCGCGTCTTGCGCTTGCGGTGGCACTGGACCGCCGCCAGCCGCACGGTATCCGCCTCGAAGCCCAGCTGCCGGAAGCGGGCGTACTTCGCCAGCTCGTCCGGGGTGGGCTGGGTCGCGCCGCCGTCCAGCTCCTTCAGCGCGGCGACGAGCTCCTCCCGCAGGTCGGCGTCGCCGCTGTGGCGGCTCTTCAGCACGGCGTCCAGGTAGGCCACGGTGGGCGTGCGCGCCTTGGTGGTCTCGGCGCAGGCGTCCAGCACCGCTTCGGGGGTGAACCGCCACTCCTCCAGCCAGCGCCGCACGGCGGCCAGCTCGTCGTCGCTGGGCGGGCGCTTCATGCCGAGCCGGCTCACGACCCGGGCGGCGGTATCCCGCACGGCGTCGCTGTAGGACAGCTCGCGCTCCAGCGCGGCGCGGGTCTTTGCGCCGCGGTCCGCCCAGGCCAGCATCTTCCTGTCCAGCCGCTTGAACAGCGGGCCGGGCCGCGGGGACTTGCTGCGGGACTGCCCGATCTCATGCCTGACCGCCAGCAGCACCGCGTCCTGGGAGAAGCCCATGACGTTGATCCAGTCCACTGCCCGGGAGAACTCCGCCGGGTGCAGCAGGTTCTCCGGGAACAGGGCCTGCAGGTCGGCGTTGAAATCGCGGTACTCGTAGTAGGCGCGATCCATGCCGGACGCGCCGCCCTGCACCGGCAGCAGCTCGTAGGCCGGCGGCCGGTCGGACAGCCGCCGCGCCAGGCCCTGCTGCTCCCAGTAGGCCATGGCGTCCAGCACGGCGTCCTCGTCCATGCGCAGCGCGCTGGCCAGGTCCGCCAGGGCGGCGTCCAGCTCCGGGTGCAGCGCCAGCATGCGGGCGTAGAGGTACACCTTCAGGAACTGTTCCGGCGCGGCGGGCAGGAACTCCGTCAGAAACATGTTTTCAATGGGCGTCGAATCGTACATCGCCGCGCCCTTGGCAAAGCCGCAAAAAGCCATAGCGCTCCCTCTTTCGTAGGAATGTCCCTATCATATCATATTCGGGGAAAAAATACAATCGCGGCGGCGCGCTTCGCCCCGGACTTTGCCGCGGAACGGGCGCGCCGGCGACCCCGGCGGCGAAAACGCACGCGCATGGGGCGAAACGTCGATGAAATCGTGACAATCCTTTACACCGGCGCGGTTTCGTGATATAATCAGTGTGATTATGGAAGATTGTGCCCTCACAGGGGGGAGGTCTGTTTATGAAGAAATGGTTTGCAATCCTCTTGGCGCTGTCCATGGTGGCGAGCCTGTTTGCGGCGGCGCTGGCCGAAGACGTGACGATCGGGGATGCGCCGATCGAGGCGGCCGCGGCAGAGGATGAAGTCGCGGAGCTGCCCGACGTGACCGGGAGCTGGTACGGCCAGCTGCTGGGCATGAAGGTGACCCTCGAGCTGAACGCGGGCGGCGGCTACACGCTGCTCGTCGAGGGCGTGGAGGGCACCCGCACCGGCGTCTGGACGCAGGACGCCTCCGGCGTGATCTGCGACAAGGCCCAGGATCGCGAGCTGCGGCTGGCCTATGAGGAGGAATCGCTATCGCTGAGCACGACCCTGGAGGGCGTGCCGGTGGCGCTGACCCGCGAGGAGCCGGAGGTCTACCGGCCCGCCGAGGAAAAGGGCGAGGACACCGCCCGCCAGCGCGATTTCAACGGCCGCTGGACCTGCGCCATGGTCGGCCTGCTCGGCATGTACGTGGATCCCGTCGCGGAGAGCGGCGTCAGCCCCGTGGACATGGTCATCGACGGCGATACCGTCTCCGTCTCCACCTCCGGCGACGGCGAGTATTCCGACGCCGTCGGCACCTACAACGCCGGGATCATCACCGTCAACCTGGGCGGCGGCCAGGATACGACCTGCACGCTGCACGCCCTGACGGACGGAAACCTGCGCATGGACGTGACCAGCGCGAGCGGCATCATCTCCTACTATATGGTGCCCGGGACCGAGCCGCCGCAGTCCGTCGAGGACGAGGATGAGGACGAGGACGAAAACGAAGACGAGGTCGAGACCCCCGCGGCCCAGCCCGCAGAGGAGCCCGCGCCCGCCGAGGCGGCGCCGGAAACGCCCGCCGTCAGCTACGGCCCCGGCTACGATTTCGCCTACGTGGACCAGGAGGACAGCTACGCGCAGTACTACCTGTTCGACATGGACGAAGGCACGGTGGTGTACTTCTCCACCAGCAGCGCCGGCGTGATGGACGCCACGCTCACCGGCGACATGGAGAGCGGCATCACCATCGACTACTCCGGCGCGTTCCAGGAGTACTTCCGGCTGAAGACCCCCGGCGACACGAGCGCCGCGGTGATCGACGACGGCAACGGCTTTGAGACGGATTACGTCGCCGCGGACGTGGCGGAAGTCGAAGCCCTCATGAACCAGACGCGCTGAGCATAATCTGTACCGTGCGAAGCGGCCCCCGGGAATCGCGGGATTTCCGGGGGCCGCTTTTGCAGCGTTCGGAATGTTGTTTTTTGATTAGGTTAACTAAACTAACCTTGTTTCATTCCCTTTGACCTGCTATAATAAACGCAGTCAGAATCCGGCAATCGCCGAACGGAAAGAAGTGAGGACTGTGAAACTGAATGCACTGAAGCCGGGCCAGTCCGCCCGCATCGAACAGGTCGGCGGCGAGGGCGCGCTGCGGCAGCACTTTCTGGACATGGGCGTGATCCCCGGCGCGGAGGTCACGCTGATGAAGCTGGCCCCGATGGGCGACCCCATGGAGCTGCGCGTGCACGGGTACGAGCTGACGCTGCGGCTGGCGGACGCGGAGAAGATCGGCGTGACGCTGCTGGACCGGCCCGCAGAGGCCGAGGCCGAGGCCCGCGCGCGGCGGCACACGCCCCACCCCGGCCTGGGCGAGGAGGGCAAGTTCCACCCCAAGGGCAGCGGCGACCCGCTGCCGGAAGGCACGCTGCTCAGCTTCGCGCTGGTGGGCAACCAGAACAGCGGCAAGACCACGCTGTTCAACCAGCTGACCGGCGCCAACCAGCACGTGGGCAACTTCCCCGGCGTGACGGTGGACCGCAAGGACGGCGCCATCCGCGGCCACGCCGACACGCGCATCACCGACCTGCCGGGCATCTACTCCATGTCGCCCTACTCCAGCGAGGAGCTGGTCTCCCGCGACTTCGTGCTGAACGAGCGCCCGAAGGCCATCATCAACATCGTGGACGCCACGAACATCGAGCGCAACCTGTACCTGACGATGCAGCTTCTGGAGATGGACGTGCCGATGGTGGTGGCGCTGAACATGATGGACGAGCTGACCGGCAACGGCGGCACCGTGGACGTGAACGCCATGGAGGCCATGCTGGGCGTGCCGGTGGTGCCCATCTCGGCGGCGAAGAACGAGGGCGTGGACGAGCTGGTGCGCCACGCCGTGCACATCGCGAAGTACCGCGAAAAGCCGCAGCGGCAGGACTTCTGCGAACCCACGGACGACGCCGCGCTGAAGGTGTACACGGCCGAGCGCCCGGACGAGCCCCGGCCCGACGGCGACCGCGGCGCCGTACACCGGGCCATCCACGCGGTGTGCCACCTGATCGAGGACCACGCGGCGCGCGCCGGGCTGCCGCTGCGCTTCGCCGCCAGCAAGCTGATCGAGGGCGACGCGCTGATCGCCGGGCAACTGGACCTGGACGACAACGAGCAGGAGCTGCTGGAGCACATCGAGCTGCAAATGGAGAAGGAGCGCGGGCTGGACCGCAGCGCGGCCATGGCGGACATGCGCTTCGACTTCATCCGCCGGGTGTGCGACGCCTGCGTCATCAAGCCGCGCGTGAGCCGCGAACATCTGCGCAGCCAGCGCATCGACGCGGTGCTCACGGGCAAGTACACCGCCATCCCCGTGTTCGCGGGCATCATGGCGCTGGTGTTCTTCCTGACCTTCTTCCTGGTCGGCCCCTTCCTGCAGGACATCCTGGCGGGCGGCATCGACGGGCTGAAGGGCCTGGCCGACCGGGGCATGGAGGCCGCGAACGTCAACCCCGCCATCCGCAGCCTGGTGCTGGACGGCCTGTTCGAGGGCGTAGGCACGGTGGTCAGCTTCCTGCCCATCATCGTGACGCTGTTCTTCTTCCTCTCGATGCTCGAGGACAGCGGCTACATCGCCCGCGTGGCCTTCGTGATGGACAAGCTGCTGCGGCGCATCGGCCTGTCCGGGCGGAGCATCGTGCCGATGCTCATCGGCTTCGGCTGCACGGTCCCCGCGGTGATGTCCACCCGCACGCTGCCCAGCGAACGCGACCGCCGCATGACCATACTGCTCACGCCCTTCATGAGCTGCACCGCGAAGCTGCCCATCTACGGCTTCTTCGTCAGCGCGTTCTTCCCGCGGCACAGTTGGCTCATCATCACGGGGCTGTACCTGCTGGGCATCCTGGCGGGCATCCTGGCGGCGTTCCTGTTCAAGGGCACGCTGTTCCGCGGCGAGGCGGTGCCCTTCGTGATGGAGCTGCCCAACTACCGCCTGCCCAGCCCGCGGAACGTGGGCCAGCTGCTGTGGGACAAGTCCAAGGACTTCCTGCACCGCGCCTTCTCGGTGATCCTCATCGCCACCATCATCGTGTGGTTCCTGAAGAGCTTCGACTTCCGCTTCAACCTGGTGGCGGACGCCCACGAAAGCATGCTCGCGGCCGTCTCCGGGCTGCTGGTGCCCGTCATGAAACCCGTGGGCCTGGGCGACTGGCGCATCGTGACCTCGCTGGTGTCGGGCTTCATGGCCAAGGAGAGCGTGGTCAGCGTGATGGAGATGCTGTTCTCGAACGGCGTCTCCGCCATCGGCGCGCTGTCCGCGGCCGCCATGCTGGTGTTCAGCCTGCTCTACACCCCCTGCGTGGCGGCCATCGCGGCCATCCGCCGGGAGCTGGGCCGCAGGTGGGCGCTGGGCGTGGTGCTGTGGCAGTGCGGCGTGGCCTGGGCGGCGGCGCTGATCGTGCGGCTGATCGGGCTGGCGCTGGGCCTGGGCTGAGGAGGGAACGACATGAACGCATGGGATATCCTGATCCTGCTCGCGGTGGCGGGGCTGGCGGGCTTCGCCACGCGGCGGGCGCGCCGGCGGAAGGCCTCCGGCTGCGGCGGATGCTGCGGCTGCGACGGCTGCCGGAACTGCGACGGCTGCGCGGGCCGACGCGCGGACTGAACCGCGCCGCGCCCTGCGAATCAAAGACACCGACGACAACCCCCGTTTCGCCCGGACGACGCCATGCGCGTCTCCGGCGCGAGCGGGGGTTTTCCATGCGAATGCGCATCCGGCGGGCCTCCCCGCCGCCGCCGGCTCCGGCCAGGCGCGCGAGGCGCCGCGGATCGCCCCGCATAATGTAAATACAGTGTTAAATTCTGCCGGAAAAACCCCCGGGGAGGCTTCCGCGCGGCTTCGGAACGCCCCTATAATGGTTCTGGAAAACCCTGCGGGCGCGCAGGCGCGGGAAGGAGGCGGACCGGGATGGCGAAATACGCGCTGCGGCGGCTGGTGCAACTGATCCCGATCGTGATCGGCATCACCTTCCTGTCCTTTGCGATGATGCGGCTGGCGGGCGGCGACGCCGTCACGGAAATGTACGCGGGCAAGGGCGCGGTCTCCCAGGAGATCATCGACCTGAAGCGCGCCGAGCTGGGCCTCGACAAGCCCTTCGTAACGCAATACTTCGTCTGGCTCTCCGGCATGCTGCGCGGCGACATGGGCGTGAGCTACGTGTCCGGCCGGGACGTGTTCAAAACCTTCCTCTCCAAGCTGCCCGCGACGCTGCTGCTGACGGCGCTGTCGATCCTGCTGACCGTGCTGCTGTCCATCCCGCTGGGCGTGCTGGCGGCGGTGCGGCACGACAGGCTCACCGACTACTGCCTGCGCTTTCTGAGCTTCATCGGCAACTCGCTGCCGAACTTCTTCGTGGCGCTGCTGCTGATGCAGCTATTGGCCATCAAGCTGAACTGGCTGCCGGTCATCTCCAGCGGCACGACGCTGAAGAGCGCCATGATGCCCACGCTGACGCTGGCGATCTCCATGTCCGCCAAGTACATGCGGCAGGTGCGCGCCACCGTCTTGGAGGAGCTGAACAAGGACTACGTGGTCGGCGCGCAGGCGCGGGGCGTGCGGGGCCGGGTGATCCTGTGGAAGAGCGTGCTGAAGGCGTCCATGCTGACCATCGTCACGCTGCTGGCGCTGTCCATCGGCAGCCTGCTGGGCGGCACGGCCATCATCGAATCCATCTTCATGTGGGACGGCGTGGGCAAGCTGGCCGTGGACGCCATCACCATGCGCGACTACCCGCTGATCCAGGCCTACGTGGTGTGGATGGCGATTATTTACGTGCTGGTCAACCTGGTCACCGACCTGCTGTACCACGCGCTCGACCCGCGCATCCGACTGGGGGTGACCGCCGAATGATGAACGCGCCCACCACCCGGATCCCGAAGATCATCAAGAACAACGTCCGCACGCGGCTGATCGTGTTCGCCGTGCTCGCGGCGCTGCTGGTGCTCTGTTCGCTGCTGTCGGACCACCTGACGCCCTATGACCCCTATCTGCAGGACCTGTCCAACGCCAAGGCGGCGCCCTCGGCGGAGCACCTGTTCGGCACGGACCGCTACGGCCGGGACATGCTCTCCCGCGTGATCGTGGGCAGCCGCACGTCCATCTTCTCGACGCTCCTGCTGGTGGCCATCATCACCGCCGTCGGCACGGTGGTCGGCGTGTTCTGCGGCTGGCACGGCGGGAAGCTCGACACGATACTCATGCGCATCTCGGATATGTTCCTCGCCTTCCCCGGGCTGGTGTTCGCGCTGGCGGTGGCGGGCGTGCTGGGCGGCGGGCTGCACAACGCCATATTCGCGCTGGCGGCCATCAGTTGGCCGAAGTACGCGCGCATCGCCCGCAGCCAGACGCTGGCGCAGAAGGAAACGCCCTACATGAAGGCCGCGCGGCTGTCCGGCAGCGGCACGGTAAAGATACTGGCAGTGCACATCCTGCCGAACATCGTCGGGCCCATACTGGTCACGTCGATGCTGGACATCGGCACGATGATGATGGAGCTGGCGGGGCTGTCGTTCCTCGGCCTGGGCGCGAAGCCGCCCATCGCCGAGTGGGGCAGCATGATGAGCGAGAACCGGGCGCTGTTCACCACCGTGCCCTGGATCACCCTCGCCCCCGGCCTGGCGATCTTCGTCTCGGTGATGATCTTCAACCTGCTGGGCGACACCGTGCGCGACTGGGCCGATCCCAGAACGAGGGGGCGATAGCGTGGCGGAGATCCTGCGATACGACCGCGTAGACATCGCCTACAACGGCCGGCGCGTGGTCGAGGGCGTCAGCTTCGACCTGAACCCGGGCGAGATCCTCGGCATCGTGGGCGAGAGCGGCAGCGGCAAGAGCACCGTCATCAAGGCCGCCATGGGGCTGCTGGGGCCCTCCGGCCAGGTGACGCGGGGCGATATCTACTATAAGGGCAAGGACCTGCCCGACCTGTCCCCGGCGGAGATGCGCAGGCTGAACGGCCCCGAGCTGGGCATGATCTTCCAGTCGGCGGGCGCGTCCTTCTGCCCGATCCGCACCGTGGGCAGCCAGCTCTACGAGAGCATGACCGAGCACGAGAATGTCTCGAAGGCAGATTTCACGAATCGGGCCTGCGACCTGCTGCGGAAGATCGGCTTCGAGGACGGGCCGCGCATCCTGAACAGCTACCCCTTCGAGCTGTCCGGCGGCATGCAGCAGCGCGTGGGCATCGCGGCGGCGATGCTGCTGAAGCCTTCGATCCTCTTCGCCGACGAGCCGACCTCCGCGCTGGACGTGTCCGTGCAGAAGCAGGTCGTCGAGGAGATGCTGCTGGTGCGCGAAACCTTCGGCACGTCCATCGTGATCGTCACCCACAACATCGGCGTGATCGGCACGATGGCGGACCGCGTGCTGGTGATGAAGGACGGCGCGATGGTGGAATACGGCACTACCAGGCAGGTATTGGAAAAGCCCCGGAAGGAATACACCAGGATGCTGATGGCCGCCGTGCCCAGATTGAAGAGGTGATGCCGATGCAACCGATACTGAAGGTTGAAAACATCACGAAGGTGTTCAGGGGCAGCGGCGGCGCGCCGCAAATCCCCGATTCCAGCCGTCGCCGGCTTCGCCAAAGGCAGGGCGGCCCCGGGCGGCCGGACTTCACGGCGGTGGATCACATCAGCTTCGAGCTGCTCCCCGGCGAATGCCTCGGCATCATCGGCGAGAGCGGCAGCGGCAAGAGCACCGTGGCCAATCTGGTCACGCGCCTGACCGACCCGACCGAGGGCCGCGTCATGCTGGACGGGCAGGACATCACAAACCTCCGCGGCAGGGAGCTTCGAGACGTCTACCGCAAGGTGCAGATGGTGTTTCAGACGCCCACGGAGTCCTTCGATCCCCGCCGCAGCCTGGGCGACGGCATCGGCGAGAGCCTGCGCAACCGCGGCATGTCCGCCGGGGAGACGCGGGCGCGGGTGGCGGAGCTGCTTCAAATGTGCGGCCTGCCCGCGGATTTTGCGGGCCGCTATCCCCACCAGGTGTCCGGCGGCCAGTGCCAGCGCGCGGCCATCGCCCGGGCCATCGCCATAGCGCCCAAGGTGCTGATCTGCGACGAAGCCACCTCCGCGCTGGACGTGACCCTCCAGAAGGAGGTCCTGGCGCTGCTGCGGACGCTGCGGGCGGAACTGCACCTGTCGATACTGTTCATCTGCCACGACATCGCGCTGGTACAGCAGTTCTGCGACCGGGTGCTGGTGATGTACAAGGGACGGATCGTCGAGCAGGGCGCGCCGGACGACGTCATCCGAAACCCGCAGGACGCATACACGCGACGGCTGATCGAGAGCATCCTGTAACAACGGAGCGAGAAGAAGGAGGAATACCCCATGAAAAAAGCGCTGACCATTATTCTGGCACTCTGTCTGGCTGTGAGCCTTCTGACCGGCGCATTCGCCGAGGGCAAGACCATGGTCATCGGCGACACCACGTTCAACTCCGAGAACTGGGAGGAAACCACCGATCCCCACCGCACCTACAACGGCTGGGCCTGCATCCGCTACGGCATCGGCGAGACGCTGGTGCACTACACCGACACCATGGAGCTGGAGCCCTGGCTGGCGACCTCCTGGGAGAACGACGGCAACCTGACCTGGACGATCACGCTGCGCGACGGCGTGAAGTTCTCCTCCGGCCGCGACATGGACGGCGCGGCGGTGAAGCAGTGCCTGGAGCACCTGCTGGAGGTGCACGACCGCGCGCCCTCCGACACCATGATCGACACCATCGAGGCCGACGGCCAGGTGCTGACCATCACCACCAAAGAACCCCTGCCGGCACTGATGAACTATCTGGGCGACCCCTACGGCTGCATCATCGACGTGGACGCCAGCGACTTCGACGCGGGCATCGCCGTGGGCACCGGCCCCTACAAGGTCGTGGACATGGTGACCGACGACCACCTGACCCTCGTGCCCAACGAGTTCTACTGGAACGGCACGCCGAAGCTGGACCAGTTGACCATCCGCACCATCTCCGACGGCAACACGCTGGCGATGGCGCTGCAGGCGGGCGAGATCGACGCCGCCTACGGCATGGCCTACGAGAGCTACCCGCTGTTTGAGAACCCGGGCTTCCAGTTCTCCGCCATCCAGACCTCCCGCGCGTTCTTCGCCTCGATGAACATGACCAGCCCCGTTATCCAGGACCCCGCCGTGCGCAAGGCCATCGCCATGGGCATCGACAAGGAGGGCTTCGTGGCGGTGCTGCTGGACGGCCACGGCGTGCCCGGCCACGGCGCGTTCCCGGACGGCTTCTCCACCTTCGGCGGCGAGCACGTCACCACCGAGGGCTACGACCCCGAGGGCGCGAAGGCGGTCCTCAAGGCGGCCGGCTGGGTGGATTCCGACGGCGACGGCATCCGCGAGAAGGACGGGCAGAAGCTGGTCATCCGCTGGCTGACCTATCCCAGCCGCCAGGAGCTGCCGCTGCTGGCGGAGTCCGTGCAGGCGACGCTGAAGGCCGTCGGCATCGAAGTGGACGTCAACTGCACCGCCAGCCGCCGCGAATTCCTGGCGGACATGACGAGCTTCGACATCTACGCCTCCGCGCTGGTGACCGCGCCCTCCGGCGACCCGCAGTACTTCTTCACCACCTCCTGCCTGCCCGGCATGAGCTACAACTTCGGCGCGTATGAGAACGAGCACGTCAACGACCTGATGGCGCAGATGGCCACCGAGTTCGACCCCGCGAAGCGCGGCGAGCTGGCCGTCGAGCTGCAGCAGGCGATCCTGGACGACAACGCCTACATCTTCTGCTCGTTCCTGCAGATGAACATGATCTCGAAGGCGACGGTCAGCAACTACACCGCCCACGCCTGCGACTACTACCAGGTGACGGCCGAGCTGGACATCGAAGGATAACATGGAAGCCATCAAGCGAGAAATCACCGACTACTGGACGGGGCGGGAGGCGCAGTTCGAGCGGCTGCGGCTGGACGAGCTGAACAGCGACAAGCGCCCGCGCTGGCTGGACGAGCTGCTGTGTCGCCTGCCCCGGGGCAGAAAACTGAACATACTGGACATCGGCACGGGCACGGGCTTCTTCGCCTTCATACTGGCGGCGGAGGGACACTGGGTGACGGGCATCGACCTGACGCCGGAGATGATCAACGGCGCGCGGCGCACCAGCGTGGCGCTGGAGCTGTACCCCAGCTTCAAGGTGATGGACGCCGAGAACCCGACCTTCGCGCCGGGCAGCTTCGACGCCATCGTCACCCGCAACCTGACCACCTTCCTGCCCAACCTGCCGGAGGCGTACAAAAAGTGGCACGGCCTGCTGCGGGCGGGCGGCGTGCTGGTCAACTTCGACGCGGACTACTACTTCGACCGCTCGGAAGCGCCGCTGCCGGAGAACCACGCCCACAAGGAGCTGACGGCGGACCAGAACGCCGCCTACGCCCATATCTCCGACGCGATGCGGGCGATCCAGAAGCCGCGCCCCGCGTGGGACATGGCGCTGCTGGACGGGGCGGGTTTCCGGGACGTCCGGGTGGACCGGGACGTCTACCGGCGCATCTACCGGGAGATCGACCGCTTCTACAACCCCACGCCCATATTCTGCATCACGGCGTGGAAGTGATCCGTAAACAGCGCGTTAATCCCGCCGGAAATATCCCCCGCCGGGGGTTGCGGCGGCCGGGGAACCCGGGTAAAATATCGGCATAGAACGATCGCAGCGAGGGACACATGAGCACCGCAATCATCCTCGAAAACAGGGAATACTGGACGCACCGCGCGCCGAGCTACTCCGAGGTCAACCAGGAGGAGCTCGCCACGGCGCAGCACGACCGCTGGAAAAGGGCGCTGGTCGAGCGCATCTCCGGGCGATTCCCGGGCAGGGCGCCCGGGTCCATCCACGTGCTGGAGGTGGGGACCGGCCCCGGCTTTTTCGCCATACTGCTGGCGGAGGCGGGCTACCGGGTCACGGCCATCGACCTCACGCCGTCCATGCTGGCCGAGGCGCGCCGCAACGCGGGGCCCCTGGCCGGCCGCATCGCCTTCATGGAGATGAACGCCCAGGAGCTGGCCTTCGACGACGATTGCTTCGACGTCATACTCTCCCGAAACGTGACCTGGAACCTGCCGAACCCCGACCGGGCCTACGCCGAGTGGGCGCGGGTGCTGAAGCCGGGCGGGCTGCTTTTGAACTTCGACGCCAACTGGTACCGCTACCTGTTCGACGACGACGCCCGCGCCGCCTACGACCGGGACCGCGCCAACAGCGTCGAGGCCGGGCTGGACGATCTGAACGTGGGCGAGCACTTCGACCGCATGGAGGACATCGCGCGCCGGGTGCCGCTGTCCCGGGCGGACCGCCCGGCGTGGGACGTGCGCACGCTGTCCGGCCTGGGCATGGCGGTGGAAGCCGACCGCCGCATCTGGGAAAAGGTCTGGTCCCGCCAGGAGAAGGTCAACCTCGCCTCCACGCCGATGTTCATGGTGTGCGGGTACAAGTAACTACGCTGTGTGACCACGGAAAACCGGGCCCGCGCAAGTGCGCGGGCCCGGTTTTTATGCGGCAGAGCGGGGAGAAAGGCCGGCGCAAAGCTTCGAATTTCAATTCGAACCCTTGCGGTTGCAGCCTTTATCGGCGCTCTGCCGGTCAGCCGGTCACCTTCACGTCGTAGGTCAGCTTCATCCCGCCGGCGCTCACGGTGATGGTGGCGTCGCCGGGACTGAGCGCGGTCACGGTGCCCGAGGCGTCCACCGAGGCCACGGAGGCGTCGCTGCTTCGGAAGGTCACGGTGGCCGCGGCGGCGGCGGGCTTCACCTCGGCGGTAATGTGGATCACGTCCCCGACGGCCAGCGGGCCGGAGCGATCCACCCGGTAGCCCAGCTCCGTGGCGGCGTTGGGGTCCTGCACGACGAGCGTGAGGGGAATCGTCCGCCCGTTCTTGAGCGTGACCTTGATCTTGACCCGCCCTTCCTTCAGCAGCAGGATGCGCCCGGCGCCGGTGACGGTGGCGACGGACTTCGCGGTGGACTTGCACTTCCTGATCTTTGAGCCGGAGACCTTGATCTGGTAGTCCGTGCCCAGGTACACGGTCGTCGTCTTTCTCACCGTGTTCGACTTGAGCTTGATGGTCTTTACGGCGGGCGCGGCGGTGTCCGTCGGCGCGCCGAGGGCGCCCTCCGTCTCGGTGGCGGCGGGCTCGGTGCCCGCGTCGAGCAGGATCTCCCCGCCCTCGGACCCGGGCGTTTCGGGCGAATCGGCGGTATCGGCGAGGGCCGGAAGCGCCAGCAACAGGGCCAGCGCCAGCAACAGCAGCATGCGGCGTTTCATGGGATTCCTTCCTTTCCTGGGCGGGAGCGGCGGCGCGTCATGGCCGCCGCGGCCGGGTTCCGGCGCGCAAGCGCGCCGTTCGTCGGGTACAGTATACCACGCTTTGCCCCGCCCGGCAACCGCAAAATCGCCCGCTGTGCCATTCCCGCCGCCTGTTTTGGAATGCATCGGGGATGATTTCCCGCGCCGGCGCTGGACAGGCGCGGCGGGATCGCGTATAATGGATCCCATGGAACGCTGTCCCGCGACCGCGGAAGGAGGATGACCCCATGAAGAAACTCGGCTTCGGCCTGATGCGCATGCCGCTGCTCGACCCCAACGACGACGCCAGCGTGGACATCGAGCTGGTCAAGCAGATGGTGGACCTGTTCATGAGCAGGGGCTTTACTTACTTCGACACGGCCATCATGTACAACGGCTTCGCCAGCCAGCGCGTGGCGAAGGCGGCGCTGGTGGACCGCTACCCCCGCGACAGCTTCACCCTGGCCACGAAGCTGCACAGCGGCTTCTTCAACTCGCTGGAGGAGCGCGACAAGGTGTTCGCCGACCAGCTGGAGCAGACCGGGGCGGGCTACTTCGACTACTACCTGATCCACGGCGTGGAGCCGGGCAACTACCCGAAGTACGAGCAGTACGACTGCTTCAACTGGGTGCTGGACAAGAAGGCGAAGGGCCTGGTCCGCCACGCGGGCTTCTCCTTCCACGGCGACGCGGCGCTGCTGGACGCCATCCTCACGAAGTACCCGGCGCTGGAGTTCGTACAGCTGCAAATCAACTACCTGGACTGGGAGAGCGAGTGGGTGCACTCCCGCGAGGTGTACGAGATGGCCGTGCGCCACGACAAGCCCGTGGTCGTGATGGAGCCGGTGAAGGGCGGCACGCTCGCAAAGCTCCCGGAGGCGGCGGAGCGCATGCTGAAGCAGGCCGCGCCGGAGATGTCGCCGGCGTCCTGGGGCATCCGCTTCGCGGCCTCGCTGGAGAACGTGATGGTGGTGCTCTCGGGCATGTCGAACCTCGAACAGATGCGCGACAACCTGAGCTACATGGAAGACTTCCGCCCGCTGACCCCCGACGAGGTGGCGCTGGTCCACCGGGCGGCGGACATCATCAACGGCAGGATCGCAGTGCCCTGCACCGGCTGCTCCTACTGCACCGAGGGCTGCCCGATGCGCATTCCCATCCCCAGGTACTTCTCGCTGTACAACGAGGACATGCGCGAGGACCTGAAGGAGAAGGGCTGGACGGTGAACTACACCTACTACGGGAACCTCGCGGAACAGTTCGGCCGGGCTTCGGACTGCGTGGCCTGCGGCCAGTGCGAGGGCGTGTGCCCGCAGCACCTGCCCATCATCGAAAAACTGAAGGACGTGGCCGCCCACTTCGAGCGGTGACGGTTTGACATGAAGAATCTCCGGATCGGAAACAGGATCATCATACTGGGCTGCCCCGGCAGCGGCAAGAGCACGTTCGCGGGAGCGCTGCACGCGCGCACGGGGCTGCCGCTGATCCACCTCGACAACGTCTGGTGGAACCCCGACCGCACGCACATTGCGCGCGAGGCGTTCGACCGCAGGCTGGAGGCGCTGATGCAGGCCGATCGCTGGATCCTCGACGGGGACTACCCCAGGACCTACGAGACGCGCTTCCGCGCGTGCGACGCGATCATCTTCCTCGATTACGGCGAGGGGACCTGCATGGCCGGCATCCGGGCGCGGGCCGGGGAAAAGCGGGCGGACCTCCCCTGGGTCGAGGACGCGCCCGACTCCGAACTGGCGGCGCGCGTCCGCAGCTATCAAAGCGACAACCGCCCGGCGATCTACGCGCTGATGGCAAAGTACCCCGAAAAGCAGGCGCTGGTGTTCAGGACGCGCGCCCAGGCCGAGGCGTGGCTCTCGGAGCTGTGAGCGCTTCGAACCGGCGCAGGCGACAAAAGCCGCCCCGCAGGTCGGGACGGGCGCGGCATATCAGGAGGATTTACGGCATTGATCAGAATACTGTTTGTCTGCCACGGCAACATCTGCCGCTCGCCGATGGCGGAGTTTATCCTGAAGGACATGGTGCGGCGCGAGGGGCTGGCGGAGCGGTTTGAGATCGCCTCGGCGGCCACCAGCGCGGAGGAGCTGGGCAACCCGGTGTATCCGCCGGCGCGCGCGGAGCTGGCGAAGCACGGCATCTCCTGCAAGGGCAAGACGGCGCGGCAGCTGTCCCGCCGGGAGTACGGCGAATGGGACTGGATCATCGGCATGGAGGACTACAACCTGCGCAACATGCTGCGCATCCTGGGCGGCGACCCCGACGGCAAGGTGTGCAAGCTGATGCGGTTCGCGGGGTCGGAGGAGGACATTGACGACCCCTGGTACACCGGCCGGTTCGGCGAAGTCTACGCGCAGATCGAGCGCGGCTGCCGCGGCCTGATCGACGCGCTGGCCCGGGCGTCGCGCGCCTGAGCCCGCACCGAGGCTGCGGCCGGGCGGCGCTTCGATCGCGTAAAACGGATCCTTCCCCGCCCCGGGACGGCGAGCGCATTCCCGCCGACCCCCGGGCGCGGAGAAGGATCTTTTGTTCGGCGCGCCCACAGGGCGCATCCCCGCGCGGAAAGGATCGCAGGGGCGCATACGCGCCCCTGCGAATTGGTTTCGGGTTTCCCTCGGCTGCCTACTTCCCGATCACCGGGGTCCAATAGGCCTGGTTGTAGAGGTCGGTGACGCGGTAGGTCGCCAGGCACTTGCTCGCGTCGGGCAGGTACACGTCGCCCACCGACAGCTCGCCCTTCACCGTCAGCGCGTCGCCGAAGCGGTAGCTGTCGGTGTAGTTCTGGTCGTAGTCGTACAGATCCGCCAGGAACACGATCTCGTCGCCGTCCTGCAGCGCGTCGATGGCCTTCGCCACCGTCTCCGTCTCGTCCTCGGCGTACACCGGGCGCGCGCCCGCCACGCAGCCGGACTCGTGCTCCGGGTCGAACACGATCATCAGCTCCACGCGCTCGCCGTTCAGCAGCGCGGGCACGCGGCCGGTGATGCGCCAGTCGTCGTCGCTCGCGTAGTCGCTCGTCTCGTGATAATAGGGCACGGGCTGGCCGTTGATGGCGAGCCAGGTGCCGCTGGTGTCCGCCACCAGTCGGCCCTTGTCGTCAAAGCTGAACAGGTTGTCCAGGCCCAGGTCCACGTAGCCGTCGCCGTTGTCGTAGAACAGGTTCAGGTCCACGCCGTGCACCAGCGACCACTGCTCGGGCGTCAGCTCCAGCGCCCAGTCGTCGCCGTCCTTCCGGAAGACGAGCGCGGCGCTGTCCAGCAGGTTGTCCTGCAGGTACTGCACGGTGTCCGCCTCGGACTGGCTGCGCCCGGAGAGGAAGTCGATGTTGCCGCTGCCCAGCCCGGACACGCCGGAATAGCCCCCGCCCAGGAACTGGGAGAGCAGGTCGCCCAGCATGTCGCTGTCGCCGTAGGCGCTGCCCCCGCCGTAGCCGCTGTCGCCGCTCAAACCGAACAGCGACGGGATCGCCGAGTGCGTGCCGCCGGTGACCGCCTGGCCGCCGGCCTCCATGCCCGCGAAGTCGCGGATGGCCTGGGCGTAGCTGGCGTCCAGCCCGATGGCGTCGTAGTTGCTCACCGCCTTGTCCACGTTGCTCAGCCGCTGGTAGGGGAAGTACACGCTGAGGCCGTAGGCGTGGCTGATGTTGTTGATCCTGTTGTACTTGACCGCCTCGACGAGCGCGTCGGACAGCGCCGCGCCCTCGCTGGTGCCCAGGTTCCGGCACAGGTCCGCCAGGTCTACCTGGTCGATGCGGTTGGAGCGGGCGAACTCGCGGGTGCCGTTGCGGGCGTTGGACACCGTGCGGTACTCCTTGTTCGAGATCATCCTGGAGATGGACTTCGAGAAGCTCGCGAACTTCCCCGGCACGGTGTTCTGCAGCTCCGCCAGGTCCACCAGGGACAGGGTGGTCTGCTGCCCGCGGCACTGCTGGTTACAGTGGCTCACGAAGTCGTCGCAGATGGTCTTGCCGATGTCCAGCGTGGCCAGGGAGGTGTTCTTGCCCAGCGCGTTCAGCCAGTTGGTGTAGTACCAGCCGATGCCCGGCTCCGTCTCCTCGGAGGCGATCAGGTAGTCGGCGTACTTGCCGCACATCAGCGCGTTCTCCAGCGTGGCCATCAGGCAGGCGTCGTAGCCGATGAAGTCGAACTTCACCCCGCCGTCCCGGAAGGCGGTGTTCAGCCCCGAAAGGCTCATGGAGCCCGCGCCGGCGTTCTTCTCGTCGTAGCCGTAACCGCTGACGGAGCCGGAGCCGTGGTCCCACAGGATGAGCGCGTAGCGGCTGGCCGGGAAATTCTTCGCGCAGTAGCGGATGAACCCGGACAGCGTGGCGGGCTTGGTCATGGCCGCGTTGCCGGCGTTCTGCTCCAGGCAGGTCATGCCGCCCTTGGCCACGCGCCAGATCTGGTTCACATTGCTGGACACCAGCCGGTTCTGCCACTTGCGGCTGCCGCCGGTATACACGATCACCCGCACGTCGTCGCCGTAGGTGGCCGCGGCCATCTCCTGCAGGTCCTTGGTGGCCATGGCGCTGCGGGACTCCAGGTCCGCGCCGCACATATACACCATCAGGGTGAAGGTGTCGCGGCCGTTGCCCAGGAGCTGGGTGTACTTGGCGCGGCTGCCCTCGGCGACCCGCCGGTTCAGCCCGCCGCCCGAGGCGCTCGCCGCCGCGACGGGCGCGGACGCGCCGCCGCCGGAGGAAGCGGACGTGTAGCCCGTCTGCCCGCCGTACCAGCTTCCGCCCAGCAGTTGGCTGAGCATGTCGCCGCTGTAGCCGGAGAAGATGGATTCCAGCCCACCGGAGGATCCGCCGCCGTGGGACGAGCCGCTCCCGCCGTAGGAGGAACCCGTGCCGCCAGAGCTGCCGCCGCCCAGCAGCGTTTGCAGCAGATCGCCCGTCCCGGAGGAGGTCGAGGTGCTTTCGTAGCTCTGGGTGGTACCGTAGCTCTGGGTGGTGCCGGTCGAGGGGGCGGTGGATTGGTTCGAGCCGCCGCCGAACAGGCCGCTCAGCCCGCCGCCGCCGCCCAGCACCACGACCGCCAGGATGATCAGTATGAGGGGGTTAAAGCCCTTCCTGCCCGAACCGCGGCCGGCGTTCCCGCCGCCCTGCATCCCCTGGGGCCGCGCCTGCCGGGCGCCCTGGGGGCGGGACGACGCGAAGCCGCCGCCCGCGGGCCGGTTCTGCTGCGGCCGCGCGGTCCCCAGGCCGGAGCCGTGGGTGTTCATGCTGCCGCCGGCCGTGCCGGGCCGCTGGGCCTTGGGCCGGGCCTGCGGGCCCGCGCCGCGCCCGGGGCCGCCGGTCTGGGCGTCCTTGCGCGCCTGGTGCCCCTGGCTGTCGCCCACCGGGCCCTCCCCGAGGCCTTCGCCGTGGGTCTTCATGCTGCCCTCGTCGGCCCTGCCGACGATGGTCTTCTTTCGATTCATGGGACCTCTGCCGTCCATCGCGCATACTCCCTTCCGATTCGATCCGGCGGCATGCCCGCCGAAGCAACTCCAGGATCGTCGCCGCGCCGCCCTTCGGGGCCCGGCTGACCGGAAAGCCTCCGGTTTTCCCCCATCATTATAGCACGTTTTCCCGCGGGTGTCACGGTTTTTTGGATTCACGCCGCACGGCGGGCGGGCATGAAAAGGGACCGGCTCCAAACGGAACCGGCCCGGTCGCCCGTCGATCAGAACGGCGCGTCCTCGCTGGTTTCGGCGCTGCGGATGTTGATGCTGACGCCGTTCACCTCCACGCCCTCCTCGGCGCGGATGAGGATGTATTTGAAGCCGTCGATGATCCGCGTCTCGATGAGGTCGCTGCGCTCGGGGTTCACCTGCACCACCACGTCCGGCGTGCGCACCTCGAACTTCTTCGGCTGCGCGATGTTGCGCGCGGACAGCGACATGCCCAGCCCGAACTCCTCGTCGAAGCGCTCCTCGAAGGCCGCCAGCTTCTCCTCCGGCACCCCGGCGGATTGCAGCATGGCGCTGACCTCGCGTCGGGACACCTCCAGCGGCTCCGGGTCTTTTTCCCGCTCGTGGGTTTCCAGCATGTCGCGCAACTGCTCGTGCACGGTCTGCGCCACGTCGAAGCTGAGCTCCTCCTCCAGCGCGTCCTCCAGCACGCCCTGGAACACCTCGCGCTGCGCCTCGGCGGGCATGGGCGCGTCGGCGTGGAACACGGCGTCGATGAACTCCCCGTGCACGTCGGCGGCGTCCCTGGTGAAGTACAGCGCGCCGTAGATGTTCGTCGCCCGGTCGTCGAAGGTCGGGAACATGAAGCCCAGCTCCGGCGGGGCCACCACCCAGTCCTGCTCGCGGGGGTGGAAGGCGTTGTCCTCCGCGAAGTAGCTCAGCGCGGGCCGGGTCAGCTTCACCGGGCACACGCAGGCCAGGATGTAATTGAACACTTCCTCGCTGATCACGTCCGCCCGGGACTCGTCCGCGTGCCTGAACGGCACGTCGTAGGCGTCATGCAGCATCAGGATGAGGTAGCTACCCTCGATGAGCAGGTTGTCGATGATCCGGCCGCAGAGCTGCTCCACGCCCTCGTCCACGGTCAGCGCGGTGTTGCGAAGGCCCATCAGGAGCTGGTGCGCGGGGTCGTCCGTCACCTGGTCGGAGCGGAACTGAATATCGATCAGGTTCCGGCCCGGCACGCCCGCCAGCGCGCGCTTGAACAGGGCCAGGTACTTCTCCTGCTCCTCCTGGGGCAGGGCCATCGGGGAGAGGTTAAAGGCGGACACGATCTCCCGCCGCTCGTTCACATAGCAGCCCCGGATGCGACTGACGGCGTTTTTGTCGGGGCTCAGGCGGCGGCGGATCTCGGCGATTTCTTTTCTGTTCATGGTCGTACCTCGCGGTTCATAGGATAGCAAAATGCCGGCGCAAACGCGCCGACATTCATTATAGCAGACAATCCGGGCGGATTTTTGACGCCCGCGTGTATTTTGGGTTGTCCCGCGGAGGGACGGGCGGAGGCCGCCTGTCAATATGGATACATTTGGATGTTGGGGTCGAACGTGATCTGCCCGTCCCAGGGAATTGTGAATACCCGGGTGGCATAGCCGCCCTTGCTGAACACCAGATCGCTTCCCAGCCGGGCGGTTATCGTATACTTCCCGTACCAGTCGGTCAATGCCGTGAACTCATCGCATTGCACCAGCACGTTCTCGAGGCCCCAATTCAGGTTCGTAATACTGCAAACGATTCCCGAAATGGTAATCGTGCCTTCCTTCCGAAGCTCCATGTCCTGAACCTGCGTGCCTTCGCCGGCAACGGGGGTAGCCACGATGCCGTCCTTCTTATAACCGTCGCGGGTAAACTCCAGTGATGTCTGCTCCGGCATCAGGTAGAGCTCGTAATAGCCGTTTGCGTCTGTTTCGATGAACGCATCGCCATAAGCCACCTTGACCTGCCCAATCGGCTTCCCCGTCCCCTTTTCCTTCACCCAGCCGTACACGTAGGTGTGCAGCTTTTGTTCAGCTCTGTCAATAGCATCCTTTTTATTATCCTCGCCTGCGTTCAGCAATACCCCCGCAATCATTTTAATGGCCGCAATGACGACTTTGGACGCAACGGCGGCGCCGCCCGTGGGCACAGCCGCGGCAAACAGACCGATGCTGCTGATCAACTGAACCACGCTTAAAATACCGTCCGTAATGAACAAACCCCTGAGGATCAGGATGTCCCGGTTCATTGTATTTGCAATGTCCCGAGAACGTGCGCTGGTGTCATGCTCGTTGGGGTGCTTATGGTCGCTGATTTCATTCAGCCATGTCCAGTCGATGATGATCTGCCGGAGGATCAGGATGTTCGCTGCAATATCCAGGCCCGCCCAGATCTTGGCGCCGGCGATCCAGGTCGCGCGCTTGGCGCGGATAATGTTCAATTCCCGCTGCCTTTGCGCCTGGAGCTTTTCCGCCAACTCCTTGGCTCTTCCGGTAAGATTGGACTCCGTGACATTCAGATTCTGGAATTTCTGCTCGATGCGCGCAAGTTCTCCGTTGAAGAAACTCAGATTATCATTGAACAGCAGATCAACGTTGGATACGATATTCTCAACCTGGTCCACCAGTCCGGTGAACCTGGCCAGCGGCCCGTCATCTCTGCCGTTCGCTTCCGCGATCGCATCATTTACGTGGGCGCTTGCGCTCGGCGCGGTGCCCGTGTAGTAATAGGTGTCGCCGATCTGATAGATGTACCAGGTCGCGCCGTTGGAGGCGGTCAGCCTCGTCACGCCGCGGTCGTCCGCGTCGGTGGCGACGATCTCCACGCCCTGCTCCATGGCGTCCATGACGGTCTTGTCCATCACCATGGACAGGCCGTCCATATCCATGTGGACCCTGCCCCCGCGCTCGGTGACGGTGAGCGCCGGCAACTGGTCCACACAGCCGTTCAACGCGTCGCTGATCTCGGCCTCATGCTGATTGAGCGAGGCGAGATCCGCGTTCAGGTCGTCCACGGCGGCGTTGTACTGCTCCACCCGGGCCAGCTCCTGCGGGTCTTCGATGCCCTCGGTGGGCAGCCTGTCCAGCATCGCCAGCGGCTCGCACTCCGGCCCGCGGAACTTGGCGCTGTAATCCACCAGTTGGGACACCGCCGACTTCCGGTCATGGTTTCCGCTGTCCTCCCACGCAAGCCCGTGGGCGTCGGCGTATTCCTTGGCGTAGGAATCCTCTGCCGAACAGATGGTGACGCTCGTGCCGGCGAAGGCGTCGTCGGCGATGGCGGTCACGGTGGCGGGGATGTAGATTTTCTTCACGCCGCTGCTTGCAAAGGCGCGGGACTCAATGCGTTCCGTGCCCCAGGCGACGCTGACCTCGTCCAGCGCGGGGTTGTCGCTGAACGATTCCGCCTCGATCGTCGTTAGGCTGCCCGGCAGTTGCAGCGTGTCGGCAAAGGCCCCGCCGTACAGCACCGTCAGCAGCGCGAGCACCAGGAACATCGATAGCTGCTTTTTCATGAGAAAACCTCCCCCGAAGCATGCTGTTCTTCGCTTCATTATAACATCGCGGAAACGGAATTGCAACAAAAACCCCTCCCGAAGGAGGGGCATGGTTCTAAACGAAGAATTCCGCCACGAACACCACCGCGCAGCACAGCACCGACACCTGGAACAGGCTCCCGCCGAACCAGGCGGCGACCAGCCCGGCCGCCAGCGCCAGCGCGGCGGAGACGGTGCTCTGGGTGGCGGAGAGTATGGCCGGGAAGGTCATCACCGCCAGGGTGACGTAGGGCACGTAGTACAGGAAAGACCGGACGGTGACGTTGGTGATCTCCCGGCGGATGAGCGTCAGCGGCAGCACGCGGATCAGGTAGCTGACCAGCCACATGCCCAGGATGTACAGGTAGACGTTACGCTGCATGGCCGCCCTCCTTCCGCACCGGGAACAGCACCGCCGCGCCCAGCGATATGGCGACGGTGAGAATGATGATCTTGACGCCGGAGGAGATGCCGTCGAACCACGGCAGGGTGTTGAAGGCGTAGCTCAGCGCGAAGCTGAGCAGCACCAGCGCGGCGATGATGCGGTTCCTGCGCGCCGGGGGCACGAACAGCGAGATGAACATGCCGTACAGCCCCACGCTCAGCGCGCTCACCACCCGCACGGGCAGCACGTTGCCCAGCACCACGCCCGTGAGCGTGCCCAGCGCCCAGCCGGGAGTGGCCACGGCGGCCATGCCGTAGTTGTAGAAGGGGTTCAGCTTGCCCTGCACCGACACGGACACGCCGAAGATCTCGTCGGTGATCCACAGCCCCACCAGCAGCCGGTGGATGAACGGCGTCTTGCTGTCCAGCTTCTGCGAGAGCGACGCGGACATGAGCAGGTAGCGGGCGTTGGCGATGGCCTCCATCAGCATCACCTCCAGGTACCCGGCTCCGGCGGCGATGAGCGTAAAGCCGATGTACTGCCCCGCCGACGCCATGATGAGCGCGCTGGCGAGGGTGGCCTGGGTGGCCGTCATGCCCGCGTTCCGGGCGGAAATGCCCAGCGCGATGGACACCGCGAAGTACCCCAGCATGATGGGAACGCCGTCCTTCAGCCCCTTCAGGAACCAGTGCCTGCGTCCCTCCATGGACCTCGCCTCCCCAAATGTGAAAGTATACCTTAACTATATTACTCTGATTCCCCGGAATGTCAAATAAAGGTTGTGGAAAAAAATCCTTGCAATTCCCGCGCGGATGTGTTATAATACCTTTCGTCGTCAGGATACGGGGCATTAGCTCAGTTGGCTAGAGCGCTACACTGGCAGTGTAGAGGTCACGAGTTCGAGTCTCGTATGCTCCACCACGCCGCTCGATTTATCGGAATCGGGCGGTTTTTCTATCAGGCGGCAGCCCGCGCCGGGCGTTGCGTTCCGCGGGCGGGGCGAATCCCATATCCGGAGGTATCTCCCATGAATCAGGACCTTTCCAAAGGACGGCGCACGTATGGCTCCGCGCAGTTGATTCACCGCTTCTGGCCCTATCTGAAAAAGTACCGCGGCCTGCTTGCGCTGGACCTGTGCTTCGCGGCGCTGACCACGCTGTGCGACATCGCCCTTCCGGTGATCATGCGGCGGCTGACCAACTCCGCGCTGGGCATGTCGGCGGCGCTGACGGTGGGGGGCGTGCTGCGCATGGCGGCGCTGTACGCCGCGCTGCGGCTGGTGGACGCCGGGGCCAGCTTCTACATGCAGTCGCAGGGCCACATCATGGGCGTGTACATCGAGACGGACATGCGCACTGACGCCTTCGACCACCTGCAGCGGCTCAGCGACACCTACTACGCCAACACCAAGATCGGCCAGATCATGGGCCGCATCACCAACGACCTGTTCGACGTGACGGAGTTCGCGCACCACTGCCCGGAGGAGTTCTTCATCGCGGGGCTGAAGATCATCGCCTCCTTCGCGATCCTGTGCGGGGCGTCGCCGCTGCTGACGCTGCTGGTGTTCGCCTGCCTGCCGGTGATGCTGGTCGTCTGCACGCGCCTCAACCTCTGGCTGCGCGCCGCCCAGAAGTCCCAGCGCTTCCAGATCGGCGAGCTGAACGCCGCCATCGAGGACAGCCTGCTGGGCCAGCGCGTGGTGAAGGCGTTCACCGGCGAGGCCGAAGAGGCGCGCAAGTTCAACGAGGGCAACCAGGCGTTCCGGCGCATCAAGACGCGGTGGTACTACGCCATGGCCACCTTCGGCACCGCCACGCGGCTGTTCGACGGGCTGATGTACACGGTGGTCATCGTGGCGGGCGGGCTGTTTTTGATCCACGGGCGGATCAGCGCGGGCGACCTGGTGGCCTACATGCTGTACGTGTCCACGCTCATCGCCACCATCCGCCGCATCGTTGAGTTCGCCGAGCAGTTCCAGCGCGGCATGACGGGCATTGAGCGCTTCGTGGAGATCATGGACGCCCCCGTGGACATCCAGGACGCGCCGGACGCCGTGGCGCTGCGGGTGACCGAGGGAAACATCGACTTCGAGGACGTGTCCTTCGAGTACCCCGACGACCACAACAAGGTCCTCCGCCACCTGAACCTGCACATCCGCGCCGGGGAGAACGTGGCGCTGGTGGGGCCGTCCGGCGGCGGCAAGACCACCATCTGCAACCTCATCCCCCGCTTCTACGACGTGACCGGCGGCACCATCCGCATCGACGGGCAGGACATCCGCGGCGTGACGCTGGAGAGCCTGCGCCGCTCGGTGGGCGTGGTACAGCAGGACGTGTACCTGTTCAGCGGCACCGTGCGGGACAACATCGCCTACGGGCGGCCCGGCGCCACCGACGCCGAGATCGAGAACGCCGCGCGGCTGGCCGGCGCGGACGAATTCATCCGCGCGCTGCCCAGGGGCTACGACAGCTACATCGGCGAGCGCGGCGTGAAGCTGTCCGGCGGCCAGAAGCAGCGGCTGTCCATCGCGCGCGTGTTCCTGAAGGACCCGAAGCTGCTGCTGCTGGACGAGGCCACCTCCGCGCTGGACAACGAGAGCGAGGTGCTGGTCAGCCGCAGCCTCGAGCAGTTGGCGAAGGGCCGCACCACGCTGACCATCGCCCACCGCCTGACCACCATCCGCAACGCCGACCGCATCCTGGTGCTGGGCCGGAACAGCATCGAGGAGGAGGGCACCCACGAAGCGCTGCTGGCGAAGCAGGGCCTCTACTACCGGCTGTGGTACGGGCTGACGGAGGCGTGAATCCTAATTTATAACCATAATTTTTCACCATGCCTTCCCTCGCCCGTCCCCGTCATGCTATAATAGGATCGGATTACAAAACAATCACAGGGGGGATACCGGGTGAGAGACGCATATGCCATCGAGCTGCGGAACATCACCAAGCGCTTCGGCAAGGTGGTGGCGAACGACGGGGTGAACCTGTCCGTGCGCCGCGGCGAAATCCTGGCGGTGCTCGGGGAAAACGGCAGCGGCAAGACCACGCTGATGAATGTGATCTCCGGCATCTACTATCCGGACGAGGGCCAGATATTCGTCCACGGCGAGGAAGTGACCATTCGCTCGCCGAAGGACGCTTTCCCGCTGGGCATCGGCATGATCCACCAGCACTTCAAGCTGGTCGACGTGCTGACGGCGGCGGAAAACATCGTGCTGGGGCTCGAGGGGCCCACGAAGCTGGATATCCCCGCCGTGGCGACGCGTATTAGTGAGCTGGCCGACAAGTACGGCTTTGAGATCGACCCCAACAAGAAGATATACGAGATGTCCGTGTCCGAGAAGCAGACGGTGGAGATCATGAAGATGCTCTACCGCGGCGCGAACATACTGATACTGGACGAGCCCACCGCCGTCCTGACACCCCAGGAGACGGACGCGCTGTTCGCGGTGCTGCGCAACATGCGCGACGCGGGCAACGCCGTCATCATCATCACCCACAAGCTGAACGAGGTGCTGGCGCTGTCCGACCGCGTGAGCGTGCTGCACAAGGGAAAGTACGTGGGCACCGTCGAGACGAAGGACGCCACCGTCGAGAGCCTCACGGAGATGATGGTGGGCACGAAGGTGACGCTGGACATCGACCGGCCCGATCCCGTCGATCCCCAGGTGCGGCTGGTGGTGAAGGAAATCACCTGCGTGAACAAGGAGGGCGTGACCACGCTGGACCACGCCTCGTTTACCGCCTACGGCGGCGAGATCCTCGGCATCGCGGGCGTGGCGGGCAGCGGCCAGAAGGAGCTGCTGGAGTCCATCGCGGGCCTGACGCCGAAGGAGTCCGGCGAGATCGACTTCTATCCGCCGGACCAGCCGATGCAGGAGATCTCAAAGCTGTCCGCGGTGGAGATCAGCCGCCTGGGCATCAAGCTGTCGTTCGTACCGGAGGACCGCCTGGGCATGGGCCTGGTGGGGCCGATGGACATGATCGACAACATGATGATCCGCAGCTACAGGAAGGGCGGCTTCTTCTGGGCGGACCGGCGCTCGCCCAGGACGCTTGCGGAGCATGTCATCGGCACGCTGGAGATCGACACTCCCGGCGTCACCACACCCGTGGGCAAGCTCTCCGGCGGCAATGTGCAGAAGGTACTGGTGGGCCGCGAGATCGCCTCCGCGCCTACCGTGCTGATGGTGGCCTATCCCGTGCGCGGGCTGGACATCAACTCGGCCTATACCATCTATGCGCTGCTGAACGTGCAGAAGATGCGCGGCGTGGCCGTGATGTGCGTCGGCGAGGACCTGGACGTGCTGCTGGCGCTGTGCGACCGGATACTGGTGCTCTGTGACGGCAGGGTGGCGGGCATCGTGGATGCCCGGACCGCCACCAAGGAGCAGATCGGACTGATGATGACCCACACCGGGAAGGGAGGCTACCGCGATGGCGAGGACGAAACGCGGCCCGCATGAGCCGCTGATCCACATTTCCAGGCGGGCGGATTGCAGCCTGCTGCGGGCCATGCTGGTGCGGCTGGCGGCCATCGTGCTGGCGCTGGTGGTGTGCGGCGTGGTGATCGTGGCGCTGACGGGGCTCAATCCCCTGGAGGTCTACGCCGGGATCATCGACGGCGCGGTGGGCTCGAGCCGCAGGCTCTGGGTGACGATCCGCGACGCGCTGGCGCTGCTGCTGGTGGGCGTGGCCGTCGCCCCGGCCTTCAAGATGCGCTTCTGGAACGTGGGCGGCGAGGGCCAGATCCTGGTCGGCGCCTCGGCCACGGCGGCGGTCATGATCTACATGGGCGACAAGGTGCCCGCGGGCGTGCTGTTCCCGTGCATGATCCTGGCGTCCATGCTGGCGGGCCTCGTCTGGGGCGCGATCCCGGCGCTGTTCAAGGCCGGCTGGAACACCAACGAGACGCTGTTCACGCTGATGATGAACTACGTGGCCACCCAGTTGGTGTCGTTCCTGATCGTATTTTGGGAGAATCCGCCGGGCTCCAACAGCGTGGGCCTCATCAACGCCTCCACCAACGCGGGCTGGCTGCCCAAGCTGGGCGGATGGACCTACGGCTGGAACCTGGTCATCGTGGTGGCGCTGGCGGCGTTCATGTACGTGTACATGCGCTACTCCAAGCAGGGCTATGAGATCGCCTACGTCGGCCAGAGCGTGAACACCGCGCGCTACGCCGGCATCAGCGTGAAGAAGGTCATCGTCCGCACCATGTGCATCTCCGGCGCGCTGTGCGGCCTGGCGGGCTTCCTGCTGGTCAGCGGCGCGGGCCACACCATCTCCACCAGCCTCTCGGGCGGGCGCGGCTTCACGGCCATCGTGGTGGCCTGGCTCTCGAAGCTCAACACCTTCACCATGATGGTGGTCTCCTTCCTGCTCACCTTCATGGCCAAGGGCGCCATACAGATCGCCAGCCAGTTCAACCTGAACGAAAACGCCAGCGAGATCATCACCGGCATCATACTGTTCTTTGTGCTCGGCTGCGAGTTCTTCATCAACTACAAGGTGGAATTCCGCCGTCACCGGAGGGAGGGCTGACCCATGGGCACGATCGTTATATTCATCCAGAAGGCCATCGGCCAGGGCATGTGCATCCTGTTCGGCGCGGATGGCGAGATCCTCACGGAGAAATCCGGCAACCTGAACCTGGGCGTGCCCGGCATGATGTACATGGGCGGCATCGCGGGCCTGGCGGCGGCGTTCCTGTACGAGCGCGCCGTGGGGGCGCCCAGCGCCTTCGTGGGCTTCCTGCTGTCCTTCCTGGCGGCGGTGCTGGCCGGGGCGCTGGGCGGGCTGATCTACAGCGTGCTGACCACCTCCCTGCGGGCCAACCAGAACGTCTCCGGCCTGGCGCTGACCACCTTCGGCGTGGGCCTGGGCAACTTCTTCGGCGGGTCGCTGTCCAGCCTGTCCGGCGGCGTGGGCCAGATCTCCGTGGCCACCACCGCCAGCGCCTACCGCACCAAGCTCCCGCTGCTGTCGGACGTCCCGCTGCTGGGGCCCATACTGTTCAACTACGGCATCCTCACCTACTTCGCCATCGCGCTGTCCATCGTGATGGCCTGGTACCTGAACCGGACCCGCCAGGGCCTGTGCCTGCGGGCGGTGGGCGAAAGCCCCGCCACCGCGGACGCGGCGGGCATCAACGTATCGCTGTACAAGTACCTGGCGACCTGCATCGGCGGGGCGATCGCGGGGCTGGGCGGGCTGTACTTCGTGATGGAGTACTCCGGCGGCACCTGGACCAACAACGGCTTCGGCGACCGCGGCTGGCTGGCCATCGCGCTGGTCATCTTCGCCCGCTGGCGGCCGATGAACGCCGTGTGGGGCTCCATACTGTTCGGCGCGCTGTACATCCTGTACCTGTACATCCCCGGCCTGGGCCGCAGCTCCCAGGAGATCTTCAAGATGCTGCCCTACATCGTCACCATCGTGGTGCTCATACTCACCTCGCTGCGCCGCAAGAAGGAGGACCAGCCGCCGGAGAGCCTGGGGCTGCACTACTTCCGCGAGGAGCGTTAGCGCCGGGCGCTCTCCCCGTTTTCCCGACGGAGCCCAGAATATTTCTCTTTCCCCCTTCCCTTTTGTAAAGAAATGCTGTATAATGGTAACAAATCAAGCAAGGAGGATTTCACCATGGCGAAATATGTTTGCGACGCTTGCGGCTGGGAGTACGACGAGGACCTGGGCAGCCCCGAGAACGGCATCGCCCCCGGCACCAAGTTTGCCGACCTGCCCGACGATTTCGAGTGTCCGCTCTGCGGCGTGGGCAAGGACATGTTCTCCGAAGCCTGATCTCACGCTACCCGGCGAAGACGACCGACTGAAGGGGCGCAGGTTCGGCGCCCGCCCTGTGCGCGACGGCACGTCGCGCCCCGGTGGGCGGCGCATTGCGCCCCGTTGTTCTTCCCGCGCACCCCGACCAAACGAGGAGGAAATGCCATGTCTTATGACTATCAAGTCGCCGTGCTGGGCGGCGGCCCGGGCGGCTACGAGTGCGCCATCCGCTGCGCCCAGCTGGGGCTGAAAACGGCTCTGATCGAGGCCCGCGAGCTGGGCGGCACCTGCCTGAACCGCGGCTGCATCCCCACCAAGGCGCTGCTGCACGGCGCGGAGGTGTACGCCGAGGCCAAGGCCGGCAGCGCCTTCGGGCTGATCCTGGACGGCCTGACGCTGGATTATCCCAAGCTCGCCGCCTACAAGGACGAAAAAGTGAAGCGCCTGGTCAGCGGCATCGAGGCGCTGGAAAAGGCCAACGGCGTGGACGTGATCCGCGGCTTCGGCGTGCTGGCCGGCCCCCACGCCATGAACGTCGGCGAGCGCAGGATCAGCTATGACAAGCTCATCCTGGCCATGGGCAGCGCGCCCGCGCGCCCGCCGGTGCCGGGCATGGACACCGCCTACACCAGCGACGAGGTGCTCGCCACCACCATGCTGCCCAGCGGCGCCGTCATCATCGGCGGCGGCGTGATCGGCATGGAGTTCGCCACGCTGTTCGCCTCACTGGGCAAAAAGGTGACCATCGTGGAGATGATGCCGGAGATCCTGCCCGGCTGCATCCCGGAGATCACCTCCAAGCTGAAGGCCGCGCTGAAGAAGAAGGGCGTGGAGTTCATACTGGGCGCGCGGGTCACCGAGGTGGTGAAGGGCCGCACCGTGCGCTTCGAAAAGGACGGCAAGGCCGACGAGCGCACCTCCGGCACGGTGATCGTGTGCGCCGGGCGCAGGCCCATGACCCGCGACTGCGGGTTGGAGAGCATCGGCCTCCAGACGGACCGCCGGGGCTTCATCGAGGTGGACGATCACCTGCGCACCGCGGTGGCGGACGTGTACGCCATCGGCGACATCACCGGCAAGATTCAGCTCGCCCACGTGGCCAGCGCCCAGGGCATGGTGGCCGCGGCCAACTGCGCCGGGAAGGACCAGGCCATGCGCTACGACATCGTGCCCGCCTGCCTGTACACCTCCCCCGAGGTGGCCTACGTGGGCCTGTCGGAGGAAGCGGCGAAGCAGCAGGGCTATGAAACCGTCACCGGCAGCTTCAACGTGGCCGCCAACGGCCGCAGCATGGTGATGAACGAATCGACCGGCCTGATCAAGCTGGTGGCGGACAAGGCCACCGGCCGCATCCTGGGCGGGCAGATCATGGCGCCCCGCGCCACCGACATGATCGCCGAGGTCGCCGCCGTCATGGCCCACGGGGGCACCTTCGAGAGCCTCTCCGACGTCATCCATCCCCACCCCACCGTCTCCGAAATCATCGCCGAGGCCGCGCACGACTGCGAGGGTCTGAGCGTGAACCAGATGCCGAAGAAGTAGAAAGCGGAGATTTCCTCCGCGTCAGCGGTTATCCGGAAATCTCCGCGATTGCGGCCTTGATCGACGATGAGCGGCTGCCGCCCGAAATTTCGGGCGGCAGCCGCTTTTGCGCGCCGTCGGGCGCTTACAGGACCTTCCGCAGGAAGTCCTGGAGCCTTGGGTGGTTGGGGTGGTTGAAGATCTCGTCGGGGGAGCCCTGCTCCACGATGGTGCCGCCGTCCATGAAGATGACGCGGTCGCCGACCTCGCGCGCGAAGCCCATCTCGTGGGTGACCACCACCATGGTCATGCCCTGGTGGGCCAGCCGCTTCATGACCTCCAGCACCTCGCCCACCATCTCCGGGTCGAGCGCGGAGGTGGGCTCGTCGAACAGCATCACGTCGGGGTCCATGCACAGGGCGCGCACGATGGCCACGCGCTGCTTCTGGCCGCCGGAGAGCTGGTTGGGATAGGCGCCGGCGCGGTCCGCCAGCCCCACGCGCTCGAGGAGCTCCATGGCCTGCTTCTCGGCGTCCGCCCTGCTCTTCTTGCCCAGCCGCACCGGGGCGACGGTCATGTTCTTCAGCACAGTCATGTTGGGGAACAGGTTGAAGTGCTGGAACACCATGCCCATCTTCTGGCGGTGCCGGTTGATGTTCACCTTCGGGTCGGTGATGTCCGTGCCCTCGAAGGTGATGGTGCCGCCGGTGGGCAGCTCCAGCAGGTTCAGGCACCGCAGGAAGGTGGACTTGCCGGAGCCGGAGGGCCCGATCACCACCACGACCTCGCCCCGGCGAATCTCGGCGCTCACGCCGTTCAGGGCATTGATGGCGCCGCCGCCGAACTGCTTGGACAGGTTGTCCACGCGAATGAGCACATCAGTGGTCACTGCTCCTCAGCCTCCTTTCCACCTTGCCGACCACCCAGGTCATGAACATGACCAGCGCCAGATAGATCAGCGCCACGGCGATCAGCGGCATGAAGGGCGAATAGGTGCGCCCGCGGATGGTGTCGCCCGCCTTGGTCAGGTCCATGACGGCCACGTAGCCCGCCACGCTCGTCTCCTTGAGCAACGCGATGAACTCGTTCATCAGCGCGGGCAGCACGTTCTTGGCCACCTGGGGCAGCACCACGTACCACATGGTCTGCAGGTAGTTGAAGCCCAGGCTGCGCCCGGCCTCGAACTGGCCGTTGTCGATGGACATGATGCCGCCGCGGATGATCTCCGCCACGTAGGCCGCGGAGTTCAGGCCGAAGGCCAGCCCCGCCACCATCAGCATGTTGCGCGCGGAGGCGAAGATGACGAAGGCGAAGATCATCAGCTGCACCACGACGGGCGTGCCGCGCAGCACGGTCAGGTAGACCTTGCACGCGCCGTTGACGAAGCCGAGAATCCTGCGGCCCACGCTGGGGCGTGCGTTGTCGACGGTCTTGTCGTAGGTGGAGCGCACCGCGGCGATGATCATGCCCAGGACCAGGCCGATGGCCAGCGCCATCAGCGTGATCAGTAGCGTGTTGCCCAGGCCGGTCACCAGGAATTTCCAGCGGCTGCCCTGGATGAAGTTCAGGTCGAACTCCCCTTTGATGTTGTCAAGCCATGCCTGCAAGTCGTTTCACCTCGTTGAGTGTTCTGTGGGCGATATACGCAGACAGGGGGAGCACAGGCGGCTCCCCTTGTCGGTATGGGCTTCGGTGCTTCGCTTATTCGGCGGGAATGTACTTCTCGACGATGGCCTGCAGGGTACCGTCGGCCATCAGCTCGCCCAGCGCGGCGTTGAACTGTTCGAACACGGGGGAATCCTTGGGGAACGCCATGGCGTAGTCCTCCACGGTGTAGGCGGTGTCCAGCAGCCTCAGGCCCTCGTTCTTGGCCACAAACGCCTTGGCGGGCTCGTTGTCGATGACCACGCAGTCCACCTGGCCGGCGGTCAGCGCCAGCACGGCGTCGGCGCCGTTCTTGAAGCGCTTCACCTCGGCGGTGCCGGCGGCTTCGAAGTCGTCGGAGATGTAGATGTCGCCGGTGGTGGATTCCTGCACGCCGATGTTCATGTGGCCGCCCTTGGCCTCCAGCAGCGCGTTGATGTCCGCGGCCTCGACGTCGGCGGGCACGATGACCGCCTGGATGCCGGTGGCGTAGGTATCGGTGAACTGCACGCTCTGCTTGCGCTCCTCGGTCACGGTCATGCCCGCGGCGGAGAAGTCGTACTTGCCGGCCACCAGAGCGGGGATGATGGAGCCGAAGTCGATGTCCACGACCTCCAGATCGTAACCGATCTTGTCGCAGATGGCCTTGGCGATCTCGATGTCGATGCCGGTGGGCTCGCCGGTCTCGTCGTCGTAGAACTCATAGGGCGGGAAGTTGACGTTGGTGGCCAGGGTGAGCTTGCCGCTTTCGGCGAGGGCGGAAATGCCGGCCAGCACGAACAGCATGGCCAGAACCAGTGCGATTGCTTTCTTCATGATGTATGCCTCCATTGTGCGGCGGATCGCTCCGCCTGAATTGCTGTGATTATACATCCATATGCGGGAAAAGGCAATAGATATTCATAATTCTTAACGCAATATGCACACGATCTGTATATTTATGCTTCCCTACTCCCGCGTTTCCTCTTCCCTGGCCGGGGTTTCCTTCCTGCGGTAGAGCTTGCGGTTCAAAGACCAGATGCGCTCGGTAAAGCCGCCGGGCTGGGCGTTTTGCAGCTCGCGGTACATCTCGAACATGCGGGCGTCCAGCAGATCCAGCACGTGCAGCACCTCCGCCTCGGGGAACATGGGCGGCTTGGGGCTGCCGTACTCCGGCAGGTCGTGGTGGGAGAGCACCATGTGCTCCAGCATCATCAGCAGCTCCGAACGCACCTTCAGCTCCCGGCCCACGCGGTTCAGCTCCGCCACGCCCTGCACCAGGTGGCCGATGAGCATGCCCTCGGCGGTGTAGTCCGTCACCATGCCGATCTCGTCGGCGTCCATCTCGGTGGTCTTGCACAGGTCGTGCAGGATCACGCCCGCGGCCAGCAGGTCGGCGTCCAGCATGGGGTACACCTGGCAGATGGCCGCCGCCGCCCGCAGCATGGTGCTGGTGTGGTGCAGCAGGCCCGACCGCTCGGCGTGGTGCAGCTTGGACGCCGCGGGGTAGTAGCTCAGCTTGTCGCCGCAGTCGTCCAGCCGCCGCAGCACCAGCGCCTTGAGCTGGCGGTCCTGGAAGGCGTCCACGCGGTTGAGGATCTCGTCCAGCATGTCCCCCGCGGGCTCGGGCGCGCAGGGGGTGAGCGCGGTCATGTCGTAGTCGTCCGCCTCGGTGGCGGGGCGCATCTTGTCCACGCGGAACTGCGGCCGGCCGTTGTACTCCTGCATCATGCCCCGCACGCGGATCACCTGCGCGGGCAGCGGCGGCGCGGTGAGGCCGTCCCACATCTTGGCGTTGACTTCGCCGCTGATGTCGCAGAGCGTCATGTCCAGGTACTTGCTGCCGTTGGAGCTGGTGCGCTGGATCGCCGAACGCACCAGCAGGAAGCCGTCCAGCATCTGCCCCTTGATCATCGTGCCGAGCTGAGGCTGTTGTTTCATGGTAAGCGCTCCTTTGGAATCGGGAAAGATGGAGAGGGAAACGGGCCGCCCGGGCCTATTCGAGGCCCAGCAGGCGCACGTGCTCCACGCCCTCGATGGCGTTGAGCTCGTCGATCATCTGGTCCACGCCGCGGTTCAGCTGGCCCAGGTCGATGGACAGCATCAGGCTGGCCTTGCCGTGGATGGGCAGGCTCTGGGTGATGGTGAGCACGTTGGCGTTGCACGCCGACACCGCGCTGAGCACCCGCGACAGCATGCCCGCCTCGTGGCTCAGCTGCAACATCAGCGAGGCCTTGCGCCCCACGGTGAGCTGGCTGGGCTCGAGCACCTTGTCCTTGTACTTATAATAAGTACTGCGGGAGATGCCCACCGCCTGCACGGCGTCGATCACCTGCGTGTACGCGCCGGACTCCAGCAGCCGCCGGGCCTCCACCACCTTGATGAAGTACTCCGGCAGCGCGGACTTTTCCACAATCAGATATTCGTTCAGCATGGCTTTCTTCCCGCGGGCCGGTCACTTCACCCGGACCTCGCACGTGTCGTACTTGCCGCTGGCGGCCTTCGCGCCGATGGTACACTTGCCCTTGCCCACGGCGGTGACGGTGCCGAAGGCGTCCACGGTGGCCACGGATTCGTCGCTGCTGGCCCACTGTACGTTCTTGTTGGTGGCGTCGGAGGGATGCAGCCGCGCCTTCAGCGTCGCCGTGTCGCCCACGCTCAGCTTCAGCCGGTGGTTGTTCAGGCTGATCCGCTCCACCTCTGTCTCGGTGACGGTCACGCTGCACGCGGCCGACGCGCCGTTCGAGAGCTGCACGCCCACCTTGACCTTGCCGCTGCGCACGGCGATGACCTCGCCCTCGTCGGTGACGAAGGCCACGGACTCGTCGCTGGACACCCACTGGGCGGTGACGCCCTCGGGGTGCGTGGGGCCGATTTTGTACTTCAGCATGGCGTTGTCGCCCACGGCCATCTTCATCGAGGACTTGTTCAGGATCACGCCGCAGGAGTACACCTCCACCTCCGTGGTGGCCCGCAGGCCGTTCACGGAGGACACGGTGATGGTGGCGGTTCCCTCCCCCACGGCCTCCACGACGCCGTTCGACACCTTCGCCACGCTCTTGTCGGAGCTGGTCCAGCACAGCCAGTCGATGTCGTCGGCGTACTTCGCGGGCTTGATGGTGCCCGACAGGTTCGCCTTCTGCGTGGGATAGAGCTTCTTGATCGGGTTCAGCGTCAGCTCCGTCAGCGGGTAGCCGCGGGTGACCAGCAGGCTGTGGCCGTCCGAGGACAGCTTGATGTTGCCGTCGTGCTTGCTGCCGGTGATGTAGACCCTGCTGCCCAGCTTGCGCAGGAAGGACACGTATTCCCGCTCAGGCGGGTTCTCGTCGGCGGTGCAGAAGACGGTGATCTTCGGGTCGATCTTACGCACCACGTTCTCGTCCTGCGTGCCGTTGTGGTGGGGGTTCTTGAACACGTCCGACTTCAGCTTGCCGGGGAACTTCCGCATGGCCTTCTCCAACTGGCCGGAGTAGGTATCGCCGGTGAGCAGTATGCTGCGCTCGCCGTACACCAGCTTGAGGATGAGGGAGTTGTCGTTCTCCGTCTGCGCGCCGGGGGCGCACTTGCGCACCGACACCGGGCCGTAGCAGTACACCGTGGCCCCGCCGATCTGGAAGCTGTCCCCCGCGCGCACGATGACGTGCTCCGCATTCTCGATGGCGGCCTTCTGGCTCTCGCTGGCGAACTCGAGCAACTGGGTATAGCACCGGGCGTGAGGCATGTAGATCCTGTCCGCGCCGTACTTCTTGATGATGGGCGGGCCGCCCTCGATGTGGTCGGCGTGGGCGTGGGAGCAGATATAGCTGTCCAGGTGGTCGACGCCCAGGCCGTCCATGTACTCGATGGCGGGCGCGGCGTTCTTGTGGAAGCCCACGTCGATGAAGCTGTCCACGCCCTCGCACCGGATCAGGATGCCGTCCACGCGCCCCAGGTCGAAGAAAAAGACCTCCAACCCTTCGCCCGCGGGCAGGGCGTTCGAGTCCTCCTCCGCGAACAGCGCCGTTTCATCGTAGCCGGTGATCGCTTCCTCGCCCCGGGCCGCGAACACGCCCGACGTCAGCAGCGCCGCCAACAGCAGCCAGATCATTCCCTTGCGCACGGACAAACCTCCAGCAGTACCTTCCGGCACGACTTCGTTCCGCCGCGCCCCGTCGGCGCGACCGTACCTATTTTAACATACACGCCGCGCCTTTTCAAGCGCGCCCGCCAACTTAACGCGCGGCCTTCCGCCCCGGCTGCGGAGCCCGGACGGCAAAAAGAACCCGTCGACGCGCTCGCCGACGGGATTTTGTCTGTCATCCTCTATTCAGTTGTTGCCGTTCCCCTTGGGGAGACCAGCATTTCCCGTTACAATCCAGCTTTGAGAGACCTGTTGAACCGTTTGCCTGATTGTCACCTGACGTTGCAATTGGGTTCCTTTTCAGATTGATTCCCTATGAAATCGGGAAATGCTGGCCATCATCTGTGTTTCGCTATAGTACAATGGCAACACCTCCCTTTCTGTCTCAAATTGAAGGACCGGTGTCCTTCCCGGGTTTTTTTCTCCCTCTCTCTGGCATTAGAATAGCACATTTCTCCGGTTTTGTCAACAGAAAAGTTTACGAAACCGTCGGTTATTTTACAAAAGATTTGTTGGGGCGGTATAATATCCCCTTTGCCCGCCGCGCCGGGCGGGGGCTTGCGCCGGGCGGGCGGGCATGCTATAATGGGGACGTTCAGTTAGCCTCGACGAAACCATACGGAAAGAAGGGATTCTCCTTGAAGAAACTGTTTGCGCTGTGCCTGATCGTCGCCCTGCTGTGCGCCGCCGCCGTGGCGGAGGAAGCCCCCGTGCGCGTGGGCACGCTGAAGGGCGCCACCACCATCGGGCTGGTGGAGCTGATGGATCGCGCGGAGAAGGGCGACACCGACGTGCCCTACGCCTTCGAAATGGGCACCGCCGACGCCTTCATGGCCCAGGTGGTGAACGGCGAAATCGACATCGTGACCATCCCCGCCAACGCCGCCGCCATCTGGTACAACAAGCTGCAGGGCGCGGTGCGCGTGATCGACGTGAACACCCTGGGCGTGCTGTACATGGTGGCCGCGCAGGACGGGATCGCCTCCATGGCCGACCTGAAGGGCCGCACCATCGCCAGCACCGGCAAGGGCACCACGCCGGAGTGGATCCTGAGGAGCCTGCTGACCGCCAACGGCCTGGGCGATGGCGACGTGAACCTGGAGTACAAGTCCGAGGCCGCCGAGGTCATGCAGGCGCTGGCGACCGGCGCGGCGGACCTGGGCCTGCTGCCCCAGCCCTTCGTTACCGCCGCCTGCGCCAAGAACGACCAGCTGCGCGTGGTGCTGGACCTGACGGAGGAGTGGAACAAAGCCTTCCCCAACAGCCGCCTCTGCACCGGCGTGACCGTGGCGCGCACCGCCTTCCTGGAGGAGCGCCCCGAGGCCGTGGCCGCCTTCCTGGCCGACCACGCCCAAAGCGCCGCCTTCGCCAACGAGCATCCCGCCGAGGCCGCGGAGCTGGTGGTCGCCGCGGGCATCGTCGAGAACCCCGCGGTGGCGGAGAAGGCCATCCCCAAGTGCAACATCGTGTGCCTCGCCGGCGAGGACATGAAGGCCGCCCTGTCCGGCTACCTCGCGGCGCTCTTCACCATCGAGCCCTCCGCCGTCGGCGGCGCGCTGCCGGGAGAGGATTTCTACTTCGGCGCGTAACGCCCGGCCCCGGCGCGCGCGCAACGTCGCCTCCGCCGGCGCGACGGCGGGCCGCGCCCGCCGATCCCGGATCCGATGCCCCGCGCGCGGCGCACCGTTCCGCCGATTCCCGAGGTTCCCATGCGAAACAACCGCTTCTTCCGGCCCCTGCTGATCGCCGCCTTCTGGCTGGCGGTGTGGCAGGGGCTGGCGTGGATGGTGGGCAACGCCATCTTCCTGGCCGGCCCGGCGGAGACCCTCGCCGCCCTGGCCCGCCTCGTCCCCACGGCGGCGTTCTGGCGCGCCGTGGGCTATAGCTGCGCCCGGGTGTGCGCCGGCTACCTGCTGGCGCTGGCGGCGGGGCTGCTGCTGGGAACGCTCGGCCACGCGGCGCCCCTCGCGGGCGAGGCCCTCTCCCCGCTGCTGCGGCTGATGCGCTCCATCCCGGTGGCCTCCTTCGTCATCCTGGCGCTGCTGTGGGTGGGCGCGCGGCGGCTGACGACGCTGGTGGTGTTCCTCATTACCCTGCCGGTGATCTACGCCGGGGTGCGCGCGGGCCTGGCGCAGGCCGATCCCGCGCTGCTGGAGGTGGCGCGGGTGTTCCGGGTGGGCCTTGCGCGGCGCGCGCTGCACATCTACCGCCCGGCTCTGCTGCCCCACCTGGCCGGCGCCGCCGGCGTGGCCGCGGGCCTGGCGTGGAAGTCCGGCGTGGCCGCGGAGGTCATCGGCATCTGCGAGCACTCCATCGGCGAGCGGCTCTACATGAGCAAGCTGTACCTGGAGACGGACCAGCTCTTCGCCTGGACGGCGGTGATCGTGCTGCTGAGCTGGCTGTCGGAGAAGCTGCTGGCGCGGCTGCTGGCCCGCTGGACGCCCGGCAGGAAGGGGGATGCGCCGTGAACGCCGTCGAGCTCAGGAACGTCACCAAGGCCTACGGGGACAAGGTGGTGCTGGATTCCCTCCGCCTGACCCTCGCGCCCGGCGGCCGGTACGCGCTGATGGGGCCCTCGGGCCGCGGCAAGACCACGCTGCTGCGGCTGCTGGCCGGGCTGGAATCGCCGGACGCCGGGGAGATCCTCGGGCGGGCCGGCCTGCGCGCGAGCATGCAGTTTCAGGAGGATCGGCTGCTGGACTACGCCGGGGCGCTGGCGAACGTGCGGTTCGTGCTGCCCCGCGGCGCGTCGGACGCCGACGCCCGCGCGCTGCTGGCCGAGCTGCTGCCGGGCGCGAGCCTGGACCGGCCGGTGGCGGACTTCAGCGGCGGTATGCGCCGCCGGGTCGCCCTGGCCCGGGCCGTGGCCGCGCCGTCGGAGCTGGTGCTGCTGGACGAGCCCTTCACCGGCCTGGACGCCGACGCAAAGGTCCGCGCCGCCCGCGCCATCGCCCCGCGGCTCCGCGGCCGCACGCTGGTCATGGCCACGCACGACGAGGAGGAAGCGGCGCTGTGCGGCGCGGAGATCGTGCGCATATAAGGCCCTTCGCCCGCCCCGAACCGCCCGAACCGCTCTGTCCTTCGCGCAAAAGCGCGTCGAATCGGCGGCATTTTGCCATTCGCCGACACCGACGCGCCCTTTTTCTTTGCGCAACTTTTCACTTTACACATCTTGACAGACCTTTTTAAACCGTTTATACTGATAAGGCTGTTATTTGGCATTATTCGCTGGAACCAGCGAATGCGACATTATATTGAAGGAGTGTTCCACATGTCTGTCCGTACCTATCAGCCCAAGAAGCGTCAAAGATCCAAGGTGCACGGCTTCCGCGCCCGCATGAAGACCCGCGCCGGCCGCAACGTTCTGAAGGCCCGCCGCGCCCGCGGCCGCAAGGTGCTGTCCGCCTGATCCCTAACATGGAGGAGGAGCGCGACGAGCGGCGAAGGGATGAATCCTTTCCCCGGAAGTACCGCCTCGGCGGCAACCGGAATTACCGCTATGTGTATCGTCGGGGCAAGTCCACGCCCTCGCGCAGCCTGGTGCTGATCCACCTGAAGGGACGCGAGCAGCGCTTCGGCTTCTCCGTATCCGGCAAGGTCGGCAACGCCGTCACGCGCAACCGCATCCGGCGGTACCTGCGCGAGGACATTCGCCGCATGCGCGCGCAACTGAAGAGCGGAAAGTACGTCGTCATCGCCCGTCCGGGCATCGTCGACCTGTCTCACGAGGCGCTCACGCGGGAGCTGCACCGGGCGCTGGCCCGGGCGAACCTGGTGAAAGAGGAATCGTAAATGCGTGGCACAACCTCCGCGCCGGGGCCGAAGCGCGGCCTGCGCGCCGTACCGAAGCGGGCGCTGTTGTGGCTGATCCGCTTCTACCGCGCCTGCCTGTCGCCCCTGCACCCCGCCTGCTGCCGGTTCACGCCGACGTGTTCGCAGTACGCGCTGGAGGCGGTGGAGAAGTACGGCGCGCTGAAGGGCGGTTATCTGGCGCTGCGCCGGATACTGCGCTGTCATCCGCTCCACAAGGGCGGTTACGATCCCGTTCCATAGGCATCACAGGGCGCCGCCGTCGCGGCGAGGAAAAGTGCTCCGCAGATCATCCTGCGTAAGGTGGGCGGAGCATTTTGGCGTATTAGGCGCCTGCCGCCGCCAGGGGAGAATTCAAGCCAATCGGAGGATTCGCAATGACCGGTTTTTTCATGAACTTCCTGAACTGGATCTACAGCTGGGTCGGCAACTACGGCTGGTCCATCGTCATCTTCACCCTGATCATCCGCGTGATCCTGCTGCCCCTGGACATCAAGAGCAAGAAGAGCATGCGCGCGATGAGCAAGATCCAGCCCCAGATGCAGGCGTTGCAGAAGAAGTACGCCGGCGACCAGGAGAAGCTGAACCAGAAGATGATGGAGCTCTACAAGCGGGAGCACGTGAGCCCCACGGCGGGCTGCCTGCCGATGCTCATCTCCCTGCCCATCCTGTGGATCATGTTCTCCGCCATGCGCACCGTGGGCGACGAGCACACCGTGAAGATGATCCTGGACATGAAGAACGGCATCCAGCCCACGCTGGACAGCTGGCTGTGGATCAAGAACGTCTTCCAGCCCGACTCCATCACCACCATCCTGCCCATGGTCGCCAGCAGCGCCGAGACCGCGCTGCGCACCGTGCGCGCCTCCGCCCACTCCGCCATACTGACGCAGGAGAACATCGACGCGGCGCGCCAGTTCCTGGCCAGTGCCGAGTACAGCGCCATGGCGGCGCCCTACATGCCCGCCAGCGCCTTCACCCGCACGGCCATCAACCTGCTGTTCTTCCAGCCGGTGCTGACGTTGCCCACCTCCGTGGCCAACCTGTTCAAGTACTCCAACGGCTTCTTCATCCTGCCGTTGCTGGCGGCGGGCAGCCAGTTCCTGATGACCAAGCTCATGAACGGCAAGCAGACCCCCGAACAGAAGGCCATGCAGGAATCCCAGAGCGCCAACCAGACCAACCCCATGAACAGCCCCATGATGAAGTGGTTCTTCCCGATCTTCTCCCTGTGGATCTGCGCCACTTCCAACGCCGCGTTCTCCATCTACTGGATGGCGGCGAACGTAATCCAGATCGTGCAGCAGCTCGCCGTGAACGCCTGGTTTGACGCCCAGGACAAGAAGAACGCCGCCGCTGCCGAACCCAACGACAACTGACCGTAAGGAGGCACTACGCCTTGAGATCCATTGAAGCCAGCGGCAAGACCGTAAAGGACGCGGTGGACAACGGCTTGGAAAAGCTGGGCTGCGACCGCGACGATGTTGAGATTCAAGTATTGCAGATGAACACCACCGGCCTGTTCGGGATGTTCGCCAAGCCCGCCAAGGTGCTGCTGACCGTGAAGGACAAGGATTCCTCCATGGACATCGAAATGCCGAAGCTGAGCCTGGACGGCGGACGCAAGCCCAAGGCCGAGAAGAAGCCCAAGCCCCAGAAGGCGGAAAAGCCCGCCGAGGCCCCCAGGCCCGAAGAGCCCGCCGAGGACGCGCCCGAGGAGGACGCCGAGGACGCGCCCAGGCCCGAGAAGAAGAGCCGCAATCGCCGTCGCCGCAGGGGCGGCAACCGCGAGGCCGCGCCCGCCCGCGAGGAAACCGAGGAGGCCGAAGAGGTCCTCCCGCCCGCGCCGGTGCTGGAGCACGAGCCCTTCGAGGCGACCCCCGAGGACCAGCAGTCCGATACCGCCAGGCAGGCCAGCGCCTTCCTGTCCGGGCTGACCGAGCGCATGGGCGTGCCGGTGAGCATCGAGCTGATGGAGAGCGACGAGCAGCTGCGCATGCAGATGTCGGGCGACAACATGAGCCTGCTGATCGGCCGCCGGGGCGAGACCCTGGACGCCCTGCAGTACCTGACCAGCCTGACCGTGAACCGCAGCCGCGAGGACTACCTGCGCATCTCCATCGACACCGAGAACTACCGCGCCAAGCGCGAAGAGGCCCTGCGCAAGCTGGCCGTGCGCATGGCGGGCCGGGCCAAGAAGAGCGGCCGCCGCGTCGCCCTGGAGCCCATGAACCCCTACGAGCGGCGCATCCTGCACTCCGCGCTGCAGAACGACCCCGACGTCACCACCCACAGCGAGGGCGAGGAGCCCTATCGCCGGGTCATCATCACCCTGAAGTAATGCGCCTCTCCCTTCGACCCGCGACAACCTGTCGCCCGTTGAGATGAGAACCGTATCGGCAAATACGCCCCGCTTCTGCGGGGCGCTTTGCTGCCCGGAGGTTTTTTCCATGTCCGATATCGAATTCATGCGCGAGGCCCTGGTTGAGGCCGAGCTGGCCGCCGCGGCGGGAGAGCTGCCGGTGGGCTGCGTGATCGTCCGCGACGGGACCGTGCTCGCCCGCGCGCGGAACGCCTGCGAGGCCCGGCGCGACGCCACCGCCCACGCCGAGCTGCTGGCCATCCGGGAGGCCTCCCGGGCGCTGGGCGACTGGCGGCTCGGCGACTGTACGCTGTACGTCACCCTGGAGCCCTGCCCCATGTGCGCCGGGGCGATCGTGCAGGCGCGGGTGGGGCGGCTGGTGTTCGGTGCGCCGAATCCCGCCCAGGGCTGTGCCGGCAGCCTGTACCGCATCCCCGAGGATCCCGCCTTCCCCCACTTCTGCCCCTCGGAGGGCGGCGTGCTGGCCGCGGAGTGCCAGGCGCTGCTGGACGCCTTTTTCCTCGCGCGGCGCACGCAAGACGATCTTCGATAAATTTTTATCGTTTTACGATAAAATCCACTTGACAAACGATAAGAGCTGTGCTATACTCCTGTCATCAGCTGATGCAAGACACTTCAACCGAACCAACGCATCAAAGGAGATCATCGCCATGAAAAAGCTCAATCGTGTCATCATCGTCCTGTCCCGGATCGTCGAGGTATTCATGTGGGTCGGCGCGGGGCTGTCCGTCATCATCACTGGCCTGAGCGCCGCCGGGAAGTTCGACCTGCTCAAATACTTCACCGACGCCGGTTCCGGAAGCCCGTACCTGATCTCCGGCAGCTTCTGCCTGCTGGGCAGGAACTTTCTCGGCGAGCCCATCCGGGGCGCCTACGTCATCTTCTTCCTGAGCCTGGTCATCACCCTGGCGCTGATGGCCATGTGCGCCCGCAACGTGCACCTGATCTTCAAGACCAGCGAGGGCCTCACCTCCTTCTCGAAGGGCAAGACCCCCTTCCAGCCGGACAACATCCGCATGGTGCGGGAAATCGGCATCTTCCTCATCGCCATCCCGGTGGTGCAGCTGATTATGAGCGTCATTGCGCGCATCGCGCTGGGGCCGGACATGGTGGAGTCCAGCGTGGGCATGCAGAACATCTTCGTGGGCCTGGTGGTGCTGGCGCTCAGCCGGTACTTCGCCTACGGCATGCAGCTGGAAAACGACGTGGACGGGCTGCTGTGAGGTGAGCGAAATGGGAAGGATCGAACTGAAGCTGGACGTGGTCATGGCGGATCGCCGCATGTCCCTGAATGAGCTGGCCGAGCGCATCGGCATCAGCAACGTGAACCTCTCCAAGCTCAAGAACAACAAGGTCACCGCCGTGCGCTTCTCCACCCTCGCCGGCATCTGCGAAGCCCTGCGCTGCACGCCGGGGGACATATTGAAGTACGTGGAGGACTGACGCAATAAAAACACCCGGGGAAGGCGCGCTTCCCCGGGTGTTTTATGTCATTCTTCGGTCTCCTCCAACGCTTCCTCCTCGACGACGGCGTCGTCCAGTTCAACCAGCGCCTCGTCCGTCTCGGGCTCGGCCAGGTCGATATCGAGGGCGTCCTCGGCGGTGATCGCCTCCGCTTCCTCCGCCCTGTTGGGCACGGCGGGCGCGGCGGTGACGGTCACTGTCACGGTCTTGAACAGGCCGTTCTGGGCATACACGTAGATGGTCGTGCTACCCTCGGCCAGTGCGGTGACGGTGCCGTCCGCGGCCACGCTGACCACGTTCGGGTTCTCCACCTCGTACTTGATCCCGCGGTGCTTGCTGAGCTTCTTTTTCTTCTCGGCCTTCACCTCGGTGGCCTTCAGCCTGGAAGTCTCGCCCACGCCCAGGGTCAGGCTGGTCGTGTTGATCTTCACGCTCTTTGCGACAGTCTTCTTCGCGCCCTTGGTGACGGTATGCACGTACACGCTGGCCGCGACGGGCATCTTTGCTTCGCCGAACTCCTTGTAAGCGACGACCATGTACTTATAATACTTGCCCTTCTTCAGCTTCTTCTGCGTCCACTTGACGGTGCCGTTGCCCTTGATGTCCTTGAGCAGCTTGTTTACCTTGCCGCACCGGTTGCCGTAGATCAGGTAGCCGTCGGCGCCCTCCACCTGCTTCCAGGCCAGGGTGATGCTCTTCTTGGCGCGCTTGGTGGCTCTCGCTGTCAGCTTGGCGAAGCTGCTGCCCGCGGTGTCCTCGTCGCTGGTGGGCAGGTTCAGGATGGCCTGTTCGCCCAGCAGGACAGTATCCAGTGGGATGCCCTTCTCCTGGGCGTACTTGAGCATCTGCGCCGCAGTATTCGCGTCCGTGCTCAGCGCAGCGGCGATGGCGTCAGCCGAGGTCTTTTCCTCGTCGGTCAGGGCTTCGTAGTCGCTGACCGGCTCCGCTGCACGCTCCTCGTCGTAGGCAATCACATAGTTGGAAAAGTGGTTTACAGTAAAGCGTACACTTCTGCCGTCAAAGCTGCATCTGACCTCGCTCTTGTCCCCGCTGTCCGCCACGTACCACACGACGACGCCCCTGCTCTTCTGGCCGTCCTTCAGCGCAAAGCCGACCTCAACGATGGCTTTGCCTCCCTGAAAGTCGCTGATGCGCTTGCCGTTCGCGGTCATGTAGGCGTCCAGCACCTTGCCCACCGTCAGATCCTTGATGGTGGCCTGCTGCTTGGCGTTGAGCTTGCTCTGCGGAATGCCGTCCAGGTTGAGGTGCAGATCCTTGCCATCCGCCTGGCTGGCTATAGCGGCGACGGCAGTCTCGTCGAAGGTAACGGTACCCGCGGGCAGCTTGACCTCCACGCCGTCAGCGTCGTTCTTTTTGTCAGCCACGGCATCCGCAAGCTTGTTCACCATTTCCGTGGGAATCACCACCTCGCTGATATTGTCCCTGAGGCTGCTCACGTCAATGGTGACGGTGCCGCTGGATTTCTCCTCGCTGAGCACGCTGTCGATATCCGCGCTGGTGATGGTCGCGGTGTCGCCCTGCACAGAGACGGTCACATCCGTCCGCGCCTCTTCGCCGGTCACGGGGATGGTGACGGTTTCGGTCGTGGGCGTGGTAGGTGTATAAATGGTCTGCGCGGGCTTGATGACCAGCGTAATGGTCATGGCGTAGGTGTCCGCCTCGGTGCTGAACTTCGCACTGCTGGCGGGAGAAGCATTCGTGTTCGCCGTCGCCTTGACACGCTGGTAGAACGTGTACTCCGTTCCGGGCAGAAGTCCGGTGAACTCGGTGCCGCTCTGCCAGTTTGAGCCGTCCTTGCTATACTCGCATCCGCTCACCGCGTTCAGCGTGATGCTGTTCTTGGTGGCGCTTGCCTTTGTCGGCGCGGCAGGTGCGGAGGGCGTGGACGCAGTAATCGTGAACGTCCAGCCGTCGCCGTAAAGTACAGCTGTGCTGGCGGCATACTGGTCGCCCTCGGCAACCGTTGCGCCGACATAGTAGGTTCCGACGTTCTTAGTTTCCGTCACTTCAGTACTGCGGCTGGCGTTGCTGTAATACTTCACCGTGATCGTGCCCAGACCCGTCACGCCGGATGCTGCGGCAACGGTCGCCGCCTTGTCGCTGCCACTGTATGTAAGATCAGACGGCGCGGTATAGGTCAGGTTAGCCGCTGCCGGGGTTTTCTTCGGGATGACCAGCGTAACCGTCATTGTCCCGGTCTTTTCAGCGGTTCCATCGCCGCTGATCGTGGTCGTGGTGGTGTTCCCCTCCGCATAAGCCGGAAAACAAAACATTCCGAGCAACAGGCAGAGGGTCAGGAACCACGATAAGAATCGTTTTTGTCTCATATACACACCTCTTATTGTTGGTTACTTCACTTCAATCGTCAGTTGTATTTCCGCTCCGTTGAGCGGTTGGTTGTCCTCAATGGTATAGCAGTCGTAATGGAGCGTCGCGGGGTACTCGCCCGCGTCCAGCGCCCTTGTGAGCGTGATGCGGGTGAACGCCTCGCCGGGGGAGATCGCCTTGCCCGTCCAGAGGGTTTCGCCGCCCTCCAGCGTCAGGGTGAGGACGAAGGTACAGGCGTTCTCCGGCGGGTTTTTGAGGTTCACTGCCTGCGCGGTCTTGCCCGCCGCAAAGCTCAGCTTCTCATAGCCCGGAATGGCAATGTTTGCGCCGCCGCCGGGATTCGCCTCTGCGAACCGCTCCACCCTGTCGCCGCCCGCGCCGCAGGCGGTCAGCAGGAGTACAAGGGCAAGGGCGAGAAAGGCCGCAAGGATATTCGGTTTTCGGTTCATAGGCTCACGACCTTTCACTGCTTATTGAACTTCGTATGTCTTTGTGTTATCTACGAGATCAGTGACAGGAACCATGGAGCCGTTTTTGTAATAGATAAACCCATCCCTGTCGAAAGCCGCTCTGCCACTGTAAACTTTTATCAAATCATATCTGTCGACCAAAGCCTGCCATGTTTCTCCGGCGTAGTATTCGCAGGTGAGTCTATCACGGTGTACGGACCTACGAGTTCGTTAATATGAAGTACTTCTGGTACGGTGATTGAAACAGCTTCACTCGCCAGCTTCTCATCGGTCTCCTTGACACGGATCTGTACGGTTCCTGCTGCGAGAGAAGCGATGGAGCCGGCAGAAGTCACATCAGTCCAGGTCGTGCCGTTGTCGGCGGAGTATTCCATAGAGGTCGTAATATTAGCGTTTGAGAGCGTGCTCTTGCCGTTTGAGGGGCTGAACGTGCAATCTGCCTGCGCAATGCTGGGTGTTTCAGCGGCAGATTTGGCGACCTCCACCTTTGCTGTAAAGGTCACGGTGTCGGTGTAGGTGCCTGCGGGCTTGGAACTGTAATCCTCCACGATGATGCCCATATCTTTCTTTGTTGCTGTGCTGCTCAAACTATCAAAAGTCCACGAGGTGGTAGCCTCCGTGTCCGTGGACGCGGTTGCCAGCTTGTAGCCGACGGTTTCGCTGCCGTCCTGCTGCTTGAGCGCCCAGCTGTTCGCGCTTGTCGCGGTCACGGTCAGCTTCTTGCCGCTGGCAAGCGTACCCGTGGCACTGATGCCGTCCGTGGCGTTCCAGCCGCTATTCTTTACCGTCAGCGTGGACGGGATGGTGAGGGTGTAGGTGGTGGTGTCGCCGTCTGCCAGCGCGGTCATTCTCATGCCAGACATCAAGCCAAGAGCCATCGTGGTAGCCAGGGCCAGCGAAAGTAATCTCTCCTTGATCTCCATAAAATGTGTACCTCCATTTTGTATTTTTGAATATAAAGAAACCGCCGAACCTGACAGGGTATAGTAACCCCGTCAAATCCGACGGTTATCCATCATGAATACGGTATTCAATTTCAAACGCCTCGCAAGACGCAAAAAGGGCGCAGTTAGCCTCTGCTCTGCTCTGCTCTGCTCTGCTCTGCTCTGCTCTGCTCTGCTCTGCTCTGCTCTGCTCTGCTCTGCTCTGCTCTAAGGAGCGTAGTTCTATTCCGCATGGCTGTCAAGCCCTTTCCGCGCCCTGTCTTTCCATTTTTTTCATTTTATCATAGATCCGCGCCCATTGCAACGGTTTTCTGCAATTGTCTTCCATTCGCCATCTTGCTGCATATATACATATTTATGCATAATCTTTGCATAAGAATTAACCAAAACAACCCCAAATCCCCGGTTTTTGCCGTTGACATTCCGCATATTTGATGTATAATATACACAGTCAATGAACGACGGGATGCCGTCATCCAGTGAAAATACCGCGAATGGGAGCGTAAGCAAAAATGGGTAAGAAGATTCAGAACAAGAATTTCAAGAAGATCGTGCTGGCCTACTCCGGCGGCCTGGACACCTCCATCATCATCCCCTGGCTGAAGGAAAACTACCCCGGCTGCGAGGTCATCGCCGTGTCGGGCAACGTCGGCCAGGCGGGCGAGCTGGACGGCCTGGAGGAGAAGGCCCTCAAGACCGGCGCCAGCAAGCTGTACGTGGAGGACCTGAACAAGGAGTTCATCGAGGACGTGGTCATCCCCTCCATGCAGGCGGGCGCGAAATACGAGAACGTGTACCTGCTGGGCACCTCCTTCGCCCGGCCCGTGATCGCCAAGCGGCTGGTGGAAATCGCCAAGGCGGAGGGCGCGGACGCCATCGCCCACGGCTGCACCGGCAAGGGCAACGACCAGGTGCGCTTCGAGCTGGCCGTGAAGGCCTTCGCGCCGGACATGCCCGTCATCGCCCCGTGGCGGCTGTGGGACATCAAGGGCCGCGAGGAAGAGATCGACTACGCCGAGGCCCACAACATCCCGCTGAAGATCAGCCGGGAGACGAACTACTCCAAGGACAAGAACATGTGGCACCTGTCCCACGAGGGCCTGGAGCTGGAGGACCCCGCGCAGGAGCCCAAGTACGCCGGCAACATGGAGATGGGCGTGACTCCCGAGGAGGCCCCGGACGAGGCGGAGTACATCTCCATCGACTTTGAAAAGGGCGTGCCCGTGGCCTTCAACGGCGAGAAGATGGACGCGGTGGACCTGGTGTGGAAGCTGAACGAGGTGGGCGGCAAGCACGGCATCGGCATCATCGACATCGTGGAGAACCGGCTGGTGGGCATGAAGTGCCGCGGCGTGTACGAGACCCCCGGCGGAACCATCCTCTACCAGGCGCACGAGATGCTGGAGCAGCTCTGCCTGGACAAGGCCACCATGCACTACAAGCAGCGGCTGGCGCTGGAGTTCGCGGACCTGGTGTACAACGGCCAGTGGTTCAGCCCCCTGCGCAAGGCCATGAGCGCCTTCGTCACCGAGACGCAAAAGACCGTCACCGGCACGGTGAAGCTGAAGCTCTACAAGGGCAACATCATCGGCGCGGGCATGACCAGCCCCTACAGCCTGTACGACCCGGAGATCGTCACCTTCGACGAGGACGAGGTCTACGACCAGACCTGGGCCGACGGCTTCATCACCCTCTACGGCCTGCCCACGCAGGTGTACGCCAAGATGAAGGCGAAGAACGGACTGACGGACTGATCGCCGCCGAAAAACCCACGATCGACCGGCCTGCCCCTTGCGGGCAGGCCGGTTGCCGTGTATAATAGTGGGGTAGCCGGGCTTTGCGCCCGGAACGCTTCCCGCCGCCCGTGGCATCGCGCGGGAACGCAGCCCGCGACGGCGCACGCGCCGCGTTGCGGGCAAATCCAAACGAGCGGAGGTTTGACGATGAATCAGGACAGGAGCGACGGGCAGGTCAAGGCCTTTAAATTCGCGGTCTACGCCTTCATCTTCTGCATCGTGTTCGCCGCGGCCGTCGGCTTCTTCGCCGGCCTGCCCAGGCGGCTGAACGAGCAGGCGGCGCAGAAGCTCTATCGTAACACCGAACTCACGCAGTCGAGCGAAGCGCCCGTCATCAAGCGACCCTACACCGTCTACGGCCGGAAGAGCACGAACACCTGGAAATACAAGGGCGGCATCAGCGGCACCAAGCTGATCACCGACGCGGGCATCACCGAAAGCGTGAAAAAGGCCCGCACCTGCGTGCTCGTCTGGGCGGACACGTCGCAGATGAAGAAGTCCGAAAAATACGTCTGGGGAAACGGACAGAGGAAGGATCGCGACGCCTACTTCTGCCCCGTGTACATGACGGTCATCGACCGGGAGGACGGCGTGCGCTACGACGACATCAAGCTGGGCACGGTGCCGCTCCAGTACCAATACTCGAGCAAGATCGCCGGCACGCTGTACAGCAGCGGCAGCGGCTTTTCCTCATTCTCCCTGGACGTCTGGCTGGACGGCCACTGGGAAAAGACGCCATAGGGGCCGCGCCCCGGACCCATCATCTCCGTCGAAAGAAGGAGCGTTATCTATGAAGCTTTGGGCAGGCCGCACGGGCGGCGACGTGGACGAGCGCCTGAGCGCCATCAACAACTCCATCGGCTTTGACAGCCGCATGGTCCGGCAGGACATCACCGGCAGCATCGCCCACGCCACCATGCTGGGCAAGCAGGGCATCATCCCGCCCGCCGACGCGGTGAAGATCGTGGAGGGACTGAAGGACATCCTGTCGGACCTGGAGACGGGCCGGCTGGAGATCGACATGAGCTGCGAGGACATCCACACCTTCGTGGAGGCGGAGCTTACCCGCCGCCTGGGCGACGCGGGCAAGAAGCTGCACACCGCCCGCAGCCGCAACGACCAGGTGGCGCTGGACATCCGCATGTACCTGGCGGACTGGATCGACCGGCTGACGGCGCTGGCGAAGGACCTGACCGGCGCGTTCTGCGAGGTGGCCGAGAAGCACCTGGAGACCGTCATGCCCGGCTATACCCACCTGCAGCGCGCGCAGCCGGTCACGCTGGGGCACTACCTGATGGCCTACGCCCAGATGCTGCTCCGGGACATGGACCGTCTGCGGGACTGCAAGCGGCGCATGCTGGTGCTGCCGCTGGGCTCGGGCGCGCTGGCGGGCACCACCTATCCCCTCGACCGCGACTACGTGGCCGGGCTGCTGGGCTTTCACGGCGTCAGCCGCAACAGCCTGGACGGCGTGTCCGACCGCGATTTCGCGCTGGAGCTGCTGGCGGACCTGTCGATTATGATGATGCACCTCTCCCGCTTCAGCGAGGAGATCTGCCTGTGGTGCAGCTGGGAGTTCCGCTTCGTCACGCTGGCGGACGAGTTCTCCACCGGCTCGAGCATCATGCCGCAGAAGAAGAACCCGGACATCACCGAGCTGGTGCGGGGCAAGACGGGCCGCGTGTACGGCGACCTCATGACCCTGCTCACCGCCATGAAGGCCCTGCCGCTGGCCTACAACAAGGACATGCAGGAGGACAAGGAGGCGCTGTTCGACGCGCTGGACACCGCGGAGCTGAGCCTGTCCGTGCTCGCGCCGATGCTGCGCACGGCGGCCTTCCACCCCGCGACCATGAAGCAGGCCGCCGCCGCGGGCTTCATCAACGCCACCGACTGCGCCGACTACATGGTGCGCAAGGGTATCCCCTTCCGCGACGCCTACGGCGTGGTGGGCCGCCTGGTGCGCCATTGCATCGACGTCGGCACCACGCTGGAGGAGCTCTCGCTGGACGAGTTCCGGGAATACAGCCCCGTGTTCGACGCCGACGTCTACGAGGCCATCAACCTGCTCACCTGCGTGCGCCAGCGCCGCGTCCCCGGCGGCCCCGCCCCAGAGATGGTGCGCAAGGCCATCGACGAGACGCGCGCCGAGCTCCAGGCGTACTGATCCCCGCGGCGCGATAAATCCGCGTTCGCCCCTTGCATTCTTCCCGCCGGGATACTATAATAGAGCATGATGGTACTACGGTGCAGCAATCGAGCGCAGAAAGGGGATTCAATCATGGATATTCAGAAGATCATCGCCGACGTGGTCGCCAAGCTGAAGCTCGACCCCGCCACCCTCGCGAAGTTCGCCGCCGACCCGGTCAAGACCCTGGAGAAGACCTTCAACATCGACCTGCCCGACGAGCAGATCAACCAGGTCATCGAGGGCATCAAGAGCCAGATCGACCTGAGCAAGATCGACATCGGCGACGCCGCCGGCCTCCTGGGCAAGCTGAAGGGCCTGTTCGGAAAGTAAGCCCCCGTCAATAAAGAGGCTGTGAAAGAAGCGCCATCCGCGGGATGCGCTTCCTTCACAGCCTCTTTTGCGTCCGTACTATTCCGCCGCGCCGGTGATACTAAGCTCAATCTAAAAGTGATCATATGCGGAGCAGATTTTTCGTTCTGCCAAAGCCGAACGGAGGGAGGCGATGCAGCGCATCGTTGACCGCAGTGAGGCAAAGGCAGGGCGGAAAAGATGGGCGGAAAAGATGCCCGCAGATGGTTGCAATTTAGATTGAGGTTAGTATAAGGAAAGCCAGCGCCTCGTGCCACCAGGGGAACAGCACCTCGTCGGCAGAGCGGTAGATCTCGTGCTTGCTGCCCGGGACGAGCGTCACGCCGGCGCCGCGCCTGAGCCGCGCGGCCAACTGCTTCTGCGGCCCGGACATCACCTGGTCGTCGCTCTCGGCGGCGTAGATCTTCACCGGAATCGCGATCCGCTCCGCCGCGCCGGGGGCCAGGATCTTCCCCGTCACGCCGATGGCCTCCAGCGTCCAGCTATAGGTGGGGCCGTTGTTGCTGAACTCGGGGCGGTCGCGGCGCAACGTCTCGTACCAGTCGAAGCGCTCCCGGCCGGCGGCGCAGGATGTCGCAAAGTCGTCCGGGTAGACGTAGGGCCTGGAGATGAACATGCGCTTGCGCCCCCGCCCCAGCAGCTTTGGCACGCCGCAGATCACCCGGCCGATCGGCGCGGGGATGCCGCGGAGATTCGGCGCGATCATCGGCGCGCACAGCACCGCCGCGCCGTCGAACACCTCGGGGTACGTCTCCAGGAACAGCGCGGTCACCGCGCCGCCCATGGAGTGGGCGAACACCGACCAGGGCCGGGGCATGCCGGCGAGCACCTGATCGACGACGGCCTTCATGTCCGCCACGTACTCGCCGAAGCGATCCACGTGGGTCAGCGAAGGGCCGTCCAGGCCCTCGGCGCGCCAGGAGCGCCCGTGCCCGCGCTGGTCGAAGGCCACCACGCTCGCGCCCCGGGACAGCAGGGAATGGGTCAGCTCGTCGAACTTCTCCCCGTTCTCCGTGAAGCCGTGCACGATCATCACCGTGCCGACGGGGTTTTCCGCATCGAAGCGGCTGGCGAAGATGGGCCTGTCCCCCGCCCCCCGCACGACGGTATCCGTTCGGACGGATTGCAGATACGGCAGCACGACGCCGTTCATGGTGTCCGCGTAGTCCTTCGACAGCGCCAGCCCGTCGGGATTGAAGCGGGTGGGATCGAGGGTGATGGGCATAGTGGAGCCTCCTTTGACCGATATCGTGGATTGGGGCGGCGAGCGGCAGAGCGCGACCGGCGGGCGGTTGGGGAGGGCGCGGCGGCGCTCCCCCGTCCCATGCTTACTTGATGCCCAGCTTCCGGTAGACGCTCTTCTCGTTGTACAGCATGAACAGCACCCCGCCCAGCACGCACACGGCGGCGGCGGCGATGGCGGTGATGCGGTAGCCCAGGCCGGTCTCGTAGCCGATGGTGGCGAAGGCCGTCACCAGCAGCATGGCGATGGACTGGCCCAGCTTGAAGGCAAAGGTGCGGGCGGCGTAGAACATGCCGCTGCGGTTCTCGCCGGTCTCCAGGGCGTCCACCTCGGCGATGTCCGCCACCACCGCCTGCGGCAGTATGCCGAAGATGGCCATGGCCGGGGCGGCGATCACGCACAGTATGTAGCCCTGCACCGCCGGGGGAATGGGCAGGTTCTGCCCGAACGCCGCGGAGTAGACGAAGCTCACCGTGAACACGCAGAACGCGAACAGGATCAGCCGGCGCTTGCCGAACTTCGGCGTCAGCTTGTTGATGGGCACGTAGAACAGCACGCTCAGCGCCGTCATCAGCACGAAGTACACGGTCGACATGCTCTCCTCCAGCTTCAGCAGCATCGTAACGAAGAAGGGCAGCGCCGTCTGGAACATGGTGATGCCCAGGAAATAGGCCACGTCGCTGGCGACGAACACCCGGAAGTCCCTGTTGCGGAAGGTGGCCGCCAGGCTCTTCACCGCCCCGGCGTCGCTGGGCACGGCGGTGACGTAGTCCTTCTCGCGGATGGTGAACACCGGCACGAACATGCACACCATGCCGATGGCGGCGATGATGGTGAAGGTAATCCGGATGGCCATGACGCGCTCCATGTAGTTCTGCAGAAAGCCCCAGATCACCGGCGCCACGTAGGCCACGGCCATGCCCGCGATGTAGGTGAACGAGATGGCGGTGGAGATGTTCATGCGCGTCTTCTGGTCCGAGCCAAGCTCCGGGATCAGCGCGTTGTACGGCGTGCAGTACATGGTCATGAACAGGTAGAACAGCATCAGCATCAGGAACAGGAACAGCGCGTTGACCCAGCTCAAGCCGTTCACCGGCGACCAGAAGGTGAGCACGCAGGCCAGCGCGAACGGGATCGCCGCCGCGCGCATGAAGGGGATGCGCCGCCCGTCCTTCGCCTTGCAGCGGTCGGAGGCGGAGGCGATCATGGGGTCGGTGACGGCGTCGAAGACGCGGCCCAGCGCCGTGATGGCGCCCAGCACCGTCAGCACGCCCAGCACCACGCGGCCCTGGGGAACGAAGATCGTCTGGCCCGCCGCCACGGTCTCGGCGTCGGGCTGGTAGAAGGGCACCAGCCAACTGGAGATCAGCGCAGCCAGCACCGACCAGCCGAACTGGCCCACGGCAAAGCACCACACCTTGCCCGTCGAGAGCTTCTTTTTCATCGTATTCCTCTCCTTCTTCCCCGGGATGGCGCCGCGGCGCGGGATGTCCCGCCGGCGCGCTTTTTTTCCATTCTACCATAGAACGCCGCTCTGGGCAAGACAAAGCTCCCCCGCGGGAGCACTTGCATTTTCCCCGGCGCTTTACTATAATAATGTCATCATCGGATGGGAGGCATGGCCATGCAGTACAGGACCAATCCCCGTAACGGCGAGGCGCTCTCGGCGCTGGGCTTCGGGTGCATGCGCTTTACCCGCAAGGGCGGCGGCATCGACCAGGAAAAGGCCAACCGCGAGCTGATGCTGGCGCTGGAGCAGGGCGTCAACTACTTTGACACCGCCTACGTCTACCCCGGCAGCGAGGTCTGCCTGGGCAACTTTCTCGAAACCTACCGCTGCCGCGACCGGCTGAACATCGCCACCAAGCTGCCGCAGTACCGGCTGCACAAGCCGGGCGACGCGGAGCGCTACTTCGCGGAGGAGCTGGAGCGCCTGCACACCGACCACATCGACTACTACCTGATGCACATGCTCAACGACGCCCGAAGCTGGGCGCGGCTGTGCGAGCTGGGCGTGGACGCCTGGCTGCGGGAGAAGCTGAAGTCGGGCGCCATCCGCAACGCGGGCTTCTCCTTCCACGGCAGCGCGGAGCAGTTCAAGGCGCTGGTGGACGCCTGGGACTGGGACTTCTGCCAGATCCAGTTCAACTACATGGACGAGCACAGCCAGGCGGGGCTGGAGGGCCTGCGCTACGCGGCGTCGAAGGGGCTGCCGGTCATCATCATGGAGCCGCTGCGCGGCGGGCGGCTGGTGAACGGCCTGCCCACGGCGGCCAGGAAGCGGTTCGAGCAGGCGGAGCCGAAGCGCAGCCCGGCGGACTGGGGCCTGCGGTGGATCTGGAACCACCCGGAGGTCACCGTGGTGCTGTCGGGCATGAACGACGTCAGCCAGGTGGAGGAGAACTGCCGCATCGCCTCCGAGGCGCTGCCGAACCGGCTCACCGACGGGGAGCTGGCCCTGTACGAGGCCGTGCTGGCGGACATCCGCGCGGGCACGAAGGTGGGCTGCACCGGCTGCAACTACTGCCAGCCCTGCCCGCAGGGCGTGGCCATCCCCACCTGCTTTGCGGCCTACAACGACACCTACGCGGACAGCTACTTCACGGGCCTGCGCGAGTACTTCATGTGCACCACGCTGCGCAAAGCGCCCAGCAACGCGGGCCTATGCATCAAGTGCGGCAAGTGCGAGCAGCACTGTCCGCAGCACATCGAGATCCGCAAGGAGCTGGACAACGTAAAGCGGCGCCTGGAAACGCCCATCTACAAGATCGGCGCCTGGGGCGCAAAACTTATCATGAAGTACTGACCGGTAGTACCGGCAGACATATGCTGCCGCCTACGGACGGCCGGCCCTTGCCCCGGAGTATTTGGGGCAAGGGCCTATGCTCGCGGTCCGGCAGGGCGAACATCGAAACCATCCGCCCGCCCCGTCGATTATGGGGCGGGCGTCTGTGTTTTTGGGGGGCGTGTCATCAGGGTTTACGACAGAGTGGTGAGAAAGGCCGGCGCAGATATTTGCATTTTAGATTGAGAATAGTATCAGGGAATCTCCGCGGTTGCGGCCTTTATCGACGCTCTGAAGGCCCGGCGCATGTGCGCCGGGCCTTCTTGGGTTTGGTTCGGGAATTACAGGATGCCCACCCAGGCGTCCACGGTGTCCTTGGTGAAGCTGTTCAGCTTGTTCAGGAACAGGATGGTGCCGCCGTCGTCAGACTCGGTGACTTCCAGCTCGCCCAGCTCGGGCACTTCCAGCTTCTCGCCCACGGCGCCGGTGAAGTCGCCCTTCACCATCGCGACCGCCGCGTAGGAGGAAGCGTAGCCCAGCTCGATCGGGTTCCACAGGAAGGTCTCGTCCGCGATGCCCGCGTCGATGAACTCCTTCATGTCGGTGGCCAGGGTCAGGCCGGTGACCTTCACGTCGCGGCCGGCGTCCTGGATGCACTTGGACACGGCGGGGCCGCCCACGGTGGTGGGGGTGATGATGCCCTTCAGGTCGGGATACTTGTCCAGCAGGGCCTGGGTCTCGTTGAAGGACTTGGTGTACTCGTCGTCGCCGTACACCACGTCAACCAGCTCGATGTTGGCGTACTTGGGATCGCCGGACTCCAGGGCCTCCTTGATGAAGGAGATCCACAGGTTCTGGTTGGGCGCGGTGGCCATGGCGGACACGATGGCGATCTGGCCTTCGCCGCCGATGCTGTTCACGATGGAATCCAGCTGGGTCACGCCGATCACCTTCGCGGAAGCGGGCTCGACGTCCAGGTCGCGGCCTTCGGGATCCACCTTGGCGTCCCAGGAGATGACCTTGATGCCGGCGTCGCGGGCCTCGTTGCAGACGTCCACCAGCGCGGCGGGGTCGTTCGCGGAGATGCACAGCACGTCCACGCCCTGGGCGATGTAGTTCTCGATAATGCGGATCTGGCCGTCGGAGGAGCCGTCGTCGGGACCGTCGTGCATGAACTCGAAGCCGAGCTCGTCAGCGGCCTTCTGGAAGCCTTCGACACCGGCCTGGAAGTAGGCGTTGCCGGACTGCTTGTAGACGACGCCGATGGTGATACCTTCGCCCGCCTTCTCAGCGAACGCGGCGCTGACGCTGAGCACCAGCATCATTGCCAGAACGAGAGCCAATACTTTCTTCATAGGGAAATACCTCCTTGTTTATTTACTCCGGGATCTTGCCCGGCAGTAATCAGTGACCGGCCGCGGCGTTGGCCGCCGCGGTTTCCGCGCGGCGCCTGGCGACCTTGCGGGCGTTCTGGATGTCCTCGATGATGTTGGGCACCAGCACCGACAGGATCAGGATGACGCCCACGGACATGTTGACCGCGGAATCCGGGAAGCCGTACAGCGTGCCCAGGCCGAACTTCACCACGCCGAACACCACCAGCGAGATGGTCGCGCCGACGACGCTGCCCTTGCCGCCGTTGGTGGAGAAGCCGCCCAGCACCGCCGCGGCGATGGCGTACATGTGGTAGCCGTCCATGATGTCCGCCTTGACGGAGGAGGACGAGTTGCCCACGAAGAAGATGCCGGTGACGGCGCTCATGAAGCCCGCGATGACGAAGCACCAGAACTTGATGGTATCCACCCGCACGCCGGAGTAGTAGGTCGCGGCGGCGTTGGTGCCGATGGCGAAGATCTTGCGGCCGTTGCCGGTGCGGTGCAGCCAGAAGTAGAACACCACCGCCAGCACGAAGTAGATCGGGATGGAGATGGGGACTTGCAGCCCGCCCACCTTCAAGAGCTGGTTCAGGTTGCTCAGCGACTTGAACGTGGGGTCCTTGAACGTCAGCGTCTCGCCGCCGATCAGCAGGTAGCTGAACCCGCGGAAGAAGAGCTGCGTCGCCAGCGTGATGATCATGGGGAACAGTTCCTTGAACCGGGTGACCAGGAAGCCGTTCAGCGCGCCGCACAGCGCGCCCACCAGCAGGCAGGCCAGCAGGGCCGTCGCCAGCGCCGCGGGGCTGCCGTTCTCCGCGCCGCCCGCCAGCCGGTTGTAGGTCACGCCCAGCGTGACCACCGACAGCGTGCCGATGGCGCCCACGGAGATGTCGATATCGCCCATCGCCAGGATCAGCATCATGCCCAGCGTCATGAAGCTGTAGAGGAAGTAGGGGCGCATGCTGCGCAGTACGTTGGCGAAGTAGAAGATCTCCTTCTTCTGCGCCCCGGAGGCGATGCGGGAGGCGTCGGTGATCTTGAACGCCAGGCACATCGCCGCCAGCAGGAGGACCAGGAAGAATTCCCAGCTCTTCAGAAATGACTTCATCTTCTGCATCAGATATTCCTCCTTGCCAGGTCCTGCTTCTCGGCGATGCGCTGCAGGATGACGTTCAGCAGGATGGCCACCAGCAGCAGTATGCCCTTGATGAACTCGGTAATCATGGAGTTGCCGATACCCATTTGCGGGATGGCGGAATCGATGAACGCGATCATCAGCGCGCCGATGACCACGCCGGAGATCTTGCCGTAGCCGCCGGTGACGGCCACGCCGCCCAGCACGCAGGCCGCGATGGTGAACATCTCGTCGCCCAGGGCCGAGCCCTTCTCGATGGCCGCGTAGAAGGCCAGCCACATGATGCCGGCCAGGCCCGCGGTCGCGCCGCAGATGGTGTGGGCCAGCAGGCGGATGCGGTTGATGTGCACGCCGCGCATCTGCGCCGCCTCGGCATTGGAGCCGACGGCGTACAGGTTGCGGCCCGTGCGGGTGTATTTCAGGAACACGCCGGTCGCCACCACCACCAGCACCGCCAGCCAGACCAGGAACGGCAGGCCCAGGAAGGAGTGGTTGATGAGGCTGTCCTTGAAGCCCTGCGTCAACTGGGTGGGGTTGATCTTGTTCATGCCCAGCAGCCAGTCCATCGGGATGAGCGCGCGCACGATGTAGCTCGTCGACAGCGTGACGATCAGCGAGATGACCCGGCCATAGCTCATCAGCACGCCGTTGATCAGGCCCACGACCGCGCCGATGGCGATGCCCAGCAGGAACATGACGAAGGTGGACTGGATCGCCCCGGTGCTCATCAGCTTGCCCGCCACCGCGCCGGCGAAGGCCAGGATCGCGGTGATGGAGATGTCGATGGAGCCGATCAGCAGCACGCACAGCATGCCGCAGCACATGACCATGTTGATGGAGCCGTTCTTCAATACGTTCAGCCAGCTCTTGCCCAGGTACCCGGGCACCCGGATGCTCACCAGGATCAGCAGCAGCGCCAGCACCGCCAGCAGGGGAATTTCACGATGCTCGATCAGAATCGAGTAAATCGGCTTTCGCTCTTTCTTCGTCTGCATATTCTATCCGCCCCCCACTCACTTCTTCTGCGGCATGGCCGCGGCGAGGATGGTATCCTGGTCGAGGCCCTTGGTCTCGGTGAATTCCTTCGTGACCTTGCCCTCGCTCATCACGTAGATGCGGTCGGACATGTTGATGACCTCCGGCAGCTCCGAGGAGATCATCAGGATGCCCAGGCCCTGGCCGGCGAGATCGGACATGATCTCATAGATGGCGGCCTTGCTGCCCACGTCCACGCCCTTGGTGGGCTCGTCGAGTATGATGAGCTTCGGCTCCGCCGCCAACTGCTTGGCCACGACCACCTTCTGCTGGTTGCCGCCGGACAGCGCGCCCGTGTGGGTGTCGGTGTCGGGGGCCTTGATGGCCAGCAGCTTTTTCATCTTATTGGAGAGTTCGTACTCCTTGCCCCGCTGGATGAAGATGCCCTTCTGGCAGTCCTTCAGCACGGACAGGGAGATGTTGTGGTTGATGGACCACTGCAGCAGCAGGCCCTCCTTCTGCCGGTTCTCCGGCAGCATGCCCAGGCCGCGGGCCATCATCTGGGTGGGCGTCTGGTCGTGGACCTCCTCGCCCCGGAAGTAGATCTTGCCGGAATCGGGTTTGGTCACGCCGAACACCGACTCCATGACCTCCGTGCGGCCCGCACCGACCAGGCCCGTCACGCCCACGATCTCGCCCGCGCGCACGGTCATGTTGATGTCCCGGTAGAAGCCGGTGCGGGACAGGTGCTCCAGCTTCAGGAGCTCCTCGCCCACCTGCGTCTCCTTCTTGGGGAACAGCTGGGTGATCTCGCGGCCCACCATGTGGTGCACCAGCATCGGCTGGTCCACCTCGTCCAGGTTCCAGGTGCCGATGTACTGCGCGTCGCGGAACACGGTCACGCGGTCGGCCAGGCCGAAGATGTCCTCGAAGCGGTGGGAAATCAGTATGATGCCGACGCCCTGGTCGCGCAGGCGGCGGGCGATGGCGTACAGATCCTCCGCCTCGCGCTGGGAGAGGGACGCCGTCGGCTCGTCCATAATGAGGATCTTGGCGTCCATCGAGAGCGCCTTGGCGATCTCGACCAGCTGCTGCTGGCCGACCGTCAGCGAGCCGACCGACGCCGTGGGGCTCAGGTTCGCCTCGATGGAGTCCAGCAGCTTCTTCGCCTCGCGGTTCATCCTCGGCCAGTCGATGAACGGGCCGATCTTGAACTCATGGCCGATGAAGATGTTCTCCGCCACGCTGAGGTCGGGATAGGACGCCGCGTGCTGGTAGATGGCCGCGATGCCCCGCTCCTGGGCGGTGATGGGATCGGTCATGACCACCGTTTCGCCGTTCAGTATGATCTCGCCGCCGTCGGGCTGGTGCACGCCGGTCAGCGTCTTGATAAAGGTCGACTTTCCGGCGCCGTTCTCGCCCACCAGCGCGTGGATTTCGCCCGCCTTCAGGTTGAAGTGGACGTTGTCCAGCGCCTTGACGCCGGGGAAGATCTTGGTGATCCCCTTCATTTCCAGAATATATTCTGAGCCAGGCATTTTTCCGCCTCCGTTCTCCCATTGCCATGCTGACGATTTTGTTCTAATTAACATTATAAACTTCTTCTCGCCGGATTGTCAAGGTTATTCTCCTTTTTTCTGTACCATAAAGACAGGCCGCGGTCGCCCCGCTTCACGTTCGCCCGGCGCACCCGCGCGCCGCCGCGGCGCACGGGTCCGAAAACTTTACAGCCCATCCTCCCCAAGGGCTTCCAAATGCCCTTGACAAACGGCAGAAAAGGTAGTATAATCATTGATGTTGTCGAAGCGAGCCGGGCGTCGTTGCCCGCCGCAGATGCGATTTCTGGGTGTAGCGCAGTTTGGTAGCGTGCTTGAATGGGGTTCAAGAGGCCGAGAGTTCAAATCTCTCCACCCAGACCAAAGGAGCCGGGAAGCTGTTCCCGGCTCCTTTCCATATCTGCAATCCTTCGCCCGTCCCTATGCATTTCCTTCGCCGCGGCCCGTCCTGCCCGCCCGCCCCAAGATGTTGTGCCGGGCGCCGCTCCCGGGCTACAACATCTTCCTTCGCCCCGTCCAATTGTGACGGCATTTTCGACAGATTGTGTGCGAATTGCGCCGAATTGGTTCGAATCTTCACTTTGCGGATGAATGTTCCCTGCATATATGCATTTGTTTTCACAAATGGCGGCAGGAATTTGCGGGAAAAATGTCGTATATTCAATTGCATATGCAATGCATATACAGTTCATTTCAAGCATATATCATTCACAGGCCATCCATGGGAGGGAAGAACCGATGAAGCAGAAGCTCGCGGCGCTGCGCGATTACGTGCTGGTGGAAAAGCACCGGCGCGCACTGGAATGCGCCGCCCTGGGGGTGATCGTCGCCCTGATCGTCGCGCTGTGCATAACGTCCAATGCAAGGGCGAATATGCATCGTGAATATGCAGCCGTGCGCGACCGGGCGGGCGCCAACCTGTACTCCAATCTGAACCTGATGACGCAGACCTTCGATATGGTGGACGTGTCCACCGCGGACGTGCAGAACGCCATACTTCCCCAGATGAAGGAGCTGTTCCACGCCGCGGTGGCGCTGAACCAGCTGCTCAGCCAGGCGTATTCCTCCCGCTACGCGCTGCTGTCGGACGCCGACATCGCCAGCGTGGAGAGCGCCTTCGACGCCTATGACGAAGCCTACCGCACCGAAAGCAGCACCGACCTGGCCCGGAGCAACATGCAGGCCTGCATGAGCCGCGTGCGCGAGCTGCTCTCCACGCGCTACGTCAGCGGCGTGCTGAAGCCGACGCGGTAGAATTTGGCGGCAAGGCAGGCAGGAATCGAGGGCGCGGCGCAGAATCCATACATATTGAACCTGCACGACCCTCGATGTTTTCCAAAGGAGCCGTCCCTTGTATCAGTTCTTCTCCCGCCCCGACCCGTACCTCGCCCGCTGCGGCGATCTGCGGTGCCGGGTGATGGAAACCCGCATCCCCGGAGCGCCCGCCTTCCTGCGCGGGCTCCGGGCGGTTTTTGTCGCGGACCTGCACGCGCTGCCCCGGACCACGGCGGCGGACCTGGGCAGGCTGCGCGACCGCATCCGCGGCCTGTCGCCGGACCTCATGCTGCTGGGCGGGGACTACGCCGACCGCGCGGAGGACTGCGAGCGCGCCTTCCGGGCCCTCGCGCCGCTGGACGCCCCGCTGGGCTGCTTCGGCGTGCCGGGCAACAACGACCGCGAGGCCTGGCCCGACCTGGACGGCCTGCGGCGGGTCATGGCGGACGCCGGGGCGCGGCTGCTGGTGAACGAGGCCGTCGCGCTGGCCCTCCCGGGCGGCGCGCTGTGGATCGGCGGGCTGGACGAGTACAGGCACGGCGCGCCGCGATCCGACCGCCTGCTGCCCGCGGAGGCTGCGCCGGACCGCTACCGGATCCTGCTCTCCCACTACGCGAAGCCCGTCTCGCCGATGCCGGAGCTGATGCTCTGCGGCCATACCCACGGCGGGCAGTTCAACCTCCTGGGCCTCACGCCCTACTCCATCGGCTTCGAGCGCCTGCTGCGGCGCGGCGCGCCCTCCCGGTTCGTCGAGGGGCTGCACGACGTCGGCGGCGGCCGCATGCTGGTCACGAAGGGCGTCGGCGCCAGCCGCATCCAACTGCGCGTGGGCGTGTATCCCGAGCTCCACCTGCTTGTTTTCGACTGAACCGCCGCCCTTGTGCAGGTTCAATAAAAATCGGGAAATTCGCAAAAGCCCATTGACTTTCCCCCGCGGCCCCGGTATAATGAAATTGTCCGGGGCGGTCGGCCCCGGGACGACATCGTCGGATTTATCCTGGAATGTGCGTTAGCCAAAGCTTTTACCCACAGATTCATAAAAGGATTCCGGGTCGGTTTGCAGATGCCAAGCCTCCGTTCGCAGTGGAAGGCAGCAAGCAGCCGCAGGTCTCCGCCCTGCCTGAGCGGCGGGTGAAAAAGTAGCGGCAGACGGCATTTTGGGATATTTTGGAGCTCTCACGGGCTCCTCTTTTTTTGTGTCGGCATGGGCAGGCCTTACGGCCTGCCCATGCTACGCGACCCGGTCTCCTGCGCTTCGCTTCGGAACCGGGATTCGCTAGTCGGCCCGTTGGGCCTCCCTCCTTGTCGGCAGTGTCAGGCCTGACGGCCTGCCCATGCTACGCGACCCGGTCTCCTGCGCTTCGCTTCGGAACCGGGATTCGCTCGTCGGCCCGTTGGGCCTCCCTCCTTGTCGGCATGGGCAGGCCTGACGGCCTGCCCATGCTACGCGACCCGGTCTCCTGCGCTTCGCTCCGGAACCGGGATTCGCCAGTTCACCCGTATCGCGCGCTTCTTCCCGCCCTCCCGCACGCATAAGCTATTGCGACGGGAGGGATTTCCATGGCCGAAAACATCCGCATCTTCACCCGCGTCCAGCCGGAACCCGCGAGCGCGGCGGAGGCGTCCGTTCCCGGGGCGCGGCGCATCCGCCGAAGGCTCAGCCGGGGCGACCGGCTGCTGCGCAACACCGCGGTGGCGTGCGCGCTGCTGCTGGGCATACTGGCCCTGGGGAACCTGGACCTCCCCTGGGCGAGGAAGGCCAGCGAGGGCATCGAGCAGGCGCTGACCATGCGCATCAACCTGGACGAATCCATCGGCGAGCTCACGTTCGTGCGGCAGATCATGCCCGAGTCCGCGCTGGTGTTCCTGAACGTGTCCGGCGCGCCGGAGCTGACCCGCCCCGCGTCGGGCGAGGTCATCCATCCCTGGAGCAACGCCCAGCCGTGGCTGATGTTCCGCTGCGACGCCGACGAACCCGTCCTCGCCCCCGCCGACGGCACCGTGACCGCCGTCAGCCCGCTGTCGGACGGCAGGATGGGGCTGCTCATCGACCACGGCGAGGGGCTGGAGACGGTGCTGGCGAACCTGTCCCGCGCGGAGGTGCGCGCGGGCGACGCCGTGCAGCGCGGGCAGGCGCTGGGCGCCTGCCCGGACAGCCTGTACCTGGAATACCGCGCCAACGGCGAGCCGATCGACCCGTCGGAAAAGCTGGGGCTGTCGTGAACCGGCTTCCCGGCGGGATCGAGCTCCGGCTCGGCGGGACCGCGCTGCGCCTCCACCCGCTGACGCTGCTGCTGCCGCCGCTGGCCGCGCGGCTGGGCCTGCCGGGCGAGGTGAAGGCGCTGCTGGCGGGCCTTGCGCTCCACGAGGCGTCCCACCTGCTGGCGGCGAAGCTGCTGGGCGTGCGGGTGAACGCGCTGACGCTGCTGCCCTTCGGCGGCGTGCTGGACGTGGGCAATCCCTACGCGCTGGCCCCGGGGCGGCTGTTCGCGCTGGCGCTGGCGGGGCCGCTGGGGAACCTCGCCGCGATCCTCGTCGCCGCGGGGCTGGCCCAGGCGGGGCGGCTGTCCCCGGCGGGCTTCCGGGCGGCGCTGAACGGGAACCTGCCGCTGATGCTGTTCAACCTGCTGCCCGCCCTGCCCCTGGACGGCGGGCGGATGCTCTTTGCGCTGCTGTCCCCGCGGCTGGGCCGGGCGCGCGCCGCCCGGCTGGGCGCGGCGGCGGGGTACGCCGCGGCGGGGCTGCTCTCGCTGCTGGCGCTGCTGGGCTGGCAACAGACGGGCCGGCTGAACCTCTCGCCCGTGTTCGCCGCGGTATTCCTGGCGGCGTCCGCGCCGGGGGAGCGCCGCGCGCTCGCCGATACCCGCGCGCAGGCGCTGCTGAACGCCCTGCGCCCCGCCGGCGCGCCGGTGCCCGCCCGGCTGGTGGCCGTGGGCGGGGACTGCACGGTGCGGGAGGCCCTGCGCGCCGCGGCCCCCGACGCCGCCACGATCTATGCGGTGTACGACGGTCTCGCGCTCGCCGCCCTCGCCGACGACCGGCGGTTACTCTCCGCGGCGGCGGAGGGGCGCGGCGAGGAAGGCCTGGCGGGCGTGCTGCTGCGCCGCGCGGGCGGAATGCAGAATCCAGTTGACGCCCAATGTTAATTTGTGGTATTCTATAAGGGAAGGAGAAGCCGCAGCGGCGGGCTTCGCCCACCATTCAGTCGGAGGCGGCACGGCTATGAAAATCGGCATCCTCGGGGGCGCGCTGGATCCCGTGCACAACGGGCACATCACCGTCGCCCAGGGGGTCATGAACCAGCTCGAGCTGGACGGCATCATGCTGCTGCCCTCCGGCGAGCCGCCCCACAAGCCGCACGTCTCCTCGGGGCAGGACCGGCTGCGCATGGCGAAGCTGGCCGCCAAGGGCCGTCGCGGGTTCTTCGCCAGCGACGAGGAGATCCGCCGGGAGGGCCCCACCTACACCGTGGACACCCTCACCCGCCTGACCATGGAGCACCCCGGCACGGAATGGGTGTACATCATCGGCGCGGACGCGCTGAACGCCCTGGATTCCTGGCGGGAATTCCGCCACGTCGCGCGGTTGTGCCGCTTCGCGGCGGTGGGCCGGCCCGGCTTCGACACCGCGCTGGCGGGCATGAAGGTGGCGTCGCTGCGGGGCTGCTACGGCGCGCAGATCGAGCTGATGTCCGCGGACGGGCTGGACGTGTCCTCCACGGAGATCCGCCGCCTGGTGGCGGAGGACCGGCCCATCGGCGCGCTGGTGCCGCGGGCGGTGGAGAAGTACATCCGCGACCGGGGCCTGTACCTGTGCGACTACACCGAGCCGGAGCTGCTGCAAAAGCTCCAGGCCACGCTGACGCCCCACCGCTACCTGCACACGCTGGGCGTGGCGTCCACGGCGCAGCGCCTCGCGCCGCGCTTCAACGTGGACCCCTACCGGGCGCGGCTGGCGGGCCTGCTGCACGACTGCGCCAAGTCGCTGCCGCTGGACGAGATGCGCGCGCTGGTGATCCGCTACATCCCGGATTCGGACGAGGAGGAGCTGGGCACGCGCGCGGTGCTGCACGCCCCGGCGGGCATGATCCTGGCGGAGCGGGACTACGGCGTGCGCGACCGCAGCATCCTCAGCGCCATCCGCAAGCACACCCTGGGCGACGGCAGCATGTCCCCCATGGATGCGCTGATCTACGTCTCCGACTTCATCGAGCCGGGCCGGGGCAGCTTCCCCGGCATGGACAAGGCCCGCAAGGCCGCGGAGAAGGACATCTACCGCGCCATGTGCATCTGCGCGGAGCTCACCGAGGCGCACCTGCGCAGCCAGGGCGCCCACGCCCACCCCAGGACGCTGGCGCTGCTGGACGAGTACGCCTACAGTTGATCCGGGCGCGGGCCGCAGCCCCGGCGCTTCATTTTCAGTTCATGCTCGCCGGGTATACTCTCGCCGGGCAACCCGCGCGACATCCGCCGATAAATCCAAACCCCATCGAAATACAAGGGAGGTAACCGATATGATCGAAGCCAAGGCACTGGCCAAGAAGATCGCCGAAATCCTGGACGACAAGGGCGCGACCGACATCCAGATCCTGGAGGTGGGCCACATGACCTCCATCACGGACTTTTTCGTGGTGGCCAGCGGCCGCAACGTGCAGTTCGTGCACACGCTGGCCGACGACCTGGAGGACAAGCTGGCCGAGGAAAACATACTCCCCCGCCGCAAGGAGGGCAAGAACGGCGCGCGCTGGATCGTGCTGGACTACGCCGAGGTCATCGTTCACCTGTTCCACCCCGACGAGCGCGCCCACTACAACATCGAGCGCCTCTGGCAGGACGGCACGAACGACGAGCGCTTCGAAGGGGAATAAAACCGCCGCGCCCTTGACGGCTCGCCGCGCCGTCCCGCGCGCCGTTTCCCCGTCCCTTTACAAAAAATAACTTGCAGCCTTCCCGCGAAACGGGTATAATCTGTCTAAACGCTGGGAAGGAAGCAAGTACTTCGCGCATGCGCACTTCAGAGAGCCGCCGGGTGGTGCAAGGCGGCGTGGGCGCGCGGGGGAATACGTTCCGGAGCGGCGCACCGAACGCGGGGTCCCCCGCCAGTAGGCTGCGACGGGCGCGCCCGTTACGGCGCGGGAATGCGCATGCATTCCGTGAGGGCGTCCGTCGCGAGGCGGCGTCAAACTGAGGTGGTACCACGGGTCATTCGCCCGTCCTCTGCAATACTATGCGGGGGACGGGCTTTTCGTTCCCCATCCGCGAGGGAGGAAAAACACATGCCTATTACCGAGATCCTGAAACAGAACGCCCGGAAATACGGGCCGGAGGTCGCCCTGGTGGAGATCAACCCCGAGATCCGGGAGGATCGCCGCGTGACCTGGAAGGAGTACGAGCTGATCGAGCGCGGCGCTTCCGAGGAGTTCCGCCGCGAGATCACCTGGTCCGTGTTCGACGAAAAGGCCAACCGCTGCGCCAACCTGCTGACCAGCCGCGGCATCAAAAAGGGCGACAAGGTGGCCATCCTGCTGATGAACTGCCTGGAATGGCTGCCCATCTACTTCGGCATCCTCAAGACCGGCGCGCTGGTGGTGCCGATGAACTACCGCTATTCCGCCGATGAGATCCAGTACTGCGCGGACCTGGCGGACGTGGACGCCATGTTCTTCGGGCCGGAGTTCATCGGCCGCGTGGAGGAGAGCATCGACAAGCTGCCCCGGGTGAAGCTGCTGTTCTACGTGGGCGACAACTGCCCCACCTTTGCCGAGAACTTCCTGCACCTGTCCGCCAACCAGCCCAGCTCCTTCAAGGACGTGGAGCTGACCGACCAGGACGACGCGGCCATCTACTTCTCCTCCGGCACCACGGGCTTCCCCAAGGCGATCCTGCACAACCACGAGAGCCTGATGCACGCCTGCCGCGTGGAGCAGAAGCACCACGGCCAGACCCACAAGGACGTGTTCCTGTGCATCCCGCCGCTGTACCACACCGGCGCGAAGATGCACTGGTTCGGATCGTTCCTGGTGGGCGGCAAGGGCGTGCTGCTCAAGGGCGTCAAGCCGCTGACCATCATCAAGACCGCCGCCGAGGAGAAGTGCTCCATCGTGTGGCTGCTGGTGCCGTGGGCGCAGGACATCCTCGACGCCATCGACCGGGGCGAGATCAACCTGGACGACTACGACCTGTCCGCCTGGCGGCTGATGCACATCGGCGCGCAGCCCGTGCCGCGCAGCCTCATCAAGCGCTGGAAGGCCAAGTTCCCGAACCACCAGTACGACACCAACTACGGCCTGTCCGAGTCCATCGGCCCCGGCTGCGTGCACCTGGGCGTGGAGAACATCGACAAGGTCGGCGCCATCGGCATCCCCGGCTACGGCTGGCAGGCCCGCATCATCGACGAGCAGGGCAACGACGTGCCCCAGGGCCAGGTCGGCGAGCTGGCCGTGAAGGGCCCCGGCGTCATGACCTGCTACTACAAGGACCCCAAGGCCACCGCCGAGGTGCTCCACGGCGACTGGCTGTGGACCGGCGACATGGCCATGCGCGACGAGGACGGCTTCATCTACCTCGTGGACCGCAAGAAGGACGTCATCATCACCGGCGGCGAGAACCTGTACCCGGTGCAGATCGAGGACTTCCTGCGCGCCCATCCCGACATCAAGGACGTGGCCGTCATCGGCATCCCCCATCCCCGCCTGGGCGAAATCGCCGCGGCGATCATCGAGCTCAAGCCCGGCGCCACCACCACCGAAGAGGACATCAACGCCTTCTGCCAGGGCATGCCGCGCTACAAGCGCCCCCGCAAGATCATCTTCGCGGACGTGCCGCGCAACCCCACCGGCAAGATCGAAAAGCCCCTGCTGCGCAAGCGCTACAGCGCCGAAAAGCTCGTCGCCGAGCAGACGCAGCGGTAATGCGCGGGCGCCGAAGCGCCCCGCTCCGACCGTGCCCCCGGAAGAAGAGGCTTCCCGCTCAGCCATTCATTGAGGAGGAATACCACCCATGCCAACCAGAGAACACCTGATTTACAACCCAGCGCGGGAGTGCATGAGCCGGGACGAGCTGCGCGCCTGGCAGGGCGCGCGCCTGGCGGAAACCGTGAAGCGCGAGTACGAGAACGTGCCCATGTACCGCGCCCGCATGGATGACAAGGGCGTGAAGCCCGAGGACATCCGAAGCGTGGAGGACCTGAAGTACCTGCCCTTCATGGAGAAGACCGACCTGCGGGACTACTACCCCTTCGACCTGCTGGCCAGCCCCCGGTCCGAGATCGTGCGCATCCACGGCTCCTCGGGCACCACGGGCAAGCCCATCGTGTCCGGCTACACCGCCAACGACGTGGAGGTCTGGAGCGAGATGATGGCCCGCACCCTCACCGCCGCCGGCTGCACGAAGGAGGACATCGTGCACGTGTCCTACGGCCTGGGGCTGTTCACCGGCGGCTTCGGCGCGTACCAGGGCGCGAACAGGATCGGCGCCATGGTGGTGCCCATGTCCAGCGGCAACACCCAGCGCCAGATCATGATGATGAAGGACCTGGGCTCGACCATACTGTGCTGCACGCCCTCCTACGCCACCTACCTGGGCGAGACCATCCGCGAGATGGGCCTGGTGCCCGGCCGCGATCTCAAGCTGAAGGCCGGCTGCTTCGGCGCCGAGCCCTGGACGGAGGAGATGCGGCTTCGCATCGAGGAACTGCTGGGCGTGGACGCCTGCGACATCTACGGCCTGACGGAAATCGCCGGCCCCGGCGTGGCGTTCGAGTGCCTGGAGAAGCACGGCATGCACATCAACGAGGACCACGTGATCGCCGAGATCATCAACCCCGCCACCGGCGAGCAGTTGCCCTACGGCGAATCCGGCGAGCTGGTGTTCACCACCATCACCAAGACCGGCATGCCCATGATGCGCTACCGCACCCACGACATCTGCACCCTGACCGACGAACAGTGCGCCTGCGGCCGCACGCTGGCGCGCATGGGCCGCATCACCGGCCGCACCGACGACATGCTGGTCATCCGCGGCGTGAACGTGTTCCCCAGCCAGATCGAAACGGTGCTGGTGAGCACCCACGGCGTGGCGCCGCACTACATGCTCATCGTGGATCGCGTGAACTCCTCCGATACGCTGGAGGTCCAGGTGGAGCTGACCGAGGACATGTTCGGCGACACCATCGGCCACATGGAGGCCGTGCGCAAGCACATCACCAACCAGATCAAGTCCGTGGTGGGCATCGCCACCAAGGTCAGCCTGGTGCCCCCCAAGTCCATCCCCCGCAGCGAAGGCAAGGCCAAGCGCGTGATCGACAAGAGGAAGCTCTGAGCCCCCGCTCCGAGTCATTCATTAAGGAGGCATACCATGTTCATCAAGCAGATCTCCGTATTCCTGGAAAACAAGGTCGGCGTGCTCCGGGAGGTCTCCGAACTGCTGGGCCGGGCGAACATCGACATGATGGCCCTGGCCGTGGCGGACACCCAGAGCTTCGGCATCGTGCGCATCATCGTGAAGGATCACGAAATCGACCCCGCGCTGGACATCCTGCGCGCCAACGGCTACATCGCCAAGGTCAACAACGTCATCTGCGCCGAGGTGCAGGACAAGCCCATGGGCCTGGCCAGCCTGCTGGCCATCATCGAGGAGGCCGGGCTGTCCGTGGAGTACATGTACTCCTTCCTCCGCGGCTCCACCGGGGGCCGCGCCCGCATGATCCTCCGCCTCTCCGACGGGCAGAAGGGCCTGAAGGTGTTCGACCTCCACGGCATCCGCGTGCTGGAGCAGGCCGAGATCGACGCGCTGTAGGCCGGCAAAAGATCGCCCCCGCATCCTCTCCTCTGGATGCGGGGGCGATATTTCTCTCGGGATACGGGCGCTTCGGTCAGAACATAATGCTGATCGGCAGGCGGTTGGCCTCGATGTCCTCCTGCCTGTGGCCGAAGGTCTTGCAGTTGTACTGGTCGATGGCGTCCCAGAGCGCCTTGTAGGTGCCCTCGTACAGCGAGCCCGGACCGCCCTGGGTGATGCAGGGGATGAAGTACTTGCCGTCGGCGGCGGCGCCGCAGGTGTTGATGGCGTTCAGCGCGGCCTTCTCGCAGTCGGCGTAGGTCCAGCCGTCGAAGTCCACCTGCTTGTTGTCGATCTCGCCCATGAAGGTCATCTTGCCGCCGTACTGTTTGATCAGCGCCGGCACGTCGTTGGAGTGCATGCAGCCCTGCCACACGTCGATGCCCATTTCGATCATGATCGGCAGCAGGTTCGCGCAGTAGCTGTCGGAGTGGTGGATGATCAGATCCACGCCGTGGCTCTTGTAGTAGCCGTAGATCTCCTTGTAGGGCTCCAGGAAGAAGTCCTCGAACACGCTCGGGCGCAGGAAGGAATTGCGCTCGCTGCCGAAGTCGTCGTGGTGGAAGATGGCGTCGGGGTGCAGGTTGGCGCAGATGCCCTCGGCCAGCTCCAGCTCCCAGTCGGTCAGGTAGCGGATCAGGTCGTGCATCTCGTCGGGGTACTCCATGTAGTTCATCAGCGCCTCTTCCATCGAGCACAGGTGGTGCGTCTGCTCAAACAGGCCGGGCGCGACGAAGGTGGCCTTGAACGCCTTGGTGCCGTCCACGGCGGCGTACATGCCCTTGCACACGTCCCACAGCTCGTCGGGGAACTTGAGCGACGGCGCCTTGACGTACTTGCGCCACTCCTCGATGTCCTTGACGACGATCTTGTCCGGGGTGTGCACCGGGAACGCGCCGGGCACGTTGCCGGGGAACGAATTCGTGACGCCCCAGGCGTTGACCACGTTCATATCGCCCTTCTTCAGCAGGGGCGAGGACAGCAGGAACGGGTGGAACAGCAGGGCGATGGCCTCGTACTGGTTGACGAAGCGGTCGGGCTTGCCGCCGCGAATGACTTCCCACATATTCTGTTTTGCCGTAAGCATGACATTCTCTCCTTTCAGGCCGTCGGTTTTGCGTAAACAAAACCCACGCGCGGACGGCGTACCAGAACCGGCCCTCGCGGTAAACGCTTGCTCATCGCATGGACGCGCCCTGCCCGGGAGCCCACCGGCACGTGCGCCCCGGTCGCGCTGTCCTTAATAACATCATAACAGATATTGCCCGGCTTTTCAACAGGAAATTCCCGCGCGGCCGGACATGCCGCCCCGCGCCCCCTTTTGCGCCCCAACATATTAAATTCATACAGTTTTATCTTAAATATATACATGGCAAACAATAGGGCCATTTGTTATTATAAAGGTTAGAATTATGCAATATGCTAGGTGGATTGTCTCTCGTAACCACGGGAATGATTTCCGCGACGCGCGGAGGTTATACAGGGGCGGCAGCCGCGCCATGCGCTGCCGTTTCGGCGAACTCAACAAATCGAACAGGGGGAAACATTAATGATTATCATCGGCGAGAAGATCAACGGTTCCATCCCCGCCGTGGCGGACGCCATCGCGCGCCGCGACAGCGAATTCATCAAGGAGCGCGCCCGCATTCAGGACGAGGCCGGCGCCACCTTCATCGACTGCTGCGCCTCCGTGCCGGAAGCGGAAGAGGTCGAGACGCTCAAGTGGATGATCGACTGCATCCAGGAGGTTTCCGACCTGCCCATTTCCGTGGACAGCCCCAGCGCCCGCGTGCTGGCGGAAGCCTACAAGTTCTGCAAGCGGCCCGGCCTGTTCAACTCCGTCTCCGGCGAGGGCGACAAAATCGACATCATCTTCCCGATCATGAAGGAGAATCCCGGCTGGGAGTGCATCGCGCTGTGCTCGGACGACACCGGCATCCCGAAGAACGCCGCCGACCGCCTGAAGGTGTTCGACAAGATCATGGCCAAGGCCAAGGAGTACGGCATCGCCCCGCGGCGCCTGCACATCGACCCGCTGGTGGAGATGCTCTGCACCTCCGAAAACGGCATCGAGACCAACGAGGAGGTCATCTCCACCATCCGCGAGCGGTATGACGACATCCACATCACCGCCGCCATTTCCAACATCTCCTTCAACCTGCCCGTGCGCAAGATGGTGAACCTGGGCTTCACGGTGCTGGCCATGAAGGCCGGCCTCGACAGCGCCATCCTCGACCCCACCAACCGCGACATGATGGGCGTGATCTTCGCCACCGAGGCGCTGCTGGGCGAGGACGACTACTGCATGGAGTACATCACCGCTTACCGCGAGGGCCTGTTCGGACCGAAGAAGTAAGCGATCATGGGGTTTTCGCCGGAGAGGATTTACCGCCCTCTCCGGCTGTACCGCATCCGGGGGTACCAGCCCGGGGCGCGGCGATAGAACCTGCGAAGCCTGAAGCCGGCACGCTTCGGGCGGCGCGAAGACCACCGCGGCGGGGACACGGCACTGTCCGCAGCCGCAGAATCACAATTTGACAAGGGGGATTCACACAATGGCAACTTTACAGGACGTAGCGGACATTGTCATCGCGGGCAAGGCGAAAAAGACGCCGGGGCTGGTGCAGGAAGCGCTGGACTCGGGGCTGGCCGC
>CADBCY010000005.1 GCA_902793325.1 uncultured Eubacteriales bacterium
GCCACGGCCACGTCCATGCCGCCCGCGCCGAAGGCCAGCATGCCGATGCCGCCGCCGGTGGGGGTGTGGCTGTCGGAGCCGATCAGCGTCTTGCCCGGCGCGCCGAAGCGCTCCAGGTGCACCTGGTGACAGATGCCGTTGCCGGGGCGGGAGAAGCGGATGCCGTGCTTCTTCGCCACGGACTGGATGTAGCGGTGGTCGTCGGCGTTCTCAAACCCGCACTGGAGGGTGTTGTGGTCGATGTAGGCCACGCTCAGCTCCGTGCGCACCCGCTCGATGCCCATGGTCTCGAACTCCAGGTAGGCCATGGTGCCGGTGGCGTCCTGGGTCAGGGTCTGGTCGATGCGAAGGGCGATCTCCGCGCCCGGCGTCATGTCGCCGGAGACCAGGTGGCTGCCTATGATCTTCTGTGCGATGGTCATGCCCATGTCATGCGTCCTCCTCTCCCAGCGCCCGTTCCATGGCGTTGAGGATGTGCCGCTGCATCCGCTCGGCGGCCAGGTCGGCGTCCCGGTGCTGGATGGCCTCCAGGATCTCCCGGTGCTCGCGCACCGAGTGGGACGCCCGGTCCGGGTTGCGCAGCGCGGTGCGGCGGTACTGCTGGATCTTCTTGTGCAGCGGGGCCAGCGTGTCCTTCAGGATCATGCTGCCGCAGCCGGCGTAGATGACCTCGTGGAAGCGGCCGTCCAGCGCCTTGAGCTGGTCCACGTCGCCGCGGGCGAGGTAGAATTCCTGGAAGTCCACGGCCTCGTTCAGCGCCTTGAGGCTCTCCTCGGTGGCGTTCTCGATGAACCCGCGCACGGCCAGCTCCTCGATGCGCAGCCGGATCTCGGACATGTCGCGGAAGTCCCTGGGCGTGATGCCCAGCACCATGGTGCCCTTGGGGGTATCCTCGATCAGGTGCTCCTGGAACAGGCGGCGCAGGGCCTCGCGGATGGGCGTGCGGCTGACGCCGAGCTCGGAGCAGAGCTGCAGCTCGGTGATGATGTCGCCCCGCTGATACTTGCCGCTGAGTATGTTCGACTCGAGGTGTTCAAACACCTGGTCGGACAGGGATACGGTCTTGTAATCCATGCTCGTTCCTCCCCCCTACAGCCTGCGGTACTTGCCGCCGGACAGCTCCTCGATCTTCGTCTCCAGTTCCGCGGTGGACAGCGTGGTCTGGCGGCCGCCCTCGTACTCGCCGTCGATCCACGCCTTCAGTGCCGTCACCAGGTCGCTCTTTTTGTCCACGGCCTCCGACCCGGCCAGGCCGTAGTTCTCGTTGATCCAGTAGGCGATGCCCGCCAGGCCGCTGGCCTTGCCGATCATCACCGAGGGGCTTCTGCCCAGGATCTTCCGCGTGTCGAAGATGGTGTACACCTCCGCGTCCTTCAGCAGGCCGTCCGCGTGGATGCCGGCGCGCGTGGTGTTGAACTGCCGGCCCACGAAGGGCGTCATCACCGGGATGTCGTAGCCGATCTCATCGTGGAAGAAGCGGGCGATGTCGGTGATGGCGGTGGGGTCCATGCCGTCCAGGCTGCCGCGCAGGGAGGCGTACTCCATCACCATGGCCTCCAGCGGGATGTTGCCAGTGCGCTCCCCGATGCCCAGCAGCGAGCAGTTCACCGCGCACGCGCCGTACAGCCAGGCAGTGGAGGCGTTGGCCACGGCCTTGTAGAAGTCGTTGTGGCCGTGCCACTCCAGCAGCTCGCTGGGCACGTCGGAGTAGTGCTGCAGGCCGTAGATGATGCCGGGCACGCTCCGGGGCAGCGCGACCTCCGAATACGGCACGCCGTAGCCCATGGTGTCGCAGGCGCGGATCTTCACCGGGATGCCCGCGTCCTGGCTCATCTCCTGCAAGGCGTTCACGAAGGGCACCACGAAGCCGTAGAAGTCGGCGCGGGTGATGTCCTCCAGGTGGCAGCGGGGCATGACCCCGGCCTCGAATGCGTCCGCCACGGTGCGCAGGTAGTACTCCATCACCTGCTTGCGGCTCATCTGCATCTTCTTGAAGATATGATAGTCGCTGCAGGACACCAGGATGCCCGTCTCGCGGATGCCCAGGTCCTTCACCAGCTTGAAATCGTCGCGGGTGGCGCGGATCCAGGTGGTGATCTCCGGGAAGCGGTAGCCCAGCTCCTGGCAGCGGGCGACGGCCTCGCGGTCCTTCTCGCTGTAGACGAAGAACTCCGTCTGGCGGATGACGCCGTAGGGGCCGCCCAGGCGCGCCATCAGCTTGTAGAGCGCCACGATCTGATCCACCGTGTACGGCTCCACCGACTGCTGGCCGTCCCGGAAGGAGGTGTCGGTGATCCAGATGTCCTCGGGCATGCCCATCGGCACGCGGCGGTGGTTGAAGGCCACGCGGGGCACCTCGTCGTAGGGGTAGATGTCCCGGTACAGGTTCGGCTTGGGTACGTCCTGCAGGGAATACTTGTATTGGCGCTGCTCCAGCAGGTTGGTCTTGTTGGACATTTCCAGCATGTTCTCATCTCCCTGGGTCGTCGGTTTTCGGGGCTCGACGTATGTGCATTATTGTATACAATGATACAAGCGCTGTCAAGCCCTGCGCGCAAAGATAACAAAAGGCCGTCCTGCGGATGCGGGCGCTTACTGAAACGTAAGGGACCGAATCTTCAGGGCGGCCTGACGCAGCGCGCGGGAATTCCCTCCGCGCAAGCGGCCTTTCAGGGAATTCCCGCGGTTGCGGCCTTGATCGACGCTCCGGTCAGTTGCCCGCCTTGACGGAATCGAACGCGGCGGTGATCTTCTTCCCGGGCGCGGCGGTCGCCAGGCTGACGATCACGTTCACCAGGAAGTTCACGATGAACGCGGGCAGCAGCTCGTAGATGGCCAGCGCGCCGCCCATCGGGGCGATCAGGTACTTCCAGACGAACACCATCACGCCGCCCGCCACCAGGCCCGCCAGGCAGCCCTGGCGGTTGGAGCGCCGCCAGAACAGCGCCAGCAGCATGGCCGGGCCGAAGGTCGCGCCGAAGCCCGCCCAGGCGAAGGACACCACGCGGAACACGGAGCTGTTGGGGTCCCAGGCCAGGGCGATGCCGATGGCCGCGACGACCAGCACCGTGCCGCGGGCGAAGATCATGCTGGCCCGCTGGCTGAGCTTGATGCCCATGAAGTCCTGGATCAGGTCCTCGGACACGCTGGAAGCCGCCGCCAGGAGCTGGGAGTCGGCGGTGGACATGGTCGCGGCCAGTATGCCCGCCATGATGACGCCCGCCATCAGCGCGAAGAACACGCCGCTGTTGCTCATCAGGTCGGCCAGCTTGATGATGATGGTCTCGGACTCGGACGACTTGCCCAGCAGCGGAATGCTGCCCGTCAGCGACACGCTGTAGCCGATAATGCCGATCAGCATGGCCACCACCATGGACACCACGCACCACACGCTGGCGATGCGGCGGGAGAGCTTCAGCTCGCGCTCGTCGCGGATGGCCATGAACCGCAGCAGGATGTGCGGCATGCCGAAGTAGCCCAGGCCCCAGGCCAGCGTGGACACCACGGGCAGGAAGCCGAAGCTGCCCGCCTCGCCGGTGAGGCCCGCCTCGCCGACGCCGCTCGCCACGAAGCCCTTGCCCATGCTCAGGTAGCCGGGCAGCGCGCGGGCGTTCTCCATCACCTGTCCCATGCCGCCCGCCTTCGCGATGCCGAAGAACACGATCACCGCCAGCGCGATGGTCATGAAGATGCTCTGGATCAGGTCCGTGGTGGAGACGGCCAGGAAGCCGCCCATGGTGGTGTAGGCCACGATGATCACCGCGCCGAACACCATCGCCACGTGGTACTCCACGCCGAACAGCGTGTTGAACAGCGTGCCCACCGCCTTGAAGCCCGAAGCCGTGTAGGGCACGAAGAACACCAGGATGATCAGCGCCGACACCAGGCTGATGATGTGGCGCGTGTCGCCGTAGCGGTTCGAGAAGAACTCCGGGATGGTGACCGCCTCGATCTTCGCCGAATAGCGGCGCAGCCGGCGGGAGACCAGCAGGAAGTTCAGATAGGTGCCCACGGCCAGGCCGATGATGGTCCAGCCCACCTCGGCCACGCCGGCGATGTAGGCCAGGCCCGGCAGGCCCATGAGCAGGTAGCTGCTCATGTCCGAGGCCTCGGCGCTCATGGCCGTGACCAGCGGGCCCAGGGAACGGCCGCCGATGTAGAAGCCGGCGGAGGTGTCCGCCGCGCCCTTGCGGTTGAATACGACGCCCACCATCAGCATGGCGAACAGGTAGACCGCCATGGTAATGACGATGATGCTCTGTGCGGTAGTCATGAAGCATGCCCTCCTTCCAATGTGTGCCATTATAGCACAGTATTAAAGCGTTTGTCGGGCAGATTCCCGGGAATAACTGAAATTTTACACCCTCCCACTCTGTCCGGGCGCGCAAAACGCCCGGAAAACCGGCGGCACCCGGGCCTTTCCAATTGTTAGCACAACCGCCCTTGACAACGCCCCGTGCCCATACTACAATGGCACAGATATCGACGATACACCCGTGAAGGAGCGAGCCGCATGCAGAGGCCGGAGGAGAACAAGATGGGCGTCATGCCCATCCCGAAACTGATACTGAACATGTCCCTGCCCATGATCCTGTCGATGCTGGTGCAGGCGCTGTACAACATCGTGGACAGCTACTTCGTCACCCGCTTCGACATCCAGGCGCTGACGGCGGTATCGCTGGCCTTCCCGGCCCAGAACCTGATGATCGGCGTGGCCACGGGCACGGCGGTGGGCGTGAACGCGCTGCTGTCCCGCGCGCTGGGCGAGAAGAACAACGACCTCGCCAACCGCATCGCGGAGAACGGCGTGTTCCTGGCCCTGGTGGGTTACGCGCTGTTCCTGGTGTTCGGGCTGTTCGGCGCGCGGGCCTTCTTCGCCGCACAGACCCAGGTGGAGGCGGTCATCAACTACGGCGTGGACTACCTGTCCGTGGTGTGCTGCCTCAGCTTCGGCCTGTTCGGGCAGATCATGTTCGAGCGCCTGATGCAGTCCACCGGGCGCACGATCTACACCATGTTCACCCAGGGCCTGGGCGCCATCATCAACATCATCCTCGACCCGGTGTTCATATTCGTGTTCCGCCAGGGCGCGCGCGGCGCGGCCATCGCCACCGTGCTGGGGCAGGTGTTCGCCTTCTGCCTGGCGGCCTTCCTGAACCACCGCAAGAACACCGACATCCACCTGCGCCTGCGCGGCTTCCGCCCCAGCGGACACATCATCGCGCGCATCTACGCCATCGGCGTGCCCAGCATCATCATGATGGCCATCGGCTCGGTGATGACCTTCGCCATGAACAAGATCCTCATCCTCTACACGCAGGGCAAGGAGGCCGCGGCCACAGTGTTCGGCATCTACTTCAAGCTGAACAGCTTCATCTTCATGCCCATCTTCGGCCTGAACAACGGCATCATCCCCATCATCGCCTACAACTACGGCGCGCGGAACCGCCTGCGCATGCAGGAGACCATGAAGATGGCCGTCATCTACGCCAGCAGCTACATGTTCCTGGGCTTCATGCTGTTCATGCTGATCCCCGGCCCGCTGCTGAACATCTTCAAGGTGACCGACGAGATGATGCGCATCGGCGTCCCGGCGCTGCGGATCATCGGCAGCACCTTCCTGCTGGCCGGCGCGTGCATCGCCATCGGCTCGTTCTTCCAGGCGCTGGGCTTCGGCACCTACTCGATGATCGTGTCCATCGCGCGCCAGCTCGTGGTGCTGGTGCCCGCGGCCTGGCTGCTGGCGCGGCTGGGGCAGCAGACCGGCAACGAGAACCTGGTGTGGTTCTCCTTCCCCATCGCTGAGGTCATGTCGCTGGCCGTGACGCTGTTCCTGTTCCTGCGCATGTACCGCAACGTCGTCAAGCCCGTGCCGGACGGCGTGCGGTAGGCAGACGCGCTTCCCGCGGTCCCGATTCACGGAAGATCCCTCGCTTTCCCCGGATGGGCGGGCATTGTGCCTGCGGCCGACCGGGCGGAGCGAGGGATCTTTCGTCTGCGGCATCGCGCGCCGCGCTTCCCATCGGCGCGCATTTTTCGCGCGCCGGCGGGCATACTATCCCCGAAATCAAGGCAAACCATGCCATCGGAGGGGATACCATGACCATCGGTTCCATTCTGCTGCTGCTGACCGGGCTGCTGGTGCTGTTCGGCGCGGGCCAGCGCGCGCTGGATCGCCTGCGGCTCACCGACCGCCAGGCGCTGCTGTTCATCGCGCTCATCATCGCCGGGGGGTTCCTGCCGGACATCCCGGTGACGCCCCGCTTCTCCTTCAACATCGGCGGCGCGCTCATCCCGCTGATCCTGTGCGTATACCTCTGGGTCGGCGCCGACACCGCCGCCGAGCAGGCGCGCTGCCTGCTGGCGGCGCTGGTGACGGGCGCGGCGGTGTTCACCATCGGCAGGCTCCTGCCCGACGAGCCCGAGGCCATGCCCTTTGACGTGAACTACCTCTACGGCATCGCGGCGGGCCTGATCGGCTGGGTGTTCGGGCGCTCCCGCCGCGGCGCGTTCATCGCAGGCACGCTGGGCGTCATGCTGGCCAACGTCGCCTCCGCGGCCATGGTGTGGGCGCGGGGCGCGGAGCAGCGGCTGGTGCTGGGCGGCGCGGGCGGCTTCGACGTGATCGTCATATCCGGGCTGCTGGCGGTGCTGCTGTGCGAGCTCACCGGGGAGATCGCGGAGCGGATCGTGCGCGGCGACCGTCCGCCGGAGCGCGCCTTCCGGGACGGCGAATTCGTGCGGCGGGAGGCGCGGCGATGAGGGGCCTCGCGCGCGTCGCCGCCGCGCTTATGCTGTGCCTCGTCCTCTGCGCCCCGGCCCTGGCGGAGAACGACGGCGACGCGGTGTACACGCTCACGGACCGCTCCGGGCGCGTGCTGACCCAGCGCGCGGGCAGGATGTACGTGGGCGACGGGTACATCGCGGGGGACGACGCCGAGTACCGCGTGGTGGCGGTGAACGACGAAGCCCGCACCGCCGTGGCCGAGCCCGTGGCGACGGACGCGGCGGCCTTCGCGGCGCTGGCGGCGGAGAAGAAGGACGCCGGCGGCAAAAAGCTCGTGTGCATGTATTCCACGCACAGCGACGAATCCTACGTGCCGGACGACGGCGATTCCAGCAAGTGGAAGGGCGCGGGCATCTACGACGTGGGCGACCGGCTGAAGGCGGCGCTGGAGGAACGCGGCATCGACGCGGTGTACTCCCACGAGACTTTCCTGCCCCACGACGCCGACGCCTATACGCGCTCGCGCCGCACCGCGGAGGAGCTCCTGAAGAAGGGGCCGGACGCGCTGCTGGACATCCACCGCGACGCCGTGCCCGCCGAGCAGTACGAGACGGAGGTGGACGGCGAGGACATCAGCAAGGTGCGGCTGTTCGTGGGCCGCTCCAACCAGAACGCCGCGGAGAACCGCGCCTTCGCCCGGCAGCTCAAGACCGCGGCGGACGAGCTGTACCCCGGCCTGGTGAAGGACATCTTCATCGGGAAGGGCAACTACAACCAGGAGCTGTATCCGCACGCCCTGCTGCTGGAATTCGGCACCCACGAGATCGAAAAGGCGAAGGCCGAGGCGGCCACCGCCTACATGGCGGAGGTGCTGGACCGCGTGCTCTACGGCGGCGCGGCGAAGGCCGAGGGCGGCGCGGGCGCGGCGAAGGCCCCCGTCGCAAAGGGCATCGGCTGGACGCTGGGGCTGGCGCTGCTGGCCGCGGCGGTGTACGCGCTCGCCGCCACCGGGTCCCCCGGCGGCGCGTGGAAGAAGCTCCGTGAGCGCGCCGGCGAGCTGACCGGGGGCCTGCTGGGCGGCAGGCCGCGGAAATAGAAAAGAGGCTGTCCCGCGCGAACCTCAATCCGTAAGGTTCGCATGGGACAGCCTCTTCCGGCGTATGGGTCAGATCTGCGGCTCGGAATCGTTCTCGGTGGCGACGTTCTCCACGGAGCGCACGGCCCAGCGCGCGATCACGATGGTGTTCTGCATCGAGCCCATGGTCAGGGTGACCGAGTCGTCCTTCAGGCCGGCCACGGTGCCGTACAGGCCGCCGATGGTGCAGATGCGGTCGCCCACCTTCAGCGCGGCGAGCATGTCCTTCACGGCCTTGTCCTTCTTGCGCTGCGGACGGATGAGCAGGAAGTAGAACACGGCCACCATGACGACCATCATCACCACGGTGGAAACCAGGCTGCCCGCGCCGGCCTGGGCGGCGGCGCCTTCGGACCCGGAGGTCGCCGTCACGGCTTCGGTCACGGCGCCGGTGGATTCGGCGAGAATGTGCATGAAATTCAGGTTCATGGAAATATCTCCTTTGCACGTCATGTGGATGTTTTTACCATTATAACCCAGCCCGCGGGGAATTACAACTTATTCGGGTTGTTTTTGCCCCATGTCCGGGTAAAATTTGTGTTTCAGCGGCTACCAGTTGCCCCGGCCGTGGCGGGCGTAGAACGCCTCCGCCCAGTCCAGCAGCGCGTCCTGCTCGATGGCCGCGCGCATTTCCTCCATCATCTTCGTGAGAAAGTAGATGTTGTGGATGCTGTTCAGCCGCAGCGCCAGGATCTCCCCCGCCTTGAACAGGTGGCGGATGTAGGCGCGGGTGAAGTTGCGGCAGGTGTAGCAGTCGCAGTCGGCGTCCAGCGGCGCGAAGTCCTCGGCGTACTTCGCGTTGCGTACCACCAGCCGGCCGTCGTGGGTGAACACGGTGCCGTTGCGGGCCACGCGGGTGGCCAGCACGCAGTCGAACATGTCCACGCCCCGCAGCACGCCCTCGATGAGGCAGTCCGGGGAGCCCACGCCCATCAGGTAGCGGGGCTTGTTCTGCGGCATGTACGGCATGAGCTGCTCCAGCATGTCGTACATGACCTCCTTCGGCTCGCCCACGCTCAGCCCGCCGATGCCGAAGCCCGGCAGGTCCAGCCCGGCCATCTCCCTGGCGCACTCCACGCGCAGATCGCCGTAGAACGCGCCCTGCACGATGCCGAACAGCGCCTGGTGCCCGTTCGTCCACGCCTTCTGGCAGCGCTCCAGCCAGCGCAGGGTGCGGTGCATGGCGTCCCTGGCGGTGACGTAGTCGCACGGATAGGGCGAGCAGACGTCGAACTGCATCATGATGTCCGAACCCAACGCCTGCTGGATGCCGATGCTGCCCTCGGGGCTGAGGAACTGCTTGCTGCCGTCCAGGTGGCTGCGGAACTCCACGCCCCGCTCCTCCACCTTGCGCAGGTCCGCCAGCGAGAACACCTGGAACCCGCCGCTGTCGGTGAGGATGGGCCGATCCCAGTGCATGAAGGCGTGCAGCCCGCCGGCCTTCTCCACCAGCGCCTCGCCGGGGCGCAGGTGCAGGTGGTAGGTGTTGGAGAGGATGATCTGCGCGCCGACGTCCTTCAGCTCGTCCGGGGACATGGTCTTTACGCTGGCCTGGGTGCCCACGGGCATGTACACCGGCGTCTCGATGACCCCGTGGGGCGTGTGCAGCCGCCCGCGCCGCGCGCCGGTGCGGCTGTCCACGTGGAGCAGCTCGAATTCAAAGGGCTTGTTCATGAAATACCTCCGGGGATCGGTGAGGTTCTCGGGCGGACCGCGAAAAAAACAGCGGCCAGCGCATTGCCGGTCGCTGCTGTATGCATGGGGTTATGCCATGGCGCGGCGGCGAAGCAGGATCACCAGCAGCGCGCCGCAGGCGGCGAGGCCCGCGAAGGCGAAGCCCACGGGCATGGAGCTGTCGCCGGACTGGGGCACCCTGTCGTCCACCACGCGGACGGACACGTCAATGCTCACCAGCATCTTGCCCGCGTCGTCGAAGGCGTCCATGCGGTACACGCCGGTGTCCTCCACGCTGGCGTTCACCACGTTGTAGACCTTCTGGTTCGCGCCTTCGATGGGTTCGTCGTTGAAGTACCACTGGTATTTGGAGGGGCTCACGCCATCCACGTTGATCTCGATGCTCAGATCCTCTCCGGCATTCACCACGGCGTTCTGCGTCATGCGGGACACGCGCATCAGCACTGTCGTGGAGACCGTGCCTTCGGCCAGTGCCCAGGCCGTGGTCGCCGCCAGCAGCGCCAGCAGCACCGTCAGTATCTTTATAAAGCGCCTCACGACGGTTTCCTCCATTTGTCCATTTCTCATATGTATGCTTCATTTTAGCGCATCGGTGGAGAAAATTCAATACCATCGATAAGAACAGCACATTTTTGTCATGTTTCGGTAACGATTGTCATATTTAACACAGAACGCCGTACAGATCTGCCCGCTTTACAGCGGGCGCCGACGGGTGCTATAATAACAGGACAGCCGGCCCGCGGGGCGGTTGATCGGGTCGGCGGCGCCCGCGGGGAACGGCGCCGGCGATCGCGGGCTTACGAGCTCCCCGGAATGCACGATGACGGAGGCGCGGTATGGGCGGTTTTCTGTTGCTGGCGGGCTACCTGGCCTGCGGACTGGGCGTGGCGGACGGGCTTCTGCGCGCGCGGAACCGGCTGCTCCGGCTGTGGTTCGGGCTGTGCGCGGGCCTGGTGCTGATGATGTGGCTCCCCACGCTGTTCGCCTTTGCGATGCGCTTCACGGCGGCGGCGCAGCTTGCGGGCCTGGCGGTCGCGGCGGCGCTGGCGGCCGGCTGCCAGTGGCGGGCGCACGGCGCGCGGCGCTGCCGCAAATGGTCGAGCCTGCCGCCGTGGCTCGTGCCGGCGCTGCTCGTCCCCTTCGCGATCCTCGCGGGCTGGCTGCAGTACAGCCACGTGCTGCGCGCGGCGAACGGCGCGCTGTACGTGGGCCAGTCCACCTTCGGCGACCTCTGCCTGCACCTGGGCATCGCCACGGGGCTGCGCGGCGCGGCCTATCCGCCGGACTACACGCTGCTGCCGGGCACGCTGCTGGGCTACCCCTTCCTGGGGGACGCCATGGTCACCTCCATGCTGCTGTTCGGCGCGGACCTGAAGGCCGCCTTCGCGGTCACGGGCACGCTGATGATGGTGCTGGTGGCGCTGGGCTTCATGCTGTTCGCCTGGGAGGTTACCCGCAGTCGGACGGCGACGGTGCTGTCGTTCCTGCTGCTGTTCCTGAACGGCGGGCTGGGTTTCCTGTACGCGCTGGACCGCTTCTGGAAGGATCCCTCCGCCTTCCGGGCCATCTTCACCGGCTTCTACGCCACGCCCACCAACCAGCCCGCGCTGAACCTGCGCTGGGTGAACGTCATCTGCGACATGATGGTGCCCCAGCGCACGCTGCTGGCGGGCTGGATGGCCCTGCTGCCCGCGCTGTGGCTGCTGGTGACGGCGGCACGCGGGGAGAACCGGGATTGGTTCGCGCTGCTGGGCGTGTGGGCGGGCTGCCTGCCCATGATCCACACCCACTCCTTCCTGGCCCTGGGCCTGGCCAGCGCCGGCGCCATGGCCTGGTCGCTCGCGCACGCGCCGCGGGCCAGGCGTCCGGCGCTCCTGCACGGCTTCCTCCTCTACGGCGGCATCGCCGTGCTGCTGGCCGCACCGCAGCTGCTCGCCTGGTCGGTGCCGCAGACGGTACGGGGCGGCTCGCTGCGGCTTCGCTTCAACTGGGTGAACAACCGGGGCAACGGGCGGCTGATCGACGGATACTGCTGGTTCTGGATCAAGAACGTCGGCCCCGTCTGGCTCCTGATGATCCCCGCGGCGCTGCAGGGCAGGCAGGACCGGAGGGACCCCCGGCGCATGCTGGCCTGCGGCGCGCTGGCGATCTACGCGGTGGCGGAGTGCATCCAGTTCCAGCCCAACGAATACGACAACAACAAGCTGTTCTACGTGGCCTTCATGCTGATGCTGCCCGCGGTGGGCATGTACCTGGAGGCCCTGTGGCGCAAGCTGTCCGGGCTGCGGGGCCGGGCGCTGCTGGCGACGGCGTTCCTGCTGGTCTGCTTCCTCTCCGGCGCGCTGACCATCGGCCGCGAGGTGATCTCGAGCTACCGGCTGTTCTCCCCCCAGGAGGTGGCGGCGGCGCGGTTCATCGACGAAAACACCCCCGCGGACGCCGTGGTGCTGACCGGCGACCAGCACAACAACGCCGCCGCGGCGCTGGCGGGACGGCACATCGTATGCGGCTCAGCCAGCTATCTCTTCTACCACGGCGTGGACTACAACCGCCAGCGGCGGAACGAGCGCGACATGCTGGAGCGCCCCGGCGAGAGCGCCGCGCTGTTTGAGGCCTACGGCGTCGACTACGTCTACATCTCCAGCCACGAGCGCGCCGCGTTCGCCGTGGACGAGGACTGGTTCCGCGAACACTGTGCGCTGGTGTTCCAGAGCTTCGACGTGTCGCTGTACCGGTACGGGGACGCCGCCGAGCGCGGCCTCCCTTAACATATCGTCCCGGAAAATTTATACGCGGGGGCATTGTATTTTATCGCCGAATCCGCTAGAATAGATCGTGGATTGAGATGGCGTCCGTCCGGTCGGGCGGGCGCTCGAACGATATCGAACGAAACCTTTGGCCGCCGCGATGCGTCCAAGGGATACAGGTCTTGTTTGCTGAAGCATTATTCGGAGGTTCCGCTATGCGCAAATGGAAAACCCGCGGGCTGGCCGCCCTGGCGGCGTGCGCGTGCCTGACGCTGACGGGCTGCACCGCGGTGGTGGACGAGAGCGTGCTGAACACGCAGGCCGACTACTCCGTGGACATCAACATGCCCTACGCCACGGCGACGCCCCTGCCCGACCACCTGAACGTGCCCGACCCCATCGTCGTGGACGCCGAGGGCAAGGTGTCCGTCAACGACGTCACCGCCATCGAGGGCGACTTCCAGTCCCAGCAGGCCCGGCAGGCCGAGTACCAGAGCCTGACGCTGGGCAGCACCGGCGCCGAGGTGCAGGCGCTCCAGGCGCGGCTGGAGGCGCTGGGCTATTTCAGCGGCGAGGTCAGCGGCGTGTACGACGCCGCCACCGAGGAAGCCGTCAAGCGCTTCGAGCGCACCTACGGCACCATGCAGACCGGCGTGGCGACCTCCAAGCTGCAACTGAAGCTCTTCGCCGCGGGCGCGCCCGCCTACGGCTCCGAGGAATACGAGAACGCCGTCGTGGCGCAGTACTCGGTGCTGCGCGCCGGGAACGTGGGCAGCTCCGTCTACGCGCTGCAGCGCCGGCTCAAGGAGCTGGGCTATCCCGTGGGCGAGCTGAACGGCGTGTTCAACGACCAGACGGCCCAGGCGGTCGCGCTGTTCTACACCGCCTACGGCCTGGCCTCCAGCCAGGTGGCGAGCGTGTCCATGCAGCAGAAGCTGTACGCCGAGGACGCCATCGCCTTCGACCCCAACACCGTCATGCCGCACGCGCTGGACCAGGCCGAGACCGCGGACCTGCCCGCCGGCGAGGACAGCGAGGCCCTGCCCGCGGAGATGCTGGACAACACGCCCACGCCCGAGCCGCAGAGCGAGGAGGACGCCTTCGCCGCGCTGGTGGACGCGACGCCCACGCCCCGGGTGGAGGAATCCGTCGGCCTTGGACCGGGCAGCATCGGCCCGCTGGTGGAGGAGATCCAGAAGCGGCTCATCGAGCTGGGCTACATGGAGGAGGACAGCGCCACCGGCGTGTACGACATCCTCACCCGCGAGGCCGTGGACCGCTTCCTGCTGATGAACGGCGAGAGCAGCGAGGGCGGCGTGCTGACGCGCGAGCAGCAGGAACTGATCCTGGGCGAGCCGATCTCCGACATCCAGGCCCAGACGGAGTTGCTGACCAGCCTGGATTACGGCGACAGCGGCGCGGCGGTGATCGTCGTGCAGAACCGCCTCATCGAGCTGGGCTACGCCGTGGGCACCGCCGACGGCAAGTACGGCAGCTCCACCATCGAGTCGGTGCGCGCCTTCCAGCAGATCAACGACCTGAACGCCGACGGCCGCGCCGACGCGGAGACCCTCAACCGCCTGTACAGCGTGGACGCCATCAGCTACGAAGAGGGCCGGGAGAAGCTGGAGCGGCTGGCGGCGGAGACCACCCCCGTGCCGGACGTGAACGAGTTCGACGAGCGCGTGTTCTACAACCTACACTACGGCTCCGTGGGCAACGCCGTCCAGAAGCTGCAGCAGCGGCTGAACCGGCTGGGCTACCTGGGCAAGGGCGGCATCACCAGCAACTACGACGAGAACACCGTGACCGCGGTGAAGAAGTACCAGAAGGCCATCGGCGTGCCCCAGACCGGCGACGCCACCGCGTCGTTCCAGCTCTACCTCTACAGCGACGCCGCGCCGAACAAGAACTACCGCCTGCACAGCTCCACCCAGGACTACGAGACCCTGAGCGTGGGCAGCTCCGGCGAAGCGGTGGAGCGCCTGCAGCAGCGGCTGGCGGAGTGCGGCATGCTGTCCGCCGACGACCTGGGCGACGACATCGGGCTCTACAACGAGGCCACCTACCAGGCCGTGGTGCGCGCGCAGGTCAAGATGGGCTACAGCGTGGCCGACGGCGAGGCCAGCATCGAGTTCCAGGCGTTCCTCTACTCCCGCTACGGCGCATACCTGAGCACGAAATAACCTGGCCCGCCGCACGGCAACGGTGATGTGGCGGACATACTGACGGGACCCCGGTCGACATGAACATCGGCCGGGGTCCCGTTTCGCTGTTTTCTCTGCCGGGCGTCAAAGGCCCTTCAGTTCCTTCCGCAGGAGCTTGCCGTTGAAGCTGCGGGGGAGGGCGGCGATCTGCTCGATGGACGCGGGCACCTTGTACGGCTCCAGCCGCTCCGCAAGGAACGCGCGCAGCGCCGCCGCGTCGAACGCCCGGCCCGCCCGCATCTGGACGAACAGCCGCGGGACGCTGCCCTTGAAGGGGTCGTCCATGGGCACGACGCCGCAATCCGCCACGTCCGGGTGCTGCCGGGCGGCGTTCTCGATCTCCTCGGGGGAGACCTTGCTGCCGCCGACGTTGATCACGTCGCCCCGCCGCCCCAGCAGGATGATGTCGCCGTCGCCGTCCACGTAGGCCTCGTCGCTGGAGTACACCACGCCCTCCGCCAGCACGCGCGCGGTCTCCTCCGCGTCCTGCCAGTAGCCAACCATGTTCATCCTGCCCGCGCTGGCCAGCAGCCCGGCATGGGTCGCGCTCGAGGCGATGGGCCGCCGGTCGTCGTCCACGATGAAGATGTCGGCGTTGCAGGTGGGCCTGCCCACGCAGCGGCGCTTGGCGTCCGGGCGGTTGAAGTCGTAGATGGCGATGCAGCCGCTCTCGGTGCTGCCGTAGAAGTTATAGAGCCGCGTTTCGGGCAGCAGGCGGCAGATCTCCGCCCGGTCCGCGTCCGGCATCGGCGCCGCGCCGAACTGGATGTAGCGCAGCTGCGCGCGGTAGTCGGCCAGCCTGCCCTTCGACAGCTTCAGCACCGCCGACAGCGCCGCGGGCACCATGTCGATGGCGTTGACGCCGTACTCCTCCATGTTGGCCATGAACTTCCTCAGGTTCATGGCGCTGCCCAGCAGCACCGCCGCGCTGCCGTTGACCATGTTGGCGTAGTAGCGCCTGAGGCCGTGGGAGTGGTTCAGGGGCGAGAGGATCATCTCCACGTTGTCCGGCGCCATGCCCACGCCCCGGATGACGTTCTCCGCCAGCGCGACGTCGTTGTCGTGGGTGAGCACGATGCCCTTCTCCTTCCCCGTGGTGCCCGTGCTGAACAGGATCTCGCTGACGGCGGTGCGCTCGGGGAGCGCGGCGGCCTCATAGGGCGTCGCGGATGCGGCGCCGGCCTCCACCTCCGCGAGCGTCCGGCAGAGGGGCGCGTCGCAGCCCTCCGCCCGGGCGGAGATCACCGCGGCGGCGTCCACCCGGCGGGCGAAGGCGGCCACCTTCTCCGGCGCGCAGTTGCGCTCCACCGGCACGAAGATCGCGCCCAGCAGCTGCAGCGCCAGCTCCAGGGCCAGGTAGTTCACGCTCTGGGACGCCTCGACCACCACCCTGTCCCCGGCGGCGACGCCCTCCCCGGCCAGGAACCCGGCGTACCGGCGCACCTTGTCCGCGTATTCGCGGTAGGTCGCGCGGTCGGCGTCGTCCGCGAGGCACAGCGCCTCCGGCCGGCGCGCGGCGTGGTGGAACACGGCTTCTACGATGGAACGGAACATGGCGGTTCTCCTTCGCGGGTCAGACTTCCTGGGTGGCGTACAGCGCGGCGTGCATGCGGTCCCACAGCGCGCCGTAGCCCGGCGACGAGGGGCTCACGGGCCGCGGGATGGGGTTGCGCAGGTCCATGGCCACGCGGCCGCCGTGCTGCATCAGCATCAGCCGCGTGCCCAGCACGATGCCCTCCTGGATGTTGTGAGTGATGAATATGATCGTGCACTTCTCCTGCCGGGAGATGGCCAGCACCTCCTGCTGGAGCGTGTTGCGGGTGATGGCGTCCAGCGCGGCGAAGGGCTCGTCCATCAGTATGATGGCGGGCTTCAGCGCCAGCGCCTTGGCGATGGCCACGCGCTGCTTCATGCCGCCGGAGAGCTGGTAGGGGTAGTGCTTCTCAAACCCGCTCATCTTCACCTTCGCCAGCACGTCCGCGGCGATGTCCGCCAGCTTCCGCCTGTCGCGCACGCCCTGGCACTTCAGCGCGTACTGTATGTTCCGCTCCACGGTGAGCCAGGGGAACAGCTGGTTGAAGTCCTGAAAGACCATGATCCTGTCGGTGCCGGGGCCGGCGATCTCCCGCCCGTCCACCAGGATGCGCCCCCGGCAACGCTCGAACCCCGCGATGCAGCGCAGCAGCGTGGTCTTGCCACAGCCGGAGGGACCCAGGATGCACAGGAACTCCCCCTGCTCCACCTCCAGGCTCAGGTTGTCGATGACGGCGTGTTCGCGGCTGTCGTCGTCGTAGACCTTTGACAGGTTCTCAATCTTCAATAGCGCGGTCATGACTTGCGCATCCCCCATTTGCCGACGGTGTGCTTCTCGATCGGGTTGAGTATGCCGTACTGCACGATCAGCCCGATGATGATGATGACCACCAGCGTGGCGTACATTTCGGCGTTGTTCATGTTGGTGCGCATCTGGTTGATGAACAGCCCGATGCCCGGCGCCGAGGCGATGCCGAAGATCATCTCCGCGCTGATCAGCCCGCGCCACGCGCGCGCCCAGCCCACCTTCAGCCCGGACAGGATGTAGGACATGGCGGCGGGGATGTAGATGCCGAACAGCAGCCCCGCGCGGCTGAGGCCGATGTTCATGCCCGCCTCCACGTAGAGCCGCGGCACGGCCCGGAAGCCGTCGATCAGGTTGCGGGACATGGGCCACACCACCGAGTGCACCACCAGGAACACGATCACCCCCGGCTTCACGCCGAAGATGATGATGACCACCGGCAGCAGCGCCACGCCGGGCAGCAGGTCCGCCACGGCCACCAGCAGGCTGTAGAGGTTGTGGAACGTGCGGCTGACCATGGAGAGGCCGGAGCAGAGGAACGCCATGCCGATGCCGATGCCCATGCCCGCCAGCAGCAGCTTCATGGAGTTCGCCAGGTACACCCACAGCGTCACCCCGGCGTAGCCCTTCGCGAAGTTCTTGACGAAGGCCGCGCCGACGGCCTCCAGCGTCGGAAAGATGATCTCCGAGCGCGGGCCGAACACGTGGGCCCGCGCGGCGATCTCCCAGGCCGCCAGCAGCACGGCCACGAACGCGACCTTCTGGAGCAGGCTGCGCACACTGTCCTTCATCGTAAAACGCTCCTCCCCGCAATCGTGTGGCGAAGAAACCGCCCCCGCAGGGGAACGGGATCAGTCGCCCCGGACGTTGTCAAACACCAGGTCGGCGTAACTGCCCGGGTCCGCCTCGATGAAGGCGTTCTCGTACATGAACCGCGCCATGGCCTCCACGCCGCCGGTGGCGGTGTCGTAGTTGCCCAGCCGCAGCCAGGCGGCCTCGTCCTCCACGCTGTTGCCGTCGTACTGGCTGGTCAGCGCCGCGGTGGCCTCCACGTGCCCGTTCACGTAGTCGATGGCGTCGGCGATGCCCGCGCACAGGGCGTCGTACAGCGGGCGGTTCTCGTCGTACAGCGCGATCGCGGCCACGCCCACGATGAAGGAGTTCTCCTTCGGCCAGGCTTCCCGCAGCGCCTCGATCTCATGCAGGCCCTCGGTCTCCCGCTCGCGGTAGATGTAGGGGCTGGTGGTCAGGTGCAGCGGCACGCTGCCGGCCAGCAGGGCGCTCATGCCGTCGGGATGCTTCATGGCGACCAGGCTGGCGTCCAGCGCGTGGGGGTCGAAGCCGTTGTCCGCGAGGCTCTTGGCCAGTATGATGTGCTGGATGGAGCCGATGTTCACCAGCGCGATCTGGCTGTAGCTGTCGATGATGTCGTCGTAGGTCCGGAGGGACTCGTCGTTGGTCATCAGGCCGTGCTCCTGGCCGGAGAGGTTGGTGAAGATCTTGTAGCTGACGTTCTTGGAGATGCCGGTGATGGCGGGCCCGACGCCCATGAAGCCCACGTCCACGGAGCCGGACATGACGCCGGTGTTGATGTCAGCGCCGGAGCTCATCTGCACCCATTCGATCTCCAGCGCGCCGTCGTAGGCCTGTTCGATGAACTTCTCGGTCTGGGCCACCACCAGCGGCGCGTAGGCCAGGCCGTACTGGTAGGCGATGGTCAGGCGGGCGGCGTCCTCCGCGGACGCGGCGGACGCGCAGGCGAGCAGCAGCAGCGCCGCCAGCAGCATGGCGAGCATCTTCTTCATGGCGTATACCTCCTCGGGGTCGCTCAAAGGTCGGGGGGAAAACGGGTTACTGCAGCTCCTCCACCATGGCCCACATGGCCTCGACGGATTCGAAGTTCTCCGGCTGGATGTACTCCATGGTGACGGAGATGTCAAACATGTCCTCCAGGTTGGCGATGATGCTCACCACGGCCAGGGAATCCAGCAGGCCGCGGGTCATGAGCTGCTTTTCGCGTTCGAAGTCGATCATGGGGAAGTTCTGCTTCAGCATTTCGAGGATCTGTTCCATGGTTGTTCGCTCCTTTGTTTAAAACTGTTCGTAAATGAAGCCGCCTTTGCCGTACCACGGGCCGTAGACGCCGAAGTACAATACGAAGAACAGGCAGGCGTAGATCAGCGCCCACCGGAGCGCGATGTTGCGGCGCGAGAGGGCCTCGCGCACCCGCGTGCGTTCCTGGGCGATGTCCACGATGAGCAGGATCAGCATGGACACCGCGGCGATGATGGCGTTCGGGGTGTTCATGCCGATGTCAAACCCGGGGCGCAGCAGTTGCGCCAGCGAGATGCGGGGGGTCCGCACGGCGGCGAAGATCCCGAAGGCGGCGCGCAGGTCGTCGGCGCGGAAGAACACCCGGCCCACGCAGCACAGTACGAAGGTGCGCAGCATCTGCCACAGCCGCCAGGGAAGGCGGTCGGGATCGATCCGCAGCCGGCGGTTCGCGGCGGCGAAGGCGGGCTCCAGCAGGCGGCTGCCGATCAGCAGCATGGCGTGAAAGACGCCCCAGGCCACGAACTTCCAGGCCGCGCCGTGCCAGATGCCGGTGATCATCCACACCACGAAGATGGGAAAGCACGCCGCGAACAGCTCCGCCGACTGCGGTTTGCCCTTCGCCTTGCAGGCCTTCTTGACCTTCCGCACGAGGTTCGAGGCGGACACGGGGAAGTACACGTAGTCCTTGAACCACTCCTGCAGCGAGATGTGCCAGCGCCGCCAGAACTCGCCCATGGTGCGGGAAAAGTAGGGGTGGTTGAAGTTCTTGCGCAGCCGGATGCCCAGCATCTCCGAAACGCCGGTCACGATGTCGATGCAGCCGGAGAAGTCCGCGTAGATCTGGATGGAGTACGCCGCCACGGCGATCGCCAGCAGCGCGCCGCCGCTGGCGCTCCAGTGCCCGAACACGGCGTCCACGAACATCCCCAGCCGGTCGGCGATCACCAGCTTCTTGAAAAAGCCCCACAGCGCGAGCTGCGCGCCGAAGGTGAAGGTCTGGTAGTCGAACGACACGCCCGCCCGGAGCTGGTCGCGGAATTCGTTGAAGCGGTCGATGGGGCCCTGCACCACGTGCGGGAAGTAGGAGAGGTATACGGCGTAGAGCAGGAAGCTCTCCTCCGCCCGGTAGCGCTTCCAGTACACGTCCAGCACGTAGCTGAGCGCCATGAAGGTATAGAACGATATGCCCACGGGCAGGATCATGGCGAACATCGGCGTTTCGGGCAGCCCGAAGCAGCGCAGCAGCGCGTTCAGGTTCTCCAGCAGGAAGCCCGTGTACTTGCACGCGACCAGCAGCGCGATGGGCACGGCCATGCCGACGCCGAGCGCCCGCTTCGCCCGCGCCTTGGCCGCGGCGCGCAGCCGCTTCTTTTCGGCGGCGTCCGAGCAGGCGGCGACGGCCTCTTCCGAGGCCCGGTACACGCGGTCGATCCAACGCGCGGCGAAGAACGTGGCGACCATCGTCGCCAGCAGGAAGGGCAGGTAGCGCAGCCCCGCCACGGCGTAGAACGCCAGGTTCGCCAGCGCCAGCACCGCCAGCTGCCGCTTGCGCCCCGCCAGGTAGTACACGGCCGTCACGACGCCCGCGAAGGCCAGGAATTGTAACGATTGGTAACTCATGCCCCGCTCCTCGTGCTATGTGCGAACGCCGACGCCCCTGTAATCGAAGTTCCCGTACCGCGCGCCGCCCCCGGCAATGCGCATCGGCACCACGGTGTAGGCGTAGCGGCGCCCCGGCTCGCCGGTTTCGTCCGTCCAGGACGTCCCTTCGGTCTCCGCGATCCGCCGCCAGGCGCCCTTGCTCCCGTCCCTGCGGTAGACGGCGTAGCGCTCCGCGCCTTCGGACGCCTCCCAGCAGACCGTCACGGCCGCCCCTTCCGCGGCCTTCTCCGCCGACAGCCCCGCGGGCACGGGCAGAGAAGCGTCCCGCCCGGCGGCGTCCAGCTCGATGTCCAGGATGCAGGGTGCGAGCTTCTTCGCGTACTTTTCCCAGCCCCTGTCCCAACTGGCGTAGGCCGCGTCGCCGCGCCGGTCCCGCAGGCCGAAGCGCTCGATGAGGTGCTCGGTGATGAAGTTGGTGACCTTGATCGAGCCGTGGATGTTGGTGTGCTTCTTGTTGTAGAAGTCCTGCGTCAGGTCCAGGCCGACCTCGCCCGTGCGGTCCGTGAGGTACAGCACCTCGTAGCCGCGCCCGCGGATCAGGTCGCACACGGTGTTGATCCTGCCCAGCGCGTGTTCGTTGCGCTCGGCGCGCGGCACCGACACGAACAGCACGCGGATGCCCTCCGCGTCGCAGTAGTCCAGCAGCTTCCGCGTGGACTCCGCCAGCGCGTCGGGCACGCCCGAGCGCTGCTCCGTCAGGATGTACTTGGCGGAGATGTCGCTGATCTTGTTCAGGTAGCGGTCGTACTTGCTCGTGGCCTTCAGGCCGTCCAGCTTCAGCGGCCCGCTGCGCAGCAGGCTGAACCAGTACTCGCGCGTCCGCACCCACGGAAACCGGAATTCCAGCCGCCTTATCCTGCTGTACCCCTTCAGGTCGGAGAGGTAGTTGATGAGCGCTTCCTTGTTGGCCGAGTCCGGCATGTAGTTGACGGTCCGGTGGATCGCGGCGCCGCTGAGGTCGTCCGCCTCCACGGAGTTGACGTTCACCACGAACACCGCGTCGGGCTGCGTCTTGCGCACGTCTCTCATGATGTACTCCGTGGCGCAGAACGGCAACGAGCCGCACGAGAAGGGGTAGATCGCCAGGCCGTAATTGTGCCAGGCCACCAGGGGGTTCCAGAAGGCGTAGCAGTTGCTCGAGCCGATGTACACGCCGTGCAGCGTGTTCTCCGGCTCCCGGTAGAACCCGCCGATGGACTGGTAGACCCTGTTTTCCGGGTGATGGGAGCCGAACCTCGCCATCGCGTAGAACAGCACCAGGAAGATGCAGAGGAAGACCGCCGCCCGGATGAGGTGTTTCTTTCTTGCTTCCATAACAGACATTCAAACGCCGTCGGCCCGCGCCCATGGGCGCTGCCCGTCCTTTACCGCCAACATACTTTTTTCATATTAGCATCATATTCTTAAGCGAATCTGAAACAGCGCTGTCCGAGTGTTAATCCTGTTTGTGCTTTGGCGCTTTTTTGTGTCGAAAGCGAAGCAATTCATTCAGATTTCTTTAAGCAAACGCCGATATAATGTATAATCAGAGGTCGTGTGGGGCGCGGGCATCTCCCCCGCCCCGCGCGAATACACCGAGGTGGACTATGCGCGTATTGATCGTGGAAGACGACCGGGACATGAACAGCGTCGTATCCCGGCATCTCATGGCCAGCGGCTTCGCCGTGGACGCCTGCTTTGACGCGGACGCGGCGCGGGCCATGATCCAGAACAACTGCTACGACGTGATCGTCATGGACATCATGCTGCCCGGCGGCGACGGCCTGGAGATCGTGCGCTGGATGCGGCAGTCCGGCATCAACGCCGCGACGCTGATCCTGACGGCGAAGGACGCCATCACCGACCGCATCACCGGCCTGGACGCCGGGGCGGACGACTACATGACCAAGCCCTTCTCGCTGGACGAGCTGTCCGCCCGCATCCGGGCGCTCTCCCGCCGGCTGACGGACAACCGGGACAACGTCTACCAGATCGCGGACCTGACGCTGGACATCCAGCGCCGGATCGCCCGGCGCGCCGGGAAGGAGATCGAGCTGAGCATGCGCGAGTTCGCCATACTCGAATACCTCGTGCGCAACGCCGGCATCGCGCTCTCCCGCGAGCAGATCGAGCACTACATCTGGAATTACGACTACATCGGCAATTCCAACATCGTCGAGGTCTACATCAGCGCGCTGCGCAAGAAGATCGACGCCGGGCACGACCACAAGCTGATCCGCACGATACGTTCCGTCGGCTACACCATCAAGGAGTGATCCGCATGAAGGGAATCCGCCGGCGCTCCATCAAGTTCCGCATCATGGTGTGGTACGCCGTGTTCGTGGTGCTGATCGTGGCGCTGTTCCTGGGCATGCTGCTCGCGGCGCAGGACATCTCCTCCGAGGACTTCTACTCCGACAAACTCCGGGAGGCGCTGCAGGAATCGGACGAGGACATCGAGATCCTGCAGGACGCGCTGGAGGCCGCGCAGGCCCGGGATTCCGGCGTCCGGCTGACGGTCGTGGCGCAGGACGGAACGCTGCTGGCCGGCGACCGAACCTTCCACTGCAAGCTGAAGGAGGACTCCATGCGCATCCGCGCCGGCCGCGAGGACAACTTCTGGTTCGTCATGGACCGGCGCATCGAGCTGCGCGACGGCGGAGCCGTCTGGCTGCGGGGCTACATCTCCTCGGAGGTCTCCGAGCGCTACTACGAAACCGTGCTGCACATCCTGCTGTACGCCGTCCCCGTGCTGCTGCTGGTGGTCCTCGGCGGGGGCTACCTGCTGACGAAGCGCGCCTTCCGCCCGCTGGACGACATCATCAACGCCGCGCGGGACATCTCCGCCCGCACGGACCTGCGGCAGCGCTTTCGCACCGGCGCGCAGCAGGACGAGGTCGGCCGCCTGGCCGACGCGCTGGACGGCATGCTCGACCGGCTGGAGCGCTCCATGGAGGACGAGCGCACCTTCATCTCCGACGCCTCGCACGAGCTGCGCACGCCCATCAGCGTCATCCGCGCCCAGAGCGAGTTCGCGCTGAAGCCCGGCCGCACGCCCGCGGAGAAGGACGCGGCGCTGGAGATCATCCAGGCCCGCAGCATCCGGGCGGGCCAGATGCTCTCGCAGATGCTGCTGCTCTCCCGGATGGACTACGAGCGCCTGCCGCTGAACCCGGAGCGCGTCAACCTGTCGGAGCTGCTGAGGCAGGTCGCCCAGGAGATGGAGCTGCGCGCCGGCGAGCGGGACATCGCGCTGCTGTGCGACGTGGAGGAGGGCGTCTGCTGCCGCTGCGACGAGCTGCTGATGATGCGCGCGGTTTCGAACCTGCTGGAGAACGCCATACAGTACGGCAGGCCGGGCGGGCACATCTGGCTCGCGCTGCGCGGGGGCGAGGAGCGCCTGACGCTGACCGTCCGCGACAACGGCATCGGCATCGCCGAGGCGGACCAGCCCAAGATCTGGCAGCGCTTCTATCGCGTCAACAAATCGGGCGGCTCGGGCTACGGCCTGGGGCTGTCCATCGTGCAATGGATCGTCCGCGCCCACGGCGGCGACATCTCCGTGACCAGCGCCCCCGGGGTGGGGAGCACCTTCGCGCTCGAGCTCCCCGTCGACCCCGGCAGCGCGCGGCAATAATCCCCTTCCGAAAATTTGCGAAAGTCTTTCCTTCCGCCCGCGGATGTGTTATCATGGAATCGGCTTGAATTGAACAAACGTTTCCACGACACCCAAGCGGAAGGAGCATTGTCATGCGCAGATTTACCGGCTTTCAGCACGGGGTGAACCTGGGCGGGTGGCTGTCCCAGTGCGTCGCCACCACCGAGGAGCACTTCAACACCTTCATCACCGCGGACGATTTGCTGCGCATCGCGGGCATGGGGCTGGACCACGTCCGCCTGCCCGTGGACTACAACTGGATCGAGGACGAAGAGGGCAACCCCGTCGAGGCGGGCCTCGCGCACATCGACGACTGCCTGCGCTGGTGCGAGGAGACAGGGCTGAACCTGCTGCTGGATCTGCACAAGGCCTTCGGCTACACCTTCGACCCGCTGGACACCGGCGCCGACCGGGAAATCTTCTTCCACGACGCGGCGCTGCAGGCGCGCTTCATCGCGCTGTGGCGGCGGCTGGCCCTGCGCTACGGGAAGAACCCCCGCGTCGCCTTCGACCTTCTGAACGAGGTCGTCTCGCCCAACGTGGCGGAGGCCTGGAACGGCATCGCGGACCGCACCATCGACGCCATCCGCGAGATCGCCCCGGACACCTGGATCGTCGTGGGCGGGGTGTGCTACAACAACGTCAAGAGCGTGCCGCTGCTGGCCGCGCCGCACGACGCCCGCGTGGTGTACAACTTCCACTGCTACGAGCCCATGGTCTTTACCCACCAGAAGGCATACTGGGTGGAGGGCATGCCGGACGACCTGGACGTGGCCTATCCCGACGACCTGGAGCACTACAAGGCGCTGTCCGTGCAACTGTCCTTCGACCTCGCCGGGGCCATCGCCGGGGAGCGCGTGGACGCCCTCGGCCCCGGCTTCTTCGAGGCCCTGTTCGCCCCGGCCGTCGCCGCGGCGGAGGCGCACGACGCGCCGCTCTACTGCGGGGAATACGGCGTCATCGACCGCGCGCCCGCGGCGGACGCCGTGCGCTGGCACCGGGACATCGGCGCGGTGTTCGACCGCCACGGCATCGGCCGCGCGCTGTGGAACTACAAGAACAAGGATTTCGGCCTCGTCGATTCCCATTACGACGGCGTGCGCGACGAACTGGTCAGGCTCCTGTAGCGCCGGAACGACCGCGGACACCGAACCACACGAGAGGGGAATGAATATGGAACGCAAGTATCCGAACCTTTGCAAGCCCATCACGCTGGGCCGCGTCACCTTCCGCAACCGCATGTTCTCCACGCCCATGGGCGGCACGGACATCGCCAACGACGGCTGCATCGGCCCGAAGTCCACGGCGTTCTACGAGCTGCGCGCGAAGGGCGGCGCGGCGTCGGTCACCGTCAGCGAGTGCATGGTGCACCCCGCCACCGACGGCAGCCACGCCTACCACCTGGACGAGAGCATCCTGAACTCGCTGGCCTGCGCCACCTACACCGCGGACGCCATCCGCCGCCACGGCGCGATGCCCTGCCTGGAGCTCTCCCACTCCGGCATGTACGCGGGCACCTACATGACCGACAAGACCAAGCAGAAGGGGCTCAACCAGTGGAGCGCCTCCGCGTGCACCCGCGCCGACGGCGTGGAGGTCCGGGCGCTCACCAAGCCCATGATCGACGACATCGTCGCCGCCTACGGCCACGTGGCGGGGCTCGCCAAGCGCGCGGGCTTCGAACACATCATGATCCACGGCGGCCACGGCTGGCTCATCAACCAGTTCCTCTCCCCCATGTTCAACCGCCGCGACGACGAGTACGGCGGGAGCCTCGAGAACCGCTGCCGCTTCGCCATCGAGGTGCTGAAGTCCGTGCGCGCCGCCGTCGGCCCCGGCTTCCCGATCGAGTTCCGGCTCTCCGGCTCGGAGTGCGTGCCCGAGGGCTACGACCTGGACGAGGGCATCCGCATCGCGCAGCAGCTCGAGCCGTACATCGACCTCCTGCACGTCACGGCGGGCACCTACCAGAAGACCTTCGGCATCACCCACCCCTCCATGTTCGAGGAGCACGGCAGGAACGTGTACCTGGCCGCGGAGATCAAGAAGCACGTGAAGGTACCGGTGGCCACGCTGGGCGGCCTGAACGACCCCGCGCAGATGGAGGAGATCATCGCCAGCGGCAAGGCCGACGTGGTGTACATGGGCCGCGCGCTGCTGGCCGACCCGTTCCTGCCGCGCAAGGTCGCCGAGAACCGGGACGATGAGATCGTGCGCTGCCTGCGGTGCTTCACCTGCATGGCCGAGCGCGCCGCCACCGCCACCCGGCGCTGCGCGGTAAACCCGCTGATCGGCCGCGAGATGGAGGGCGACGAGATCCTGCCCGCGCCGGTGAAGAAAAAGGTGCTCGTGGCGGGCGGCGGCCCCGGCGGCCTGTACGCGGCCTGGACCGCGGCGCGGCGCGGCCACAGGGTCGTGCTGTGCGAGAAGGAGGGCGAGGTCGGCGGCATCCTCAAGGGCGAAGCCGCGCTGCCCTTCAAGCGCGAGATGTTCGAGCTGGCCGGCACCTATCGGCTGCTGGCGGAGAAGGCGGGCGTGGAGATCCGCCTGAACACGGAGGTCACGCCGGAATACGCGGCGAAGGAAGCGCCGGACGCGCTGATCATCGCCGTGGGCTCCGCGCCGCTGGTGCCGCCGATCCCGGGGCTGGACGGGGAGAACGTCATCATCGTCAACGACTACTACAGGCATGCCGACGAGGTCGCCGACGACGTGGCGGTGTTCGGCGGCGGGCTCGCGGGCTGCGAGATCGCGCTGCACCTGGGCCGCCTGGGCAAGCGCGTGCACATCGTGGAGATGCGCGACCGCCTCGCCCCCGACGCCAACGTGCGCCATCGCCCGCTGCTGCTGAAGGAGCTGGACAAGTGCGTCACCGTGCACACCTCCTGCAAGGGCAAGGCGGTGCGGCCGGACGGCATACTGTGCGAGGACGCGGAGGGCCGCGAGGTGCTCATCCCCGGCGCGACGGTGATCTGCGCGCTCGGCCAGCGCTCCCGGACGGATGCGGTCGACGCCCTGCTGGACAGCGCGCCGTTCGTGCGCGTGATCGGCGACGCCTCCCGGGTCTCCACCATCACCAACGCGGTGTACTGGGGCTACCACGCGGCGCTGGATATCTGATCCAAAACGCGCAGGGGGCACAGGGACCGACGGCCCCTGTGCCCCCTGCGCATCTTATACGAAACCCGATCCAAAATCGAACCGGTGCGGAGGCCGGCAGGCATGGACTACATACTGCGCTACGATTCGCCCCTGGGGGGCATACTGCTCGCCAGCGACGGCGAGGCGCTGACCGGGCTGTGGTTCGACGGGCAGCGGTACTTCGCCGCGGGGCTGGCGCCGGCGCACGCGGAGCGGTCCCTGCCCGTATTGGACGAGGCCCGGCGGTGGCTGGACCTCTACTTCTCCGGCCGCGACCCCGGCTTCACGCCGCCCCTCTCCCCGCGCGGCACGGCCTTCCGGCGCGCCGTGTGGGACGCCCTGCGGACCATCCCCTACGGCGACACGCGAACCTACGGGGCGCTGGCCCGGCAGGTCGGCGGGCGGACAGGCGGCGCGCGCGCCGTGGGCGCCGCGGTGGGCCGCAACCCCATTTCGCTGATCGTCCCCTGCCACCGCGTCATCGGCGCGGACGGCGGGCTGACCGGCTACGCGGGCGGGCTCTGGCGAAAGGCCCGTCTGCTGGAGATGGAGGCGGAGGGCCGCGGCGTTTCAGAAAGGCGCTTCGGGCCGCCCGGAAGCGCGACCTAGAAGATCCGAACCTTGCTGTCAAAGACCTCCTTCGCCAGCATGGCGCGGTACACGGCGGCGTACACGCGGCGCGTCTCCGCCGGGTCGGGCATGGCCCCGACCGGCAGCGCCAGCACGCGGAACGCCACCCCGTACACCTCCGCCGTCACGCCGGTGTCTCGCAGGCCGTTTGACAGGTAGAACCGCAGCCTGCGCTCGCAGACGGCCCGCTCCGCCGGCGTCGGCGCGAAGTCGGGGTCGTCCACCTCCAGCAGCACGCAGGCCATGTCCCGGAGCGGGCCAGCCATCAGCGCCTTGAGGAAGCGCCCGCCCACGCCCTGCCCGCGCAGGTCCGCGCGCACGGCGTAGTAGTCGAACAGCGACACCATGCCCCCGGGCTCGTCCACCTGCGCGAAGAACGCATAGGCCAGCAGCTCCCCGCCCGCCGTCGCCCCGTAGCAGACGTATTCGCCCCGCGCCAGCGCGCGCTCGATGACGCCCAGCGGCTTGATCTCGTCCGGCGGGAAGTCCGCGCTCATGCGCCGGGCGTAGATCTCGCGGATGCAGGGCAGGGTCAGGGTTTCGATTTCAAAGGATCGCATGCGGGTTCCTCGCTTTCCGGGGATGGCGCGGGTTGCGCTCCGCTTTAACACCATCCCCACGGATACAGGGGCGGCTTGTTGACCGCTGTTTCCATGGATACAGGGGCGGCCAGTTAAAGGCCGCCCCTGTTTACGCTTATTTGGTAGGCTGTCGATTACAGGCTCTCCAGCAGCTTGACGGCGGCGTCGGCGTAGGCGTTGAGCAGCTCCTTCGTCTTTGCGTCGCTGTCGGAGACGGCGTTCACGTACAGCTTGATCTTCGGCTCGGTGCCGGAGGGGCGCACGCACACCCACGCCTTGTTCTCGAGCTCGAAGTACATCACGTTGCTCTTGGGCAGGGTCAGCGTCTCGGTCTGGCCGTCGCAGGTCGTGCGCACGCTGGTCTGGTAATCGCGCACCGCCACGACCTTCTCGCCGGCGAAGTCCACGGGCGGGTTCTCGCGCAGGGCGGCCATGGTGTGCTTCATCTTCTCCAGGCCGTCCTTGCCCGGCAGCACGAACGAGGCCACCTTGTCGCCGTAGTAGCCGTACTTCTCGTACAGCATGTCGATGGCGTCGGCCAGGGTCTTGTTGTACATCTTCTTGTACCAGCTCGCGGCCTCGGCGATCAGCATGCAGGCGTTCACGCCGTCCTTGTCGCGCACGTCGGTGCCGGACAGGAAGCCGTAGCTCTCCTCGAAGCCGAACATGAAGGTGTTGCAGCCGGTGGTCTCAAAGATGTGGATCTGCTCGCCGATGTACTTGAAGCCGGTCAGCACCTTGATGAGCTTGCAGCCGTAGTCCTCGGCGATGGCGCGGGCCATCTCGGTGGACACGATGGTGGTGACCGCCGCGGCGTTCGCGGGCAGCTCGCCGCGCTCCTTCTTCTGGGAGAGGATGTAGTGCAGCAGGATGCAGCCGATCTGGTTGCCGTTCAAAAGCCTCAGCCCGTCGTCGGTCATGCAGGCGATGCCCACGCGGTCGCAGTCGGGGTCGGTGCCCACGCACAGGTCGGCGCCCAGCTCCTTTTGCATCTTGAGCGCCAGCGTGAAAGCCGCGGGGTCCTCGGGGTTCGGCACCTTCACGGTGGGGAAGTCGCCGTCGGGCAGCTCCTGCTCCTTGACGACGTACACGTTCTCCATGCCGATCTCCCTGAAGATGCGGCGCACGGGGAGGTTGCCGGAGCCGTGCAGGGGCGTGTAGACGATCTTGAGGGTCTTGCCCATCTCCTGCGCGAGCTCGGGGTTGACGGACAGCTTTTTGATGGCGGCGATGTAGGCGTCGTCCACGTCCTTGCCGATGTAGGTCAGCAGGCCCTTCGCGATGGCCTCCTGCTCGTCCATGGGCAGGGACTCGGCGTCGGTGGTGTCGGGCAGGCGGTCGGTGATGCCCTTGACGGACTCGGGCGGCATCTGGCCGCCGTCAGACCAGTAGACCTTGTAGCCGTTGTACTGCTTGGGGTTGTGGCTGGCGGTGATGACCACGCCGCCGATGCAGTTCAGGTGGCGGACGGTGAAGGACAGCACCGGCACGGGCCGCAGGCTCTCATACAGGAACGCCTTCACGCCGGAATTGGCCAGCACCAGCGCGGTCTCCCTGGCGAACTCGGCGCTCTTGTGGCGGGAGTCATAGGCGATGGCCACGCCGCGCTGCGCGCCGTCGGGCGTGGTGAGGATGTACTTCGCCAGCGCCCGGGTCGCCCGGCGCACGTTGTACTTGTTCAGCCGGTTGGTGCCCGCGCCCAGCACGCCGCGCATGCCGGCGGTGCCGAACTCCAGCTCGCGGTAGAAGCGATCCTCGATCTCCTTGGGGTCGTCCTTGATGGCCATGAGGTCCGCGACCGTCTCCGGGTCGTCGGCATAGTCCCTCAGCCACTGTTCATAGAGCTTCATGGGTTCCATAGATACCAGCCTCCTGTGTGTACTCGTATTGGGTGCGGTTTCGGGTTCGTCGGTTCGGCCTGGCCGCTTACTTCCTGGATTCCAGGTACTCGTTCAGTTCCTTGACCATCTTGTCCGCGTCGGCGCCGTGGACGGCGCAGGCCATTTCCAGCGACTCCATCTGGGAGGCCGGACAGCCCAGGCAGTGCATGCCGTACTGCATCATGATGGCCGCGGCGCCGCGGTCGATGCCCAGCACTTCGCCAATGGTCATTTGCTTGTTGATCACGGGAACACCTCCATTGCGTCGTTTGAAATCCCATCAATTACAGTGTACAACAAACGGCGCAAGAATGCAAGGCGGATTTTCGCCGGGCATTGGCATTTCCCCGCGATTTCTAATCTTTCTCTAATCTTCTTTTCTTGCCATTTCATGTTCGGGCGGTATAATGACCCCGTCAACAGGAAAACGACGGGTTCGCAAGGAGGTTTGCACCATGACGAATTACGAAATGACCGAGAAGCTGAGCGAGAAGATGCACGTGAGTATGGAAGAGGCCAAGGCGGCCCTGGAGGCGTGCGACTGGGATATGCTGGACGCGGCGCTGATGCTGGAAAAGGAGCACGGCGGCGAAAAGGAAGCCTACTCCACGAAGCAGGCGGAGGCCGGGGAAGCGCAGGCGGAGGGCCGGCACGAGCGGGGCTATATCGTCCGCAACATCGGCCGCGTGATCCGCAAGATCGTGCTGTGCGGCAACCGCAACCGCTTCGAGGTGCGGCGCAAGGGCCGGGACGAAGTGGTGCTGGACCTGCCGGTGACGGCGATGGTGCTGCTGCTGCTGTTCGCGTTCTGGGTGTGCGTGCCGCTGCTGATCATCGGCCTGTTCGCCGGCTTCCGGTACGCCTTCAGCGGCGCGGAGCTGGGCAGGGAAAGCATCAACAAGGCCATGGACAAGGCCGCCGCGGCCGCCGACCGCGTGGTGGACGAAATCCGGCACGAGGATTGACAGCCGGCCCGTCCTGGGCTATAGTGGAAGGGGGACGCGCTTCCGGCATCCCGGCGGGGTTCGGAAGCGCTCCCCCGAAAACGCGCGAGGAGGCGGGCGACAGTGGCGGAGCGGATACTGATCGTCGAGGACGAGGAGCGAATCGCCCGGTTTGTGGAGCTGGAGCTCAGGCACGAGGGCTACGAGGTGGACAAGGCCGCGGACGGTCGGACGGGCCTGGAGCGCATGGAATCCGGCGAGTACGACCTGGTGCTGCTGGACATCATGCTGCCGGGGCTCAACGGGCTGGAGGTGCTGCGCCGCGCGAGGCGCACGGTGGATACCCCGGTCATCATGCTCACGGCCAGGGACACGGTGATGGACAAGGTCACGGGCCTGGACATGGGCGCGGAGGACTACATCACCAAGCCCTTTGAGATCGAGGAGCTGCTGGCGCGCATCCGCGTGTGCCTGCGCAAGGTGGAGCGCCGCACGGCCCGCGCGAAGGCGCTGGAGGTGGGCGATCTGGTGCTCGACCCGGACCGCCACACGGTGAGCTACGACGGCCACCCGGTGGAGCTGACCCACCGGGAGTTCGATCTGTTGAAGATCCTGATGGAAAACGAGGGCATCGTCATGGCCCGCAGCACGCTGATGGAGCGCGTGTGGGGCTACGACTACATGGGCGAGACGAACATCGTGGACGTCTACGTCCGCTACCTGCGCGGCAAGCTGGACGACGCATACGGCGTGAAGCTGCTGCACACGGTGCGCGGCGTGGGCTACGTGCTGAGAATCGGTTGAGTAGGTGAGTATATGAACGCGAAGCGCCGGGTAAACTCCATTGCGCGCCGCATCCAGCGCTCCTGGCAGTGGAAAAAGCTGTGGCACACGCTGCTGGTGGACGCCGCCGCGCTACTGGCCTGCGCCGCGGCCTACCTGTACGTCCGGGAGACGGAAATCACCGGGGCGTTCGCGGGCTGGGACATCGTGCGCGGCCTTACGGGCCGCAGCGGGCTGTCGGGCCTGGCGTGGCTGCGGACGCTGACCTACACCTTCGCCTGGGAGGGCGTCGTCCACGAGGTGCCGCTGCTGCCCTTCATGCGCCTGGCGTGGCTGTTCGGGCGCCCGCTGCTGATCGTCGAGGGCGTGCTCTGGCTGCTGGGCTTCTTCGGCGGCGCGCACAGCGCGCGCCGGCTGCTCAAGCCCCTGGACAAGATGGCGGAGACGGCGCAGCGGCTCACCGACGCCGCAGCGGCCCGCCCGGCCCTGGACGAATCCAAGTTCCACGACCTGGAGCACGCCATCGAGCGCATCGACATCGGCGACCGCCTGTCCACCGGCGACAAGGACCTGAAGGGCCTGGAGGACGCCATCAACGCGCTGCTGGCGCGCATGCACGCCGCCTACCGGCAGCAGGCCCAGTTCGTGTCCGACGCCTCGCACGAGCTGCGCACGCCCATCGCGGTGCTGCAGGGCTACGCGGGCATGCTGGACCGCTGGGGCAAGGACGACCCGCAGGTGCTGGAGGAGTCCATCGCCGCCATCAAGAGCGAGACGGAGCACATGAAGACGCTGGTGGAGCAGCTGCTGTTCCTGGCCCGCGGCGACAACGGCCGCATGCAGCTCGCCCCGGAGCCCATGGACCTGTCCGCCATGATGGCCGAGGCGCTGGAGGAATACCGCATGATCGACCCGGACCACGACTGGCGGCAGGGAGCCTTCTCCCCTTCTCCGGTGCTGGCCGACCCGGCGCTCATCAAGCAGGCGGCGCGGGTGCTGATCGACAACGCCAAGCGCTACACACCCGAGGGCGGGCCGATCCGCCTGAGCTGCGGCAGCGACGGCGAAAACTGCTGGTTCGAGGTGCAGGACGGCGGCATCGGCATCGACGAGGCGGACGTGCCCCACATCTTCGACCGCTTCTTCCGCGCCGACCGCGCCCGCACGCGGCAGAGCGGCGGCACGGGGCTGGGGCTGTCCATCGCCCGCTGGATCGTGGAGCGCCACGACGGCTGGTTCGAGGTGACCAGCCGGCCCGGCCTCGGCACCCGCATCCGGGTGCTGCTGCCCCGCGCGGAGGCGGCGGCGCAGGCCGTCGGGGCTTGATTTTTGCGGGTTCGACGATTATAATTGGAAACGTTGATTTTCCCCCCCCGATTCCCTCCCGAGGTTGTATTGAATGGACCAGGAAAAGGCAAAGATCCGCGAGCGAAGCAGCAGCGAGGACGAACCGATCCTGCTGCTGGAAAAGGGCAAGCGCGGCATACTGAACGTGATCTTCGGGCGCACGATGCTCATCGTGCTGATGCTGGCCGCCCAGATCGCGCTGATCGTGCTGGCGTTCAGCTCGCTGGCGAAGTACATCCCCTACCTGTACGGCGTACAGACCGCGTTCTACGCGGTCATCATACTGCGCCTGGTAAACAAGCCCAACAACCCCACGATCAAGATTACCTGGATCCTGCTGATGGTCGTGCTGCCGGTGGTGGGCGTTTCGCTGTACCTGTTCGCGGAGACGGACCTCGGGCACCGGGTGCTGAACCGGCGGCTCTCGCGGCTGCTGAAGCAGACCGAGGCCGAGATGGAGCGCCCCGCGCCGCCCTCCGCGGAGGCGCTCGACGCCCGGCCCGACCTGAAGGGCCTGTCGCGCTACCTGGAGAAATGCGGCGGCTACCCCGTGTACGGGAACACCGACGTGCGCTACCTCGCCAGCGGCGAAGCCTCCATGGAGGCCATGTTGCGGGACCTGAAGCGCGCGAAGCAGTTCATCTTCCTGGAGTTCTTCATCATCGACGAGGGCTACATGTGGGGCCGGGTGCTGAAGGTACTGGAGGACAAGGTCCGGGAGGGCGTGGAGGTGCGCGTGCTGTACGACGGCACCTGCGCGCTGTTCCGCCTGCCCTACCGCTACCCGAAGATGCTGCAGAAGCTGGGCATCCAGTGCAAGATGTTCTCCCCCATCCGCCCGATGATGAGCACCCACTACAACAACCGCGACCACCGCAAGATCCTGGTGGTGGACGGCCGCGTGGCCTACACCGGCGGCGTGAACCTGGCGGACGAATACGTGAACCGGCGCAGGCTCTACGGCCACTGGAAGGACGTGTCGCTGCGGCTGGAGGGCGAGGCCGTGCGCAGCTTCACGCTGATGTTCCTGCAGATCTGGAACATCGACGAGCCCGGCGACCATTTCGCCCGCTACCTCGCCGCCACCCGGCCGCTGGAATCCCCCCGCCCCGGCTGGGTGCTGCCCTACGGCGACAGCCCGCTGGACAACGAGCGCGTGGGCGAGATGGTGTACCTGGACATCATCAGCCGGGCGGAGCGCTACGTGCACATCATGACGCCCTACCTGATCCTGGACCAGGACATGCTCACGGCGCTGTGCTTCGCCGCGCGGCGGGGCGTGGACGTGGCCATCATACTCCCCCACATCCCCGACAAGCGCTACGCCTTCGCGCTGGCCAAGACGCACTACCGGACGCTGATCGAGAGCGGCGTGCGCATCCTGGAGTACACGCCGGGCTTCGTGCACGCAAAGGTGTTCGTCAGCGACGACTGCAAGGCCGTGGTGGGCACTGTGAACCTCGACTGGCGCAGCCTGTACCTGCACTTCGAGTGCGCCGCGTACCTGCGGGACGTGCCCGCCATCGCGGACATCGAGGCCGACTTCCGCGCCACCGCCGCCCAGTGCACGGAGCGCACGCTGGAGAGCCTGCGCGACGAAAAGCTCTCCACGCGCCTGGCCGGCTGGCTTTTGAAGGTGCTCGCGCCGGTGATGTGATCCCCGCCCCGCCGGCGTCGCGCGCCCGCCGGGCGTCGCGGGCAAGCAACAAAAACAAGCGCGGCGGAAACCCTTCGGATCTCAACGGATCCGTAAGGCGTTTCCGCCGCGCTTCTTGTGCTGAACTCAAAAGGCGAGCCTATGCGGAGCGGGTATTTCGTCCTGCCCAGGCCGAACGGAGGGAGGCGACGGCAGGGCGGAGAAGACGCCCGCGGAGGGTTGCCGTTTCGATGGGGTTTGGCGTTAATCCAGGCCCAGCGCCTCCGCCGCCAGCCGCACGGTCAGCAGCGCCAGCACGCCCAGCATCACCCACCGGATGAGCCGCGCGCCGCGGGTGAGCGCCAGCTTCGCGCCCAGCCAGCCGCCCAGCACGGAGCAGCACACGGCGGGGACCGCCAGCGCGTAGAGCACGTTCCCGGCGGCGACGCGGGTGACGAGGGAGGCCACGTTGCTGGCGAGGTTCACCGGCTTGCAGGTGGCGGAGGCGGTGACCATGTCCATGCCCAGCAGCCACGTGAACAGCACGATGAGTAGCGTGCCGGTGCCCGGGCCGAAGAAGCCGTCGTAGAAGCCCACGGCCAGCCCGATGGCGGCGCAGACGGGGTACTGCCGGGGCGTGACGGGGCGGGAGGTCTCCGGGCCCTTGCCCCTGAACAGCACCAGCACGCCCACCGCGGGGATGGCGAACACCATGAACACGTGCATGACGCGGTTCCCCAGCGCCATGGCGGCGCGCGTGCCCAGCCAGCTTCCGGGCAGCGCCAGCGCCGCGGTCACCAGCGCCGGCACGGCGAGGATCTTCCCGCTGCGGGCGTAGCGCACGGCGGCCATCAGCGTGCCGAAGGTAGAAGAAAACTTGTTGTTCCCCGACGCGAAGTCGTAGTTCAGCCCCGCCAGCGTATAGGCGGGCAGCGAGATCAGCCCGCCGCCCCCGGCGATGGCGTCCACCACCGCCGCGAGGAACACCATCGGCAGCACGATCAGGTACATACTCAGCGAAACCTGCATACGGCTCTCCCTCCCACCGCGGGGTATTATAGCAGATCGCGGGGCGGGGCGGGTTAAGTTTTCGGCGACGGTCGATTAGCTTTTTGCGCTTCCCCGGCGCATCGCGGCGCCCCGGATTCCGACATACTTTTGTCGAAAAGCCTCTACAGTGGGCGGCTTGCGCGGCGGGGCCGGGGATACTATAATGAAGGGTGCCCGGGCGACGTGCATCTTTTTTCCGGTTGCCTTCGTCCAAGCGGCAGGAAAAAAACGGCGGAAGGGGGGCGCGCGCGTGAACGGGCAACTGTACGAGCTGGCAGCGCTGGCGGGGCGATACGTGTTCGCGGCGCTGATGGTGCTGATCGTGCTGCGGGCGGCGCGCATCACGCTGATCGATGCCCGCCGCGCCGCCGCGCTGCGCCGCATGTCCCCCGAGACGGGCGTGATCGGCGAGCTGCTGGTCACCTCCGGCGGCCAGAAGGCCCGTACCGGCATGCGCTACCCCGTCATCCGCGAGGGCATGATCGGCTCCTCCCGCCGCGCGGACGTGCGCATCCGCCACGCCAGCGTGCGCCGCAGGCACGCCTGGTTCCAGCAGGCGGAGGGCGGGCTGAAGATCCGCGCGCACGCCGGCGCGCCGCTGCGGGACGGCGAGGGCGAACCGCTGCGCGCCGCGCTGCTCGAAGACGGCGACGTGCTGCGGATCGGCGCGGTGGAGGTCATGCTGATCCTGAACGAGGCCCCCGAGCCGGCCCGCCGGCCCGCGCGCCGACGCCCCGAAGCCCCCGACGCGGACGATCCCGACGCCCTGTTCGAGCCCGCCGACGAAGAGGAGATTCAGTTTTTCGAAGTGGGAAAGCCGCCGCGCGCGCCGCAGGCGCGCGGGGAAGACGGCGATCCCTGGGAATAGGCGGCGCGCCCGTCGCCCGCCATGCTCCGAACGACCACAGCCATGAACAATAAACTCGACAAGATGAAGCGGGCGCTGCGGCGCTCGAACACGCGGCTGCTGCTGACCGCGGTGATGGCCTTCCAGGCGCTGACGCAGGCGCTGATCGCCTTCCAGGATCGCGCCGTCAACCCGCAGGCGCTGATCCTGGCGGTCGCGCTGCCGCTGGTCACCATGCTGGTGACGAACCTGATGGGCCGCCTGTGGCCCGTGGATCGCGCCATACTCATCATGGTGCTGTTCCTGTGCAGCCTGGGCATCATTACGCTGCAGGACATCGCGCGGGCGGACGTCACGCCCCGCACCCAGGCGATCTACGCCGGGGCGGGGCTGGTCGCCATGTTCACGGGCGCGACCTTCATCCGCGCGTTCAGGAGCTGGAAGAAGCTGCTGCCGCTGATGATGGGCCTGTGCCTGATCGCGCTGCTGACGCCCTGGACGCCCGGCATCGGCATCTACAAGTACGGCGCGCGCAACTGGGTGGGCCTGGGCGGCTTCAGCGTGCAGCCCAGCGAATTCATGAAGCCGGTGATGATCCTCTGCCTGGCGGCGGGCTTTGCCAACCGCCCGCGCTTCCTGAAGTGCCTGCCCGCCATCGGCTTCGCGGCGGCCTGCTGCGCGGTGCTGCTGTCGGAGAAGGACCTCGGCGCGGTGCTGCTGTACTTCCTGACCACGGTGTTCATGTACTACGCGGCCACCTCCAACGCCTTCATCACGCTGTCCGGGCTGGGCATGGGCGGCGCGGCGGCGGTGATCGCCTACCGCTTCCTGCCCTACGTGCGGGACCGCGTGGCCATCTGGCGGAACCCCTGGAGCGACTACGACGGCGCGGGCTACCAGCTTGTGCAGAGCCTGATCGCCATCGGCAGCGGCGGGCTGTTCGGCATGGGCGTGGGGCTGGGCTCGCCGCGGAAGATCCCCCTCTACCACAGCGACTTCATATTCGCCTCCATCACCGAGGAGTTCGGGCTGATCCTCGCCATCGGCCTGCTGGCGGTGTACGTCATGATCATCCTCCGCGGGCTGATCGTGGCCTTCAACGCCCGCACGTCCTTCCACTCGCTGGCGGCCTTCGGGCTGGTCATCATGCTGGGGCTGCAGACGATGCTGATCGTGGGCGGCAACACGAAGCTGCTGCCCCTCACGGGCGTGACGCTGCCGCTGGTGTGCTACGGCGGCTCCTCGCTGATCAGCACGTTCTTCTCAATGGGCATACTGCTGGGCATCTCCAGCATGAACGCCCTGGACGAGGCCCGCGACATCGAACAGCTCGAGCTGCGCGAGGACTGATACCCGGCCCGCCGGCAATGCCCAATTCCCATCCCGGGGGTGATTTTCTTGAAGGAGCTTCGCCGCAACATGCGGCTGATCGGATGGCTGGTCGTGGCGCTGTTCGTCGGGCTGAGCGCGTGGTTCGCCTGGACGGCCTTCACCCAGGGCGCCATCTGGGCCAGCGACGTGCACAACACCCGCCTGGCCGCCGCCAACGCCCTGCGGGGGGATATCCTCGACCGCGACGGCCACGTGCTGGCCACCACCGACTCCGACGGCACGCGCCGCTACCTGGAGAGCGACGCCGCCCGCCGCGCCCTGTCCCAGACCGTGGGCGACACGCGCGGCATGAGCGGCACCGGCGTGGAGAGCTTCTACTCCGCGTCGCTGCTGGACATCTCCGGCTCCCTGCTCGACCGCATGAGCGAGCTGTTCAGCGGCGTGCGGCACGTGGGCAGCAGCGTGCGGCTGACCATCGACGGCCCGCTGCAGGCCTACGTCGCCGGGCAGTTCCCCTCCGGCTACAGCGGCGCGGCCTGCGTGACCAACTGGCGCACGGGCGAGATCCTGGCCATGGTGTCCCTGCCCAACTACGACCCCTACGACGTCATGGAGGGCCGGGAGGAGCGCGTGCCCGACACCGCCTACCTGAACCGCTGCCTGCAGGGGCTGTACACCCCCGGCTCCATCTTCAAGATCGTCACGCTGGCCTCGGCGCTGTCCAACGACCCCGCCGTGGTGGACCAGCCCTTCACCTGCGCCGGCGTGTGGGACTACGAGGGCGGGCACATCAACTGCGCGGGCAACACCGCCCACGGCACGGTGGACCTGGAGACGGCCTTCAAGCGAAGCTGCAACGTCACCTTCGGCAAGCTCGCCTACCAGCTCGGGGCGCAGCGCCTGCGGGAGACCGCCGAGCGCCTGGGCTTCAACGAAAACTTCAAGTTCGGCGACTTCGTGGTGTACAATTCCGCCTTCCCCGGCCGCATCAGCGGGACCTCCGGGCTGGTGTGGGCGGGCATCGGTCAGGGCGAGGTGCTGGTCACCCCGCTGCACATGACGCTGATCACCGGCGCGGTGGCCAACGGCGGCGTCATGATGAAGCCCTGGCTGGTGAAGGGCGTGACCACCGCGCTCGGCGCGCCGTCCGCCACGGGCGTGTCGACGCCCTACCGGCAGGTGCTGGACGAGGCCGTGGCGGGCACCATCGCGGCGTACATGCGCGAAACCGTGAAGAGCGGCACCGCGAAGCGCGCCGCGATCAAGGGGCTCAGCGTTTGCGGCAAGACCGGCTCGGCGGAGGTCAGCGACGACAAGAGCGTGGAGACCAACGCCTGGTTCACCGGCTTCATCGATGATCCCGCCCACCCCTACGCCATCTCCGTGGTCATCGAGGGCGGCGGCGCGGGCGCCCGGCTCCCCAGCGAGCTGGCCGCCAGGGCGCTGAAGAAGGCGGTAGAGTACGTGGGCTGACCGCGTGGCGCGCGACAAACAGGATTTGCCATCGCGGCTAAAATATGCTATGATATTCCCGTTATCCTATCATTCAGCCCAACGGAGGTTTGCGATATGAACTATGAAAAGCTCGACCGGCTGGTCGAATCCTATCGGGAGGAACTGATCGAAAACATACGCAGGTGGGTGTCCGTGCCCTCGGTACAGGGCGAACCCGCGGGGGCGAACGCGCCCTTCGGCGCGGAGGTCCAGCGCATGCTGGACATGGCGCTGGCGGACGCCGCGGCGTTCGGCTTCGAGGTGCGGGACGTGGACGGCTACGCCGGCGACGTCAGCTTCGGCAGCGGCCCGGAGACGATGGGCATGCTGGCGCACCTGGACGTGGTGCCCCTGGGCGACGGCTGGCACCACGACCCGCTGGGCGGGGAGATCGTGGACGGGAAGATGTACGGCCGCGGCACCACCGACGACAAGGGCCCGGCGCTGTGCGCGCTCTACGCCATGCGCGCGGTGAAGGAGGCGGGCATCCCCATGAAGGACGGGGTGCGGCTGATCCTGGGCTGCGACGAGGAGACGGGCATGAGCGACATGCGCTACTACGCCTCGAAGTATAAAATGCCCGACTACGGCTTCTCGCCCGACGCGGAATTCCCGGTCATCAACATCGAGAAGGGCGGCGTGAACCTGCTGCTCAGCAAGGTCACCGGCGGCGAGGCGAACGCCGCCATGCCCGTGTACAGCCTGTACGCCGGCGAGCGGCCCAACGTGGTGCCCGCCGTGGCGAAGGCGGAGGTGGGCCTGGGCGGCCTGAGCATCGAAGCGCTGAACGCGAAGCTGGACGCCGTCTGCGCCGCGCACGAGCGCTTCCGCCTGGAGGCCTTCCCCAGGGGCGACGGCCGGGCGGAGATCGTCGCCACCGGCGTCAACGCCCACGCCAGTACCCCGCACCTGGGCGTGAACGCCGCGGGCATGCTGCTCATCGCCCTGAAGGAGCTGGGCGCGGGCGGCGGCAGCCGCGGGGCCATCGCCTGCCTGGCGGACACCGTGGGCATGGAGGGCGACGGCCGGTCGCTGGGCATCGCCACGGCGGACGAGCTGTCCGGCCCGCTGACCTGCAACCTGGGCATCCTGCGCTACGACGGGAACGAGCTCAGCGCGCACCTGGACATCCGCTATCCGCTGTGCGCGAGCGAGGAGCTGATGCTGGGCCAGGCGGCAAAGACCGTGTCCCCGGCGGGCATGGCGGTGACGCTGCTGGGCAGCCACACCCCGCTGCACGTGCCCGCGGAGCACAAGATCGTGAAGGGCCTGCTGAAGGTGTACCACGAGGTCACCGGCCTGCCCGCCTACACCATCGCCATCGGCGGCGGCACCTACTCCCGCATGATGCCCAACACCGTGGCGTTCGGCGTGTGCTTCCCCGGCGACATGGACGTGTGTCACATCGCGGACGAGTACATCGACGTGGAGAAGATGATGACCGGCGTGAAGATCTTCGCCCATGCCATCGTGGAGCTGGCGGGCGCGGAGGAGGCGAAGGCATGAGCGCGGACAGGACCTTCTCCGTCGCCATCGACGGACCCGCGGGGGCGGGCAAGTCCACCATCGCACGCGCGCTGGCCCGCCAGTTGGACGCCATGTACCTCGACACCGGCGCCATGTACCGGGCCATCGGCCTGGCCATGCAGCGCGCGGGCATCGACCTGGAGGACGCCGCCGCCGTGGCCGCGGGCGTGGACGACATCCCCATCTCCGTGGATTACCTGGGCGGCGAGCAGCACATCTTCCTGGGCGACGAGGACGTCACCGGCGCCGTGCGCCAGCCCGAGGTCTCGCTGCTGGCCAGCAAGGTTTCCGCCGTGCCGCACGTGCGCGAGCGCATGGTGGCGCTGCAGCGGCAGATCGCCCAGGGCCACAGCGTGGTCATGGACGGGCGGGACATCGGCACCAAGGTGCTGCCCGACGCCACGCTGAAGGTGTACCTGGACGCCTCCCCCGAGGTGCGCGCCCGGCGGCGCTGCCTGGAGCTGGCGCAGAAGAACATGCCCGAGCCCTACGAAAAGGTGCTGGAGGACATGAAGCAGCGCGACTGGCTGGACAGCCACCGCGCCGCCTCCCCGCTGACCCGGGCCGACGACGCCGTGGTGCTCGACAGCAGCGACCTCGCCCCGGACGAGGTGGTCGCCGCCCTGCGCGCGCTGCTGGAAAAGGCCCTGAACTGACGCCCGGGAGGGATGGCCATGCTGAGAGGCGCGCTCGATACCCCGCGGGGCAGCATCGCCTACTGGCGCGGCGGGGCCGACCCCGGCGGGCCGACCCTGGTGTTCCTGCCGGGGCTCACCGCGGATCACCGGCTGTTTGAAGAGCAGCTCGGGCACTTCGAGGGCAGGCGCGACGTGCTGGTCTGGGACGCCCCCGGCCACGGCGCGTCCCGGCCCTTCGCCGGGGACTACACGCTGATGGACAAGGCCGGGTGGCTGCACGACATCCTGCGCCGGGAAGGCGTGGCGCGGCCCGTGCTCGTGGGCCAGTCCATGGGCGGCTACGTGGCCCAGTGCTTCATGGAGCGCTATCCCGGCGAGGCGGCGGGCTTCGTGTCCGTCGACTCCTGCCCGCTGCAGCGGCGGTACGTCACCGCACTCGAGCTCTTCCTGCTGCGCCGCATGCTGCCCGTGTACAGGATGATCCCCTGGGAGGCGCTGAAGCGGGCGGGCATCCGCGGCTGCGCGGAGACGGACTACGGCCGCGCGCTGATGGCGTCCTTCGTGGAAGCCTACGACCGGGAGGAATACTGCCGGCTGGCCGCCCACGGCTACCGCATGCTGGCGGACGCCATGGCGGCGGACCTGCCCTACCGCGTGGACTGCCCCGCGCTGCTGATCTGCGGCGAGCGCGACCGCGCGGGCTCCGCGAAGCGCTACAACCGGCGCTGGGCGGAGGTCTCCGGCATTCCCCTGCGCTGGATCCCCGGCGCGGGCCACAATTCCAACACCGACCGGCCCGAGGAGGTCAACGCCCTGCTGGAGGCGTTCCTGGACGGGCTGGGATGAACCCAATCACGCATTACAACGGAGGTCTGCCCCATGGGCAAGCGCTTTTACCGATTCTGCTACATGGTGTTGAAGCCCATCTACAGCGTGTTCCTGCCCAGCGACGTCAGCGGGCTGGAGCACGTGCCGGACGAGGGCGGCTTCATACTCTGCGCCAACCACCTGAGCAACCGCGATCCCCTGTACCTGGCGCAATGCTGCCCCAAGCGGCGGTTCCACTTCATGGCCAAGGCGGAGCTGTTCCGCTTCAAGCCCCTGGCCTGGTTCCTGAAAAAGCTGGACGCCTTCCCGGTGGACCGCGGCCACAACGACCTCAACGCCGTGCGCACGGCGCTGAAGATCACCGCCGACGGCCACGCGCTGGGCATCTTCCCCCAGGGCACCCGCAGCCGCGACAACACCCCCACCCCCATGCTGGGCGGCGCGTCCCTCATCGCCATGCGGGCCAGGGTGCCGGTGATCCCCTGCTACATCGGCGGGCCCTACCGCGTCTTTCGGCGCACGCCGGTGCGCTTCGGGCCGCCCGTGGAGCTGGCCGACCTGGGCCGCCGGCTCGATTCCGACACCCTCCGCGCCGCCACCAAGCGCATCGAGGACGCCGTCTGGAGCATGCGCGACGCGAAGTAATCCCCCTTCCCCGGGGGTATTCTGTATTTCCATTCAGCGGGAATCCCCTGTAAGCGGCGCGCGGCGCGCCTTTTATCCCGCCGCCACCGCCCCGCCGCCCGATCGACGGCGGGGCCGCGGGAGCGCCGTCCTGCGCGCGCTCAGGGCCATTTTTCCACCCCATGTAAATCCTTTGTTATTTCTTATAAATCATGCAGGATTTCTTATTGCTGTAATCGAAATAACACGGATAGCATAAATAGAATATTTATGCGCATACCCAGTGTTTCCCATGGAGGTCGATGGCTATTTCCAGGGTTGAATTGGCCAGGCACGCCGGCTTCTGCTTCGGCGTCCGCCGGGCGGTGGAGACCGCGGAGCGGTCCGCGCCCGCCATCACCCTTGGGCCCATCATCCACAACCCGCAGGTGGTTGCGCGGCTGGCGGCGTTGGGCGTGACCAGCGTCGACCGACCGGAGGACGTCCCCCGCGGCGCGCGGGTGGTCATCCGCTCCCACGGCGTGGGGCCGGAGGCTTACGCGGCGCTACGGGCGAGGGACTGCGAGATCGTGGACGCCACCTGCCCCTTCGTGCAGCGCATCCACGACATGGCCCGCCGGGCGTCCGGCGAGGGCGTGCCGCTGATCGTCGCAGGCGAGACGGAGCACCCGGAGGTGCGGGGCATCCTGGGCTGGGCCGAAGGGCCGGCCTGGGCGGTGCTGACCCCGGAGGATGTGGACGCCCTGCCCCCCATGGAACGCGCCCTGGTGGTGAGCCAGACCACGATGCCGGAAGCCCGTTTCGAGGAATTGTGCGGCCTGCTGAAGGCGCGCATCCCCGATTTGCGGGTGGCGGTCACCATCTGCCCCGCCACGCGGGACCGACAGGGCGAGGCGGCGGAGCTGGCCGCCCGATGCGACGCCATGGTGGTGATCGGCGGGCGGGAGAGCTCCAACAGCCGGAAGCTGTACCACATCGCTTCCGCGCTGTGCCCGCGCACCGCGTTCGTGGAATCGGCCGCGGAGCTGGACGGGCTGAGCATCGCCCCGGAAGACACGATTGGGATTACAGCCGGTGCTTCCACGCCGGATTGTATAATTAAGGAGGTTGTTGCAAGAATGAACGACATCGAGAAGAAAGAAGCCCCCATTGAGACTCAGGAAGCCCCCATTGAGACTCAGGAACAGGACGTCATGACTATGGAAGACGTTGAAAAGACGCTTGTTCAGATTCGCCCCGGCCAGATCGTGACCGGACGGGTCATTTCGATCTCGGAAGACGAAGTCTCCGTCGACGTCGGCTATAAGACTGATGGTCTGGTAAAGAAAACCGATCTTTCCTCTACCGATGTCAAGCCCGGCGATGAGATCGAGGTTGAGGTCGTCAAGGTGAACGACGGCGATGGCAATGTGCTTCTGAGCCAGAAGAACATCATCAACCGCAAGGCCTGGGAAGAGATCGTCGCCAAGGAAGAGGCGGGCGAGTACGTCGAGGGCGTGGGCAAGGAGGCCGTCAAGGGCGGTCTGCTGGCCGACGTGAACGGCATTCGCACCTTCATTCCCGCATCGCAGCTCTCCCTGCGCTACGTCGAGAAGATCGACGAGTTCGTGGGCCAGACCATGACCCTGAAGATCATCGAGATCGACAAGGCCAAGAAGCGCATCGTCGCCAGCCGCAAGGCCGTGCTGATCGCCGAAGAGGCCGAGAAGAAGGCCAAGATCTGGGAGTCCCTCGAGGCCGGCACCATCGTCAAGGGCGTTGTGCGCCGCCTGGCGGACTTCGGCGCCTTCGTGGACATCGGCGGCGTGGACGGCCTGGTGCACGTCACCGACCTGAGCTGGGGCCATGTGAAGCATCCCTCCGACGTGGTTTCCGTCGGCCAGGAGATCGACGTGAAGATCAAGAAGGTCGATCCCGAGCACGAGCGCATTTCCCTGTCCTACAAGGACACCCAGCCCCATCCGTGGTCCGTGGCGGGCGAGAAGTACCCCGTGGGCTCCGTGGTGGAGGGCAAGGTCGTCCGCATCACCACCTTCGGCGCCTTCGTGGAGCTGGAGCCCGGCCTGGACGGCCTGGTGCACATCTCCCAGTGCGCGCTGACCCGCATCGCCGAGGTCAAGGACGCCGTCTCCGTGGGTGAGATCGTGCGCGTGAAGGTGCTGGACGTGAACACCGAAGCCCGTCGCATTTCCCTGTCCATCCGCGAGGTCCTTGAGGACGAGGCGCTGGACGCGGCGGACGACGCCGAGTACGATATCCCCGGCGATATCGAGGGCGAGCCGGAGGCCGGCGAGGCCGAAGCCGAGGAATAATCGACGCTTCCGGGGAGCGGCGCAATCGCGCCGCTCCTTTTTTGTGGTTTCATTCCTGCGCATGCGTTTTTGCCGGGGAAATTGCAAACTGGCTATGGCTTTTTCCCGCGTTTCATGGTATGATGGTCTTGCCTGTGATCCGTATTACAGATTATGCAAAGGGGGCGGAAACCATGAGGGAGTGGACCCGAGACGAGCGCTATCGCGTATTGAAGAGCCCGGAGGAGATCCGGGAGCTGTACGACCGCATCCAGGCCTCGGCCTACCGGCAGCGCTACCACGTGCAGCCCGTGACCGGTCTGTCCAGCGACCCCAACGGCTTCGCGCTGCACCGGGGGACGTGGCACCTGTGCTACCAGTGGTGTCCCTGGGGCGCCGTGCACGGCCTGAAGTACTGGTACCACGTGACCAGCCCGGACCTGGTCCACTGGGAGAACGCCGGCATCGGCCTGAAGCCGGACTGCTTCTACGACAACCGCGGCACCCACTCCGGCAGCGCCATCTCCCACGGCGACGAGCTGGTGTTCTTCTACACCGGCAACCACCGCGACGAGGACTGGACCCGCACGCCCTACACCTGCGCGGCGGTGCTCGGCCCGGACAACCGCCCGGTGAAGCTGCCCGAGCCGCTGTTCGGCCCCCGGGACGACCACAGCGAGCACCAGCGCGACCCGAAGGTGGTGTGGAACGAGGCCAAGCGGAAGTACTACATCTTCATCGGCGCACAGACCCTGGACCTGCGCGGCTGCGTGTTGATCTACGAGTCGGAGGAGCTGCTGCGCGGCTGGCGGTTCGCGGGCGAGCTGAAGGTGCCGGGCTACGAGTCCTTCGGCGGCATGTGGGAGTGCCCCTACATCGTCAACATCAGCGGCAAGGACGTGCTCATCTTCTCGCCCCAGTACACCAAGCTGCCCGGGCGCGCCGAGAGCACCAACCACAACGTATACCTGATCGGCCGCATGGACTATGATACCCTCACCTTCATCCCCGAGGGGCCCTACCGCCACCTGGACTACGGCTTCGACTTCTACGCCGCCCAGGGCGCGGCCAGCATCGGCGACCCGGACAAGGCCATCCTCATCGCCTGGATCGGCCTGCCGGACAACCACTACCCCACCGAGGAGGAGGACTGGGAGGGCAGCCTGTCGCTGCCCCGGGAACTGCGGATCGTGGACGGCAAGCTCCGGCAGACGCCCCTGGCGGCGCTGGAGGGCCTGCGCGGGGCGGAGCTCGTCCCCGACGGCACGCTGCCCGCCGCCTGCGAGCTGGACGTCGCCGCCCCGGACGGGGACTTCGAGCTGGCGCTGTTCACGAAGGCGGACGGCGCCGGCGGGCTGCGCCTGAAGTACGACAGCGCGCGGAAGGTCTGCACCGTGGACCGCACCGGCCTGGACCGCCGCTTCAACGAAAAGGTGGGCGAGGTGCTGGACATGCCGCTGGAGGCGCCGCTGCGCGCGCTGCGCATCTTCATCGACCGCTGCTCCGTCGAGATCTTCGCCAACGACGGCGAGGCCACCTTCACCACCCACGCCTACCCCACCGAGCGCGAGTTCCACTACGCCGCCCCGGAGGGCGTAAAGCTCCGCCTGTGGCCGATGAACGCATCCGTGACGGACAAATTCGTGATCTGAGGAGGTCGACCGCATGAAGAAAAAGGTCTTTGCCAGCGACTTTGACGGCACGCTGTACTTCTACAAAGCGGACGTGAAGCTGCCGCCGGAAAACGTGGAGAAGATCCGCGAGTACCAGGCCGCGGGCCACCTGTTCGGGCTGTGCACCGGGCGGCAGGTGGGCGGGCTGACGCCGTTCATCACGGGCTTCGTGAAGCCCGACTTCTACATCACCAGCAGCGGCGCGAACATCGTCGACGGCGACTTCAACCCCATCCTCAAGCGCGGCGTGGACCGCGACGTGGCCGACGCGCTGGTGCGGGAGCTGAACCCGCTGGGCTACCGCCTGACGCTGGACGTGGAGGGCGACATCTGCGTGTTCGCGCCCATGGACTACCCCGGCAAGTACTACGTGATCACCGGCGTGGACGACGCCCCGCCCGGCCTGATCCACCAGGTGAGCATCCACACCGAGAGCCTGGAGGACGCCGCGCGGCTGTCCGCCTCCATCAACGAGCGCTACGGCGACAAGGTGGAAGCCTTCCAGAACGTGATCGAGATCGACATCGCGCCGCGCGGCTGCTCCAAGGGCAAGGGCGTCATGGCGCTGCGGGAGCACATGAAGGACGTGTACGGCGATTTCAAGCTCTACGGCATCGGCGATTCCATCAACGACCTGCCGCTGCTGGAGGCCTCCGACGTATCCTACACCTTCCCCTACGCCCCCGAGGTCTGCCGGCAGAAGGCCGACAAGGTGGTCGACACCATCGTGGACGCGCTGGAAGACAGCATGAACGACCAATAACGACAGAAAAGGATATGCGCACATGAGCCAGGCACTTCGGGACGCGCGCCGGTATGAGGAGGAGCGGGAACGCTCCATCGCCCCCGGCGCCCGCCCCGCCTTCCACCTCTCCGCCCGCGTGGGCTGGATGAACGATCCCAACGGCTTCAGCTGGTACGGCGGGCAGTATCACCTGTTCTACCAGTACCACCCCTACGACTCCCACTGGGGCCCCATGCACTGGGGCCACGCCGTCAGCGACGATCTGCTGCACTGGCGCTACCTGCCCGCCGCCATGGCCCCGGACATGCCCTACGACCGCGACGGCTGCTACTCCGGCGGCGCGCTCACCCTGCCCGACGGCCGCCACCTGCTGATGTACACCGGCGTGGCGGAGGAGCTGACCGAGACCGGCGCGCTGCGCAGGGTGCAGACCCAGAACCTGGCCTTCGGGGACGGGATGAACTACCGCAAGTACGAGAAGAACCCCGTCATCGCCGCCGCCGATCTGCCCGAGGGCGGCAGCCGCTACGACTTCCGCGACCCGCGCGTGTGGCAGGAGCCCGACGGCTCCCTCCGCGCGCTCGTCGCCAACGACCATCCCGGCGAGGGCGGACGGCTGCTGCTGTACGGCAGCGAGGATATGGAGCACTGGAAGCTGTTGAGCGTGGTGGCGGAGAACCGCGGCCGCCTGGGGCTGATGTGGGAGTGCCCGGATCTGTTCCGCCTGGACGGCCGCGACGTGCTGGTGGCCAGCGCGCAGGACATGCTGCCCAAGGGCTTCGAATACCACAACGGCAACGGCACGTTCTGCCTGATGGGCCGCATGGACCCCGACACCGGGCGGTTCATCGAGGAATCCGACCAGGCCGTCGATTACGGCATCGACTTCTACGCCCCGCAGACCGTGCTCACCCCCGACGGGCGGCGCGTGATGATCGGCTGGATGCAGAACTGGGATACCTGCAACCTGCACGTGAAGTCCACGCCATGGTTCGGCCAGATGAGCCTGCCCCGCGAGCTCTCCATCCGCAACGGCGTGCTGTTCCAGCGGCCCATCCGGGAGCTGGAGGCGCTGCGCGGCCCCTGCGTGGAATACCGGGGCGTGGCGCTGGCGGACGGCGAGATCGCGCTGCCGGGCATCCGGGGCCGCACGGGCGACCTGGAGATCGAGCTGGAGCCGGAGGACGGCGCGGAGCTGTTCCACCGCTTCGCGGTGCGCTTTGCCAAGAGCGAGCTGTACCACACCGGCGTCAGCTTCCGGCCCGTGGAATCGGTGCTGAAGGTGGACCGCAAGTTCTCCGGCTCGCGCCGGGCCATCATCCACCAGCGCCGCGCCAAGGTGAACCACGACCGCGGGCGGCTCAAGCTGCGGCTGATCCTGGATCGCTTCAGCGTGGAGGCGTTCGTGAACGACGGCGAGAAGGTCATGACCGCCACGCTGAACACCGACCTCGCGGCCGACGGCATCACCTTTTTCGCCGACGGACGGCTGCGCATGAACGCGCGGTTCTGGCCGCTGGAGGCGAAGAAAACCCCCACGGCTGCCGACTGATCTTATCATTTGTTGCGATAACGCGCCCCGGACGATTTTCGCCCGGGCGCGCGTTTTTTGCGGGAATTCCAAGAGAAATATTAACCAACATTGATAATCCAACTTGATAATGCTGGTACAAACGATCAAAAAATGCGATGTGACATAAAACGTTATTGACAAAAGTGGTTCCCGGTGGTAAAATAACTGTGTTCTGTTGGAGAGGGTTCCGATCCGATCCAATAAATAAATCGAAGGAGTGTACTCGTATGAAGAAGATTCTTGCTCTGATCGTTTGCGTGCTGCTCGTCGTGGCCAGCATGAGCGCGCTGGCCGAGGGCCAGAAGGTTGGCGTTTCGATGCCCACCAAGGACCTGCAGCGTTGGAACCAGGATGGCGCCAACATGGAAGCCATGCTGAAGGAAGCCGGCTACGAGGTCGAGCTGCAGTACGCCGCCAACGACGTCCAGCAGCAGCTTTCTCAGGTTGAGACCATGATCGACAACGGCTGCGAAGTGCTGGTCATCGCCGCCATCGAGGGTTCTTCCCTGGGCTCCGCCCTGGAGAAGGCCGCAGAGAAGGGCATCCCGGTCATCGCTTATGACCGCCTGCTGATGCAGTCCGACGCCGTTTCCTACTATGCCACCTTCGACAACTACATGGTCGGCACCGTGCAGGGCACCTATGTGAAAGAGACCCTGGATCTGGACAACGCGGAAGGCCCCTTCAACATTGAGTTCACCGCGGGCGATCCCGGCGACAACAACGCTGGCTTCTTCTTCAACGGCGCGATGGACGTGCTGAAGCCCTACATCGAGTCCGGCAAGCTGAACGTCGTGTCCGGCCAGACCGAGTTCACCGACGTCGCCACCCCCACCTGGAAGACTGAGGTCGCCCAGAGCCGCGCCGAGAACATCCTGTCCTCCTACTATGCCGACGGCACCGAGCTGGACGCCTGGGTGTGCTCCAACGACTCCACCGCCCTGGGCGTGACCAACGCGCTCGAGGCCAACTACACCGGCAAGTGGCCCATCATCACCGGTCAGGACTGCGACATCCAGAACACCAAGAACATGATCGCCGGCAAGCAGAGCATGTCCGTGTTCAAGGATACCCGCACCCTGGCGGCTCAGGTCGTGAAGATGGTCGGCCAGATCCTGTCCGGCGAAGAGGTTGACGTGAACGACACCACCACCTATGACAACGGCGTGAAGGTCGTTCCCTCCTTCCTGTGCGAGCCGGTGTTCGCCAGCGCTGACAACTACAAGGAGCTGCTGATCGACTCCGGCTACTACACCGAGGATCAGCTGCAGTAATAGACCCCAACCAAAGGGTTTGTGATGCAGGCGGGCGAGTCCCGCCTGCATCATTTCAGGCTCGCGCACACGGCCTGATTGAATCCATCCTGACTGGAAAGCTGGAGGGAAAGCCATGGCAAGCATACTGCTGGAAATGAAGAACATCACCAAGACCTTCCCCGGTGTAAAAGCCCTCGACAACGTCAATCTGCAGGTGGAGAAGGGAGAAATCCACGCGCTGGTGGGTGAAAACGGCGCCGGCAAATCCACGCTGATGAACGTGTTGAGCGGCATTTATCCCTATGGCACCTACACGGGCGACATCGTGTACGACGGGCAGGTCTGCAAGTTCTCAAACATCAAGGATTCCGAAAAGAAGGGCATCGTCATCATCCACCAGGAGCTGGCGCTGGTCCCTGAAATGACCATCGGCGAGAACATGTACCTGGGCAACGAGCGCGGCCACAAGTTTGCGATCGACTGGAACATCACCTACGCCGAGGCGGACAAGTACCTGAAGATGGTGGGCCTGACGGAGAGCAGCAAGGTTCAGGTCAAGACCATCGGCACGGGCAAGCAGCAGCTGGTCGAGATCGCCAAGGCGCTCGCGAAGAACGCGCAACTGCTGATCCTGGACGAACCCACGTCTTCGCTGAACGAGGAAGATTCCCGCGCGCTGCTGGACCTGATGCTGGGCTTCAAGAAGCAGGGTATGACCATGATTATCATATCCCACAAGCTCAACGAGGTCGCCTACGTCGCGGACAAGATAACCGTCATCCGCGACGGCACCACCATCGAAACCATCGACAACCGCGGCCCCGAGCCGGTGAGCGAGGAGCGCATCATCAAGGGCATGGTCGGCCGCGAGATGACCAACCGCTTCCCCAAGCGCGAGGGCGTGAAGGTCGGCGACATCATGATGGAGGTATCGCACTGGACGGTGCACCATCCGCTGTACCCCGAGCGCAAGGTCGTGGACGACGTGTCCATCAACGTTAGAAAGGGCGAGGTCGTGGGCATCTACGGCCTGATGGGCGCCGGCCGCACGGAGCTGGCCATGTCCATCTTCGGCCAGAGCTATGGCGTCAACTTCTCCGGCGAACTGAAGATCGACGGCAAGCCGGTCAAGATGAAGAAGAGCGAGGCCGACGCCATCCGGCACAAGATCGCCTACGTCACCGAGGACCGCAAGGGCAACGGCCTGGTGCTGAGCCAGTCCATCAAGGTGAACACCTCGCTGGCAAACCTGGACAGCATCGCCAGCCACACCGTCATCGACCGCGACAAGGAATACGCCGTGGCCGAGGAGTACCGCGGCAAGCTGAGCATCAAGACCCCCTCGGTGGAGCAGCTCGTCGGCAACCTCTCCGGCGGCAACCAGCAGAAGGTGCTGCTGGCCAAGTGGATGTTCGCGGAGCCGGACATCATGATCCTCGACGAACCCACCCGCGGCATCGACGTGGGCGCCAAGTACGAGATCTACTGCATCATCAACGACCTGGCGGCGGCGGGCAAGTGCGTCGTCATGATCTCCTCGGAGCTCCCCGAAGTGCTGGGCATGAGCGACCGCATTTACATCATGAACGAGGGCAAGATGGTGGGCGAGATGAAGGCCAGCGAAGCGACGCAGGAAAACATCATGGCTGCCATACTTAAATCGGGAAGGGGTGCATGACGATGAAAGCGACCAAGATCACTTCCTTCATCCAGAAGTATACCATGGTGCTGGCCCTTGTCGTGGTGACCGCATTCTTCGCCATTCGCACGGGCGGCAAGACCCTGTTCCCCGGCAACATCAACAACCTGATCTCCCAGAACGGCTACGTGTTCGTACTGGCGTCCGGAATGCTGCTGTGCATCCTGACCGGCGGCAACATCGACCTGTCCGTCGGCTCGGTGGTGTGCTTCACCGCCGCCATCGGCAGCGTGATGATGAAGGCCGGCGCCAACATGTGGGTCGCCACCCTGGCCATGCTGGCCATCGGCCTGGCCATCGGCACCTTCCAGGGCTTCTGGATCGCCAAGGTGCACGTGCCGCCCTTCATCGCGACGCTGGCCGGCATGTACGCCTTCCGCGGCTTCTCCAACGTGGTACTGCAGGGCTACCAGGTTTCCATCTCCAACGAGAGCTTCCTGAACATCTTCGGCGGCGGCGCGAACTGCTACGTGCCGGACTTCATCGGCCAGATGATGGGCCGCGAGGGCAAGCCGAACGTCACCTGCCTGGTGGTGGGCATCATCGCGGTGGTCGTGTACCTGCTGCTGACCTTCCGCAAGATCTCGGTGCAGAAAAAGCTGGGCATCAGCCAGTCCGTGTACGGGCAGTTGATCACCGCGGCGCTCATCTCCATCGTGGTCGTGTGGCTGACCTGGAAGCTGGCCAACCACAAGGGCATCCCCACCGTGCTGATCTGGATTTGCCTGGTGGTGGGCATTTACAACTACGTGACCAACCGCACGGCCATCGGCCGCCACCTGTACGCGGTGGGCGGCAACGAGAAGGCCACGGCGCTCTCCGGCGTCAACGCGCGCAACGTCTACTGGTTCGCCTATGCCAACATCGGCCTGCTGGCGGGCCTGGCGGGCGTGCTCACCGCCGCGCGCGCCAAGGGCATCGACCCCACCTACGGCGAAGGCTATGAGATGGACGCCATCGCGGCTTGCTTCATCGGCGGCGCCTCCGCCTACGGCGGCATCGGCAAGGTGTCCGGCATGATCATCGGCGCCACGCTGATGGGCGTCATCAACCAGGGCATGGGCATCATGGGCGTCGACTCCAACTACCAGAAGGTCGTCAAGGGCATCGTGCTGCTGGTTGCGGTCATGTTCGACGTGTTGTCCAAGCGGCAAAAGCGCTAGTGCGGGGAGGATGACAAACAATGGATAAGAAAATCGTCATTTCAGCATTGAAAAAGAATGCCATGCTGGTCGTCCTGGTCCTCGTCTACCTGTTCTTTATGGTTCTGACGGGCGGAGGCATCTTCAAGCCTTCGAGCTTCAACGCGCTGATCACCCAGAACGCCTACGTGTACATCCTCGGCTGCGGCATGCTGATGTGCATGCTCACCGGCGGCAACATCGACCTGTCCTGCGGCGCGTTCGTGTGCCTGCTGGGCGCCCTGGGCGGCGTGATGATGGTCATTAAGGAGCTGAACACCGGCCTGTCCATCGTGCTGATGCTGCTCATCGCCATCGTGTACGGCTGCGGCCTGGGCTTCCTGATCGCCTACGTGAACGTTCCGCCGTGGATCGCGACGCTGGCCGGTTACCTGGCCTTCCGCGGCCTGGGCACCTCCATCCTGCGGAACAACTCCGTCACCGGCTCCATCGCGCCCTTCCCCCGTTCCTTCCTGGACATCTTCTCCGGCACGCTCTTCAAGTCGGCGGAGGGCACGATCAACATTCCATGCCTGATCGCGGGCATCGCGGCCGCGGCCATCGTGGTGCTGTCGGTGTTCTGGACCCGCAGCTCCCGGCTGAAGAAGGGCTATGAGGCGGATACCGTCGGCGCGGCGGCCGCCAAGGCCGGCATCGGCGCGGCGGCGATCCTGCTGGTCATGATCAAGCTGTCCCTGGCCGGCGGCATCCCGGTGGTGCTGCTCTGGGTCGCGGGCGTGGTGCTGATCTACAGCTTCATCACCAGCCGCACGACCATCGGCCGCCACTTCTACGTGGTGGGCGGCAACATGGAGGCGGCGCGCCTGTCCGGCGTGAACACCCGCCGCATCATGTTCATCGCCTACCTGAACATGGCCATCCTGACGGCCATCTCCGCCATGACGGTGCTCTCCCGCTTCACCGCGGCCAACGCGGACGCGGGCAAGAACTTCGAGATGGACGCCATCTCCGCCTGCGTGGTGGGCGGCGTGTCCGCCAGCGGCGGCGCGGGCTCCATACTGGGCATGGTCATCGGCGCGACGCTGATCGGCGTCATCAACCTGGGCATGTTCCAGATCAGCCTGGACGCCAACTACCAGAAGGTCGTCAAGGGCTTCGTGCTGCTGGCAGCCGTGGTCTTTGACATCCTCTCCAAGAAGCGCGACACCTGATCCCGTAGCGCTTCCGACCAACGCAAAGGGGCCGCCTCGTTGTGAGGCGGCCCTTCAGTTTATTGTCAGATGGATCATCCCCTGTAGCGGAACGCGCTGACGACGCGGCGGCCGCGGCGGGATTCCCCCAGGAATTCCTCGACCCGGACGCGGCCCAGCCCCCGCGCGGAGATCAAATCGCCCTCCCGGAGCCGGGCGTCGGCGCGCAGGTTCGGCACGTGGTTGAGCTTCACCAGCCCGGCGGCGATCAGCCGCTGCGCCTCGGCGCGGGACAGCCGGCACGCCGCCGCCAGCACCGCGTCCAGGCGCTCGTTCTGCACCGTCAGGCGCAGGCGCTCCCCCTCCGGCGGCAGGATGTTCGGCGCGCCGGTCTCCACGCTGACCTTCACCGTCGCCCGCCCGGCGCTCGCCAGGTTGGCGCAGATGTAGCCCGCCACGTCCGCCAGGCAGAACAGGTAGGCGCACGGCGCGCCGTCGCGCGCGCCCGGCGCGATGTCCCCGAGCGTCTCCCGCTCGAGGCCCAGGCCCATCGCCGCACCGAGCAGGTCGCGGTGGCCCGGGTGGTTGAAGCGGTCGTTCCAGTCGATGCGCAGCACCGCCAGCGGATAGTCCTCCGGCGCGGGCGGTTCGTCCGCGTAGAAGGCCGCCACCCGGCGCTCGGCCTCCTCAAAGCCGCCGTAGAACGCCGCGTGCGCGCCCGCCCGGTTCGCCGCGCCCCGGGCCGCGTCCAGCATGGAGGGCTCCAGAAAGCGCGTGAACGCCGGGCCGCCCGTGTACGCCGCCCGCAGCGCCAACTCCTCCAGGCGCTTCTGCTCCGGCGCGATCACCGGTACAGGCCCCGGGCGATCAGGCTGTACAGCACCCACCACAGCCTGCGCAGGATGCGGAAGCCGATCAGCGCGAACCAGCAGGTGAAGTCGATCGGCGCGTTGAAGTAGCGCATCACCGCCAGCGACAGCTTTTGGAACGGCGACACGAAGGGCTGTATAAACCGGCGCAGCCAGTAGAACGCCTGGAAGTTGGGCCGAAACCAGCTCAGGATGCAGTAGACGAGTATTGCCGTGGAGATGAGCTGGATGAACAGGTCCCCGGCGTAGAATACCTCGTAGAGTCCCCTCACGGTCGATCTCCTCCCCTCATCGGACCTGTCCGTCGCCCTTGACCACGTACTTGCAGGTGGTCAGCTCCTCCAGCCCCATCGGGCCGCGGGCGTGGAGCTTCTGGGTGGAAATGCCCATCTCGCAGCCCAGGCCGAACTCGCCGCCATCGGTGAAGCGCGTCGAGCAGTTCAGGTACACCGCGGCGCTGTCCACGCTCCGCGCGAAGCGCTCCAGCACGGCCGGGTCGCGGGACACCACCGCTTCGCTGTGGCCGGTGGAGTGCGCCGCGATGTGCCGGATGGCCGCGTCCGCGTCCTTCACCACGGCCACCGCCAGGATGTAGTCCAGGAACTCCGTGTCGAAGTCCCGCTCCCCCGCCGGCGTGCCGGGGATGATCTCCGCCGCGCGCGCGTCCAGCCGCAGCTCCACGGGCGTCAGGCCCTTCGCGGCGCGGTCGTCCACCAGGCGCCGGCGCAGCTTCGGCAGGAACTCCGCCGCGACGGCCTCGTGCACCAGCAGCACCTCCTCGGCGTTGCACACCGAGGGCCGGCTGGTCTTGGCGTTGTCGATGATGTCCAGCGCCATGTCCTGGTCGGCGGCGGCGTCCACGTACACATGGCAGATGCCCGTGCCCGTCTGGATGCAGGGCACCCGCGCGTTCTCCGTGCAGGTGCGGATCAGCCCCGCGCCGCCGCGGGGGATCAGCAGGTCCACCAGCCCCACGGCGGTCATCAGCTCCGTCGCGCTCTGGCGGGTGGTGTCCTGCACCAGTTGCACCAGCGCCGCGGGCAGGCCGACGCGCTCCAGGCCCTTCTGCATGGCCGAGACGATGGCGTTGGCCGAGCGGAAGGCCTCCTTGCCGCCGCGCAGCACGCAGGCGCTCCCGGCCTTCAGCGCCAGCGCCGCGGCGTCGCTGGTGACGTTCGGCCGGCTCTCGTAGATGATGGCGATGACGCCCATGGCCACGCGCGTCTTTTCGATCACCAGGCCGTTGGGGCGCACCGTGCGGGTGACCACCGCGCCGACGGGGTCGGGCAGCGCGATGAGCTGGCGAATGCCCTCCGCCATGCCCGCCACGCGCTCGGGGGTGAGCCGCAGCCGGTCCAGCATCACGGGGCTGATGCGGCCCTTCGCCGCCTCCATGTCCGCCGCGTTCGCCGCCAGGATCTCCGCCTCCTGCGCCAGCAGCGCCGCCGCCATGGCGTCCAGCGCCGCGTTCTTCTTCGCGGTATCCGCGTCCTGCAGCGCGGGCCAGGCCGCGCGGGCCGCCCGCAGAATCTCCATCGTCGTCATGACCGTGCCTTCCTTTCCCCGATGAAGCGCGTGCCCACCGGCTTGCCGTCCAGTATGTCGTAGAGCAGGGCGGGGTTCTCGCCGTTGGCGATCACCATGTCGATGCCCGCCGCCCCGGCGATGCCCGCCGCGCGCAGCTTGGTCACCATGCCGCCGGTGCCGAGCGACGAGCCGTGCCCGCCCGCCAGGGCCTCGATCTCGGGCGTGACGGCCTCCACCACCGGGATGAGCTCGGCGCCCTCGCCCTTCTTCGGGTCGGCGGTGTACAGGCCGTCGATGTCGCTGAGCAGCACCAGCAAGTCCGCCTTCACCGTGCGGGCCACGATGGCGGACAGCGTGTCGTTGTCGCCGATCACGATCTCGTCCGTGGCGATGGTGTCGTTCTCGTTGATGACCGGCAGCGCACCCAGCTCCAGCAGGCGATACAGCGTGTTGTGGAAGTGGGCGCGGCGGGCGTCGTCCTCCACGTCGTCGCCGGTCACCAACAGCTGCGCCACGGTGTGGTTGTACTCGCCGAACAGCCGGTCGTAGGTGTACATCAGCTCGCACTGGCCCACGGCCGCGGCGGCCTGCTTGGTGGGGATGTCCGTGGGCCGCTCCTTCAGGCTCAGCTTGCCCACGCCCATGCCGATGGCGCCCGAGGACACCAGGATCACCTCGTGCCCGGCGTTCTTCACGTCGCTGAGCACCTTGCACAGCGCCTCCACGCGGCGGATGTTCATGCGCCCCGTGGGGTGGGACAGGGTGGACGTGCCCACCTTGACGACGATTCTCATGGGGAAATCACCTCGTATTCTGTCGATCGGAAACCCTTACCGCCTGAGCCACCGGTACCGCGCCAGCCACTGAACCCGCGGGCTCGTCAGCGTCACGATCGCCACCGCGATCAGGGCGACGGCCAGGCAGCCCGCGCCCACGGCGGTAAACACCCGGAAGAGCGTCCGGGCTTCCTCCTCGCCCGCCACGCGAAAGGCGGCGGGGTCGTCGGGGTCGTAGAGCACGGTCACCCGCTGGCCCTCGTAGTACTTCTTGCGCGAGACGCTGTCTGCGGCCTCCAGGCTGATCCTGCGGCCCTCGTAGTCGAACTCCACCAGCGGGCGCCAACTGACGGACGACCCGCTCGAAGAATGACTCTCGTGGCGCACCATCTCCAGCACGACGCCGTCGGTCCGGGCGCGCAGGCGCTCCTCACGGCGCGTCCAGGCGCGGCGCATCGCGAGCCCGATCGCCAGAAAGACAATGCCGATCAGCGCCCATACGCCGCCGAAGATAGCGGCGAATATCCAGCGATCCGACACGAAGCATCCCTCCTCAACACCATTATAACGGACTTGTCAACGATTCACCATACCCTGGGGGAGAGATAATTTGTATTTTCCCGTAAAATCTGCTATAATAAAATGGATTTGAAATGTCCTGCCGTGGGAATCGCCCCGGCGCGGACAGGACGGGAGGTCGCCCATGACCGGGAAGATCGTGATACTGGATGGCTACAGCCTGATGTACCGGGCCTATCACGCCCTGCAGACGCCCATGAACGCCCCGGACGGCACCCCCACCAACGCCGTGCACGGCTTCGTGATGATGCTGCTGAAGGTGGTGGAGGACGAGCGCCCCGACGCCCTGGCCGTGGCCTTCGACCTGCACGCGCCGACCTTCCGGCACAGGATGTACGACGCCTACAAAGGCACGCGCAAGCCCATGCCCGACGAGCTGCGGGCGCAGGACCCCATCATCCGCGAGCTGATCGGCCAGATGGAAATTCCCATCCTGGAGCTGGAGGGCTACGAGGCCGACGACATCATGGGCACGGTGTCCCGCTACTGCGAGGAGCACGACCTGGACGCGCTGCTGGTCACCGGCGACCGCGATTCGTTCCAGCTCTCCGGCCCGCGCACCACGATCCTGTACACCAAGAAGGGCATCACCGACACGGTTCGGGTCACGCCCGCATACATTGAGGAGACCTATGGCCTCGCCCCGGCGCAGTTGATCGACGTGAAGAGCCTGATGGGCGACGCCAGCGACAACATCCCCGGCGTGCCCGGCGTGGGCGAAAAGACGGCCCTGCGGCTGGTGCAGCAGTACGGCAGCCTGGCCGCGGTGCTGGACCGGGCGGACGCCGAGCAGAAGGGCAAGCTGCGCGAGCGCCTGCTGGAGCACCGCGATCTGGCGGAGCTCAGCCACGCGCTGGCGACGATCGACCGGCAGATCCCGCTGGACGTGGACCCGGACGCCTGGAAGCTGGGCAACCTCGCCGCGGCGCTCCCCCGCCTGCGGGAGCTCCGTATGAACGCCGCGGCCCGGCGGCTCGCGGACGTGGCGCGGGCGTGCGTGCCCCCGGAGCTGCTGGCCGCCCATGCCGCCGACGCGCCGTCGGAGGCGCTGCCCCCGGTGGAGGCGCTGCCCGACCTCGCCGCCCTGTCGGCGCGAATCGCGGACATCGCCGGCGGCGCGGCCTGGGTGTCCCTCTGCCTGGGCGCGGACTTCACGCTGGCCACCGACGCCGCGCGGCTGAGCCTGCCCCTGGGCGGCGACCTGCTGTCCCCCGGCGTCAGCGAGGAGGACGCGCTGGCGGCGGCGCGGCCCCTGCTGGAAAAGGACATCCCCACCTTCCTGTGGAACCTGAAGGCGCTGCCGATGCCGCTCGAGGACATCCGCGGGGAGATCGTGGACGTCATGCTGGCCGCCTACGCGCTGAACCCGCAGCGGCCCGGCTTCGACGCGGAATCGCTGTGCGCGCAGGAGGGCGTCGAGGGCTTCCGGGAGCACCCCGCCACGGCCGTGCGCCGGCTGGCGACGGCGCAGCGCGCCCAATTGAAGGAGAACGACCTGGACGGCGTGTACCGCGACATCGAGCTGCCGCTGGCCTATGTGCTGCGCCGCATGGAGCGCGAGGGCTTCCTGGTGGACGCCGACGTGCTGCGGTCGCTGGGCGACACCTTCCGCGCGCGCATCGCCGAGCTGGTGGACGAAATCGACGCCATGGCCGGGGAGAAGATCAACCTCAACTCCCCCAAGCAGTTGGGCGAGCTGCTGTTCGTCAAGCTGGGCATCCCCTCGCCCAGGAAGAAGATCTCCACCAACGCCGAGGTGCTGGAGTCCCTCGCGGACGAATACCCCATCTGCGGCAAGGTGCTGGAATACCGCAAGTACCAGAAGCTGGAGAGCACCTACATCGACGCGCTCATCCCCATGCGGGATGAAAACGGGCGCATCCACACGCGCTTCGACCCGGTGGGCACGGCCACGGGTCGCATCAGCTCCGCCGAGCCGAACCTGCAGAACATCCCCGTGCGCACGGAGCTGGGCAAGGCCATCCGCGGCGCGTTCGTGGCGCGGCCGGGCTGGCTGCTGGTGGACGCGGACTACAGCCAGATCGAGCTGAGGGTGCTGGCCCACATGGCCGGCGACGCGACCATGATCCACGCCTTCCGCGAGAACCAGGACATCCACGCCCGCACGGCGGCGGAGGTCTACGGCGTGCCGCTGGACCAGGTCACCGGGCAGATGCGCTCGGCGTGCAAGGCCGTGAACTTCGGCATCGTGTACGGCATCTCCGACTTCACGCTGGCGCGGAACATCGGCGTCAGCCGCTTCGAGGCCCGGGACTTCATCGACCGCTACTTCGATCGCTACCCCGGCGTGAAGCGCTACATGGACGACGCCGTGGCGAAGGGCAAGGCCCAGGGCTACGTCACCACGCTGATGCACCGGCGGCGCTACCTGCCGGAGCTCAGCAGCAGCAACTACAACATGCGCGCCTTCGGCGAGCGCTGCGCCATGAACAGCCCCATCCAGGGCACCGCGGCGGACATCATCAAGCTGGCGATGATCGCCGTGGACCGCGCCCTGCGCGACGAGGGGCTGGCGGCGAAGCTGATCCTGCAGGTGCACGACGAGCTGATCGTGGAGGCGCCCGAGGCCGAAGCGGAGGCCGTCGTCGCGCTGCTGAAGCGCTGCATGGAGCACATCGTGACGCTGGACGTGCCGCTGCGCGCGGACGTTTCCATCGGGAGGGATTGGCGTGCCTGCAAATAAGCCCTATGTGGTGGGGCTGACCGGCGGCATCGGCTGCGGAAAGTCCGAGGCCGCGAGCTTCCTGGAGCGCCTCGGCGCGGCGCACCTGGACGCCGACGCCGTCTCGCGGACGCTCACCGCCGCGCCCGGCAGCGCGCCCTCGCCCCTGACCGGCGCGGCGCTGCCGGAGATCCGGCGGGTCTTCGGCGACGGCGTGTTCCGCGAGGACGGCTCGCTGGACCGCCGCGCGCTGGCGTCGGTGGTGTTCTCCGACCCCGCCGCGCGCCGGACGCTGGAGGGCATCCTCCACCCGCTGGTGCAGCGGGCCATGCTGGAGGGCATGGACGCCGCCCGGCGGGCCGGGGCGAAGGTCGTCATACTGGACGTGCCGCTGCTCTTCGAGACGGGCATGGACGCCCTGTGCGACGAAACCTGGACGCTGGTGGCCGGCCGGGAGACGCAGATCGCCCGCGTGGCGGCCCGCGACGGCCTGCCGCGGGAGGCCGTGGAGGCGCGCATCGACAGCCAGCTCTCCTCCGAGGCGCGCGCCGCCCGCGCGACCCGCGCCATCAGCACCGAGCGCCCCGTAGAAAAGACGCGTGCCGAGCTGCAGCAGCTCTACCAGGCGGCGCTGAAGCGCGCGGGCGAGTAGAACGAACAACGGCCGGCCCCCTCGGGCCGCGGCCGGGAACGGAGGCACCATGTCCATGAAGCGAAGCGCGCGCCGGGCGGCGCGGCGTTCCCGGCTGCCCGCCGTCGTCACGCTGGCGGTGCTGGCGCTGGCGCTCGTCGGCTTCGGGCTGTGGATGCTGTTCGCCCGCGCCCCGGAGGTCACGGTGCAGACCTATCCCCTGGAGTACCAGGACCTGATCCGCGCCTGCGCGGCGGAGAACGACCTCGACCCCGCCTACCCCGCCGCGGTCATTATGGCGGAGTCCAGCTACCGGCCGGAGGCGGTGTCCTCGGCCAACGCCCAGGGGCTCATGCAGTTGTTGCCGGACACGGCGAGCTGGATCGCCGGCAAGTTCGGCGAGACTTACGTGGAAGGCATGCTGTTCGACCCGGAGACGAACATCCGCTACGGCTGCTGGTACCTGGGCTTCCTGATGAAGCGCTATCACGGCGACATGACCTGCGCCTCCTCGGCCTATCACCAGGGGCAGGGCACGGTGGACAAGTGGCTCCAGGACCCCTCCCTCAGCGCCGACGGCGCGACCCTGACCTCCATCCCCTCGGAGGCCACGGATACCTATGTAAAGCGGGTATTGAAGTACTATGAGCGATATGTTGAACTGTATGCGGCGTAGCGCGCTGGCGGCGCTGCTCATCCTGGCACTGGCCGCGCCCGCGCTCGCGTCGGACCTGGCCAACGACCTGGGCGGCGCCTTCGTGGCCACGCCCGCCGACACCGGCGAATCCGACCAGCCCGTGGATGAGGTGGACATGCTCACCGCCGACGCCACCATCGGCTACATCGGCAGCGGCGTGCCCATCCTGAACCCCGTCGGCTGCACCGAGTGGAACCTGGTGAGCCTCAACCAACTGGTGTTCGAGCCGGTGGTGGACCTGGACGAGAACATGAAGCCCGTGCCCATGCTGGCCAACAACTGGGAGAAGCGCAACCAGTACTGGCGCTTCAACCTGCGCGAGGGCATCCAGTTCCACAACGGCCTCGACCTGACCGCCTACGACGTGGTGCAGAGCTGGAAGGCGCTGAAGGCGGCCGGGGAGGACAACCCCTATTACAGCCGCCTCGAGCGCATCAAGGCTATGGAGGCCACGGACATCCTGACTCTGACCGTGGAGGCCAAAGACGCCAGCTACCTCACGCTGTACGCCATGAACTTCCCGGTGATCCAATACGCCACGCTCCAGGATGAAATGCCCCGCGGCACCGGTCCCTACTGGTACGTGCAGGCGGATACCGACGGCATCGTGCGCCTGGAGGCCAACCCGCTGTGGTGGAAGCAGGCCCCGCTGCTGCACAGCATACTGCTGCGGCCCTACGCCGAGCCCGCCGACGCCGTGGAGGCCATCCAGACCAACCAGATCAGCATGCTGTCCACCAAGAGCCCGAAGGCGGCGCTGTGCCGGAAGCTGGCGGACCTCACCAGCCGCGACTATTCCACGCTGACCTACGAGATGCTGGTACCCAACGCCGGCGGCCGGTCGCTGTTGAAGGACGTGCGGGTGCGCAAGGCGGTGATGTACGCCATCGACCGCTCGCTGCTGGCCTCCAACGCCTATCTGGACATGGCGGTGTCCAGCGAAGTGCCCATCCCGCCCGTATCCTGGCTGTACGAGAGCCAGAGCGCCATATACTACTACAGCCCCGAGCGCGCCCTGCAACTGATGAACGAGGTCGGCTGGCGCGACATGAACGGCGACGGGCGGCTGAACCGGGTCAACGGCGTGCGGCTGATGGAGCCGAGCCTGACGATCTGGACCTACAACGAGAGCACCAACTCCATCCGGGAGAACGCGGCCAATATGATCGCGGATTACCTGCGGGCCATCGGCTTCAACGTGACGGTGTCCGTCAGGAGCAAGGAGACGGTGCGCCGGGGCATTCGCGAGCGCGCCTGCGACCTGGCGCTGATCGGCGTGAACCTGAGCGAGGTGCCGGACATCTCCGCCATGTTCCGCACCGGCGGCTCGATGAACTTCAGCCGCTACACCAGCACGGAGATGGACACGCTGTTCGACCGCGTGGCCGCCACCGGCGACGCCACCGCGCTCAAGCAGCTCTACACCACCATCCAGATGCGCGTCGTGGAGCAGTTGCCCATACTGGGCCTGCTGTTCCGCACGGGCACGGTGCTGTCCTCCCACTCGGTGAGCGGCCTCACCTGCACCCGCTGCTACGACGCCTTCGACGGCTTTGAATTCATCCAGTAGGAACCCAGGAGCGCGACATGATTATACTCGGCATCGATCCCGGCCTGGCGACGCTGGGCTACGGCGTGATTGAGGCGGACGGCGACCGGCGCAGGCTGATCCAGTTCGGCACGCTCACCACCGCGGCCGGCCAGCCCATGCCCCAGCGGCTGCGGTCCATCTTCCAGGGCATGAACCAGCTCATGGACATCTACAGGCCCGACGACGTGGCCTTCGAGGAGCTGTTCTTCTCGAAGAACATCACCACCGGCATGGCGGTGAGCGCGGCCCGCGGCGTGGCGCTGGTGGCGGTGGTCGAGCGCACGGAGAACCTGTACGAATACACGCCCATGCAGATCAAGCAGGCGGTCACCGGCTACGGCGGCGCGGACAAGCACCAGGTGCAGCACATGGTGAAGCTGCTGCTGCACATGCAGGACATCGCCCGCCCCGACGACGCCGCCGACGCCCTGGCCGTGGCCCTCACCCACGCCAACAGCATGGCGATGAAGAAGATGTTCCGGATCCAATAACGCGGAGGTACGACAACCCTATGTTCGCACATTTTGATGGCATCGTGGCGGAAAAGAACCCGGACAGCATCGTCCTCGACTGCGGCGGCGTGGGCTACCTGCTCTATGTCAGCGGCGCGACGCTGTCCATGGCCCCGGCGGTGGGCGAGCGCATGAAGCTCTACAGCGTGCTCAACGTGCGCGAGGACGCCATGGAGCTCTACGGCTTCCACAGCCGCGAAGAAAAGAACATGTACGAGCGCCTGAAGGGCGTGAACGGCGTGGGCTCCCGCACGGCGCTGCAGATCCTGTCGTCGATGAGCGTGCGCGACCTCTCGCTGGCGCTGGTCTCCGGCGACGCCAACGCGCTCACGCGGGTGCCGGGCATCGGCAAGAAGATCGCCCAGCGGCTGGTGCTGGAGCTGAAGGACAAGGTGGACGACGCCCAGCTCACCGGCAGCGCCGCCGCCGTCGCGCCCCGGCAGGACGGCGGACCCGAGGCCGAGGCGACCGCGGCGCTGATGGCCCTGGGCTACGGGGCCTCCGAGGCCGCCCGCGCCATCGCCCGCGTCGCCGGCCGGACCGACAAGGTGGACGAGCTGATCTTCCTGGCGCTGAAGAGCCTCGGATAAATTCCGACAATAATCCTCCCCGCGAGTCATACTTTCGCGCGAACGGCGTATATAGTGCCATCACCGTATGGAAGGATGACACGCCATGACGCGCGACACCACCGAGCTCGCCCACGACCTGCGCATGCCGCTGCAACTGATCCTGAGCTGCGCGCAACTGCTGCGGATGGAGCTGGGCGCGTCCCCCACCCCCGCCTGCGCCTATGCCGACCTGCTGATGGACGGCGTGCGCCAGCTGGAGGCCATGCTGGAGGGCAGCCTGTCCGCCCCGGACGCGCCGCTTCGGCCCGCGCGCGTCGACCTCGCCGCCTGCCTGCGGGCGCTGTGCCTGCGCTGCCGGCCCGCCGCGGCCCGCGGCGGCGTCACGCTGCGCTGCGTCGGCGCGCGCGCCCTCTCCGCCGTCACCGACGAGGAGCGCCTGTGCCGCATACTGCTCAACCTGATCTCGAACGCCCTGCGCTTCACCCCGCCCGGCGGCCGCATCGAATTGCGGCTGACGCCCCTCGGCGACCGGGTGGAGATCGCCGTCGCGGACACCGGGCGGGGCATCGAACCGGACCGGCTGGCCGCGATCTTCCTGGAGGGCGAGACGACCGGCGGCCACGGACACGGCCTGCCCATCGCCGAGCGCCTGGCCCGGCAATTGGGCGGCAGCCTGCGGGCGGCGTCCGAGCCCGGCCGCGGCGCGACGTTCACGCTGCGCCTGCCGCTGACGCCGGACGCCTGAGTCCGCGCAGAGCGCGCAACCGACCCTCCCCCACTTTCCACCCTCGGAGGCTTCATGAAAAAGCTCACCTTACTGCTGGGCGCGGTGCTGGCGCTGATGCTGGTCTGCGCCGGGATCTTCTGGTTCGGCGGCGCGCTGCACGCCGAGCCGCGGGTGCTGACCGCCGGAGCCGCGGAATACCCCGACGTGTTCCAGTCCATCCGCAGCGTGCTGAAATCCGGGGCCGCGCCGCAGACCTTCGACGGCGCCGCGCTGGGCGAGGCCGACCGCTACACCATGATGGACATTACCCTCACCCTGCGCAACCGGGGCTTCCTGCCCGCGGAGTGGCTGCACATGGAGCTGGCGGGCGAGCCCGGCGACGTGGCCGTGTACTCGCTCTCCGGCGAGGGCACCAGCCTGCCCGCCCGCAGCGAGGGCCAGGTCAACCTGAAGCTGATCACCGCCGCCGACCCCGGCCCCGGCCGCACGGTGACGGTGGAATACTACGTGTTCGGCGTCAAGCGCCGCATCACGGTAGCGCCGCCGACGCCCGGGGAAGAGGAATAATTCCCAGAATAAATACAGGCTGTCCCGAAACCGTTCGGGACAGCCCATTTTTGATGTTGCACGTTACTTCGTGATGTAGTAATCCACGCCCGACAGGTAGTATTGCTCGGCGCCGTCGTCCACGCGCTGCAGGTTGGGGTTGGCAAAGCCCGACCGGTTCAGGTCGTAGCTGTCGTAGAAGCCCAGCTCCGCGCGGTAGGTTTCGCCGGTGTCGGGGTCGTAGAGCCGGTCGTAGCCCAGTATGGCGTCGCTGGCCTTCTGGGCGCTGATGTCGTAGCTCGTCTGGCGGGCGCTCCAGGCGTCGTTGTAGGAATCCATGGCCGCCTGCATGGAGCTGGCCACGGACAGCAGCGCGTTCTTCTCCTGCTCGGAGACGTCCAGCGCGGTCTTGACGTACTGCGGCGCGAAGTCGAAGCTTGCCAGACACTGGGTGAGCACCGGCTCCAGCTCCGCGAGCTCTCCCTGCGGCGCGGTGACGCCCATGAACAGGTACGCCGTGTAGAACCAGGTGTCGATGCCCTCGGCGATGTAGCTGCCCATGTCGGTGGGCTGGGCGGTCACCAGGCCCTCACAGGGCGCGCCGGCCTGCGTGGTGAACGCGATGCGCGCCACGGCGTTGTCCCGGCAGGTGGACGGGCAGGGGATGCTGCTGTTCCACTTCTCCTGCACGCGGACGCCGTAGAGCTCCGGGAAGACCGCGGGGTCCAGCGACAGGCCGCTGGCGTAGTAGGCCTGGCAGAAGTCGATGACCTCAGGCTCGGCGGCCAGGAAGGCGTCCAGCGTCGGGGCCTCCATCACCGGGGCGTCGCAGGTCGGCGCGTAGTTGTATTTCCGGTAGAATTGCTTCGCTGCCCGGCTCTTCAGGAAGGGCTCCAGCTTCATGAACAGGAACAGGCTGCGTTCCGGCGCGGCGGGATCGCTGGCGCGGAAGCCGAAGGTCATGAATTCGCCGGTGGTCCTGACCTGCCAGCCCTCGGGCAGGGTGACGCTGAAGCGCCCGTCGTCGTACTTCGCCGTGCCGGAGACGATGGCCTCCCGCGCGGTCACGCGGTAGTCCCCCATGTCCTGCGCGGACGCGGGCTGCCGCGCTTCGCCGCCGGACTGGGGCGCGGGCACGGCGTCGCCGCCCGCGTCGGTTCGGAAGTTGGCGACCAGCGCCTCCAGGGCCGCCAGCGTGGCGGCGTCGTCCCCCTGCACGTACTTCGCGCCGAAGAACACCGGGCAGCCGTCCCAGAAGTCGGCGACCCGCAGGAAGTGGATGACGTAGCCGTTCAGCCGGTAGGTGTAGTCCGCGCCGACCATCTCCCGGCCCGCCACCTCATAGCTGCCGTATTCGGTGACGCCCACCAGGTCGTCGCCGTAGGAAGCCTGCATGTAGGGGGTGAACTCCTCGCTGAAATACCGGCGCAGGTCCAGCCCGCGGCTCTCGCTGCGGAAGATCAGCACGTAGGGGATGCTGTCGTAGTACTCGGTGTACACGTACAGGCCGTCGCCCTCCACGAATTGGGTGCCGAAGTCCACGTTGCAGCGCGTGGAGAAGCCCTGCTCGGGGCAGCGGATCTCCGTCAGGCCGGCCTCCGCCAGCGCAGGCGCGCACGCCGACAGCGCCAATGTCAGCAGCATCGCAAGCAATCTCTTCATGGGCATCCCCCCCTTGCTCCCGCAAAAGCGGGCCGCTCCGTCCCTCCGCTGCGCGCCGAGCGCGGGTGTCGCCACCCGCGCCCGGATCAAATCAGAAGTTGTCATAGGATTCGGAGTTGCTGCCGACGCTGTCGCCGGAGCCGGAACCGGAGGTGATGGTGTAGTCGTAGCCGGACTTGAGCGTGACGTACTCGTCGCCGCCGTTGAAGGTCATGACCTTGTAGTAGCCGTCATCGCCGAAGGCGTCCTCCATGCCGTACCAGTCGCTGCCGATGCCCTCCTTGATGGTGTAGGTGCCCTTGCCCAGCTTGGTGCTGGCCTTGCCGTTGCCGCCGATGAACAGGCAGGACACGAGCACGTCGTCCGAGTTGTAGATCTTCACCAGCGTGGCCTGGTCCTCGTCCATGTTGTTGATCTTGACCGTCAGGCCCACGCCGCTGCCCTTGGCGGAGCTGTTCTTCCAGATCTGGCCGTTCTTGGGCCACTCCTGCACGCAGGCCGCGGCGCGCTCGCTCGCGTCGGCCCAACTGCTGTTCTCAAACGCCTGCTTCGCGTGGTAGTACTTGCCCTTGAGCACCAGCGCGCAGCCGCGGGCGTACTCGTACTCGTCGTAGTCCATGGTGTCGTACAGGATGTTATAGGCCGTTTCCTCGTCGCTGGCCATGAGCAGCCTGGGCAGGAGCCTGGCGTAGCCCGCGGCGTCCAGGCTCTCCGTCTCGGGAAGGCCCAGGCCCGCCTGCACCGCGTTCAGCGCGGAAATGGTCTTCGGGCCCACGCTGCCGTCGGCGGCGATGTCCTGGCCGAAGGCGATCAGCGTCTGCTGCACGCCCTTGGCGGCGTCGCCCTTGGAGCCCTTCTCGATGACCTCGCCGCCGCGCAGCGCATCATAGGTCGAGCGGTAGGTCTCCTCGCCCAGCGCGTCCAGCACCTGCTCCAGGAGGTCTCCGTCCAGGCCCGCGGACTCGGCGGCATAGGCGGCGCGCAGGGGCTCGCCCTCCGACGGGAACTGCGCGATGGCATACAGCGTGTCGGCGCACAGCAGCTCGCAGTCCTCGCGGGACACCGCGTCCGGGGAGACGTAGATGAGGTCGAAGACCCTGTTCTGCTCCTCGGTGCCCTCGCCGAACAGCACGACGGCCTGCGCGGGCTCCAGCTCCTCGCCCTTGGCGGTGCGCACCTTCAGGTCGCCCATGAAGCCCAGGATATCGTCGTAGGTGGCGCCGCCGTCCATCATGTCAAAGCGCACCAGCAGCAGGTTGCCGCCCTCGGGCGCGGGATCGGCTGCGGAAGCGGCCAGAAGCGCCGGGTTGTCGGCGTCGGTGGCGAACAGGATCGGATTGAAGTACCAGTCGTAGTCGCCGGAGGTCACGTAGCTGTAGTCCTCCATGCGGTCGTATTCGACCTCGTCCTCGGTCTCATCCTCGGGTTCCTCCGTCGCCGGTTCCTCCGCGCCCTCCTTGGTGCACCTGGCGACGTAGGAGTAGGTGCGGCCGCCCGGCAGCGTGGAGGTGATGTCCAGCACCAGCTCGTCGCCCTCCAGCGACCAGGTGCCCTCGCAGGCGCTGAGCTGGCTGCCCGAGGTGTTCACGGTGAAGCGGTTGCCCTTGGGCGTGATCTCGATGTCGTTGCTCTCGCGGTAGCCCTGTTGGATAAAGGTGTACTTGCCGGTGCCGTCGGCGTTGACCTGCACCGTCAGGTCGATGCTGGAGCCGTTGTTCTTCGGCTTGCCGACGCCGGTCCACAGGCCCACCAGCTCCTCGGGGATGGCTTCCGCTTCCTCCTCGGGCTCGGGCTCGTCCTCGGGCTCGGCCGCGGCTGCGCCCTCCAGCTTCAGCCACACCGCCGGGCGCACGGACTGCATGCCGTCGGAGGGATTGCCGCCGCAGTTGATGGCGCCGGCAGCGTCCACGCCCGCGGTCCAGCTGCCGCTGCTGCCCATGGTGCGCAGCCACCACCAGCCGGAGCCGACGCTGGACTTGGTCCAGGTGCCGGCGGCCACGGTGGACTTGGAGTTGATGACGATGCGGTCGTCGTCGTAGGAGAAGTACTTCCTCGCCTCGACAATGCTCAGCAGGAACACCGCGTCCTCGGTATCGTTGCCCTGGGACGTGCCGTAGTCCGGGTTGGCGTCCGCCGTCACCGTTTTGGTCACGAGCTTCGCCCGCTCGTCCGCCGTGAACGCGCCGTCCAGGAACTCGCCGTTCAGCCAGGCGCGCACCTCGCTGTTCGCCCAGGTGAGGCCGTCGCTGTTGCCGAACCGCTTGCCCGCCAGGGCGTCCTGGCTGATCAGCAGCGCCGCGTCGCCCTCCACGGCCAGCACGCGCCACCGGATGTCCTCGGGGCCGTTGCCGGAGTTGTCGTCCTGCTCCCAGCGGCCCAGGGGCAGGGTATCGCCCACGCGGATGCCGGAGGCGTCGGTCGCGGGCTCGTCCGCAGGCTCGTCGGCGGGCTCGTCGGCGGGCTCGTCCTCCGCGGGCCAGAGCTGTTCGGAAACGGTATCGTCCTCGCCGGAGACGACCCACACCTTCTCCGGCAGGCGATCCTCGTGGAAGCCGAAGGCGTACTCGCCGCCGTCGACGGTCACGGTATAGGCGCGCACGGGGCCGTCGCCAAAGTCCGCCCACGCCCAGGCCACGAACGTCGGGCGGCCGTCGCGGAGGGGAATGCCGGAGCCGAAGCCGCTGATCGTCACGACGGCTTCTCCGTCCACGATCTCCGCGCTCTCGTAGACCAGGTCGTAGTCCGCGCCTTCAAACGCGATGTTCGCCGCCAGCGCGGGCAGCGCCCCCAGCAGCATCGCCAGGGCCAGCAGGATGGCAAGCAGTTTCTTCATGGACAATCCTCCTCGTTTTCTGTGCATCATATCTGTGCAAGCCGGGCGCGCCGGCTTCCTTCCCGTTCATCGATATGCCGCGGGGCGCCCGCCTTCCTGCCGGGGCCGGCAGGGGAAGCGGGTGGCTTCTCCACGCGGAAGCCCTCACCGATCGTCCCATCGGCGCGATCGGATCCAGCCCATGGGATTCATTACCAATACTATACCACAAAACCCGGGCAAATGGGAGTCATAACGCGACTTTTTTTGCTTTTGCGGAAAGAAAAATTTACGAACGCGGCAAAAGCCCCCGAACGCGCGCGTTCGACGGCGCGCAAGGGCGTGCTCCCGGCCTCGGAAGCGCACTTCGACGCGCCGCGGGGACAAACAGCGCCGGCCCCTGGACGGGACCGGCGCCTGCGATCATTCGCTTTATTCCTCGGGCACCAGAAGGCCGTAGCTGCCGTCGTTGCGGCGATAGAGCACGTTCATGGTGTCGTTGGCGGCATTTCTGAACAGGAAGAAATTGTGGCCGAGCAGCTCCATCTGGGTGATGGCGTCCTCCACTTCCATGGGCTTGACCGCGAAGCGCTTGGTGCGCACCACGTCGTAGCTGGCCTCCTCGTACACGGGCGCGGCCTCTTCGGGCGCCTCGATGGTATCGCGCAGGTGCTTGCCCATCTTGGTGCGATACCGGCGGATCTGGCTCTCCAGCTTGTCCACCGCGCGGTCGATGGAGAGGTACATGTCGTTGGAGGATTCCTCGGCGCGCAGGATCAGGCCCTTCACGCTGACGGTGATCTCCGCGATGTTCCGGCCGCCCTTCTGCTGGCGGAAGCGGATGATGGCCTCGGCCTCCCGGTCAAAATAGCGATCCAGCTTGCCCAGCTTCTTTTCCACGCGGGCCTTGAGGCTGTCGGTGACTTCAATTCCCTTGCCGCTGTAGACGAACTTCATTTTCATCGCTCCTTTATGTGATGATTGCCCGCCCCGGCGCTCACAACAGCGCGCCCTGAAAACCCGCGGGCGGACCTGCCCGGCGCTCCCGCCGTCCCGGACGGCGCATTCCATGGAACGCCTTGTTGGTGTATTCGACATCTCCCTCGCGATTCCTGCCTGCCGGACAACATTTTTAATTTTTTGTAATCTTTTGCGTCAGGCGTCCCGCTTCGGGGCCGCCTTCCGGCCGCGGGAGGCGCTCTTTTTCGGCCCGGACGCGCTCCTCTTCGGCGCGGGCGCGGCGCGCTTCACCGCCCGCTTCTTCGGCGCCTCGCGCTCGAAGCGCACGTCCTTCGGGGCCTGCTTCGCGGCGTCCACCAGGAACAGGGAGAACCTCCGGATGCCGGCCATGAACCGCTCCGACTTCTGCGCGCGGGCGTCCCCGTCCTTCTGGGCGGCGAGGTCGCTCAGGAACTTCTCCCACTTGCCGGTGGTGGCCGCGGAGGCGATCTGCTCCGGCACCACGGCGATGAGCTGCCGCCCCTTCTCCGTGGACACGATGTGCTTGCCCTTCCTGCGCGCGTAGCCCACCTCGATGAGTCGCTCGATGGTGGCGGCGCGGGTGGCGGGCGTGCCGAGGCCGGAGGACTTCAGCAGCTCCCGCAGGCGCTCGTCGTCCAGGTCCTGCCCGGCGTTCTCCATCAGCTTCAGCAGGGAGGCGTCGTTGTGCTCCTCGGGCGGGGTGGTCTTGCACGCCTTGACGGAAACCTTCTCCGCCTTCCGCTCGTCCCCGACCTCGAGCCGGGGCAGCGGCGGCTCCGCGTCCTCGCTCCGGGCCTTCCTGCCCGCGGGCTTCTCGTCGCGGTACAGCGCGCGCCAGCCCTCCTTGAGCGGCATGGCCCCGGTGGACCGGAAGTCGTGCGCCTCCACCCGCGTCGTGACCTTCGCCGCCTCGTACTCGTAGTGCGGGTAATGGGCCGCGATGAGCCGCCGCGCGATCATGTCGTACAGCCGGGCTTCGTCCGCGCTCAGCCGCGACAGGTCCGGCCGCTTCTCCGTGGGCACGATGGCGTGATGGTCGCTGATCTTGGCGTTGTCGTAGAAGCGCCTGGCGTGCATGGCGAGGTTCATCTCCGGGGCTTGCACGAAGGCGGCGTAGGGCTCGGGCAGGTTCCGGAGCGCGCTCTTCACCCGGGGCTGCATGTCGTCGGGCAGGTAGCGGCTGTCGGTGCGGGGATAGGTGACCAGCTTGTGCGTCTCGTAGAGCGCCTGGGCCAGCTTCAGCGTCCTGTCCGCGGAAAAGCCCAGCTTGCGGTTGGCCTCGCGCTGCAGCGCAGTCAGGTCGAACAACTGGGGCGGCGGCAACTGCTTCTTCTCCCGCCGGCTCTCCGTCACCGTGCCCGTCCTGCCCGAAACCGCCTTCCGGACGCTCTGCGCCAGCGCCTCGTCCGGGCAGCGGGTCTTTTTCGTCTCCGGGTTCACCCAGATGCCCTCGTAGTCCCCGAAGTTCGCGCGGATCTCCCAGTAGTCCTCGGGCACGAAGCGCTCGATCTCCAGATCCCGCTTCACGATCAGGTTCAGCGTGGGCGTCTGCACCCGGCCCACGGACAGGTGGGCGTTGTAGGCCAGCGAGAAGGCGCGAGAGGCGTTCATGCCCACCAGCCAGTCGGCCTCGCTGCGGCAGCGGGCGCTCTCGTAGAGGGAATCGTAGGCGGAGGCGGGCTTCAGGTTCTCAAACCCCTGCCGGATGGCGGCGTCGGTCATGGAGGAGATCCACAGCCGCTGCACGGGCTTGGCGCAGCCGGCCATGCGGTAGATGTAGCGGAAGATGAGCTCGCCCTCGCGCGCGGAGTCGGTGGCGCAGACGACGGCGTCGATCTTCGCGCTGTTCATCAGCTTTTTGACGACGGCGAACTGCTCCTTCGTGCCCGGCAGCACCTTCAGCGGGATCTCATCGGGCAGCATGGGCAGGTCCGCCATGTTCCACTTCGCCCAGCGCGGGTCCGTCTCCCCCGGCTCGGCCAGCGCCACCAGGTGCCCGATGGCCCAGGTGACCACGTAGTCCTCGCCGTAGAGGTAGCCCTCCCCCGCCTGGCGGACGCCCAGCACCCGCGCAATGTCCCGCGCCACGGAGGGCTTCTCCGCGACGATCAAGGTCTTTGACATCGTTGGCTCCCTGACCCTTTCATCGGCCGGACAGACAGCCCGGCAACTCATTGAGATCGGCGATCACACAGTCCACGCGATACCCCTCGGGAATCGGTTCCCCGCCGGGATTGTACCAGCACGTGCCGATCCCCGCGTTCATGCCGCCCCGGATATCGCTCGTCAGGGAATCTCCGACGATCATGACCTGCGAAAGATCATCGGGACGGATCGCGGAAAACACCTTGTCGAAGAAGCCGCGATTCGGCTTTTCGACGCCCAGTTCCTCCGAAAGAAAAATGCCGTCCATCAGCGCGCCGAGCTTCGAACGCTCCAGCTTCTTGGTCTGGGCAACGACGGTCCCGTTGGAAACGACATATTGCTTCACCCTGCCCCGCAGGGCTTCGACCAGCTTCAGGCTGTCATCGCGGTAGACAATGGTATCGCCCAGCGCCACCTGATATCTGGCGTTGAACGCCTGCACGATCCGCGTGTCCAGGCCGTATTCCCTGAAAAACTGCTCAAAACGCCCGGTCAGGACCTCGGCCTTTGTCAGTTCGTTCCGTTCGAGCCGCCGCCAGTAGCCGACGTTGATTTCAGAATACCGCGCGAGCATCGCATCCGAACACGCGCCCAGGCCAAACTCCGAAAACAGCGCTTTGATCGCGGCGCGCTCCGCCGCGTTGAAATCCAGCAGCGTACCGTCAACATCCCACAAAACCGTCGTGATCATCCGCGGGCGTGCCTCCGAAAACGTTCTCTCCTGCTCCGGGATACAGCGTCAATCGCATGAAAAGACGACGAGGGAGCGATGCCCCCGCCGCCGATTCCCGCCTTACCTTTCGTACTTCTCCACCTCATACGCCTCGCCGAAGGTCTCCACGGTGGCGGTCCTGATCTTCTGCTCCTGCACGGGGCGGTCCTGGAAGCCGGTGGGGGTGTTGGCGATGGCGTCCACCACGTCCATGCCCTCGGTGACCTTGCCGAAGGCGGCGTAGTCGCCGTCCAGGTGCGGGGCGTTGGCGTGCATGATGAAGAACTGGCTGCCCGCCGAGTTGGGCATCATGCTGCGGGCCATGCTGAGCACGCCGCGGGTGTGCCGCAGGTTGTTCTGCCGGAAGCCGTTGCGGGCGAACTCGCCCTTGATGGCGTAGCCCGGGCCGCCCATGCCGGTGCCCTTGGGGTCGCCGCCCTGGATCATGAAGCCGGGGATGACGCGGTGGAAGATGAGGCCGTCGTAGAAGCCGCTCTGCACGAGGTTGACGAAGTTCGCCACGGTGTTGGGCGCGACCTCCGGATACAGCTCGGCCTTGATGACGCCGCCGTTTTCCATGGTGATGGTGACGATGGGATTGGACATGGTGTTTTCCTCCTCTGTTGCGATTCACGGGGCTTTGCGGTGTTTATTTCCTGTCGAGGGTCACCGGCTCGTACTCCGCCTCGTAGGTCTCCACGCGGATGCTGGCGATGACCTCGGCGGTGAGGGGACGGAAGCTGCCGTCCACGGGCTGGGTGGCGAGGGCGTCCAGCACCGCCAGGCTGTCCTCGTCCTGGATGGTACCGAAGGCGGCGTACTTGCCGTCGTACTCGGGGTAGCTGTAGTGCAGTATGAAGAACTGGCTCCCGGCGGTGTCGTAGCCGCTCTGGCGGGCCATGGACAGCGTGCCGCGCACGTGGGTGAGCGTGTTCTGCTTGAAGCCGTTGTCCGCGAACTCCCCCTTGATGGCGTAGCCGGGGTCGCCGGTGCCGTCGTTCCTGGGGTCGCCCGCCTGGATGAGCACGCCCGACACCACGCGGAAGAAGCGCTGGCCGTCGAAGAAGCCGTCGTTCGCCAGCTTCACGAAGTTCGCCACGGTGTTGGGGGCCATGTCGGGCCTGAGCTCAAAGCGCATGCGCCGCCCGTCGCTCATGGTGATGGTCGCCACGGGGTTCGGCACGGGCTCCTCCGGCTCCGGCTGCTGGCAGGCGGACAGCCCGGCCGCCAGCGCGGCGAGCAGCAGGCACAGGCACAGGATCTTCTTCATAGGCATCCTTTCTCGCGGGCATTCAGGGTTCCCGGGCACTCGGTTTCTCGGACTGGGGCTTCAGGATCACGCTTCGCTTCCGCTCCACCATTTCGTCCACGCGGCGGATGTACTCCTCGATGTTGCGCACGTTCGGCGCGCGCTCGATCCGCAGCGCCCGGTCGAACAGCCACTTGGAGATGGCCCCCGCGCCCAGCGCGAGCACGCTCACCGTCTCCTCCATGTTGCCGATGTTGTACAGGCACGCCTTGCCGGGCCGCGCGTAGCCCACGTTCTCCAGGTTCCCCGCCATGTGCTTCTGGCGGTACAGGTAGTAGGGCCGCCAGCCGCCGGCCATCAGCCGCGTCCGGGCCGAGGCGATCATGGCCTCCGCGCCGCGCGCAGGCTCCAACTGGCCGTAACCGTTCCCCGCCACCGCGAGCTGCTCGTGCAGGCGGCTGGAGCGCTTGATGGCCAGCGTGTGCACGGTGACGCTCTCCGGCGCCAGCTCAATCACGCGGTCCAGCGTGCGCTCGAAGTCCTCCGGGGTCTCCCCCGGCAGCGCGGCGATGAGATCCATGTTGATGTCGTCGAAGCCCAGCGCCCGCGCCAGCGCGTAGGCCTCCAGCGTCTCGGCGCCGGTGTGGGCCCGGCCGATGCGCCGCAGCGTATCGTCGTTGAAGGTCTGCGGGTTGACGGAGATGCGCCCCACGCCCCGGTCCCGGAGCATGCGGAGCTTCTCCGCGTCGATGGTGTCGGGACGCCCGGCCTCCACCGTCCACTCCACGGCGGTGGGAAAGGCCGCCTGCGCCGCGGCGAGGATGCGCTCCAGGTCCGCGCAGGGAATGGCCGTGGGCGTGCCGCCGCCCACGTAGCCCGCGCGCAGCGCCATGCCCGCCTCGTCCATCAGCGCCCTGCAGCGCTCGATCTCCCTGAGCAGCGCCCGGACGTAGGGCTCCACCAGCTTCCCGTCCCCGATCTCCCCCGAGGCGAAGGAGCAGTAGGAGCAGCGCGTCCTGCAAAAGGGGATGCCGATGTACAGGTCGAACTGCCCCGGCGCGGCCTCCCGCACGCCCGCCTGCATGCGCGCGATCTCGGCCAGCAGCGCGGCGCGGTCGGGGGACACGTCGAATTCCTCCTCCACGCGGCGCGCGGCGGCGTCTGCGTCCATGCCCGCCTCCATGGCCTCGTACAGCAGGCGCGTGGGGCGGATGCCGGTGAGGCTCCCCCAGGGCGGCCGGACGCCGGTCAGCGCCTTCATCAGGTTGTACAGCCCCAGCTTCACCTGGCGCTTGCGGGCGCGCTTGACCTCCAGCGGATCGCCCGCGCACGCGGGCCGGGACAGCGTCTCGGTCCGGCCCTGGCTCGTCCAGGTGTCCGTCCACACGCCCGCGCCTTCGGCGAAGCGGTGCTCGAACACCACGTCGCCCTCGGCCAGGCTCACGGTCACGTCGCCGTAGAACAGCCGCAGCACGTCGCCCAGGTCGGAAAAGAACTCCGGGCAATCGGTCACGAGGCGGATCACAGCCCGTACCTCGCCCGCTCTTCGCCGACGGTGGTCGGCCCGCCATGGCCGGAGAACACCTTCACGCCCTCCGGCAGGTCGAACAGCGCGCGCAACGAGCGCCGCATCGAAAGCTCGCTCCCGCCGTGGAGATCCATGCGCCCGTAGCCCGCGCGGAACATCGTGTCGCCGCTGAACAGCACGCCCTCCCCCTCCAGGTACAGGCACACCGAGCCCCGGGAATGGCCGGGGGTGTGCAGCACCCTAAAGCTGAGCCCGGCCACATCCAGCGCCTCGCCCAGCGGCCGCGCGTCCAGCTTCTCCGGCGGGCGCAGGCGGCATACCTCGGGGTCGTAGCCGTTGATGGCGTAGTCGTTCAGCATGTCCATGTCCATGGGATGGATGTACACCGGCGCGCCCGTCTCGTCCGCCAGGGGCTTCGCGGCCAGGATGTGGTCGAAGTGGCCGTGGGTCAGCAGTATGGCCGCCAGCGTGCGCCCGGAGAGCGCGCAGCGCAGCCTGGCCAGGTCGTCGCCGGGATCGATGAGCACGCAGTCCGTCCGCCCCTCCGCGGACACCCGGTAGGCGTTCTCCTGGTACAGGCCGCACACGATGGGCTGAATGTCGATTCGCATGATAATCCTCCGTTTACGGGAGCCGCAGTATGAACGCCGTCTTCTCCCGGTCGTCGAAGCCGCAGCGCCGGTAGAAGGCCAGCGTGCCCTCGTCTTTGGCGCCGGTGAGCAGCATGACCTTGTAGCAGCCCGCCTCCGCGGCGATCCGGACCGCGCGCGCCACGCAGGCCGACGCCAGGCCCCTGCGGCGATGGTCGCGGTGCGTGACCACGTTCTCGACGAGCGCGTAGGGCCGCCCGCCGCGGGTGAGGTTCGGCACGACCACGCACGCGCAGGAGGCGACGATCGCGCCGTCCGCCTCCGCCACGAGGATGTGGTGGCCGGGGTCCTCCAGGATGCGCCGCCAGGTGCCGAGCAGCCGCTCGTCCCGCGCCGGCACGGTCGACTCGTGCAGGTCCAGGTACAGCTCCAGCAGCCCGTCCAGGTCGCCGCAGACCGCCTCGCGCACCACGGTCAGAACCCCTTCCTGCTGTCCAGCAGGATCGTCACCGGGCCGTCGTTGACCAGCTCCACCTGCATCTCGGTGCGGAAGCGGCCCGTCTCCACGCGCAGGCCCTTTTCCTCCAGCATGGCCTTGACCTGCGCGCACAGCGGCTCGGCGACCTCCGGGCGGGCGGCCTGCAAGAAGTCGGGCCGGCGGCCGTGGCGGGCGTCGGCCAGCAGCGTGAACTGGCTCACCAGCAGCACGTCGCCGCCCACGTCCCGAAGCGCGAGGTTCATCTTGCCCTGGGCGTCCTCGAACACCCGCAGCCCGGCGATCTTGTCCGCGCAGTAGCGGGCGTCGGCCTCGCCGTCCCCGGTCTGGGCGCCGAGCAGCACCATAAAGCCCTTGCCGATCTTGCCCACGACCTCCCCCGCCACGGTGACGGAGGCGCGGGTCACCCGTTGAATGACGCAGCGCATGGGGCAAACCTCCCGTCGTGCAATTTCTTCCGATAAATGCTCCGCGAACGCCGCCGGGGCGTCAGCCGCTGACGCGGCTCGCCTCTAGGATGTCCGGCCACTTGTTCAGCTCGCGGATGATCTTGTTCAGCTGCTGGGTGTCCTTGATGACCAGGGACACGTGGAAGATGAAGTTGGAATCCTTCAGCGTATGCGCGGAGATGGCGCTCACGGGCACCTCCATGCTCGCGAACAGCATCGACAGCTCCGCCAGCAGGCCCGTGCGGTTGTAGCAGAGGATCTTGATCTCCGCCTCGTAGCTGCCGCCGTCGGCCTGGTTCTCCCACTCCACCTCGATGAGGCGGTCCTGCTCCACGTTGGCGTCCTTCAGGCTCACGCAGTCCGCCCGGTGCACCGACACGCCGCGCCCGCGGGTGATGTAGCCGATGATCTTGTCCCCCGGCAGCGGCGAGCAACACTTGGCGAAGCGCACCAGCATGCCGCTCTCGCCCTTCACGATCACGCCGTTGGAGGAGCTGCTGTGGGTGCGCTTGGGCGCTTCCTCGGGCTTGGTGACCTCCGGCAGCGGCGGGGCCTCCTCGGCCTTGTGGGTCTTCTTGTACTCCTCGTTCAGCCGGTTCAGCACCTGCTGGGTGCTCAGCCCGCCGAAGCCCACCATGGCGCACACGTCGTCATAGCTGTTCACGGAGTAGCGCTTGTACAGCGTCTCCACCAGCTCGGGCCGGGTGAGCTGTGACAGCGTGTAGCCCAGCCGCTTGGCCTCGCGCTCGAGCAGCTCCTTGCCGTGGAGGATGTTCTCCTCCCGCTGCTCCTTCTTGAGCCAGGCGCGGATCTTGGCCTTGGCCTCGCTGGTCTTGACGATGTTCAGCCAGTCGCGGCTGGGGCCGTGGGACGAGGAGGAGGTCATGACCTCCACGAAGTCGCCGGTCTGCAACTGGTGGGACAGCGGCACGATGCGGCCGTTCACCTTCGCGCCGATGCAGCGGTTGCCCACGGCGGAGTGGATGCGATAGGCGAAGTCCAGCGGCGTGGCGCCGATGGGCAGGGAGACCACGTCGCCCTTGGGCGTGAACACGAACACCTCGTCGGCGAACAGGTCGAACTTCAAAAGCTCGCTGAAGTCCCCCGGGTCGCGAGCGTCGCTCTGCCAGTCCAGTATGCGCCTGAGCCAGGAGAGCTTGGTGTCCAGCTCGTCCGCGGCCTTGCCCTCCTTGTAGCGCCAGTGCGCCGCGATGCCGTATTCCGCCGTGCGGTGCATCTCGAAGGTGCGGATCTGCACCTCGAAGGGGCGGCCCTGGTTCACCACCGTGGTGTGCAGCGACTGGTACATGTTCGCCTTGGGCATGCTGATGTAATCCTTGAAGCGCCCCGGCACCTGCGGCCACATGGTGTGCACGATGCCCAGCACGAAGTAGCAGTCCGGCTGGGTGTTCACCAGAACGCGAATGGCGATCAGGTCGTTGATCTGATCGAAGGTCTTGTTCTGGCTCTTCATCTTTTTGTAGATCGAGTAGAAGTGCTTGGGCCGGCCGTCGATCTCGCACTTGATGCCGTTCTCGTTCAGGCGGGCCTTCAGCTCCTGGGTCACCTGCGCGATGAGCTGCTCCCGCTCCTCGCGCTTCATCCCGACCAGGCGCACCAGCTCGTAGTAGCCCTCGGGGTCGATGTAGCGCAGGGCCAGGTCCTCCAGCTCCCACTTGATGGTGTACACGCCGAGGCGGTGGGCCAACGGCGCGTAGATGTCCAGCGTCTCGCGGGCGATGGGCACCTGGCGCTCGGGCCGCTGCCACTTGAGCGTGCGCATGTTGTGCAGGCGGTCCGCCAGCTTGATCAATACCACGCGGATGTCCTTGGCCATGGCCAGGAACATCTTGCGCAGGGTCTCGGCCTGGGCTTCCTCGCGGTTGGCGAAGTCCAACTGGTTCAGCTTGGTCACGCCGTCCACCAGCAGCTCGACCTCCTGGCCGAACAGCTCGAGGATCTTGTTCTGGTCCACGCCTTCCACGTCCTCCACGCAGTCGTGGAGCAGGCCCGCGGCGATGGTGGTGGCGTCCAGCATCAGGTCGGTGAGTATGACCGCCACGGCGACCGGGTGGCTGAAGTAGGGATCGCCGGACTTGCGCACCTGGTGGGCATGGGCTTTTTCGGCGAAGTCATAGGCGCGCCGAACCAGCTCCATGTCGTCATCGGGGTGATACTTCTGTATGCGCGAAATCAGCTCGTCACAGCTGATATAGGCACGCGGCATGACGTCGCTCATCCTATGACCTCCCTCTTCACTCGATTTCGCCGTCCGTTCGCCAGCGCAGGAGCGCCTGCCACACGGCGCTCTCCTCCGGGGTCGCCCGGCGCCGGTCGCTGCGCCGCACGCGGATGGGGTTTGACAGCTCCAGCTCGAACAGCCCCATGTCCGCCATGGCGAGGATCGCCGCCGCCGCGCCGGGCCGGTCCAGGCCCGCCTCCTCCGCGGTCACGCAGGCGAGCTGCTCCAGCGTGCGGAAGTACACCGGCCGCTGCCCCGCGCGCATCACCGCGCGGTAGGCGGCGCGCAGGCCGTCCAGATCGGGCATGCCGGCCGTCCACGCGGCCCGCCCCGGCAGGCGCAGGACCTCCGCGCCGGGGGCGTCCGGCAGGTATTCCTCCGGCACGCCCGCCAGGATCACCCTGCGGTAGCCCCGCGGCACGGGCGCGGCGGGCGGATAGGCGCACAGCGCGTTGAACGCCCGCGGGTCCGCCGGCATGGCGCCGAAGCACACGTCCGGGGCGATGGGGTCCAGCCGGCGGAGCAGTTCGGCGGCGTCCGACAGGTCGGCCGCCAGGATCAGCGTGCCCTGGGGCTCTGCGGCGAGGAACGCCTCCACCGCCCGAAGATCCGTCTCCGGGGCCCCGCGGTCGGGGCGGTAGATTCTTTTATTATAGAATAGTTGTGTTAAGAATTCGCATTGAAGCGATGCTTCCGCCCCAAGTTTTGCGCGGATCTGCCCGATGCCGTCGGCGTCGGCCAGCGCCTTGACCTCCAACTGTGGCTCCGTGCGGCCCATGTATTCGTTGAACCCGGGCACGAACAGCGCGTCCACGCGGTCCGCAAGCCGCTCCTTCAGCGCGCCCTGGCGAAAGGCGATGGCTCCCAGCCGGTGCCCGCCCTGCGCGAGCGTCAGCCTGAGGTGCGCGCCCTCCGCGCCGACGGCGCGCGCGTCCACCACCTGCGCCGTCGCCCGGAACACCGGCATGGGGTTGCCGAAGCCGGTGGGCTGCAGCGCGTCCAGCGCGTGGATGAAGGCCGGCGTCACGTCGTCGAAGTCCAGCGCCATGTCGTACTCCAGCGCGGGCACGTAGGCCGCTGCGGGCACATTGGCCGCGAGCCAGGCGTCCATGGCGTCGCGGAAGGCGTCCAGGTTCTCCCGCTTCATGGTGAGGCCCGCCGCCTGCCGGTGCCCGCCGAAGCGCTCCAGGAACGCGGCGCAGGCGGTGAGCGCGGCGTGGATGTCCACGCCCTCGATGCTTCGGCAGGAGCCGGTGAGCGTGCCGTCGGCGTCCGCCAGCAGGATCACCGGGTAGTGGTACTTCTCCACCAGCCGGGACGCCGCCAGCCCGACGACGCCGGGGTTCCAGCCCTCGCCCGCCAGGATCAGCGCGCGATGGGCGGGGAAGTCGAAGTCCGCCAGCTGCGCCTCGGCCTCGCCGTGGATGCGCTGCTCCACGGTCTTTCGCTCGGCGTTGGCCTTGTCCAGCTCCTCCGCCAGCGCCCCGGCCTCCCCGGGGTCCTGCGTCGCCAGCAGCCGGTAAGCGCGCATGGCCGAGCCGAGCCGGCCGCCCGCGTTCAGCCGCGGCGCGAGCTGGAACGCCACGGCGTTGGCGTCGATCCGCCGCCCGGCCATGCCCGCGCACTCCACCAGCGCGCGAAGGCCCAACCGCGGCGAGGCGTTGATCTGCGCCAGCCCCATGGCCACGATGGCGCGGTTTTCCCCGGTCAGCGGCACGACGTCGGCCACGGTGGCCAGCGCGGCCACGTCCGCCCACGCCATGGCGGCGTCCTCCCCCGCCAGCGCCCACACCAGCTTCCACGCCACGCCCGCGCCGCAGAGGAACGGGAACGGATAGTCCGCCAGCAGCGGGTTCACCACGGGGCAGTCAGGCAGCGCGTCCGCGGGCCGATGGTGGTCGGTGACGATCACATCCAGCCCCAGCGACTTCGCCAGCGCCACCAGCTCCACCGCGGTCACGCCGCAGTCCACCGTCACCATCAGCTTCGCCCAGCCGGCGATCTCCCGCACGGCGCGCTCGTTGAGGCCGTATCCCTCGCTGTGTCGGGAGGGCAGGTACACCCGCGCGTCCGCGCCCTGCGCCCGGAGCCAGCCCGACAGGATCGCCGAGGCGCTGACGCCGTCGACGTCGTAGTCGCCGTAGACGCAGATCGCCTCCCCCGCCGCCAGCGCCGCGCGGATGCGCGCCACGGCCTGGGCCATGCAGGACAGCCGCATGGGGTCGTGCAGCGAGCGCGCGTCGGGGTGCAGGAAGCGCTCGGCTTCCTCCGCGGAGGCGACGCCGCGCTCGATCAGCAGCCGGTGCAACGCCGCCGGCATGTCCGCCGGGCGCTCGAAGTAGGTGCGCGGGGCCTGGCGTTGGATGTATCGGAGCATGAAAACCTCGCTTAAAGACGCGGGCCGGGGACCTCCCGCCGGTCGATCCCGCGCCCTGAATTTGAAAAAGAATTAGGAACCGGCACGGAGTCGATTCCTAATTCTCGGGGTCGTGAAATTAAGCCTTGGCCTTGCGGGCGGCCTTGCCGGCGACGTACTTCTTGTCCCACATCGCCCAGACCTGGCCGCTGATCAGCACGGAGGAATAGGTGCCGGCCAGCATGCCCACCAGCAGCGGGAACGCGAATTCCTTGATGGAGGACACGCCGAAGATGTACAGGCACACCAGCGTGAACAGGGTGGTCAGGGTGGTGTTGATGGTGCGGGACAGGGTGCTGTCCACGGAGACCTCGACGACGTCCGTCATGTCCGCCTGCGTGTAGCCGGGCAGCTTGCGGGTCTCGCGGATGCGGTCGAAGATGATGATGGTGTTGTTGATGGAGTAGCCCACAATGGTCAGTATGGCTGCGATGAAGGAGCTGTTCACCTGGAACAGGCCGCGGAAGAACACCATGAAGCTGCACATGATCAGGATGTCGTGCACCAGCGCGAAGATGGCGGCCGCGCCGGACAGCGGGCTGAATCGCAGCGCGATGTACACCAGCATGGCGGCGAACGCGATCAGCAGCGCCTTGATGGCGTTGGACAGCAGGTCGCGGCCCGCGATGGCGCTCACGTGGTCGATGGACACGAAGCGGAAGTTCGGGTACTTCGCGCTCATCTCGCGCTCCAGCGTGGTGCGGACCTGGCTGGTCACGTCGTCCAGGTGGACGAGCACGCGCAGCGCGGTGCCGGTTTCCTCGACGACCTCGGGGTCGCCCTCTTCAACCTCGGTGTTCTCGTCCGGAGCGGGGGTCTCGCCCTCGGCCTCGGTCTCCTCGGTCTCTTCGGTGTCCTCGGTATCCTCAGCTTCCTCGGCTTCCGCAGCCGCTTCCTCGGCGGCCTGCGCCTCGGCGGCGGCTTCCAGCGCGGCGGCCTCGGCGGCGGGGTCGTACTTCACGAAGCGGATGTTCTCCACACCGTAGCCGCCCTCGGCCAGCGCGGCGGTGACGGCGCTCTCCACGGCGGCCTTGTCGAAGTCGCCGCCCATGTCGAACTCCACGATCTTGCCGCCGGCGTAGGTCAGCTCATAGCCCAGGCTGCTGATCTCCATGTTGGTGCCGGTGCGGTAGCCGGTCTCGTTGGCGCCGGAGACCACGGAGGTCACGGCGTTCTTGATGGTATCCTCCATGCCCTCGGTCTCGTCCACGAGCTTCAGGCGGATCTGGAGGTCGGTCAGGCCGTCGTCCGCGATGCCGGACTTATCGGGGTTCAGCATGGCGGGCGCAGCTTCGGCGGCTTCCTCGGCGGCGTCGGTGGCTTCCTCGGCGGCAGCGTCGGCAGTCTCGGCGGCGGCGTCGGCAGTCTCCTCGGCGGCTTCGGCGGCTTCCTCGGCGGCAGCGTCGGCAGTCTCGGCGGCGGCGTCGGCGGTCTCATCGGCAGCTTCGGCGGTCTCCTCGGCGGCGTCAGCGGCTTCCTCGGCAGCGTCGGCAGTCTCGGCGGCGGCGTCGGAAGTCTCGGCGGCGGCGTCGGCAGCGGCGGCGATCTTCTCCTGCAGCGCGATGGACGCGGCGGAGGGCGCGGCCTTGGTCACCTGGCTCCCGGAGTAACCGGAGGCGGCCAGGATGGATTCCACGTCGTTGTTGTCATAGGGCTCGCCCACGGAGTAGTTCAGGATGGAACCGCCGGTGAAGTCGATGCCCAGGTTCAGGCCTACGCCGGCGATCTGCATGATCAGCGCGACGACGATGATGGCGCCCGAGATGCACAGGAACAGGCGCGTATTTCCGGTAAATTTCCTCTTCATGCTCGTTCCCCTCCCTTAGCGCGTGTAGGCCTTGCGGTTGTTGACGCCCAGCTTGCAAATCAGGATCAGCAGGCCGCGGGTCACCAGCACGGCGGTAAAGTAGGAAGCGATGACGCTGATGAGCAGCGTGGTCGCAAAGCCCTTGATGGTGCCGGTGCCGAAGATGAGCAGCACCACGGCGGCGATCAGGGTGGTCACGTTGGAGTCCAGCACGGCGCGGCCCGCGTTGCGGAAGCCGAACTTCACGGCGTTCAGCGGCGTGCGGCCGGCCTTCAGCTCCTCGCGGAAGCGCTCGAAGATGACGACGTTGGCGTCGACGGCCATGCCGATACCGAGCAGGATACCCGCGATGCCCTGCAGCGTGAGCTGCGCGCCGGAGATGGCCAGCGCGTAGAACACGATGAGCACGTAGATCAGCAGCGCCATGTCGGCGGCCACGCCGGGCAGGCGGTACATGATCAGCATGAACAGCAGCACCAGGATCAGGCCCACGATGCCGGCGATGACGGCGCCGTCGATGGCCTCGATGCCCAGGGTGGCGGAGATGGCGCGGGTCTCAACCTCGGCGATGTCCATGGGCAGCGCGCCGGACTGGATCAGCATTGCCAGGTTCTTGGCCCAGTTGTAGGAATCCTCGCTGCTCTCGGCGGCGCTGCCGGTGATGATGCCGTTGCCGCCGGTGATGACCGCCTGCACGGTGGGGGCGGAGATCAGCTCGTCGTCCAGGTAGATGGAGATCGCCTGGCCCAGGTACTTCTCGGTGGCGTCGGCGAAGGCCTTGCTGCCGTTGGCGTCCAGGCGGAAGCCCACGCCGAACAGCGTCTTCTCGTCGTTGGCGTACTGCACGCCCGCCTCGACGATGTCCTTGCCCTCCACCACGACCGCGCCGGTGGGGTCGCGGAACTCCAGGTGGGCCGGGGTGCCGATGATGGTGGCCACTTCCTCGGGATCCTCCACGTCGGGGATCTCGACCAGGATGCGGTCGGTACCCTGGATGGCCACGTTGGCCTCGGTGAAGCCGGCGTTGGTCAGGCGGGTGCGCAGCGCGCTCACCGTACCCTCCAGGAGGGAATCGTAGTTCTCAATGGTGGTGTCGGTCGCGACGTACTCGGTGGAAACGCCGCCGCGCAGGTCCAGGCCCAGGCTGATGGCATCCTTGACCGGATACAGCCTGTACTTGCCGATCTGCAGGCCGTGCAGCGCCAGGAACGCCACGACGACGATCAGCACCGCGACGATCACCAGTTTGATCAGACTTTTCTTCATTCGGTTGTCCTCCCTGCTGCGGGCCGCGGACGCAACCCGCCAAGCATATTCATACAGCCTTTTATTATACTCACGTCATATGAAATCGTCAATATTAAAAATGTTAGGATTGGGTGTTATCAGGCGCTTCTGCGCATCTGCGGCGCGCCGCGGACGTTTCCGCAAGAATATCTTCGCCGCACGCAGGAATTTCGACAGCGGATGTAGAATGTAAGGGATAATCTGGGGGAAAGCGGGGGAGCATCGTGGATGCCGAGCGCCGGGCCGTGGTGGCCAGCGTCGCGCCGGAAGCGCCGGAGGCGGCGGTCCGCGGCGCGGGCTTTGCGCCCGTCGGCCGGGCAAAGGACGCCGCCGGGGCGCTCTCGCTGCTCAGAAGGCTTCAGGCTGACTTGCTGCTGGCGGACGCGGTGCTGCCCGGCATGGACGGCCCCGCCCTGGCGGAGGCGGTCCTGGCGCTGCCGCTGCGCGTGCGCCCCGCCGTGCTGCTGATCGCGCCCGTGGGCATGGCCGTGCCCGGCGCGGAGGGACTGGCGGCGCGGAACGCCGCGCTCCTTCCCGGCCCCGCGGAATCGGCGGCCGTCGCCGCGGCCTGGGGCCTGAAGCTGATCCTGACCATGCCGGAAACCATGTCCCTGGAACGGCGCAACCTGGCCAAGGCCTATGGGGCGGAACTCGTCCTGACGCCGGGTTCCCTCGGCATGAAAGGCGCCCTGGACAAGGCGGCGGAGCTGCAGAAAGCCATCCCGGGTTCTTGGATCCCGAGCCAATTCACGAACCCGTCCAACCCGAAGGTCCATGAAGCGACGACGGGCCCCGAAATCTGGCGCGACACGGACGGCAAGGTGGACATTTTCGTCGCCGGCGTCGGTTCCGGCGGGACCGTGTCCGGTGTCGGCACGTACCTGAAAAAACAGAACGCCGACGTGAAAGTCGTCGCCGTCGAACCGGCCGATTCGCCCATGCTCTC